>JACPFM010000197.1 GCA_016182965.1 Deltaproteobacteria bacterium | reverse complement strand
GATCACCTGGGCCCGCCCCCTCCGACGCTCGTCCCCCAACGATGCCGTCGCCCACTCCTGCTCGATCGACTCCATCGCGCACGAGCTGCCAGAAAATCCGCGCGGCGAAAACACGCGGAATCACGAGTTATTTCCTCACGGCAACTTGATCGCCGGGACGGAGCGCTTCCGCCGGATGATGAGCCTTCAGGCCGGGGGGGGGTTCAGGCCTCAGTGCTCCATCAGGTGACAGCCGCCGCAGCCGAAGCCCTCTTTCGTCGCCGGATCGAACGGCTTCACGCCCATCGCCTCGGACATCGCCGGCACCACCTTCTGCATCATGAACTCGAGCATCTTGGCGTGCTTCTTCTGGTGCGCCTTGAAGGAGTCCTTCGCGTTCAGCTTCGGCAGCTTCGGGTTGGGCATCTCGAACTTGCCCTCCTTGGCGGCCTCGCCGTGGCACGTCTTGCAGGTGAAGTCCTTGAACTCCTTGGCGTCGAACGCCTGGAACTCGGCCTTCATCTTCGGCATGACGACCGTCTTCATGATCGCGAGCTTGTCGTCGCGGCCCTTCTCCTTCCACGGCTTGACCGCGGTCGCGGGGGCGGCGCTGCTGGCGGCGGTCGCGACGCTGCTTGCGGCAGGCGCGGCGTCGGCGCTCGCCTTCTCGGGCGCCGTGGTGGCGGCGGCTTCGGCGGTGGCGCTGGGGCTGGAGGCGGGAGTGAGCGGCGCGTCGGCGGGCTTGGTGCCGCCGCAGGCGAAGCCGAGGCGTTTCTCGAAGCGACACCAAGAGCCAGTTGACACCGAGTGCCAGTTTCGTAGAGTGCGGCTCTCCCTCGCGGCGACCGCCGCGGATCAACCCCCGCGGCGAAGGCCGCGAAGCACCGTGAGGCGCCGCCGATGCACATCCACTCCAAGTCGCTGTCGAAGGAAGCCGTGCTCGCCGCCGTCGAGCAGGCGCGCGCGAACGACGTGCCGTGGCGCGAAGGGAAGCTCTACGCCTACGTGTTCGACGGCGGCGCGGAGGTCGAGGAGGTCGGCAAGAAGGCGTACATGGCCTACCTCACCGAGAACGGCCTCGACCCGACGACCTTCCCGAGCCTCCTCCGCTTCGAGAACGACCTGGTCGATCTCGCGCGGCGGCACCTCGGCGGCGACGAGCACGTCGTCGGCAACTTCACCAGCGGCGGCACCGAGTCGATCATGCTCGCGGTCAAGACCGCGCGCGACGCCTTCCGCGAAAAGCACCCGGACGTCGAGCGCCCCGAGATGCTCGTGCCGATCACGGCGCACGCCGCGTTCCACAAGGCGGCGCACTACCTCGGCGTGAAGGCGGTGATCACCGCCGTCGATCCGGAGACCTTCCGCGCCGACGTCGCCGACATGCGCGGCAAGCTGAACGAGCGCACGATGCTCGTCGTCGCGTCGGCGAGCTCCTACGCCCACGGCGTCATCGACCCGGTCCGCGAGATCGCGGCGCTCGCGCGCGAGCACGGCGTGCTCTGCCACGTCGACGGTTGCATGGGCGGCTTCCTCCTGCCCTACTTCCGCCGCCTCGGCGCGGCGGTGCCCGACTTCGATTTCCGCGTGCCCGGCGTGACGTCCATGTCGATGGACCTGCACAAGTACGGCCTGACCCCGAAGGGCGCGTCGATCGTCCTCTACGCGAACGAGGCGCTGCGTCGGCACCAGATCTTCGCGTGCTCGGACTGGACCGGCTACACGATGATCAACAACACCATCCAGAGCTCGAAGTCCGGCGGGCCGATGGCCGCGGCGTGGGCGGTGCTGCAGTTCGTGGGCGACGAGGGGTACCTGCGCTACGCGCGCGGCTTGCTCGAGGCGAAGAACGCGATCGTCGCCGGCGTGAACGCGATCCCCGGCCTGCAGGTGATGGGCGATCCGGAGATGAGCCTCGTCGCCTTCACCTCCGACGAGCTGTCGGTGTTCGCGATCGCCGACGAGATGAAGGCGCGCGGCTTCCACGTGCAGGCGCAGCTGAAACACGGCCCCTCGAAGGAGAACATCCACGTCTCGATCAACCCGTCGAACGTGCAGCACACCGCGGCGATGCTCGAGGCGCTGCGCGCGGCGGTCGAGGCGGTGCGCGCGGCGGGCGGCGGGCCCAAGCCGCCGGTCGAGATGGCGCAGATGCTCGCCGCGACGATCGAGGCCGACACCACCGGCGAGGGGCTCGGCAACCTCGTCGCCGCGCTCGGCGCCGGCCCCGGCGGCGAGCTGCCCGGCAAGATGGCCGAGACCAACGCGCTGCTCAACGAGCTGCCGCCCAAGACCCGCGAGCGGCTCCTGGTCGCCTTCATGGGCCACATGTTCACGCCGCGATCGGCATGACCACCCATGACCGCGCGGCGCCCGAGATCGAGCTCGGGCTCCGCGACCGCAAGAAGGTCAGGGTCCGCGCCGCGCTGGTCGACGCGGCGACGGCGCTGTTCCTCGCGAGGGGGTTCGACGCGGTCACCGTCGACGAGATCGCCGCCGCCGCCGACGTCTCGCGGCGCACGTTCTTCCGCTACTTCCCGACCAAGGAGGCGGTCGTCTTCGCGCGTCGCGACGAGCAGCTCGCGCTCTTCCGCGAGCGGCTCGCCGCGTCGGGCGACGCCGCGCCGTTCGACGCGCTGCGGGGCGCCTTGCTCGCGCTCGCCGACGACTACATGGCGCGCCGCACGCAGATCCTCCAGGAGCGCGCGCTGACCAGGGCCGCGCCCACCCTGCTCGCCGGCGATCTCGAGGTCGATCGCGCGTTCGAGTCGATCATCGCCGAGCACCTCGTCGCGCACAGCCGCCGCACCGCCGCCGATCAACGGCGCGCGCGGATGACCGCGGCGGCGATGGTCGGCGTGGTGCGCGTGGCGCTCGACGAGTGGGCCGATCGCGACGGAGACGTGGATCTCGCCCGCCTCGCGCAGGACGCGATCGAGCTGCTCACGCCGATCGTGCCGCGATTTCGGTGAGGGAGGGCCTGAAGGCCGGGGGGGAAATCACAGAGTGTCCGGAGCCAGCGCCGTCACCGCCGCACCGTCACCGTGACCTCTTCGCCTGCCGCCGGCTTCGTGATGCGCAGCCGGTTGCCTTCGAGCTCGAAGGTGCACCCGCCGCAGTCGACCTTCGGCGGCGAAGGGAACGCGCGCGCCGGCAAGGAGATCTCGGTCGGCGCGGGCAGCGAGCGATCGGGCCGGTAGACGAACGTGAAGACGCCCCCGACGCGGTCGTGCGTCCAGCGCACGGGATCGCCGGCGACGCGCATCGGGTAGGGCCGCACGATCGCGTCGAGCAGCACCGGCTTCTCGGAGCCGTCGGCCTCGTGCGTGGCGTAGCCGCCGTCGCGGCCGTCGATCCAGTACATCTGCCCGCCGGCGACGCGCCCTGTGCCGTCGTACTCGCCGTCCATGTATGCGCCGATGCCCGGCTTGCTCGTGTCGCCGCCGTACTCGCCGATCCACAGCGCGGCGCCGAGCGCGTCGGCCTCGGGGCGCAGCGCGGCCACGTTCGACGCGAGCACCTCCTGCGCGGCGGGGTTGAACCCGTCGCCGGACTCCGCGGCGCCGTCG
Organism: Deltaproteobacteria bacterium; assembly: GCA_016182965.1. Lineage (GTDB taxonomy): Bacteria > Myxococcota_A > Polyangia > Polyangiales > JADJMO01 > JALHOE01. The sequence continues at coordinate 7,909 of JACPFM010000197.1, read as the reverse complement.
TACGAGTGCGGCGCGTACACCACGTTGGGGAACGGGAGCGGCTGGAGGCGCGTGGGGATGCCGAGGTTGCGGTTGGCGCCCGGCTCGAGGAACGCGAGCCAGTGCGGCGCGGCCGCGCGCACCTTCGGCACGATGCGCTCGTAGAACGGCTGCAGCTTCGTCTCCTCGAACGCCGAGATCGCGCCGCTGCCCCAGTGCGGCTCGTTCATCGGCTCGAAGCCGATGACCGCCTCGTTGTCACGGAGCGTCTTGGCCACCTCGACGAGGGCGCCGGCGAGCGAGTCCTGCAGCGCGGTCGAGGCCCAGAAGCCGTCGACGCACGCCTGCAGGTGCGGATCGGTGTAGCCGAGGAACCACGGCGTGCGCGGGACGTACTTCTCGTAGTGCTCCTCGGCGCACGCCCAGCGCGGCGCGCCGTCGCCGCCGAACGGCTCGCCGAACAGATCCTGGTGCGCGTCGACGACCACGAGCAGACCCGCGTCGCGCGCCCAACGCATGCGCTCGGCGACCTTCTCGAGGTACGCGCGGTCGTAGACGCCCTTGGTCGGCTCGATCGCCGTCCAGAAGACGAGGAAGCGGACCGCGTTCATGCCCCACGTCTGCGAGATGCGCCGGAAGTCGTCGGGGCCGTGGAAGTCGAGGTAGGGCGCGGTCTTCCGCCCGACGTTCACGCCGCGGAGGATCACCGCGCGCCCGTCGGGATCGCGCACGAACCCGCGCGCCACGTGCCAACCCGCGGGGCGCGTCGGCGCCGGATCGGCCTCCGGCGAGGAGCACGCGACGAGCGCGACGGCGGCGATCAACCTGCGCATGGACACCATGCTATCGCAACGTCGGCTCGGGACGGCAGCCACGAACCGCGCGCCGATGGCCGGCGCGGTCATGCGGTCTCGGCGAGGTCGCCGGGACGCGCGCGCAGCCGCACCACCGCCGGGACTCCGCCCTTGGGCCGCAGCGTGGCGAAGGTCTCCGGCTCGATGGTGCGCGTGGCGTCGATGTCGAAGCGCGCCGCGCGCATCAGGGTGGCGAGCACGATCGGCCCCTCGAGCATGGCGAAGTGGTTGCCGATGCACACGCGCGGTCCGGCGCCGAACGGCAACCACGCGCTGCGCGGACGCGCCGCCTCGGCCGCGGGGAGGAAGCGATCGGGATCGAAGCGCTCCGGATCGGGCCACGTCGGCGCGTGGCGGTGCACGATCCATGGGCTGACGAAGAGGATGCTGCGCGAGGGCAGCCGCACGTCGCCGATGGTCACCGGCTCGAGCGAGCGGCGCGCGAGGACCTCGACCGGCGGGTAGATGCGCATCGCCTCCTTGAAGACCCGCAGCGTCACGTCGAGCCTCGCCGCCTGCGCGAAGTCGATCGGCCCGGGGGGCAGCGCGTCGACCTCCGCCTGCACCTTCGCGCGCCACCCAGGGTGCCTCGCCAGCAGGTAGAACGACCACGCGAGCGAGGTCGCGGTGGTCTCGTGCCCCGCGATGAACAGCGTCACCGCCTCGTCGCGCACCTGCTTGTCGGTCATGCCGGCGAAGGACGCGTCTTCGGCGTCGCGGGCGGAGAGCAGCCGCGCGAGCAGATCGTCGCGCTCGCCGGGGTGGCGGCGGCGATCGGCGATCATCTCCATGACCTTGCGATCGAGGCGCGCGATCGCCGCGCGGTGCGCGCCCGAGCGCGCGCCCTCGAGGACGAACGGCTCCTCGAACGCGGCGCGGAGGCGCTCGTGCGCGTCGCGCAGGCGGGCGGGGACGCGGCCGCGCACGGCGTCGAGCAGGTCGAGCGCGGCGATGTGGACGAGGAGCCGACTCGAGGCGGCGTTGTCGTCGACGAAGCGCAGGGCGGTGGTGAGCGCGGCGCCGAGCTCGTCGGCCTCGGTGAGCGTGTCGGCGTCGAAGAGCGCCTTGCCGACCACGCCCATCGCGATGCGCGTCGTCTCGCGCGCCAGATCGACCTGCTGGCCGTCGCGCAGCTCCGAGAGCACGCGCGTCGCCACCTCGTGCATCTGGCGCGCGTAGCGCGCGATGGCGTTCGGCTGGAACAGCGGCGCCATGAGCCGACGCTGCCGGCGCCAGAGCTCGCCCTCGGAGGTGAAGAGGCCGTGACCGCCGACGTAGTGCAGGAGCAGGCGGATGCCCGGCGACTTCTCGAACGCGCGCGCGCTCTCGACGAGGACCTCGTGCGCGAGCTCGGGCGTGTTGACGAAGAGGACGTTGCGCCGGAGGAAGCGCACGCGCGCGAGCGGCCCCGTGGCCCCCACCTCGGCGAAGAACGAGAGCCGGTCGTCCTTGAACAGGTGGCCGTGCCCGAGGCGCGTTCCGCCGGGCACCTCGGGGACGTCGTTGAGCGCGCGCATCGCGCAAGAGGATAGCGCGATCAGCGCTCGCGGAAGGTCGAGGTCTTGGCGAAGATGACGCTCGGGCGGGTGGTCCACGCGTACCCGAGCGCGCCGCTGCGGCTCCACACCCGGGCGAGGTCGCCGACCTTCACCTCGCGCTTCGGATCGTAGACGCCGAAGCTCACGTCGAGGTTCTCCGTGCCGCGGACCTCGACCTGCGAGCGGCTGTTCTCGTCGTCCCAGCTCACCTTGACCACCTTGCCGTCGCGGACGAGCTCCGCCGACCGATCGAGCCGCCCGTTGAGGGTCGTGAGGAAGGCGATCGCGAAGAGCGGGGAGGCGACGAAGGTCGCGAAGCGCGCGAACGCCAGCTCGGTGTGCGAGCTCGAGCGGCCGCGGAGCAGCCGGGTCAGCAGGGGTTGAACGGAGACCGCGGCGACGAGGCCGATCACCAGGCCGAGCAACACCACGTTCCCGACGTCGATCGGCTCCCACTTGCTCATCGACGCGATGAGCGAGACGAGGCCGAGCGGCATGACCAGGATCGTGAAGACGAGCGTCAGCCGCGCCACCGGATCGTGGACGACGGTCGGCGAGAGGGGGCGCGGCGCGCCGGCGACGACGCGCAGGGCCTCGAGCTGCGCGCGGACGGTCGCCGGCGCGTAGCAGCGGGGCTCGTCCCGGTGGGACGAGAGCGCGACGCCGCTGTCGTTCAGCGTGATCTCGGAGACCTCGCTCAGCAGCCGCATGATCGCCGCGCGCACCGCCGGCGGGGACAGGACGACCAGGGCGTCGGCGTCGGAGACCGCGGTGTTCACGTAGACGGCCGCGTCGAACGCGGCGTCTCCCGTCTGCACCTCGCGCGAGATGCCCGCTTGCTTCACGTCGACGTGGCGGCTCGTCTCGCGGAGGAAGGTCATCTTCGGGAAGCCGGCCGTCTGCGCGGAGAGCTCGAGGCCCTGGGCGCTGCCGCTGTTGATGTCGAGCGACACCGCGCAACGCACGCCGTCGCACGACAGATCGATCTGCGCGCAGCGCTCGCGGATGCCGAGCGACTCCGCGAACGCCACGAGCTCGCCGTAGCTCGCCGCCTTGTGGGCCACCTCGCGGAGGTCGTCGATGGCCCAGTCGTCGCCGGCGCGCAGCGCCGGGTTGGCCGTGTCGCACCGCGCGCAGCGCACCTCCGGCTGCTCGGAGGGGAGCCGCAGGCGCGCCCCGCATTTGCGGCACAACAGCGCGCACGACTCGCGTCCGGCCGGGCTGATGGAGCGATACGCGCTCACGACGTCACGGTACGACGACGCGCCGGCCCGTCAACGGCTCGCGCTCACACCGATCGCACGACCAGCACGGTCGCCGCCACGAGGAGCAGCGCGAACACCGCCACGCGGAACGCGCGCTCCGGCATGCGGTGGTGCAGCCGATCGCCGGCGAGCAGCCCGACGACCAGCGGCGGCAGGAGCGCCGCGGAGGTGACGAGGCTCTTTCCGCCGAGGCTCCCGTCGATGGCCATCGAGGCGACCAGCACGACGTTCATCACCAGCCACAGCGCGCTCAGCGTGGCGCGGAACGCCGCCTTCTCCGAGAGGGTGCGCCCCACCACGTAGACGACGAGCGGCCCGCCGCACGCGAACAGGCCGTGGATCACGCCGGCGCCCGCGAGCGCGGAGGCGGCCACCGTCGGCCGCAGGGGCGTCGACCTCTGATCGGCGCGCGCGCGCATCGCGAGCAGCTCGGCGATCGAGAGGACGATCACGAACGCGGCGAAGACGACCTTGATCCAGCCGGCCGCGCGGTAGCGCGAGAGCGCGAGCCCGACCGCGGTGCCCGCGCCCATCCACGGCAGGACCTGCCGCAGGAGCAGCCCGCGATCGATGGCCTTGGCGTTGCGGACCGTCAGCACCAGCGAAAGCGCCACGTTCACGGGCAGGAACGCGGCGAGCACCGCGTCGAGCGGCAAAATCTGCGCCCCGAGGGTGACGGTCACGACGGTGGCGCCGAAGCCCGCGGCGCTCTCGACCACGAAGGCCACGAGCACGACGGCGGCCAGGTACGAGATCTCGGTCACGTACGACGCTCGCTCAAGTTCCGAGGCCCAATGGAGCACGCGCGCGCGATCGTGTCGATTCCCTGTCGACTCCCAGTCGATTCCCAGTCGAGGCGCCGGTGCGGTACGCTCCGCGGGTGGTCAGGAAGCTGCACTCGATCCTCGTCCCCGTCGACGGCTCCGCACCCGCCAAGCGCGCCGCCGCGCTCGCCGCGACGCTGGCCGACGGCACCGAAGCCGTCGTCACCCTGCTCTACGTCGACGTGCCCGAGAGCAAGACGAAGGGCCGCGCCACGCGCGAACGCGAGGCGCTCGAGACGTTCAAGGAGGCGACCCGCGCGTTCGGCAAGGGCGCCATCGAGGCGCGCCTGGTGACGCGCACGGGCGAGCCCGGGCCGACCATCCTCGAGGTCGCGAGCGAGCTCGAGCCTGACCTGCTCATCATCGGCCGCCGCGGGGTCGGGCGCATGCGGGCGCTGGTGCTCGGGAGCGTGAGCGAGCACGTCCTGGCGAACGCGCCCTGCCCGGTGACGGTCGTGAAGTAGCCACCGCGCGGTTGCTTCCGCACGCGCGCCCGATATCGTCGGGGCATGTTGAGTGCGGGGGCACACGTCGGCGACTACGAGGTCTGGGGCCGGCTCGGCGGCGGCGGCATGAGCGAGGTGTACCTCGCCCGTCACCGCGCGCTGGCCATGCCGGCCGTGATCCGCACGCTCAGGCCCGATCTGCGCGCCTCGCCGCACGAGCGCGCCCGCCGCATGCTCACCGAGGCGCGGCTGATGGCGCGCATCCCGAGCCCCTACGTCGTGCGCGCGTACGACGCCGGCACGCACGAAGACACGCCCTGGATGGCGCAGGAGTACGTCGACGGCGTCGATCTCAACGAGCTCGATCACCTCCGCCGGCAGACGCTCGGTCGCGGGCTGCCCCTGTGGTTCGTGTGCGAGACGATGGCGCAGATCGCGCACGCGCTCCACGCCGCGCACCAGCACGGCGTGCTGCACCGCGACCTCAAGCCCTCGAACCTCTTCGGCTGCCCGGAGATCGGCGTGAAGCTCGGTGACTTCGGCGTCGCCGTCGCCAAGCGCGTCGGCGAGCTCGGCGAGTGCGACGTGAGCGGCACCGCGCGCTTCATGCCGCCCGAGGCCCTGCGCGGTCAGCCGCTCGATCGCCGCTCCGACATCTACGAGCTCGGAGCCACCGCGTTCGATCTGCGCTACGGGCACCCGCCGTTCCCCAACCCGCTGCTCCTGCTCACCAGCGCGCCGCACCCGGCGTTCCCCGCGCCCACCACGCCCGAGGAGGCGTTCTTCCAGCACGTCGTCGCGCGCATGCTCGCCTACGAGCCCGACGCGCGCTACCGCACCGTCGCCGAGCCGATGCGCCTCTTCGGCGCGCTCGCCAAGAGCGCCAGGCGCCCCGCCGCGCCGGCCCGCGTGGGCGACGCGATCGTCTTCGGCGCCACCCGCATCGGCCTGGAGGCGGGCGACATCGCCCGTGCCCGCGCCGACGGCATCGTCAGCAGCGCGAACTGGGAGATGAAGATGCGCACCGGCGTCGGAGAGTCGCTCCGCCGCGCCGGCGGCGACGCGATCGAGGCCGAGGCGCAGTCCCACGGCCAGCAGCCGCTCGGTGCGTGCGTGGTGACCGGTCCGGGCGACCTTCCGTGTCGCAAGGTGCTGCACGCGGTGAGCGCGTGGGAGCAGGCCTCCTGCGTCGGCCGCGCGACGCAGCGCGCGCTCCTCGAGGCGGAGCGCCACGACCTTCGCACGCTCGCGATGCCCGCCCTCGGCACCGGCGCCGCCGCGGTGACGCTCGAGGCCTGCGCCGCCGCGATGGCCGCCGCGCTGCGCTGGCACCTCGCCCTCGGCGGCTCGCGCCTCACCGACATCCGCCTCGTGCTCTACGACGACGACAAGCGCAAGGTGTTCCGCGACGTGCTCGAGGCCGCGCTGCTCGGCGACGGCGATCCGTGCGACGACCACGGGCTGTCCCACGCGCTGATCGAGGGCGACGAGGACCGAGTGTCGGGCGAGGGGCCGACGTACGTGGCGGGGAGCGCCGACGTGGTGCGGAGCAGCGCGGTGCGCGCGCGGTGACGGAGCGGCCTGCGGGCGAGACGTCGCCGGTCACGTGGGGCCAGGCCCCCTCCGGCCCCACCATCGCGGTCGTGGGCGCGCTCCTCGCGAGCGGGTTGGTCCTCCGCCTCGGCGCGCTCCGACCGACGAACCTGTTCGATGCGACCACCTACTCGCGGCTCTTCACGGTTCACGGCGCGCTGATGTTCGCGGCGCTGCCCGTCCTCCTGCTGTCGTTCGGCCTCGCCGGCGTGAAGGCGCCGCCGCGCCTTCGGCTCGCGCTCGAAACGGTGTGCGTCGTCGCCACCGCCGTCGCGGCCGCGCGCTTCGAGGCCGCTGTCCTACCGACGGTCGCGGGCGCCTTCCTCGCGGTCGCTGCGTGCGTGGCCGTGCTCCTGGTGGCCATCTCCGGTCCCCGCCTCCCTCGAGCGCTCTTCGTGATCGCGGCGGCCGCGCAGTGTGTGGCGTGGGGGAGCGCGCTTGTCGGCCGCTACGACACGATGGCCATCGCGCATTCCACGTTGGTCGTCGCCGTCCTCGCTGCGCCCGCCCTCCATTCGCGCGCGAACGTCGCGGTCGTCGCGGTCGCGCTGATCTACCTGCTGTTTCGGGTGTCGCTCCGGTTCGCGGGCCTGCACGTGCTCGCGTATGGCGAAGCGCTCTCCGCCGTCTGCCTCGCGTTCCTCCTCGGCTTCTCCGGGCCCGCAGCGTCGGGCTGGGCCAAGTGGGTTCGCCGCGTGGAGGCGCTCATGTTCGTCGAGGCGGCGCTGCTGGTCGCGATGTTCGGCCTCTTCGATGCGAGTGCGCTCATCAACGACACGCTGTTCGCGGTCGCCGCGCCGCACCTCGAGGGCTTCGTCCTCATCTTCGCCCTCCTGCGAAGCGCGCATCGAGCGGAGCGATCAAGTGCGGCGTCGGCGGGGCTCGCCGCGTCGGCGCTGGGCGCGCACCTGTTGGCCTGGGGCCTCGTGGTGCTCGGAAGGCGCGGCATGCCGCGCCGCTACGCGCAGTACCTGCCGGAGCTCCAGTCGCTGCAGGTGCTCGCCTCGATCGGCGCCGCGTTGATGGTGCTCGGCGTGGCGGTCATCGCCTTCGTCCACCTCGCGCGCCGCGACCGCGCCGAACAGGTCGCGGATGGGTAAGCGAGGCCGTCAACCCGGTCTCGACGTAGCGCCCCATCAGCGCGATCACCGCGGCCCACGCAGGGGTCATCGCGGGACGCTCGCGACGGTCGATGATCGCGGCGGCCGCCGGGGCCTATCTCGGCTCGAACAGGACGACGCGCACCTCCGGGACCTCTGCGAACGCCTCCACGATCAACGGACGCACCGCCGACCAAGCAAGGCCGCCGTTGCCGCACCCGAGCGGCGGCACCGCGATCGAGCGGATGCCACGTTGCCTCACGTTGCGGATCAGATCGGCAAGCCCGTCGCGGAGGTACTCGAGCTTCGA
>JACPFM010000192.1 GCA_016182965.1 Deltaproteobacteria bacterium | reverse complement strand
CGGGCTCGTGTCGGGCGGGCCTTGCGGCCCCCCGATCCCCCCGGCGGACGACTCCCACTCAGCTCGGCGCGCCGTCGACGGCCCGCTTCATCGCGTCGCGCACGGCGCGCAGATCGTGGAGCGAGCCGTCGCTCGCCCCCGCGGTCGCGGCCTTGTCGATCGCCTTCTCGAGGTGCGCGATCTCCTCCTTCTGACGCTCCTTCAGCTTCTCGACCATCGCCGAGAACTCCGCGAAGAAGTCCTGGAGCTCGTCGCCGCGACGCAGCGGGCGATACGGCGAGAACCGGCCCTCGGCGACCTCGCGGAACAGGATGCGCATGCGATGGATGGGGCCGGCGACCTTGTGCGTGAAGAGCACGCCGGCGACGCCGACCAGCACGACCAGCAAGGCGACGCCGCCGAAGACGCTCCACAGCAACGTCCTGCGCGTGCGCTCGAGCGCGTCACGCTGGGCCTGGAACTTGTCGGCGGTGGCCTTCACCGCCTCGGCCTGCTTCTTCAGCTTGTCGGTCTCGAGCGCGTTCGCCTGCTTGGTCTGTTCGAGGGCCTTCGGATCGTTTCCGTACTTGAGCAACGTCTCCATCTCGAGGCGTCGATTGAGGACCTCGGCCTGCTTGAGGGCCTCGTTCGACGCGCCGTTGGCGGTCTGCCCGACCTCCACGGCCTCGCGGCCGATCGACACCGCTTCGCCGCTCGTCCGGAAGAGCAGCACGCCGAGCGGCACCGAGACGAGCAGCGTGAGGCCGACGATCAACGCGGAGGCTTTGAGCTGGAACGGCCGGTCGACGAGGTAGTTCGAACGTTTGTGATCACTCACGTGGGTGCCTCCGACGCAGATCGATCTCGTCGAGCATCCGGGTACCGTCGCGACGCCGTCAAGCGCGTGCGCCGCTCGGAGATCGGATCTCGCACGCCACCCGGCGCCTGCGCTGCGGCGGCGGACGTCGTGGGAGGTGCGAGTCCGAAGCGGTGACGGTGGTTCAGATCGTGAACAGGGACGGTTCAGATTCCTAACTGCCGTTCAAGATCCTCACGACCGGCCGCGCGCCGTGGAGTAAGGATTCGCAACGATCTCGGGTTGAGGCGCGCTCCATTCCGGTGGCATGTCGATCGCATTTCGCCGTTCTCGATCCCAGGAGGCGGCGATGCGGAAGCTCTCGAAGGCTTTGGTGGCGACGACGGCGGCGGCGGCGGCGCTCTTCGGCGCGAAGGCCGCGATGGCCGAGGGGATCACGGGGACGAGCGCCGCGTACAGCAAGTCCGCGACGGCATCGGCCACGACGAACACCTTCGACTTCACCATCACCGCGAACGCGGGCGAGACGATCGTCCTGAGCACGCAAGGCAGCGACAAGAACTGCACGCTGCCCGGCGCCGCGGGGACGGGCGACACGTATCTGCGCCTCTACTTCGCCAACAGCCAGGTCGCCTACAACGACGACGCCAACGACACGGAGCCGAGCTGCAACGTCGGCTACACGTCGTACCTCAAATACAAGGTCCCGGCGGGCGCGGGCGGCACGTACACCGTGAAGGCCGGCTGCTACGGCAGCGGCTCCTGCACCGGCACCGTCGCCTTCCGTCGCTCGGACAAGAGCGGGCTCGTGTTCCTCCATGGCACCGGCGACTTCGCGGGCAGCAACCTCGACGGCGTCAACACGATCAATTGCTACGATTCGGCCGACTCGTTCTACTGCAAGGTGCCCTCGGCGTCGGGCAAGGACGCGACCGCGAACTACTGGGGGCAGACGTTCGTCGACTCGCTCCGCAAGCGCTCCGACGGAACGATGCGTCCGTACGCGGTGCTCGGCTGCAACCTCGGCTCGCGCATGCCCTGGTACAACGGCAGCCCGATCGGCGACAGCGACGCGTCGGTCACCGGCGAGTCGGGCACCGCGGACTGCGCGGCCGAGCAGATCGAGCGGTTCGTGAAGGGCCCCGACGGGACCTACGGCACCTCCGACGACATCGACGACGTCATCGTGGTGACGCACTCGGGCGGCGCCAACGTCATCCGGCACATCGCGGTCACGTACACCGCGTCGACCGCCAAGTCGCGCTCCAAGGCGGCGATGCGGAAGGTCGTCGCGCTGGCGCCGCCGTGGAAGGGCACCTACCTCGCCAACTGGGCGATGGGCGGCGGCTCGACGGTCGCCTTCATCAACGGCGCCGCGAACTGGATCGCCGGGCGGGCCGGGTACGGCGACGACGGCGTGAAGTTCATCCAGACCGGCGACATGGATCTGCACAACGCGGACACCTCGAAGTTCAAGGCCGGCACGACGCTCGGCAACCCGGTCAACGGCGTCACGTTCCGATCGGCGTACGGCACGTTCCCCGACTCCGACATCACCGACGGCAAGACGCGCTGCGGCGGCGGCTGGACGGGCTCGTACCCGTACCAGGTCGCGCTGTGGGGCATCCACAAGCTGTTCCTCGCGGGGACCGACGCGTCGACCTACCGCAACGGCTGCTCCGACGGTTTCCTCACGTGCCAGTCGATGTCGGCGCTCGGGCAGGTGTTCAACATCGCCGCCGGCAAGGAGAACAGCGTCGACGGCTTCCGCTTCGTGAGCCACCACCAGTCGCGCCGCACCCACTCCGACTGCAGGACCTGCGGCTTCTGGCAGAGCTCGACCTGCTACTCCAACGTCGAGAGCACGTTCGACAAGATCGTCCGCAACGAGGTCAACGCGACGGCGATGGCGCTCACCGAGACGCCCGCCGCGGCCGCGTCGGCCGACGCGATGCCCTCGCAGTGGGACACCTGCCTGTTCACGCAGCCGGGCTGGATCGAGGGCGCGAGCCCGGCGAAGTACACCAAGGGCTGCCCGAAGAGCTACCTCGGCGACGGGTGGTGCGATCCCGAGTGCCTCGCCGGCTACGGGCACGACGCGGTGCCGACGTGGAACGACGCCACGACCAAGGATTACGTCGTGAGCTGGGGCGCCGACGACTGCCTGATGTCGAGCGCGAAGAACCCCTGCCACGCAGACTTCGCCGGCGACCGCAACGGCGACGGCACCGTCGAGACCTACGAGATCGACGACATGGCCTACTGCCCCGACAGCTGGCAGAACGACGGCTACTGCGACGCGTGCTGGCTCGCCAAGGGCGGCGACGGCAACGACTGTCTCCCCGGCAAGGTGTCCGCCTGCGGCGGTCCGTGGGTGGAGGGTGACGTGAACCCCGGACGCGCGCGGTGGCACAACCTCGCGACATGGACGGTCGCCGGCGTGGCGTGCGGCGACGGCATCTGCGGCTTCGACGAGTGCAACACCTGCCCGAGCGACTGCACCGGCTACTGCAACTGAGGACGAGGCGGGAGAAACCACCATGCGTAGCAAGATCCTGTTCAGCGTCTCCTGCGTCGCGCTCGCCTCCTGCACCTCGACCGAGGGCCCGAAGCCCGAGTCGAGAGAGGCCGTCATCGAGCGGGTCTCCACCGAGCGCGCCGTGCGCGCGCCCGGCGACCTCGTCCCGCTGTCGCTCCGCGCGACGGTGCTGCCTTCCCGCGCGCCGGACGCGACGCTCAGCGGCTCCGATCCGCTCCCGGTCAAGCAGACGTTCACCGTCGGGCACGTCCCGGTGCGCGTCACCGCCAGGGATTTCCGGCGCGTCGTGGAGGCGGGCGCCAAGGACGCGGTCTCGGTGCCGATCGACGCGCCGACCGGCGCGCGCGTGATCGTGTACTCGGCGGCGGGGCCCACCATGCACGCGGCGCTCTTCCGCGGCGTGCACCTCCGGCACGTCGAGACGGGCAAGGTGCTCGACCTCGCGCGCGACACGCCGCCCACCGGCGGCAAGCTGCCCGATCTCGCGCCGCCGCCGAAGGCCGACGCCGAGCTCGGCAAGTACCTCGTGCCGCGCGACGCTCCGTTGAGCACCGGTCTGAAGAAGGCGGTGCCCGCCGGTCCGCTGGACTCCGCGCTCGGTGACGCCGTGCGCCTGACGCCGGAGATCGCGCTGTTCCAGGCGCCGCACCGCATGCTCTCCATCGACGTGCCGACCACGCCGGGCTTCGTCACGCTCGACACCAGCGAAGCGCTCCGCGCGGCCACCACGATGATCGACGTGCAGCAGCCGGCCTCGACGATCGTGATCGGCGCCACGCGCTCGAGCGATCTCGTCTCCTTCGGCGAGGAGCAGCAGGTGGTCTTCGATCTGGCCGATCAGAGCACCCCGCTCGACGGCGCGATGCTCGTCGGTCAGCTGCGGACGCCGGCCGGCGCGCGCTTCGACGCGCTGACGTTCGTCTCGCTCGGCGGCGGCAGGTACTCGACGAGGGTGCCGGTGGTCAGCTCCGATCCGAAGCACATCGGCACGTGGACGATCCACGCGAAGGCGACCGGCACCACCGCCGACGGGCGCAGCTACGAGCGCGACATCGACGTGCCGTTCGCCTACACGGTGCCCTTCGCGAGGATGTCGCACGTGACCACGCCGAAGGTGGTCCGCGGCAAGGGTGACCTGATCGCGGAGGTCGCGGTGGACGTCGACATCGAGAGCGTGCAGGACGCCCGGCTCGGGCTCAGCGCGGTGCTCGTCGTCCGCGACGCCGAGGGCAAGGAGCACCCCGTCGCGATCGCCCAGACCGGCCAGGACATCAAGGCGGGCGCCTCGGTCATGACGCTGCACTTCGGCGCCGAGGCGCTCGCGGTCGCGAACACGTCCGGTCCCTACTACCTGCGCGAGCTGACGCTCGTCTCGCACGGCAACGCGACGACCCTTCACCGCCTCGCGCGCGGCATGGATCTCGGCACGGTGGCGATCAAGCCGACCGAGCTGCGCGCCGCCGGCGCCCTGAAGCCGTCGCTGCAGGAGGCGATCGACCTCGGCGCGCTCTGATCGTAGATCACCCTCGAGGAGCGGATCTCCTCGAGGGCCCATCCCAGTGCGAAAGCTGACCATTCTCGGGTTCGCCGCGCTCGTCGGCTGCGCGTCGAGCGACCCGCTCGGCGACCGGTCCGAGGCCGTCATCGGCGGCGACTTCGATCGCGAGACCTCCGCGGTCGTGGCCGTGCGGCGCGAGGGCGCGGTCGAGATCTGCTCCGGCGTCGTCGTCGCCGCGCGCGTGGTCCTCACGGCCGGGCACTGCGTATGGCAGTCCGGGCGCTACTTCGTCGCCTTCGGGGCCGACGCCCGCAGGCCCGACGCCGAGCGCGAGGTCGTGCGCGTCGCGCCGTTCCCCACCGCGACGTCCTCGGAGAGCGACCTCTATGGCGGCGTCGATCTCGCGGCGCTCGAGCTCGCGTCCGACGCGCCGGTCGCGCCGATGCCCGTGCGCGCGTCGCCGCTGCCTGCGACGCTCACGGGCGCTCGGGTGGACGTCATCGCCGTGGGGCGCAGCGAGGTGTCCACCACCGACTCCGCGCCGCGGCGCCGCGTGTCGCTCACGATCTCCCGCGTCTGCTCGCGGCTCCTTCGGTTCGGCGACGAGACGACGAACGTCTGCGACGGCGACTCCGGGGGCGCGGTCGTCTACGAGGGCGCGCTGGTCGCGATCGTCTCCTTCGGGCTCGCCGGGTGCAAGTCGCCCTCGAGCCACACGCGCCTCGACGCGCACCGGCCGTGGGTCGAGCGCGTCGTGGCAGGTCGGCTCGACGAGCCGTGCCCGGAGTGCCTCGCGCCCGACGCGTCGTGCGACGCCCCGGTCTCCGCGTGGCCCGAGCCCCCAGGCGACGGCGACGACGGCGGCTGCGCGTGGACGGCGGCGGCGCCCCCGGCCGCCCTCTTCGCGTCGTGCCTCTCGGCAGCGCTCGCGACGTGGGCGGTGCGCTGGCGCCGCCGACGCTGACGCGTCAGAGATGCGCGCCCGCGGTGCCCAGGAACGTGAGCGTGCTGTTGCCCTCGCCGGTCGCGAGGACCGCGCGGCTGTCGGCGCCCACGAAGAAGTTGCCGATCGGGTACATCAGCGACGCGCCCGGCGCGACGTAGGGCCTCGTGTCGACGTCGCTGGTGGCCACGCCGGGCGCCTCGACGCGCTTGGTGCGGAACGCGAGGCCGACACCGATCACCGGGCGCAGGATCACCTTGCCGAGGCCGAGGTCGTAGCCGGCCTCGGGACCGAAGTACCAGCTGCGGTTGGTGATGTTGCTGCCGAGCGCCTCGGCGGTGTTGCCGATGTGGTAGTTCGCGATACCACCGAGGTAGACGCGGCCCGGCATCGTGTAGCCGGCGCGGAGACCGAACCCGGTGCCGTACGCGTCGCCGAGGCCGAAGCCGAGCGCCGCGGCGCCCGACAAGCCGACCGGGTTGCGGACGAAGTCACGACGAGACTTCCTCGAGAGCTCGTCGACGTCGGTGATCGCCATCGACTCGTCGCGGTTGCCGGGTGTGGTGGTGATCTCCGGCGTCGTCACGGTCATCTGACTGCCCTTGGTCTCGACCTTGCCGCCCTTGGGCTCCTTCTCGGCGGCCTGCCCGAAGGCGGCCGTCGGGATCGCAAACGCGGCCAGCGCGAACATCGCGGTGAGGGTCTTCTTGGTCACGGCGTCGTCCTTTCTCGCCCGCAATCGCGGACGAAAAGCACGGGCCATCGCCGCGGAGCGACGCGGGCCCAGACTGTCGCCGTCTCACGACGCAAGATGGGCGCCGCCTGCGGCGCTGCTCGGCGGTGGACGGAAAACGTTCCCGGCGGTGTCGTCGCGTCGTCCTTCGAGGACACGGGTGGCAGGCCGCCGTGCACGGCGGGCAGCGAGCACCCGTCGTGGTGTCTCCGCCGCACGCGCCGCGCCTCGACCTTGGCACGCGCGGGTCGTGTTCCACCGACCTGGCACGAACCCTCTGGCGCGATTCCTCCGTCGCGTTAACATCCAAGGAGTCGTCGGACTCTTCGACGACCGGTCTCGGCCGGGGGGTTCCCCTGGGCTGTTCCACGAGGCGAACCAACGCTTCGACCGCGACCGTGGGCACGTGGACCGCTCGCTCGGTCCCCACCTTGGAACGCGCGGTCCGGTCGCTCACTACGCAGCGACCCTCCCGCGCGCCGGCGTCGGGCCGGAGGAGGAGAGACAACATGCACAGTAACCGTGGCCTCTACCTGGAGGGTCCGGTCCGCTGAATCGCGACGCGGTCCGAGCGACCGCCGCGTGACGGACATGCAGTGTCTCTGCCGCGGAACCGATGCCGCCCCTTCGGGGAGCATCGAAACGCGCCCAGAAACGAAGTGACGGACGCCTCGGTACGAGGCTGACGACCGATGGGCGGGTGGCAAGCGCGTCACCCGCCCATTGACTATTTACGGTCAGGGGGAGTCAGTCACGGTCAGGGGGAGCGCCTCTGTCGCTCCCCCCGACACCCCCCACCAGCGACTCGCCACGTTCGCGATGCGCCTCCGGCGCATCGGCTCACCGGCTCGTGTCGGGTGGGCCTTGCGGCCCCCCGATCCCCCCGGCTGTCACGGTCAGGGGGAGCGCCTCTGTCGCTCCCCCCGACACCCACCACCAGCGACTCGCCACGCGAGGCGCTTCGCCTTCGGCTTCGCGACCTCGCGGGCTCGTGTCGGG
>JACPFM010000191.1 GCA_016182965.1 Deltaproteobacteria bacterium | reverse complement strand
GTCGGGCGCGGCGGAGACGGTCGGCGCCGCAGGCTCGACGACCGAAGGGCTCGGCGCGGGGACCGCGGCGGTCTCGATGGGCGAAGGGGCCGGCGAGGGCGTCGGCGTCGGGGCGGCCGTCGGCGCGGTGGGCGCGGGCGGCGGCTCGTTGCTCTTGGTCATCAGGTAGTAGCCGCCGGCGCCGGCCGCGCCGATGAGCAGCAGGACGACCAGCCAACCACCGGCGCCCCCCTTGCTCTGCTGGGCGGGCGCAGCGGCCGCGGCCAGCGGCGGGGGACGACGCGATTCGGCCTTCGCCGGCGTGGTCGCCACCGCGACTTTTTCCGGTTCTTTCGCCTTTTCCGCTTCGGCTCGCTCGGCGACCGTGCGGGTCGCCGGCTCCTTGGCGGTGGGCGGCTCGGACGGCGCGGCCTTCGGCGCCTCGGGTACCGCCTTCTTCGGCGGCTCGGAGATCGGCTTCGCGGCGACCTCGGGCTCGTGCTTCGGCGCGGCGGCGGCCGGCGGCTCCGACGCGGGCTTCGCCGGCTCGACGGGCCTGGCCGTCGCCTCGAACTCCTTGGCGGCCGCGGCGACCTCCGGCGGGAGCTGGAAGCCCTGTCCCGGCGCGCTCGGCATTCCGAGCAGCGTCGCCTTGCGCGCGGGCGGCGGCGCCGCAGCGGCGGGCGGCGGCACCGGCGGCAGCTCGATCGGCGCGGCGGGCGTGGAGGTGCTGACGCCGCCGAGACCGGCGCCCTTGAGCGCGTCGGCGAGGATCTCGTCGGCCTGCTTGATCACCGTGCGCTCCGCCGGCGGCGGCTGCTCGGCAGGCGGACCGGCGGGGAAGAACGCGCCGCCACCCGCGCCGCTCACGGTGTTGAGCGGCATGGAGGACGGCGGCGGCGCAGACGAGCTCGGCGCGTTGCCGTCGGTCGTCTCTTCGAACGAGGGCCCCTCGTCCTTCCGCTCGGCGACGATGCGGTCGATCAGCTCGCGGCTGTGTCCGTCGAGCTTGATGAACTTCACGCCCATTCCGGCGGGGCGCTCGGCCGCTGCCTGGGGCGGCTCGCGCTTCCACACGACGCGCCCGACGCCCGCGATCAGCGGCTGATCCTCGCGGATGCGGATCTCGAACTTCAGCAGCGTGCCGGCGGGGAACGGGCTCGGCGTCTTGATGAAGATGCCGCCCTTCGAGATGTCGTGCGAATGATGCTCGATGAACTCGTCGACGGTCGCGCTCTTGTAGCGGACGTTCAGACTCAGCACCTTCGCGCGCGGATCCTTACGGGTGTCTTGGCCCATTTGCCGTGCATGCTAGCGGCTTCGGAGCGTCGACGGAAAGGATCCTGACAAGCGTCGCCGTGGTGGTTCGCCGCATGCGAGCCGCCGTGCTACCCGCGCTCGCGAGGCACCGCGGAAATGGAGTCGAAGGACGGGGGGGCTGGGGACGCGGCGCGAGTCGGCGGCGCTGCAGCCGATTTCATCGCCGGTCTCGGGCGGAAAGCGGCCGAGCTTCGGCCCGTGCTCGACGCGCTGGCCCAGGAGCCGACGCGCGACCGCGCGCGCGACGAGCTGCGCCGCAAGCTCCACGCGCTCGGAGTCGGCGCGCGCCTGCTCCATTTCGGAGTGCTCGCGCAGGCGATCGCGAGCGCGACGCGCAGCCTGGACGAGGCGGCCCAGGGCGGCCGCGTGCCGTCGCAGCTGATGAAGGAGCTCGGCGCGCTGATCGATCGGCTGCCGCAGCTCGCGTGGGAGAAGGGCACGACCGTGCCGCCGCCCTCGGTCCAGGAGCCGCCGCCGCCTCAGGTCGTCGCGGTGGCGCCGATCGCCGCGCCGTGGACGGTCCTGGTCGTCGGGTCCGAGGCGCTGGCCCTCGCGCTCGAGGACGATCCGACCACGCTCCCGTGCGAAATCGAGCGAACGACCGAGGTGGGCACCGCGCTCGATCTGGCGCGCGCGGTCGCGCCCGATCTCGTGGTCGTCGACACCGATCTGCCCGGCGCGATGGAGCTCGTCGCCTCGCTCGGAGACGACGTGCTCACCGGCCCGGTGCCGGTCGTCGCGCTGGCCGATCGGCTCGGCGCAGGCGATGCGTCCAAGCTGTCGCGTCTGCTCGCGCTGGGTGTAGCGAAGAGCCTCGAGAAGCCGGTCGCGGGCGTGACCCTGCGCGAGGCCTGCGGCGACGTGGTCGGCGAGCGCTCGCGCGCGTTGCCGACGGCGCTGCACCCCGAGATCGGCGAGGTCACCGTGCGTGAGCTCGTCGATCGCCTCGAGACGGAGCTCCACCGCCTCCTGGCCGAGCAGCTCGAGCCGGCGTCGCGCGATCGGAAGGTGTCGCTGAGCACGGGCGCCGAGGTGCTCGGCCCCTACTGGGGCGCGCTCGCGCGCATTCGCGACGTGCTGCGCGATCGCAGCCACGGCGCGATCGCCTTCCGCGACGATCACCTGCGCCGGCCGATCGCCGTCGCGCCGCTCGGCGAGCCGATCGCCGATCGCCGCGCGGCGCGGCGCGGCATGCCGGAGGTCGATCTCGAGGGTCGCGCCATCGTCGTCGCCGACGACGATCCGGCGATCGTCGCCTACGTCGGCGAGGCGCTGGCGGCCGCCGGCGCCGTGGTGCACCCGGCCGCCGAGGGCGACGCGGCGCTCTCCCTCGCGCGCAAGCAGGACGCGGCGGCCGTCGTCACCGACGTGCTGATGCCGGGCATGGACGGCATCGGCCTCTCGCGCGCGCTGCGCCGCGACGTCGCCCTGCGCGATCGGCCCGTGGTGCTGCTCTCGTGGAAGGAAGACCTGCTGCAGCGGCTGCGCGATCTGCGCGTCGGCTCCAGCGCGACGCTGCGCAAGGACGACGACACGCACACGATCGTCTCGCGTGTGCGCGAGGTCCTCGCGTCGCGCGTGCGCATCGAGGCGCGCATCGCCGGCGGCGCGGAGGTGCGCGGCCGCCTCGACGACCTCACGGTGGCGTCGCTGCTCGCGATCACCAACGCCGTTCGGCAGGACGCCTGCGTGATCGTGCGCGACGCGGCCCATGTCTTCGAGGTCGTGCTCGAGGGCGGCGGCATCCGTCGCGCGTCGCGCACCGGCGCCGACGGGAGCTTCGCGCGCGGCGCCGAGGTGCTCCCCGGCCTGCTCGGCGTCATCGGCGGGCGCTTCCTCGTGCGACCGGTCCCGTCGCGCGGCGAGGGCGAGCCGCTCCGCGGAGAGCTCGACGAGCAGCTCCGTCCGGTGCTGAGGCGCCTGCGCGCGGCGTGCGACGCGGTCAGCGGCGTGTCGACGATGGAGCTCGTGGCGATCGGCCTCGACGGCGACGCGCTCGCGAGCTACCTGCCGTCGACGCCGACGCCGGTGCGCCGTGTCCTCGAGCGCCTCGCCGACGGGGCGTCGCCGCGCACGATGATCCTCGCGGGCGACGTCGCCGCCTCCGTGCTCGAAGACGTGCTGGTCGACGCGGCGTCACGCGGCCTCGTCGTGCGCGCGACGAGCGTGCGCGGCGTCGACCTCCTCGCGCAGGCGGAGGCGAGCCTCGACGTGCAGCCGCACGCCGCCGCCTCGGTGCGCCCGCCCGATCGCACGCCCGCCGCGCCGATCGCGGCGTCCGACACCCCCGAGCCGACGCCGCTCGAGTTCTCGCTCGAGTCGATGATGCCGCCGCCGCAACCGGTGGAGCAGCCGCCCGACAGCAAGACGCCCGGCTCGCTCGCCGACGCCGTGCTGCTGCAGGTCGCCGATCCCGGCGAGTCGACGACCAGCCGCACCATGATCGACGCGCGCGTGCTGAGGCCGCGCGCCAACCGCAGCGATCCGCCCCGCGACGTGTACTCGGCGACGCCGACGCCACGCCCTCCAGTCGCGGGGGCGCCCGCGCGCGGCGAGACGGGCGCGCCCGCGCGCGGCGAGCCCCTCGGCGGCGGCGTCGCCAAGCCCGATCCCGACACCATGCGACCGCCGCTGCGCGATGCGATGCCGCCGGCGAAGAAGCCCGGCGAGTGAAGATGCGCTGGCCGTCCGTCGCGCTCGGGGCGGCGCTCTCGCTGCTCGGCTGCGGCCGCAAGACCGCGCCGCCGCAGCCCGACGCGCAAGCGCCGGCCCTGCCGCCGCCGGTCGCCGCGACCGACGCGCAAGGCGTCGCGCTCGATCTATTGGCGACGTCGCCCCGCTGCCGGATCGAGCACCGCGGCGCCTTCGTCGACGTCGGCACGCCCGAGGCGGCGTGGTCGACGCCGGGCGATCCCGATCTGGCGAGCATGCCCGCGGTCGAGCGCGACGGCGCGACGTTCGGGCGCGTGCTCGATCGCGCCCAGTCCTTCACCTTCGCCGTCGACGGCTCCGGCCCTGCCCTGGTGTCGGTGCGCGGGCGCGCGCGCGGCGCCAAGAAGGCGGTGGCGGCCATCGACGGAAAGACCGTCGGCACGCTGGTGCTCTCGGCCGCAGACGATCGCGTGGCCACGGTGAGCAACCCCGCGCACGTGCTGTCGCCGGGGCTGCACGTCGTGACGCTGCGCTGGATCGGCGCGGCCAAGAAGGAGGAGCCGTTCGCCGAGATCGACTGGATCCGCGTCGGGCCGGCCGACGGCGAGGCAGCGGCCTACGCGGCGCCCACGCGGCGCGACGCGATCACCCAGGTCGCGATCGGCGGCGCGCCGCGGCGCGCGTACACGCTGATGGCGCCGGCGATCGTGCGCTGCGTCGGGTTCGTCCCGGCGGGGGCTTCGTTCCTCGCGGACGTCGGCGCGATCGGCGAGGGCACGGGCGGCGAGGTCGAGGTGCGCGTGCGCACGACGGGCACCGAGCCGCCGCGGGTGCTCGCGCGCGCATCGGCGAGCGCCAAGGCGTGGAGCGGCGTCTCCGCGCCGCTCGGTGCGACCGGCGACGGCCTCGCCGTGATCGAGATCGCCGTCTCGAAGGGGCCGAAGCAGGGGCGCGTCGCGATCGCCGAGCCGCGCGTCGCGCGAGGGCGTGGTGTTCCGCGGGCACCGCGCGCCGTCGCACCTCGCGCAGGCGTCGATCGCGTCGCTCGCGACCGGGCTCCCGGTCCCGGTGCACGCGCTCGAGGACCCGGGCGCGCGTCTGTCGCCGCGCACGCCGCTGCTCGGGCGCGCGCTCGCGCCGTTCGGCGTGGCGACCGCGATGTTCACCGAGGTCCCCACGACCGGCGCCGCCTTCGGCTTCGCGCACGACTGGACCAACTACGCCGCGCGCTCGCCGCTCGACGGGCCGTCGGTCGCGTTCGACGAGATCGGCCGCTGGATCGAGTCGCACGCGGGCAAGAAGGCCTTCGTGCTGGCGCACGCGCGCGGCGCACACCCGCCGTGGGAGGTGTCCTCCGCCGCGCTCGAGAAGCTCCCGCCGGAAGGGTACGCGGGCCCGGTCGACGTCAAGCACGTGGTGGGCATCCTGGCCAAGGCGCGCAAGGGCCTCTTGCGTCTGAACGAGAACGATCGCGCGCGCCTGATCGCGCTGCAGACGACGGCCCTCGACGCGCAAGACAAGAAGCTCGACGCGCTGATCGAGGCGCTGCGCGGCAGCGGCGCGCTCGACAAGGCGCTGCTCGTCGTGACCGGGGACGCCCCCTTCGTCATCCCGCCGGCCGCGCCCGATCCGAAGGCCGCGGCGAGCGCCTCGATCGCGGCGCCGGCGAAGGAGTTCTCCAAAGAGATCTCCAAAGAGACTGAGACGCCCGGGGACGCGCTCTCCATCCCGCTCGTCGTGCGCTTCCCCGGCGGCGTCGCGGCCGGGCGAGTCGTCGACGCCATCACCGATCCGACCGACGTCGCCGCGACGATCCTCGCTGCCTTCGGCGGCCCGGTCGACGGCCTCGCCGGACGCGATCTCGCGCTGCTCGCGCTCGACGACGAGCCCGCGCGCGACGTGCCGCGCCTGTCCGACGACGGTCGCGGCTATCAGCTCACCTGGGGCGACGTCCGCCTGGTCGGCGTGTGGGGCAAGCCGCCGCGCCTCGAGCCGCGCAACGGAGGCGAGGATCTGCGCGCCAAGCGCCCCTTCGAGTACCTCGCCGCGTGGGGCCTCGCCGCGGAGGCGCGCGCCGCGTGGCTCTCGGCGCGGGCGAAGGGCCCGGGACGCGAGCCGGCCACGATCGACCCGGCGACCCAGGCCGCGCTCGATTCGTGGGAGCGCTCGCGCTAAGACGTCGGCGATGGCGATCTACGGATCCATGCTCGAGCTCGTGGGCGACACGCCGCTCGTGCGGCTCTCGCGCATCGACGACGAGACCGGCGACGACGAGCGCGCGCGCGCCACGGTGTGGGCCAAGTGCGAGCAGCTCGAGCCCGCGGGATCGGTGAAGGACCGCATCGCGCTCGCGATGATCGAGCGCGCCGAGGCCGACGGCCGTCTGCGCCCCGGCGGCACCGTGATCGAGCCGACCAGCGGCAACACCGGCATCGCGCTCGCGATGGTCTGCGCGGTGAAGGGCTATCGCTGCGTGCTCACGTTGCCGGCGTCGATGTCGCTCGAGCGCCGGCAGCTCCTCGAGGCGTTCGGCGCCGAGGTCGTGCTCACCGAGCCCGAACGCCAGATGGAGGGGGCGATCGCGAAGGCCGAGGAGCTCGCCCGCACGATCGACGGCGCGTTCGTGCCGCACCAGTTCGACAACCCGGCCAACCCCGACGCGCACCGCGAGACCGCGCGCGAGATCGTCGAAGCGCTGCGCACCGCGGGGGTCGAGCACGTCGACGCGTTCGTCGGCACGATCGGCACCGGCGGCACCATCACCGGCGTCTCGCACACGCTGCGCGACGCCCGCGGCCGCCGCGCCCCCGGCGCCGAAGGACGCCGCACGAGCATCATCGGCGTCGAGCCCGAGCGCTGCGCCACGATCTCGCGCGGCGAGCGCGGCCCCACGAAGATCCAGGGCCTCGCCGCCGGGTTCGTCCCCTCGATCTTCGATCGCGGGGCGGTCGACGAGATCGCCACCGTCGACGACGACGACGCGTGGCGCACGATGCGCGCGCTCGCCCGCCGCGAGGGTCTGCTCGTCGGCATCTCCAGCGGCGCGGCGGTGTTCGCCGCGCTCCGGGTCGCGCGCGCGTTCGGTCCGGGCAAGCACGTGGTCACCGTCCTGTGCGACACCGGCGAGCGCTACTTCTCGCTGGCAGAGCACTTCGCGCACCTGCCGGAGGCGCCTCCGTGGGCATGACGAGGCGCCCCATCGCGCGCGATCAGGCGACGATCGCGATCCTCGGCGTCGGCGGCCTCGGCGCGCCGGCCGCGCTCGCGCTCGCGCACGCCGGCGTCGGCAAGCTGATCCTCATCGACGACGACGAGGTCGATCGCTCGAACCTCCACCGCCAGATCCTCTTCCGCGACGCCGACGTCGGGCGCCCCAAGCTGCAGGCGACCGCCGACGCGCTCGCGAGGCGCGGCCTCTCGACGAAGACCGAGCTGCGCGAGGGCCGCCTCGACCCGATGCACACCGAGCTGCTCGCCGGCGCCGACGTGATCGTCGAGTGCAGCGACAACTTCGCGACCAAGTTCCTCAGCGCCGACGCCGCGCGCTTGCGCCGTGTCCCCATCGTCCACGGCGCGGCGATCCGCTGGATCGGCACTGCGCTCGCGGTGGGTCCGGAAGGCGGCCCCTGCTATCGCTGTCTCTTCGAGGACATCCCGCCCGGCGCGCAAGCGGGCTGCGACATCGCCGGCGTGGTCGGCCCGGTGTGCGGCGTGATCGGCGCGCTCCAGGCGCACCTCGCGCTCCAGGCGCTCGAAGGCGACGCGGCCTTCGGCACGCTGGCCACCCTCGACGGGCTCCGTGACGAGCTGCGGGTCCGCCGCATCCGTGCTCGGGCAGACTGCGCGCTCTGCGGCTCCCACCCCACGATCGACGCCATCGACGCGGCGCGCTATCACCCCGCAGAGGAGTAGCCGGTCGGGGGAGCCTTCGACCTCCGACCTTCGACCTTCGACCTCCAGAGGTAATCCGACATGGCCGTGATCGTCCGCATCCCCACCCCGCTCCGCTCCCTCACCGGCGGCGCCGAAGAGGTCCAGCTCGAGGACGTGGCCAACGTCTCGGAGGTCATCGACACGCTCGAGACCAGGCACCCGGGAATGAAGGATCGGCTCCTCGACGACAAGGGCGTGCGCAAGTTCGTGAACATCTACGTCGGCGAGGAGGACATCCGCTTCCTCGAAGGCCTGCGCACCGCCGTGAAAGACGGCGAGCACATCTCGATCGTCCCCGCGATCGCCGGGGGCTGAGTTGGCCGACGCGCGCACCGTGCGGCAGCGCCTCGTGCCGGAGATCGGCGCGTCGGGGCAGGCGCAGATCGACGCGGCGACCGGCCTCGTGACCGCGACGGGGCTCGCGGGCGAGGTCGAGGCGCGCTACCTCGCCGGCGCCGGCTTCGGGCTGATCCGCACGTCGTCGCACGCCGCCTCGCGCGCCGCGATCGAAGCGCACCCGGGCGTGGCGATCG
The DNA here is from genome assembly GCA_016182965.1 of Deltaproteobacteria bacterium. GTDB lineage: Bacteria > Myxococcota_A > Polyangia > Polyangiales > JADJMO01 > JALHOE01. The sequence continues at coordinate 3,940 of JACPFM010000191.1, read as the reverse complement.
CCACCGACGCCGAGCGCATCGATCCGCCCGATCACCCGCTCGCCGACGCGATCGCCGAGCTCGGGCCCGATCCGGCGGTGCGCGCGGTCGCGCAAGGTGCTGCGCGCGCGCTGCGGCAGATCCGCGTCGCCGCGCGCATCGACGTGGTGCCGGTGATCATCCCCGGCCCCGATCAAGACCACGGCCTGCCGTCATGAGCGTCCTGCACCGCGCCCGCACGCTCGATCGCGTGCTCGACGCGATCGGCAAGACGCCGCTGGTGCGGCTCGCGCGCCTGAAGGAGCTCCGCGACGCGCCCGACGTGAAGGTCTACGCGAAGCTCGAGCTCGCCAACCCGGGCGGCAGCGTGAAGGACCGCGCCGCCCGGCAGATGATCCTCGACGCGCTCGCCGACGGCCGCCTCTCGCGCGAGAAGATCCTCGTCGACTCGACCTCCGGCAACACCGGCGTCGCCTACGCGATGATCGGCGCCGCGCTCGGCCTGAAGATCGAGCTGGTCATGCCGCGCAACGTGACCGAGCCGCGCAAGCGCGTCGCGCGCGCGTACGGCGCGAAGCTCACGTTCAGCGATCCGATGGAGGGCAGCGACGGCGCCATCCGTGAGGTGCGCAAGATGGTCGAGGCCGATCCCGATCGGTACTTCTACCCCGATCAGTACTCGAACCCGTCGAACCCCGGCGCGCACTACCTCGGCACCGGCGTCGAGCTCCTCGACGATCTCGGCCGCGAGCTGACGCACTTCGTCGCCGGCCTCGGGACGAGCGGCACGATGATGGGCACCACGCGCCGCCTGAAGGAGGCGCCGTTCCCCATCCGCTGCGTCGCGGTCGAGCCCGATCAGCCGCTGCACGGGCTCGAGGGCCTCAAGCACATGGCCTCGTCGCTGGTGCCGGCGATCTACGATCCCCAGGTCCCCGACGAGATCATGCCGGTTTGCACCGAAGAGGGCTGGGACATGGCCGACCGCCTCGCGCGCGAGGAGGGCCTGCACGTCGGTCACTCGTCGGGCGCGAACGTGTGGGCCGCCGTGCAGCTCGCGAAGCAGCATGTCGCGGCGGGGAAGCCGGCGTGCATCGTGGCGATCGTTTGCGATCGGGGGGATCGGTATTTCGCGCCGATGAAGTGGGAGCGTAGCTACGTGTGGTGAGAGGAGTCTAGAGTCTAGAGCGTGCCCCTGAATCCCCCCCGGGATGAATCCCGCGGCACCGAAAGCTTCGTAAGCCTGCTTCGCAGGCTCCTCGGCGGTGTGCGACGCGGAGGCGCGCGCTGCGGGGAAGCCGAGAACCTGCCCATCCGCGGGAGGTCGTGCCTGAGCGCGTGCGCGTGAACGTTCGCAGGTGTCTCGACGATCAGCGGTGGTTCGAAGGAGGAGTGCGTCCTGCAAGCGCAGCGGCGGCGGGGTTGGCACGCCGAAGGACGATCGCAACTTCATCGAGGCGGTGCTCTGGTGGCGCCGAACCGGCTCACGGGGGGCACGGGCGGCTCGAAAATCGTGCTCTGCTCCCGCGGGCTGATTTTTTCAGCCCCCGATAGGCTCGCAGGCTGAAAAATTCAGCCCGCCATGGGAGAACATCTTTTCGACAGGCGGCCCGCCCCGGTCGAGCCGCGTCGCGCGAACGAGCGCTGGTGGTTCGCGAGCGATCGGATGGCCGAGGGGTCGCGGCCGAGCGGCCCTAGAGTCTAGAGTCGGAGCTGGAGGCGATGCGCCGCCCGCGCGAGCCTTGCGGCCCCGGACATCGACTCACGGTGGCACGCGGAGGGCCGTGCTGCTCCTTCGCCCACTCGCGTTACGCATCGCGAGCCGGACCCACATTGCTGCGCCCGCGGGCATGATGATCGACATAGTGCCGCCGGGTTGGCTGCATTCTGCTTCGGATAGCGGGTAGTACGGGCCGATCGCCTCGGTCGAGAGCTCGAACCAGCACGCAGTTGCGACACCTGCCGTCGGGCCGTAGGTCGCCTTGACGGTGACCGGCCCTGCCGGGATCGACGAGGGGCCCTTCAGCGCCGCGACGCCAACGATTTTCGGGAGCGGTGGAAGCGGGCCGGGCGCGGTGATCGTTCGAAATGTCCCGTTCGCGGCAGCGGAGCCCTCACAGGAAGCCGAGTACAGGTAGGTCGTGTCCGGCCGTAGGCCCACGATGCGCGCGGCGCCACCCGGCGCCGCTCCTGTCCGCACCGAGCTCGGGCCGGCTGTGTTCTCGCCGAAGCGCACGGCGCACTTGTCGCCCGTGCTGCTCGGCTGAATCGCGAGCTCGGCGATCGTCCACGTCACGTTGGTCACGGTCACGGTGGGCGCCGGATCGTTGGGCTTGGCAGCTGCCGGCGGTGCGCACGCGACGATGAGGACGACGCTGCTCACGCCCACGAGCCGCATGGTGAAAACGTAGCAGGCGCGTTCATGTTCTCAACGACGCTCGCTGGCCTCGCCGAGCTGCGCGGTCTTCACGACGATCTCCTTCTCCGCCCGGACTCCGTCCTCACGGCGGGAACCCGAGTCTGGCGCACCTCGGCCCATCGAGCCCGGCGAGGCGCGCTGGCTTCTCGAGGCACCACACAACCCGAAGGAGCACGATCGCGAGCAAGCGATCATCGCTCCCGTCGCGACAGGTTACCCGGCTGGCATCGTGAAGCTCGCGGAGTGGGCTGTCGACATGGCCTTCCCCAAAGCACGGCGCTGGTGGGCGGACCGGGTGGCCGATCTTCGATTCCATCGATACGACTTCGAGCTTCGCGACGTCACCTTCGCCAGCGAAGTCCATGACGAGTTCCTCCGGAACATCGGAGCCGCGTTCGCGCCCGGGCGTTGCACGATCGACGGTCGGCCCTTGCGCGTTCCTCGGCGGCCGTTCCGGTTCTCGGACCCCGTGTTCTTGCAGGAGGCGTGGCGCGTCGCGCTCGTGCTCGGAGTCGGCGTCATCTCCTACGCTCGCCATGGGACGACGCTGTTCCTCCACGTCGGCATCGTCCTGTCGGCCCTGATGTTGTGCGCGGCGGTGCGCGAGACGATGTACGCACCGCGCTGAGCGATGCGGGAATCGATTGTCCGCCGCAGACCTTGGACCATCGGCGCCGTCTGCGGCAGCCAGGGCTACCCTTCCAAACGGCGGCTGCGCCGCATCGTCGAGCCGAGGTGCGAGAGATGTCCGTGAAACCAGCGATATGCAAGGAATGCGGCGTCGAAGGCACCTTCGCGAAGGTCGGGCGCTTTCCCGACAGCACCGACGAACGGACGTACCTCGTCGGCTGGCGATGCCCCCGGTGCGGGAACCTCACCGCCGACATGTGCCCGGTCGGCCCGATCGAGGCGACGCCCCGATCGTGTCTCAACTGCGGCGATGAGCTGGCGGACGGCGAGCCATGCGCGGGTTGCGGAATGACCGCCACGGAGGCGCACGCATTCCTCGCGGTCGAAGGCGCACGAGGAGACGTCGAGGCGGCCAACGCAGCGTTCGAGCGCGGTCTCTACCGTCACGCGTTCGCGCTCCTCGATTCGCTGCTCGCCGACGACCCGACGCAGCGAGACGCATGGGTCGCCAAGGGACGCCGCTACCAGCGCATCGGTCTGGTCCGCGCCGCCGCCCGTTCGTACGAGCGGGCGCTCGCCATCCGGCGCGACGCGCTCGTCGAGATCGCCCTCGGCTGCGCTCAGGAGGAGGCGGGCGATCACGAGGCTGCCATTCGCACCTACGACGCGCTGATCGAATACCACGACGCGGCCGGCCATCGCGCGATCGCGTACGGCAACCAGGCGAACTCGCTCTCGGCGCTGGGGAGGTTCGAAGAGGCGGCGTCGGGCTACCTGCGTTTGTCAACCAGCTGTCGTTCGGAAACGGCGGACGGCGTGAGGTGCCTGCTCACGGAGTGACCTGACAGCTGCCGTTCCTCCTCGGCTCGGCGCGATCGCGCCCGGCGCGACTGCGCGAGCGCTGCGACGGGG
>JACPFM010000198.1 GCA_016182965.1 Deltaproteobacteria bacterium | reverse complement strand
GGCGACGTACACGTCGCGGGCGCCGGTGCCCGTCGAGAGCGAGCAGAGGAGGTAGCTGCCGTAGCCGCCCGTGTTGCCGACCGCGCGGCAGTAGTCGGTCTTGCCGTCGCCGTTCCAGTCGATCATCCAGCGGCGATCGGAGTAGCCCCAGTCGGAGACCGTCGCCGCGTACACGTCGTTCGCGCCCTCGCCGTTCGACAGAGAGCAGAGGAGGTAGCTGCCGTAGCCGCCGGAGTTGCCGACCGCGCGGCAGTAGTCGGTCTTGCCGTCGCCGTTCCAGTCGGTCATCCAGCGACGATCGGAGTAGCCCCAGTCGCCGACCGCGGCGACGTACGCGTCGCGCCGACCGGTGCCGGTCGAGAGCGAGCACATCATGTAGCTGCCCGCGCCGCCCGAGTTGCCGACCGCGCGGCAGTAGTCCGCCTTGCGATCGCCGTTCCAGTCGGCCATCCAGCGCCGATCCGAGTAGCCCCAGTCGGGCGTCTCGCCGATCAGCGCGTCGTCACGCCCCGGGCCGGCGCTGTTCGTGTTGTTCAGGACGTCGCACTTCGCCTGGAAGTAGTCGGCGCAGCAGTCGCGGGTCAGGAGGCACGTCGAGTCGCACCAGCAGCTGCCCTCGCTCTTCTTGCCGCACTTGCCGGCGCAGGTGCCGCCCGCCGTCGAGACGGTGGTGTTCGATGCGGTCGACGCGACCGAGCCGGCGACCGGCTCGCCGGCCGGCGTCATGCTGTAGTTCTGGTTCGGGTCGTTGAACTGCCCGTCGCACTCGCCGTACGCGTCGTTGCAGTCCGCGGCGCCCGTCGTGTCGTCGCTCCAGTTCCGGCCGAAGTCGTTCGCCCAGCCGCCGAGGACGTCGCGGATGACCGCCGAGCCCTTGCCGGGCATGCCGAAGTGATCGCGCCCCTCGCCGCCGCACGGCGTGCGCGGATCGTACGCGCGCATCGCGTACTTCGGCGACGAGCAGCCGTCCCAGTACGCGCCCGGCGCCGCCGCACCGGTCGACGAGTCGAAGGCGACGGCGCCGTCGGCCGCGCCGGGCATGTGCTTGTTGGCGCACAGCTTGATGGCGCCCCACAGGAACTTCTTGCAGATGTCGCGGTTGCCGGCCGAGTGGTACATCAGGGCCGGGAACGCGTTCTGGATGTAGCCGTACGTGTTGCGCGCCATCCCTGGCGTCAGGTCGAAATCGACCTTCTCCTGCTGACCGAGCAGCTTGGAGAGGAAGCCCGTCAGACCGCGGGTGGACATCTCGGCGAGCTTGCTGCCGCCGGCCGCCGACGCGGTCGCCTGCGCCCAGAGCAGACCGTCGAGCGGCACCTTGTCGACGTTGGCCAGGTCGTACGACGCCTTGAGGAGCCGGTAGCAGCCGGCCGAGTAGCAGTGCACGACGCAGCGGTTGCCGGCGGTGCAGTACTGTCGAAGGGCCGGCTTGACGACGTTGTTCGTCTCGTTGCCGTTGATACGCGCGCTGCCGTTGTAGCCGAACGTGACGTTCGTCCAGCCCGGCACGTTGGCGACCTCGCCGTTCCACGACGACCACCCGCGGCCGTGCAGGTAGACGATGTAGTCCGCTGCGCGAGCCTCGGAGACGACGGTCACGGCGGCCGGAATGGCGACTGCGGCGACGAGGGCGGCGACGAGCTTGCGCATGGCGAGCGCCCGTGAGCAAACCCCGGGCCTCGACCCTGCAACGCAAAGCCGTGCGGGGTTTTCGGTTCTCTCGACGGCGCTGCGATTCAGGATCTGAACGCCTGGTACAGAACCTGAACGTTCAGTCTCTGAACTCGAGGACCTCTGAACTCGAGGCTCACTCGACGACGTGCGCCACACCCTTGTCGTCGATGTGAATCGCCTTCGGCTGGCTCGCGCTCGGTGCCGGCGCACCCGACCCGGCCTGCTTGGCGAGCGCCTCGAGGTTCCCGATGCGCGCGCGCTTCTCCGGGGAGTCCCACTCGGCGGACGAGAAGTCGGTGCGCTTGTGCGCCTGCGTGACGTGCGTGCGCGAATCGCTCCACCAGACGTTCGCCTGCGCGCCCGGCGACAGCAGGAAGCCGCGGAAGTCCTTGACGACGTAAGGCCCGTCGACGCCGACGTCGTGGAACGCCTTGCCGAAGAATTTGAGCGGGACGACCGCCTTGCCGGCGGCGAGGGTCTGGGTGACCGTGCCCGACGCGATGGGCGTGTTGCCGCTCGCGTCGTAGACGTTCGCCTCGACGCTGTAGGCACCGGGCTCGTGCGCGTCGACCTCCACGTTCAAGAGGAGCGATCCTTCGGCGAGCGCGTCGCTCACGCCGACGACGGTCAACACCTGCCGCGGGGCATAGGTGAAGTCGCGCACCATCAGCTTGTGGACGCCGTCGACCTCGACCTCGGCCTCGATGCGCGCGAGGGCGGGCTCCGTCAGCTCCTTGAACGCCGACGGCACGAAGCGGTTGCTGTAGCGCCTGTCGCCGCTCACCGCGTCTCCGTCGGTGCCGTCGTCGCGATAGGTGAGCTGCACCGCGCGCCCGGGCTTGCCGCCGCTGGTCAGCATCACCCACGCGGTCACCACGCGGATGGGGACACGCTTGTTCGGATCGCCCTTCTCCCAGACCTCGATCCACGAGGTGAGCGCTTCGCCGAACATGACGTGGGCGCGATCGGACGCGAAGTGGTACTGGGTCTCGGCGCCGGGCTTGTCGCTGAAGGGCAGCTCGCTGACCACCGGTTTGTTCCACTCGACGAGGTGCTTCGTGCTCTCGTCGTGGATGCGCGACCACGGCGGGTACACCGTGGCCGCTTTGTAGTCGTCGATGATCCGCCGGATGAACTCGGGCGATCCGGGCGCGGCGGCGAGCGCCGTCGACGGCGCGGCCGGCGCGGTGGGTGAAGCGCCCGCCGCGAAGGTCGTCGAGCCCGTGGGGCCGGAGGCGCTGGCGCCGGCGCCGGCGCCGGTGCGTCGGTCGGAGGACGTCGGCCAGAGCGCGTATGCGATCGCGACGAGCGCCGCGGCGCCGAGCCACAACCCGACGCGCCGGCCCGAGGGGGAGACCATCGCGGCTCAGCGTACAGCAGCCCTGCATCGACCAGGTCGAAGGTCGAGGGTCTGCGGTTCCCGCGTCAGGCGCGCGCCTTCCGGCGACCGGACAGCAGCAGCGCCGGCGTGCCGGGGACGCGCTCCACCGCCCACTGTCCCGGACCGAGCATCGCGGCGAAGGCGCGCATGTCATCCAGATCGAACGCATTACCCGCCACGAAGGTGCGGAAGCCGACGAGGGCCAGCGGCCGCAGCAGCTGCGGGATGCGCCAGCGGGAGACGAACGAGCGCGCGTCGTGCATGGTGCAGCCCCGATCGGCCTCGACCACGGCGAGCGCACCGCCGGCGCGGAGCACGCGCACGCACTCCGACAGGCCACGCAGCGGATCGGGCCAGTGCTTGATCGACGCGACGCTGATCACCGCGTCGAAGTGCTCGTCGTCGAACGGCAGCGAGAGCGCCGACCCCTCGACGAACGTGACGCGCTCGGCCACCGCGCGCGCGCGCACCTTCGCGCGACCGACCTGCTCGGGCGAGAGATCGAGCCCGGTGATCGTCAGGTCGTCGCGCTTGCCGGCGAGGCGCACCGCGAGGTGTCCGCCGCCGCACCCGACCTCGAGGACGCGCGCGCCGCGCGGCAGCTCGGCGAGCAGGCGCTCCTCGACCGAGTCGGCAAGCTCGATCACGGCCGGCGCGATCGCGCGGTCGTAGACGTACGACTCGAGGGCGTTGTAGCGCGCGGTGGGGTCGACGAGGACGCTCATGGAGGCCGTAGGGTCGGCGGTCCGGAGGCGAGGGTCCAGGGCCGGGCATGCGAAAGCGCAGGCGGACGCCAACGCGCACGCGCACGCGAACGCGAACGCGAACGCGAACGCGAACGCGAACGCGGGTGGGGAGCAGGCGAAGAAAAAGCCGAGGCCCCGCGATCGCTCGCGGGGCCCGGCTCCGACTCCAGACTCGGACCTGGACTCAGACTCTAGACTCTAGACCGTCCTCCCGATCACTTGCACAGCGTCTTGTCGCCGGGCACGCGCACGGTGACCACGCGCGAGTCGGCTTCGACCTTGCCGTCGCCGATGACGACCACGGTGAACGAGAAGACCTGGTCCTCGCACTTCGCGGGGACGAGATCGTTCTTGAGCACCAGCGTGAACGTCACGACCGTCTTCGGGCAGACGTTGTTGAAGCTGTCGTAGACGCCGTCGCCGCCCGTCGGGCGCAGGTCGTCGATGGCCGGCGCGGTGGTGCAGCCGGTCGGCAGCGGCTTCTCGTAGGAGACCGGGACGGCGCGGACGAAGAACTTCGACTCGTCGAGCGTCGCGGTCGCGGCGTTGTCGCGGCCCTCGACCCAGATCGTCTTGAACGAGACGAACGAGGTGAGCTTGGTGATCGCGTCGACGACGGCGGTGCTGAAGCCGGAGCCCGAGGTCGCGCTGTCGAAGACGAGCGGGCACACCAGCTTGCCGGTGCCGTCGTCGATCGCCGGGACCGTCGCGCCGCTGATGCCGTGCGGGCAGGTGGTGCCGGCCGCGGCGACGTACGAGCCGGTCTTCAGCGCGAAGTACTCGAGCTGCGGGCGCGCGGGGTCGCTCGTCGACAGCTTGACGTTGATTCCGATGACGCGGGCGCCGATCCCGGTGAGCGCGGTGACCGTCTCGGCGACGGTCTTCGGCTTCTGGTCGGCGGCGGTGCCCCAGCCGGTCGCCGAGTAGTTGCCCGGCGCGTAGCTCGAGCCGGTCGGCGGCGCGGCGGTGTCGCCGGAGGCGCGGTGCATCGAGGCGTCGCACGCGAGCACGACGACCGGCGCGGCGTCGCCGCGGAAGCCCATGCCGCCGATGCTGCCGTGCCCCTTGGTCGCGTCGAACCCGACCGTCGGATCGAACTTCGCCGTCCACACCGTGGTGCCGGCGGCGTTGCGGAAGCCGGCGCCGGTCGCCGCCTGGTAGAGCGCCTCGATCTGCGACTCCATGATGTCGTTGCCGCCGGACGCGACGTAGCCGTCGACCGCCGTCTGGGCGAGGGTCACGTCGGTGGTGACGCGCTGCCGGAGCTTGAAGGGGAAGTCGCCGGAGCTGCCATAGGGGCTGATCGGGAAGTCCTTGTGGTCGCCGATGCCGAGCGCGACGTCGGGCACCTTGGTCTTCAGGTCGGTCAGCATCGTCTTGAGCGACGTGCGCAGACCGGTGATCGTGCCGCCCATCGAGCCGGTGGTGTCGGTGACGAACGCGACGTCGAGCTTCTTGATCGACGGGCGGAAGGTGAGGTCCTGCGAGCGCGGCAGGCCCTTGTACGGGAGGTCGAACGAGAAGCCGCCGATGGTGCCGGGGTTGCTCGTCGCGACGGTGGGGCTGGTGCCCGCGGCGACCTCTTCGAAGTCGGTGAACCCGTCGCCGTCGGTGTCGGCCTTGATCGGCGAGGTCGAGTACTTGGTGACCTCGTCCTTGTCGAGCAGGCCGTCGTTGTCGGAGTCGGTGTCCTGGAAGTCGAATTTGCCGTCGCCGTCGCTGTCGAGCGGCGGGGTGACCGGGTTGGTGTCGCCCGCCTCGTTCTTGTCGAGGATGCCGTCGCCGTCGCTGTCGTCGTCGAGGTAGTCGGCCTTGCCGTCGACGTCGGTGTCGACCGCGGAGGTCTTGCCCTCGTGGAAGTTCGAGATGGTGTCGCCGTCGTCGTCGGTCGGGTCGGCCGTGCCGCACGCGCCGCCGACGCACGCGACGCCCGACGAGCACTTCACGCCGCACAGGCCGCAGTTGTTCGGGTCGTAGTCGGTGTTGGTGCAGGCGCCGCCGCAGTTCTTGAGCGGCGCGGAGCAGGCCCCCTGGCACTTGCCGGTGACGCAGACCTCGCCCGACGCGCAGGCGGTGGTGCAGGCGCCACAGTGCGCGGGATCGTTCTGCGTGTCGAAGCAGGCCTTGTCGCACGCGGTCAGGGCGCCGGGGCACGACGTCACGCAGCCCTTGTCGCCGGCGCACATCTCGCCGTCGACGCACTTGACGCCGCACTTGCCGCAGTTGTTCTCGTCGGTGCGCGGATCGACGCACGCGGTGCCACACAGCGCGAGCGGCGCGGTGCAGGCGCTCGAGCCAGCGCACGCGCCGGCGACGCAGACCTCACCCGCGCCGCAGGCGGTGCCGCAGGCGCCGCAGTTGGCGGGATCGAACTTCGTGTTCGTGCAGCTGCCGCCGCACAGCGTCTGGGCGCTCGGACATCCGCCGCCTCCGCCGTCGCCGCCCGCATCGACGCCCTCGGCGGGAAGCGTGGTGCTCGATCCGCCGCAGCCCACCCCGAAGGCGAAGAGCAGCGCGACGAGCGCGCCTCGCGGGCTGGCAGTCGAGGCGGCAAAGAAAGTCGTGCGACGAAGCATGGGGATCCTCCTCCGAGATTGGGCGGGCGCCGGCGACGAGCCGGTTCGGCCCCGCCCGGTGACGGAGGAGTATCGCGCGCATTCAAAGGGGCGCACCGAAGAATGAGCGGCCGCAGGCGCGCTCCGACCCGGACATAGCGGATCGTCAATGACCGGGTGCGTTCAGGCCATCTGATCGAGCGCCTTCAGCGCCTCGTCGACGTGCTTGGTCGCGAACAACTGCGAGGAAAATACGTGTCGGACGACCCCTTCGCGATCGATGACGAAGGTGACCCGGCCGGGGAACAGCCCGAGGGTCGCCTTGACCCCGTAGAGGGTCCGGACCGCGCCGTCGGGATCGCTCAGGAGCGTCATCTGCAGCCGGTTCTTCGCCGCAAACCGGGCATGCGACTGCTCGGAGTCGGCGCTGATGCCGATCACCTCGGCGCCCTTCTCGGCGAACACGTCGTACTGGTCCCGGAACGAGCACGCCTCCGCGGTGCACCCGGGCGTCTCGTCCTTCGGGTAGAAGAAGAGGACCACGCGCTTGTCGCGGAGCTTCGACAGCGTCACCTCTTCGCCGGACTGCGAGCGCAGCGTGAAATCGGGCGCGGGTACGCCCACTCGGATCGATCCCATGTCGCGAGCGATGCAGCGTCGACGGCCGCGGTTACGCGGTGCGTCGAGGCGAAGAACGCTACCGGCTAGGGGGCCGTCACCAGGGGAGGACGGAGCCGTCGGCGTGCCAGAACGTCCCGGTGGTCTCGAGGGTGAGCTCCTCGACGCGCGCGAGCAGCTGCCCGGCGGCGACCTCCGGCTCGACGTTCCCGTGTCCGCCCGTCATCCGGGTGCGCACGAAGCCGGGGTGCAGCACGCAGACGGCGACGCCCCGCCCCTTCAGGTCGATCGAGAGGGACTTGCCGGCCATGTTCAAGGCCGCCTTCGACATGCGGTAGCCGTAGTGATCGCCCGAGCCGTTGTCTGCGATCGAGCCCATGCGGCTGGTGATCAGCGCCACCTTCGCGCCCTGCCCCGCCGAGAGGTTCGGGATCAGGCGCGAGACCACGCGCAGCGGTCCGAGCGCGTTGATCTCGAGCTGCTCGCGGATGACGCCGAAATCCAGCCCCTCGAGGCTGACCGGGCGGAGCACCCCGGACACGACCACCAGCGCGTCGATCGCGCCTCCGCCGAGGTGGTCCGACAGCTTGCCGACGCCGTCGTCGGAGGTGACGTCCACGCCTTCCACGATCTCGACGATCTCGACGCGGAGCGCCGAGAGCTCCGGGCTCCGCTGCCGACAGGCCGCGACCACCCGATCGCCGCGCCGCTCGAGGTGACGGGTCAGCTCGAGGCCGATCCCGCGGTTCGCTCCCACGACGACCCAAGTGCGCATCCCGGTGCTCATCTGGAAACGCTCGTATGCGAGCGCGATCGAGGCAGCAACCGCGTATCCTCCCGGTCCCGCCGATGAAGCCGCTGACCCCGCCCGACCAGCTGTTCTTGTGGCTCGAGAAAGGCCATCAGCCGATGCACGTCGGCGGCCTGCTGCTCGGACGTCCCCCCGCGGGCGCTCCCGCCGACTTCGTGCAGAAGGCCGCGGAGAACATGCGGCAATGGACGAAGGCCGAGCCTCCGTTCGACCAGCGCCTCGTGCGCAAGCTCGGGACGTGGTTCTGGGCGCACGACGAGGACTTCGACGTCGAGCACCACTTCCGGCACCTCGCGCTGCCGAAGCCCGGGCGCATCCGCGAGCTGCTCGCGCTCGTGTCGCAGCTGCACGCCGCCCACCTCGATCGCTCGCGCCCGCTCTGGGAGCTGTACCTGATCGACGGCGTCGAGGACGGCCGCTTCGCCATCTACTCGAAGATCCACCACTCGCTGGTCGACGGGGTGGCGGCGATGCGCATGGTGCAGCGCGCGCTCTCGACCGATCCCGACGAGCGCGATCGGCCGCCGCCGTGGGCGGTGCCGCACCCCAAGCACCGCCGCGAGCGCGACGACTTCGGCGATCTGCCGTTGGCCGACGTGTGGGGCGCCGTCCGCACCCAGGTGGCGGCCGTGCCCACGATCGCGCGCGAGATCATGAAGACGATCCGCGATGCGCGCGGCCGCGACGAGGCGAGGACGTCGCTGCGCGCGCCCGCCTGCATCTTGAACCAGTCGATCACCAGCTCGCGCCGGTTCGCCGCGCAGTCGTACTCGCTCGATCGCATCCGCGAGGTCGGCAAGTCGTTCCACGCGACGGTCAACGACGTGGTGCTGGCGATGTGCGCGAGCGCGCTCCGTCGCTACCTGCAGGATCTCGACGCGCTGCCGGACAAGCCGCTCGTGGCGATGGTGCCGCTGTCGCTGCGTCGCGACGACAGCGCCGCCGGCAACCAGGTGGCGATGATCCTCGTGAACCTCGCCACGCACCTCGACGATCCGCTCGAGCGTCTCGAGACCATCCAGCGCTCGGTGCAGCACTCGAAGGAGCGCTACTCGCACATGACCCCGGCCGAGATCCTCGGCTACACCGGCACGTTGCTCGGGCCGGCGGGGCTCAACTTCCTCACGGGCGCCGCGCCGCGGGTGCAGGCGTTCAACGTCATCATCTCCAACGTGCCCGGGCCGAAGGCGCCCCTGTACTACAACGGCGCGCGCATCGAGGGCATGTACCCGGTGTCGATCGTCGTCGACGGGCAAGCGCTCAACCTCACGCTGAACAGCTACGTCGACAAGCTCGAGTTCGGGGTCATCGCGTGCCGCCGCACGCTGCCGAGCGTGCAGCGCATGCTGGAGTACCTCGAGACGGGCCTCCACGAGCTCGAGGCGGTCGCCGCGGTGAACAACCCGTGAGTCAGTCGTGAGTCGTCAGTCGTCAGTCACCGTCAGTCGTCAGTCATCAGTCGTCAGTCGTCAGTCGCGAGCCTTTCAGAGCGCGTCGCGGGAGCCCAGTCACAGCGCGTCGCGGGAGCGACGACCTTCGATCGCCTCGTCTTCGCCGCCGTGCTCGATGTTCGCGCGACCGGGGCCGCGCGGGCCGTCGGCGCCGTGCTCGACGTTCGATCGGTCGACGACGCGCGGCGCGGGCGCCTCGACGGCGCTCGCGTGCATCCGATTGTCGTCCTCATGCGTCAGCGGCCCACGCTCGACCATGTCGGACGTCGGCCTCGTGGGCGGCGCGCGGCGCATGCGCTCGGCGACCCGCTGGAAGACCCCTTTGCGTTGCTTCGTCATCGTCTCCTCCCGGTCATCGCGCCAGTCATCACGCCGAGGATCCCGCCGAAGAGCAGGTGTCCGACGAAGTTCACCCATTGCCGGTCGCGGCGGTCCTCGTCCGGCCGCGGCATCAGATCGAGCGCGGGTACCCAACCAGCGTAGCTCGCGACCCACACCAGCGCGCCGAAGCCGGCGCCGAGCACGACGTTCGGGACGCGCGCGTGCAGCCCATGCGCGATCGCGCCGAACAGCGCGCCGACGCCGACGCCGAACCCGAGGTGCGCGATGGACGCCGCCACGTCGACGGTGCGCTCCGGCAAGGGTTCCCCGACGCCACGCTCGAGGGCGGAACGGGTGACGTTGCGCGGCGGAAGCTCGCCGACCAACCCCGCCTTCTGCGCGCCGAAGAGCCATCCCGTGAACGCGGCCGTCCCGACCGCGCCGCCGAGCGCGCCGTCGCCGAGCGCGGCGAGATCCTCCGGTCCGATCCGTCGCCATCCAATCCGTCGCCATCCAATCCGTCGGCCCATGCAGCCGGGCGCAGCACCGTCCGTGCCTGTGGCCACCGCCCCGGAGCGTGCATGGCGCGTGCATCGATTCGCGGGGACGCCAGGAGGTGTGCATGGGCAAGCTCGGCAGGATGCGTATCGCGGTGATCGTCGCCGACGGGTTCGAGCAATCCGAGCTCGACGTTCCGGTCGCTGCCTTGCGTGAGAGCGGCGTCGCCGTCGACGTGCTCGCGCCGGACGAGGCGCATCACCGTCACGTGCGCGGCGAGGCGGGCGGCCGCGAGACGGCCGGTGTCCAGCCCGACCGCTTGCTCGCCGACGCCAGCCCCGGCGCCTACGACGGCCTGGTGATCCCGGGCGGCATCGAGAGCCCCCGCGCGATGCGGGGCTCGGACCTGCACCTGCACTGGGTGCGGAACATGGTCGAGCGCGGCCGTCCGATCGCGGCGATCTGTCACGGCCCGTGGCTGCTCGCGGCGGCCGACGTCGTCGGCGACCGCTTGGTCACCTCGCACCCGGACTGCCGCGACGATCTCGAGCGCGCGGGCGCGCGATGGGTCGATCAGGAGGTCGTCGTCGACCGCGGCGTGGTGACCAGCCGCCGGCCGCAGGACCTTCCGGCGTTCGTCCGCGCGTACATCGATCTGCTCGAGCGCGAGTACCTCGAGCTCGCGTGCCCGCCGGCGCCGATGCAGGAGCAGCCGATCGACGGCGGCGCGGTGCAGCTCACGTCGCGCGGCACGGCGCCCAGCCTACCCTGATCCTCGCGCCCCACTCGCCGCGCCGTGCGGCGTACTAGGCTGCGCGCGTGACCGACGCGCGCGCGCTCCCGACCGGGCTCCCCAGCGGATGGGAGAGCGTCGGCGTGCTCGAGCGATCGGCCGACGTGGTCGTGCACCGCGCGCGGCGCGCCGGCGTCGTCGCGCGGCTGACGATCACGCGGGGCGGCGACGCGGACCAGGACGCGCGCTTCCGGGCCGAAGTCCGCCGCATCGACGCGGCGTGCGCGGGGCCGGGCGCGCCGCCGATCCTCGAGCTGGTCATCGACGCCACCCGCGGGGTACGCGCGATCGTGACCCGTGACTTCGACCGAGCGGTCTGCGACGAAGCCTCGCCCCGTCCGCTGCTCGACGCGCTCGCGCTCCTCGATCGAGCGGCCCGCGCGCTGGGGCGCGCGCACGCGCTCGGGCTCGGGCACGGCGCGCTCTCTCCGCGGCGGCTCGCGCTGCTCTCCGAAGGCGCCGCGATCGTCGATCTGGTCCCCGCGGCGATGAGCGCGCTCGCACGCGAGCCCGGCTGGTCGGCGCCCGAGCAGCTCGAGGCGCGCGCCTCCGTCGACGTGGCGCGCGCCGACGTCTACGCGCTGGCGCTGTCGTTCGTGCGGGCGGTGAGCGGTCGCGATCCCTTCGCCGGCGCGAGCACGCTCGAGCTCTACGCGCGCGTCACCGATCGCATCCGCCGTCCGACGCTCGGCGCCGCGTCGATTCCGGTCGACGCCAGCGTCGATCGAGTGCTCGAGAAGGCGCTCGCCGTCGATCCCGAGCTCCGCTACCCGAACGCCGACGCGTTCTGGGACGCGCTGCGCGTCGCGGTGTTCGCCGCGCCCACGACCACCGTCGATCCGCCGCGCCCCCGTGTGCCCGAGCGCGCGACCCAGGCGCGTGCGCCGCGCCCGCGCGCGCCGGCATCGCTGGTCATCGGCGCCACCGCTGCGATCGTCGCGCTCGGGATCGGCGCCGAGGCGCTCTGGCGCGCCGCGCGCCGTCCGGCGACCCCGCCCGCGGCGATCGCGAGCCCGCCCCCCAAAGAGGCCGCCGCGCCGCCGCCGGCGCCTTCACCGTCGCCGAGCGCGGCGCCCTCGGCGAGCGTCGTCGCGACCAGGGACGACCGGCCGATGGTCCCGGTGCCGCGCGACGTGCCGGTCTTCTTCGTCGATCGAACCGAGGTCACCGTCCGCGCCTACCGCGCGTGCGTGGCCGCCGGCGCGTGCAACGAGACGTGGAGGCACGCGAGCGCGTACCGCGAGGACGATCCGGTGCGCCGCGAGTGGCGGTGCAACTACCACCGCCCGGGTCGCGACGACCATCCGATCAACTGCGTGACCTTCGCGCAGGCGACCGCGTACTGCGCCTGGGCGGGCAAGCGCCTGCCGACGGCCGACGAGTGGACGCGCGCCGCGCGCGGCGACGACGCGCGCACCTACCCGTGGGGCGAGGCGATGCCGCGCTGCAGACAGGCGGTCTTCGCGCGCTACGGACCGGACGCGCCCGGGTGCAGCAAGCAGCCGGTCGGCACCGCGCCGGCCGACGCGCACCCGGACACCGCGAGCCCATTCGGCGCGCTCGACATGGCGGGCAGCCTCTGGGAGTGGACCACCGAGCGCTCGCCGCGCGGCTTTCCGTTCATGCGCGGCGGCGCGTGGGACTCGGCCGAGCGCGGCATCACCATCGAGTCCCGCCTCGAGCAGGCGCCGGGCAACGGCGACATCACGCTCGGATTCCGCTGCGTCCGCGACGCGAGCGGCACCTAGTACGGCGCACGTGTCCGAGAATCGCGAGGTCGTTCAGTTCGTCGAGCGCGGAGGCGCGTCGGCGCAGCAGCGGTAGCCCGTCTCGGTGCCCTGGTACCAGTCGTCGTGACCGCCGTTGGTGGCGCGGCAGGTGTGCTTGCCCTTCAGCCACCACGAGCCCTTGAGGAGCGTGCTCTTCACGTGCAGCGTGGGTCGGTCGCGCGAGACCCACTCCTCGACGTTGCCGGCGAGGTTGCGCACGCCGAACGGCGAGACGCAGCGCGCGTCGTCACCGACCTTGCGGCGCAGATCGTAGATCGCCTTCTTGTTCGGGGTGACCACGCCCTCGCGGTCGACGTTGCAGGCCGTCGCGTCGCGCGACCAGCCGTACGGGTACGGGCGCAGCTCCTCGCCCTCGCAGGCGAACTCGAACTCCGACTCCGTGCAGAGCCGCGCGCCGCGCGCGCCGCATGCCGCCTTGGCCATCGCGTAGCTGACGTGATTCGCCGGGCGCGGATCGGCGGCGGTCGCCCCCTGCTCGTCGACGTCGATGCAGTAGCGCTCGTGGACGCGCGGCGCCTTGCACGTCGCCTCCCTGGCGTACTCGGCGCAGCGGAAGAAGCGCCACTTGCCCGGCGGGTCGAGCCAGCGCAGGCACTTGTGCTCGACCTCCGGGCAGTGCATCCCCTCGACGAGCGCCATGCCGGTCGGACACGACGGCGCGTTCGAGGCGACGACCGACTCGTCGGGGGCGTGGACGGGAGTCGTCGTCGCCGCGACCGCGGCCGGCTGCGGCGAGGGCACCTCGCGCGCGTAGGCGTACTGCTCGACCGCGTTCGGTTGCACGTCTGCCTGCTTCGGGCGCCCGCACGCCGTGACGGCGAACAGGACGAGAGCGACGGCGAGGCGACGGCACTGCACGGCGACTGCGACTCCGGTCCCGACCTACGGCCGAGAGCGGGCGGTCATACCTGCATTCGCCGGGGATCAAAAGCGCACCTCCCAGCGGCGGCCCCGCCGGGACGCGAGCGGACCCGTCAGCGACCGACGTCCTTGCAGCAGCGCACGCCGATTTGCGGCCCGAAGTAGATCTCGCCGTGACCGAGCGTGCGTGCACGGCAGTGGTTGCGGCCGGGCAGCCACCACGCGCCCTTCATCGTCGAGCGCTGACCCTTGGCGGTGACGCCGTCGATGGTCGCCCACTCCTCGATGTTGCCGCTCATGTCGCGCACGCCGAACGGAGACACGCAACGCGCGTGCGATCCGGCCGGCTCGCGGAAGTCGACCGGCGCCTTCTTGCCCATGATGTTGCCGCGATCGATGTTGCAGGCGCCCGCGTCACGGACGAAGCCGTAGGGGTACGGGCGCATGTCCTCGCCCTCGCAGGCGAACTGCCACTCGGACTCGACGCAGAGGCGCTTGCCCATGGCGGTGCACGCCTTCTTCGCGCTCGACCACGAGTGGTTCACCTGCGGGAGCAGCTCGCCCGGCGCGGTGAACTCGTCGCGATCGATGCAGAAGCGGAGCGGCTTGCGCGCGCGCGACTTGCAGACCGACGGCGCGTACTCCGCGCAGCGGAAGTCGTGGAAGCGCCCCGGCGGATCGACCCACCGCCTGCAGATGTGCACGACGTCCGGGCAGTACCGCCCTTCGACGAGCACCATCTCCGGCGGGCACATCTGCGGCGTCGCCGCCGCGACCGGCTCGGGGACGGGAAGCTCCGGCTCTTCGTCGTCGGCCGCGATCGCCGCGTCGACCCGTGCCGGCTCCTCCTCCGCAGCGAGACCGGCCTCCGCCCGCTCGCCGTCGTCACGCCCCGGCGCCACGCAGGCGACCGCGCCAGCGACCAACAACGACCAGACCGACCGAAGCTCCACGACGACCTCCCGACGACCGAGGCGTCCGATCCACATTGTGCGATGCGGAACCCGCGTTGTCGTGCCGATGACGCGCTCCGTCACTTCGACGTACGGAGACGCATCTCATTGGCCGTGACCGCCGTTGCCGCGGTGCGCCGTCTCGAATACCTCCCAGCGAGCTCGTGAATACCAGTGAACAAGCCGTGAGCGACCCGCCGCACCGCGTGACCGATCGCGCCAGCGACTACATCCACGGCGCCACCGATGCGCGCGAGATCGCACGCCTCGAGAAGCAGGCGCGGTTCGTCGCGCCCTGGTCGCTCGCGGCCTTCGACGCGCTCGAGGGCATGCGCGTCCTCGACCTGGGCACCGGCATCGGCGCCATGGCGGGCGAGATCGCCGCGCGGTTCCCGGGCATCGAGCTGGTGGGCCTCGACCGTAGTCCCGCTCAGCTCGCCGTCGCGCGCGCGAGGCACCCGGTGGCGACCTACGTCGAGGGCGACGCGGCGGCCCTGCCCTTCGCCGACGCCAGCTTCGATCGCGTCCACGCGTCGTGGCTCCTCGAGCACGTCTCCGATCCGATGGCGGTCGCGCGCGAGATCGCCCGCGTGCTCTGCCCCGGCGGCGTCGCGCACATCGTCGAGGTCGACAACGCCACGCTGCGCACCGAGCCGCCGCTCTCGATCGTGCGCGAGCTCATGGACGCCCTCGGCGCCGCCCAGCGCGCCGCGGGCGGCGACCCTTCGATCGGACGCAAGCTGCGCCCGTTGCTCGAGCACGCCGGGTTCGTCTCGGTGGAGGTCCGCTCGCTGCCCCTGGTCGGCGACGCGGGCGACGGCGCCTTCTTCCGCGCGTTCGTCGAGGAGTTCGCCGAGATCTTCGAGAGCATCGACGAGACGCTCGCTCCCGCGATGCTCCCGCGCATCGACGAGGCCGCCGCGCGGCTGCGCGCGCTACCGTCGATCACCGGCGCCGCGATCCACTACGCGCCGGTGCTCGCCCGCGCGGTGCGCTGAGTCACGCCCCTCCTGTACGCTCGGCGCATGAAGCGCCTCGTCGCGTCCTCGCTCGTCGTCGTGGTGTCGGTCGCGTCGTTCGCGTGCGCGAAGAAGGAGGCGCCCGCGCCGGTCGACGCGCCTGCGCCGCTCGAGCTCCCGACTACCGCGGCCGCGCCGAGCGCGACGACCACCAGCAGCGCGCCGCCGCCGGACGCGGCGGCCTCGTGGATCACCGACCTGGTCGTCGGCAAGGGCGCCGAGGCGACCGGCGGCAAGAAGGTGACGGTGCACTACACGCTGTGGCTCGAGAAGAACATGAAGCAGCTCGAGAGCTCGCACGATCGCAACAAGCCGAAGTCGTTTCGACTCGGCGCGGGCCAGGTGATCAGGGGCTGGGACCTCGGCGTCGAGGGCATGAAGGTCGGCGGCAAACGGAAGCTCCTCGTGCCGCCGCAGCTCGGCTACGGCGGCGCCGGCGCGCCCCCGAGCATCCCGGGCAACGCGACGCTGGTCTTCGAGATCGAGCTGCTCGACGTGAAGCCGTGAGCGCCCGAATCGACCCGCATCAGCCCGAATCAGGGAAAGCAGCCGCCGACGCCGGTCGGCGTCGAGCGGCAGCGCTCGCCGGTCGCGCAGTCCGCGTCCGTCGTGCAGAGGCGGATCGCGCCGCGCCCGGTGCAATCGGCCTGACATTTCGCGCCCGCGCTCGTACCGCCAGTCGCCCGGAAGCAGCACACCTCGCCGCTCGCACAATCGGCCGAGCGCGTGCACGCCAGCGTGACGCCGCCGGAGCACGCGCCCTTGGCGGTGCAGCTCATCGAGCCGCCGCCGGCGATCGCGAGACAGCACTCCTGCGTCGCCGCATCGCAGCTCGCCGTGCCGCAGGTGATCGGCGCCGGGGCGGTGTCCACGACCACGGCATCACCGCCTGCCGCGTCGAGCTCGCCGTCGAGCGGCGCCGCATCGTCGACCGCCGCCACGTCGGCGATGGTGCGCGTCCCGCACCCGAAGGCGGCCACGACGACGACGAAACCGAGCATTCCCAGGACGATCCGGCGCATGGGCCCGCCTTCTTGCAGGGCTGGACGCTGGCGGAAAGGCCCGGCCGTCCACGACGGCCCAGCCGCCCCTTGCGCGGCACCCACATTGAGCTATCGTCTCTTCGCTCACGAACGTCACTGGTAACTGGCAACGCACGCTCTCTCTTCTGGGATCGCGGACCGAGTCGGGACTCTGACGCATGTGGCCGGTGCGGCATCAGGCGCACCGCGGCCCTGGCCGAACTTCGGTTCGTTCGGTCGGTGGCAAACGTCTCGAGCCGAGCACTGGAAGAGATCACATGAGCACGCGTCTTTACGTCGGAAACCTCTCGTTCAACACCACCAAGGCCTCCCTCCAGGAGGCGTTCTCGGCCAACGGCCGCGAGGTCACCGACGTCCATGTCGTCATGGACCGTGAGACCGGGCAGTCGCGCGGCTTCGGCTTCGTCACCCTCGCCACCCCGCAGATGGCGCGTGAGGCGATGGCCGAGATGAACGGCGCCGTCGTCGACGGTCGTCCCCTCCGCGTCAACGAGGCCGAGGAGCGTCCGGCTCGCGGCGGCGGCGGCGGCGGCGGCTTCGGGGGCGGCGGCGGCGGTGGTGGC
>JACPFM010000033.1 GCA_016182965.1 Deltaproteobacteria bacterium | reverse complement strand
GTGCTCGCTTCGCTCGCGGCTGTCGCCGCAGAACTTCGGAATCAGGCAGCGACAGCTTCAGCCAGTCTTGCGACAGCGTGAAGCCCGGGGTTCATCCCCCGGGCTTGAGCAGCTTTCGGTGCCCCGGGTTTCAACCCGGGGGGGACGGATCTTCCTGGAAAGCAGAGCCGTCAGTGCTGCACCGACGCCTCGCCCTCCGCGTCGAGCGACGGCGCGGTGGCGCCGATCTCGACCAGCTCGCCGTTGCGGTACTCCATCGACGAGCGGACGTTGCCGAACAGCTGATCGGGCTCGGGCAGGCACAGCGCCTCGCGCAGGACCTGATCGGTGTGCTCGACCAGCACGAGGCGCATCGCCTTGAGCACGCGACGCGGGACCTCGCGGAGGTCCTTCCGGTTCTCCTTGGGCACGATGACGGTGTTGATGCCGCCGCGGTGCGCCGCGAGGAGCTTCTCCTTCAGGCCGCCGATCTGCAGCACGCGACCGCGCAGGGTGATCTCGCCGGTCAGCGGGACGTCGCGGCGGACCGGGATCTTCATCAGCGCGCTCGCGAGCGAGGTCGCCATGGTGATGCCGGCCGAGGGGCCGTCCTTGGGGATGGCGCCCTCGGGGAAGTGCATGTGCACGTCGATCTTCGAGTAGAACTCCGGGTCGAGCCCGAGCGAGGTGGCGCGCGAGCGGATGTAGCTCATCGCCGCCTGCGCCGACTCCTGCATCACGTCACCGAGCTTGCCGGTGATGATCAGCTTGCCCTTGCCCGGCGAGACGGTGACCTCGCTGACCAGCAGATCGCCGCCGTACGCGGTGACCGCGAGGCCGTTGGTGAGGCCCACCTCGTCCTTCTCCTCCATGCGGCCCACCGAGAACTTCGGGATGCCGAGGAGCTTCGGGATCATCTTGCTGTCGACGGAGATCTTCTGCTCGGCGGCCGGCTCCTTGAGCACCTGGCGCGCCACCTTGCGGCAGACGCTGGCGATCTCGCGTTCGAGCGAGCGCACGCCGGCCTCCTTCGTGTAGTGGTGGATGATCGTGCGGATCGCGCCCTCGGTGATGTCGACCTGGACCTTCTTGCCGTGCGCAGGCGGGTTCTCCGGATCGAAGGCGAGGCCGCACTCGCGCAGCTGCTTGGGCACGAGGTACTTGACCGCGATGTTCAGCTTCTCGAACTCGGTGTAGCCGGAGAGCTGGATGATCTCCATGCGGTCCTGCAGCGGGACCGGGATGCCGGACAGCGAGTTCGCCGTCGTGATGAACATCACGTCGGAGAGGTCGTAGTCGAGATCGAGGTAGTGATCGTTGAACGCGTTGTTCTGCTCCGGATCGAGCACCTCGAGCAGCGCCGCCGCGGGATCGCCGCGGAAGTCCGAAGACATCTTGTCGATCTCGTCGAGCAGGAAGAGCGGGTTGTTGGTGCCCACCTTCTTGAGCGACTGGATGATCTTCCCCGGCATCGCGCCGATGTACGTGCGGCGGTGGCCGCGGATCTCGGCCTCGTCGCGCACGCCGCCGAGCGACATGCGCACGTACTTGCGACCCGTCGCGCGCGCGATCGACTTGCAGAGCGAGGTCTTGCCGACGCCGGGCGGCCCGACGAAGCAGAGGATCGGCCCCTTCAGGCGGCGCGTGAGCGCCTGCACCGCGAGGTGCTCGAGGATGCGCTCCTTGATGCGACGCAGACCGTAGTGATCCTCGTCGAGCACCGCCTCGGCGGCGGCGAGATCGAACGACTCCTCGCTCTTGTCCTCCCAGGGGAGCGACAGGATCCAGTCGATGTAGTTGCGGACGACGGTCGCCTCGGCGCTCGTCGGGTGCATCGCCTTGAGCTTCTTCAGCTCCTTCTTGACGCGACCCTGCGCCTCCTTCGAGAGCTGCTTCGTCTTGAGCTTCTCGTCGATCTCGGCGATCTCGTTCCGGAGCTCGTCGCGTTCGCCGCCGAGCTCCTTCTGGATCGCCTGCATCTGCTCGTTGAGGTAGTACTCCTTCTGCGACTTCTCCATCTGCTTCTTGACCCTGCTGCGGATCTTCCGCTCCACCTGCAGGATCTCGATCTCGGCCTGCATCAGCTCGAGCAGGCGCTCGAGCCGCTTGGCCGGATCTTCCATCTCGACGAGGCCCTGGCGGTCGGGCAGCTTGATGGTCGGCAGATTGGCGACGATCGTGTCGGCGAGCTTCGCCGGGTCGTCGATCGTCTGCACCGTCATCAGGATCTCGGGTTGAACCTTCTTGTTCAACTTCACGTAGGTCTCGAAGGTGGCCTGCACCTGGCGCATCAGCGCCTCGACCTCGACGCGCACGTCGCACGTCTCGGTGACCTCCTCGACCTCGCAGAGGAAGCACGACTCGCTCGCGACGAACTTCTTGATGCGCGCGCGGCGCTTGCCCTCGACGAGCACCTTCACGGTGCCGTCGGGGAGCCTCAGCAGCTGCATCACCGCGCCGATCGTGCCGGCCTGGTAGATGTCGCCCTCACCAGGGTCGTTGGTCTTCGCGTTCTTCTGCGCGACGAGGAAGATCTCCTTGCCTCGATTCATCGCCTCGTCGAGCGCGCTGATCGACTTCTCGCGGCCCACGAACAGCTGCGAGACCATGTGCGGGAAGATCACGATGTCGCGCAGCGGGAGCAGCGGCAGCACGCGACGGCCCTTGGAGCTCCCATCGTTCGGCGAATTCGGATCGTTCTTGAAGAACATCGAGCGGTGTCCCCGGCGTGACGGCTATGGGACCGCCAATGGTCCCCCGTTTCGTGGCCACAGGATGAAGGAGCGGGTACCTGCGTCAAGCAGGACATTCCTTGGCTGAGGTCAGAATTGGAGATCCTTGGACGGGGGCGTGGTGTCGAGCTCTTTCGCCGGCGGCGCCGCGCTCGGCGTCGGCTTGGTCGGCTTCGTCGGCTTCCCGTCCGGTTTCTTGGTCGGCTTCTTGACGGTCGTCGACCCGTTCGTCGATGCCGGCGGCCAGGGAGAGGCGGTCTTGGTGCTCGTCGTCGGCGCCGGGGTGGTCGGCCAGGCGCTCGTTCCAGCAGGCGCCGCGTCCGCTTGCGCAGGAGGCTGCGCAGAAGGCGCGCTCGTCGATTTCTGGGGTGCCGGCCCGCCACCCATGCCGCCCGGCGACGACTGACCGCTCCAACCCGACGGATCGTGACGCTCGTCGTACGGGACCTCACCGGTCAGCGACACGCCCTTGCCCTGGTCGGCGCTGCCGACCGGCGTGGTCGCCCCCGCGCCGCTTTTTCCGCCGGCGGCGCCTGCGCCCGTGCCGGCGCCCTTTGCGCCGGCGCACGCTACCGCGACGCAGAGCGCCGAGAGGAGCATCGCCGCGATCGTTCGCCGCACGAGTTGTTGGCAATGCGCGATCCGCGCCAGCCGGAGCCAGGCACGCTCTTCGGTGGCGAGCGTGGCACGAGCGTCGAAAAGGACTCCGCACAACGGAGGACTTCAGGAACCACGTCCGTACGATGGTCGCGATCGCGGCTGCCGTCGCGCTCGCCTTCGCTGGCACGGTCGCGTGCAAGGGCGAGACGCCCGAGGAGGTGAACGCCGAGCGGCGATGGATCGGCCACGAATCGGCCGACGAGCAACCGCGCTGGAGGCGCGCGGCGCCGACGCGCGGCGCCGACGTGCGGACGTGCGGACGTGCGGACGTGCGGACGTGCGGACGTGCGGACGTGCGGACGTGCGGACGTGCGGACGTGCGGACGTGCGGACGAGGTGGGAACCCGAGGGCGTGCAGACCAGCTCGCTCGGAGGACACCAGAGACCACGACGATCCCGCGCGCCGTCGCGGCACCTCGCGTGCACCACGTGCGGTGGGGGTGAACCGGAGACACATGGAAGCGTCGCTCTCACGCAACTGGTGGGCGTTCGTGATGCGCGGCGCGATCGCGCTCACGTTCGCGATGATCGTCTTCGCCTGGTCGGAGGCGTCACCGGTCTCGCTCGCTCGCATCTTCGGCGTGTTCGCCATCGCCGAGGGCGCGCTCGCGATCGGCGCGACGATGGGCTCGCCGCCGTCGGAGCGGCCGTGGGCGCTCACCATCGAGGGCACGATCGGCATCGCCTTCGGCGTCGTCGGCCTCGTCGCCCCGTTCCGCAGCCTCACGGTCGTCGCCTGGCTCATCGCCTCGTGGATCGCCACGGTGGGCCTGCTCGAGGGCGCGACGGCCCTCCGCGTGCGCCGGCACCTCGCGACGCCGCGCGTGCTCGCCGCGCTCGCGGTCGTCTCGTTGATCGCGGCGGCCGCGCTCATCATGACGCCGCGCCTCGGCGAGATCGTCACGGTCTGGCTGCTCGGCGCCTGGTCGGCGTTCCTCGGCGCCGCCACGTTCATCGTCGGCATGGTGCTGCGGCGCGAGGATCACGAGCGCACGTTCGACGCGACCTACGGGCCGTTGGGGACGACGCAGCCTTCGCTGACGCCGGTCCCCGTGCTGCGCGCTTCGCGGGCCCCGGGCGCGCTGGGGCGCACCTCGCGCGGATCGATCCCGCAGCAGCTGCCGCGCCGCGAGAGCCACCCGACGTGAGCGCGGGTCACCCGCGTCGCCGCGACCGGTGAATCAGGCCGACGACGCTTCCTTCGCGTAGACGATCAAGGGCTGCTCGCCGCGGAGGATGACCTCCTCGTTGATGACGACCTCCTTGATGCCCGTGCGCGAGGGGACCTCGTACATGATGTCGAGCATGGAGTTCTCGAGGATGGCGCGGAGACCGCGCGCGCCGCTCTTGCGCGACAGCGCCTCGCGGGCGACTGCCTGCAGCGCGCCCTTGGTGAACTTGAGCTTCACGCCGTCCATCTCGAAGAGCTTCTGGTACTGACGCACCAGCGAGTTCTTCGGCTTGGTGAGGATGTCGATCAGCGCGTCTTCGTCGAGCTCGTGGAGCGTCGCGATGACCGGGAGCCGGCCGATGAACTCGGGGATCAGGCCGAACTTGAGGAGGTCTTCGGGCTGGGTCTGCACCAGGAGATCGCCGAGCTTGAAGGCGTCCTTCGACTTGATGTCGGCGCCGAAGCCGAGCGACTGCTGGCCGATGCGGCGCTGGATGATCTGATCGAGCCCGACGAACGCGCCGCCACAGATGAACAGGATGTTGGTCGTGTCGACCTGGAGGAACTCCTGCTGCGGGTGCTTGCGGCCGCCCTTGGGCGGCACGTTGGCGACGGTGCCCTCGATGATCTTGAGGAGCGCCTGCTGCACGCCCTCGCCCGACACGTCGCGCGTGATCGACGGGTTGTCGCTCTTGCGCGAGATCTTGTCGATCTCGTCGATGTAGACGATGCCGCGCTGCGCGCGCTCGACGTCGTGGTCGGCGTTCTGCAGCAGCTGGACGATGATGTTCTCGACGTCCTCGCCGACGTAGCCGGCCTCGGTGAGGGTGGTCGCGTCGGCGATCGCGAACGGCACGTTGAGGATGCGCGCGAGCGTCTGCGCGAGGAGCGTCTTGCCGGAGCCGGTCGGCCCGAGGAGCAGGATGTTGCTCTTCGAGAGCTCGACGTCGTCTTGCGCGACCTTGCTCTCGATGCGCTTGTAGTGATTGTGCACCGCGACCGCGAGGATCTTCTTCGCGCGGTCCTGGCCGATCACGTAGTCGTCGAGGACCGACTTGATCTCGCTCGGCTTCGGGACGGGCGTCGAGGACGCAAACGGCTCGTCCTTGTCGACCTCCTCCGCGATGATGTCGTTGCAGAGGCCGATGCACTCGTCGCAGATGTAGACACCTGGACCGGCGATGAGCTTCTTGACCTCACGCTGGCCCTTTCCGCAGAAGGAGCAGCTGAGATTGCCGTTCCCGTGATCTCCGTCGCGCCGTCGTTCCACGTTCCCTCTCGAGCCTGACCGAGCGCATGCTCGGGCGCTGCTTTTTCAGTCCGAAAAGGTACCCCCCCGGTCAGGTACCTTCAAGTTCCAGTCGTCGCGTTCGCCATTACGGCAGATGCCGCAGCGGCGCTCTCGGCTCGCGCTTCGACGGTCGCGCCGGAGCGACCCGAGCCTCACACGTGGGGCGCGCCGGGCCGCGGCGCAAGTGGCGCACCGCGAAGCTTGAGCGGTGGAGGCGGGCTCGCTCCTGCGCACCCGTACACTTGGTCACTTGGAGGCCGGCTTGTCTCCCGTCTTTCCGAGCACCTTCTTCGGCTGCACGACCTCGTCGATGAGGCCGTACTCCTTGGCGGAGGGCGCGCTCATGTAGAAGTCGCGCTCCATGTCCTGCCTGAGCTTGTTGCGGTCCTGCCCCGTCGCCTGCTGCAGGATGTCGGTGAGGCGCTCCTTGAGCGCGAGGATCTCGCGGGCGTGGATCTCGATGTCGGTCGCCTGACCGCGCACGCCGCCGAGCGGCTGGTGGATGAGCATGCGCGAGTTCGGCAGACCGAAGCGACGGCTCTTCTGGCCGGCCGCGAGGATGACCGCGCCCATCGACGCCGCCTGCCCGAGGCAGGTCGTCGACACGGCGCAGCGCACGTACTGCATGGTGTCGAAGATCGCGAGGCCGCTGGTGACCACGCCGCCGGGCGAGTTCACGTAGAGCATGATCTCCTTGTCGGGATCTTCGCTCTCGAGGAACAGCAGCTGCGCGATGACGATGTTGGCGACGTCGTCGTTGATTTCGGTGCCGAGGAAGACGATGCGGTCCTTGAGGAGCCGATCGAAGACGCCCATCGCGCGCTCGCCGCGGTGGGTGGTCTCGATGATCGTCGGGTACGGGATGAAGTCCCTCTCGCGCTCGAGGACGCTCATCGCTTCGTCGCGGCGGGTGATGAATCGCTTGCTGCTCACGGCTCCTCCGAAAGGTTCGGGCGCTTGAAAGGGATGACGTCTCCCTAGACCGGGTTTCGGCGCGCGACCAGTAAGCGGAGTTTCGGGCCAAGCGCTGCGAGACCGAGGGGGGCGGTTGCGACCGGACGTGACCGAGCGGGCGCGAACGCGCACGCGGAAGCGAACGCGGAAGCGAACGCGGAAGCGAACGCGGATGCGGAAGCGAACGCGAACGCGCACGCGGAGGCGAACGCGGAGGCGGAGGCGCTGGCGAACGGGGGGGCGCGGGGGCGAACGCGGAAGGGGGCGCACGCTCCAAAACGGCGCACGCCGCGCGTCGGATGACCGCGGCGTGCTGACGACTGACGACTGACGACTGACGACTCGGATCAGCCTTCGGTCTTCGGCTCGACTTCCTTCACGTTCGCCTTGCCGATCAGGAGGTCGAGGACCTTGTCCTCGAGGATCATCCCGATCAGCATCTGGCGGCGCTGCGGATCGCGGTACTCGGCGCGGAGGCGCGCGACGTTCTTGCCGGTCTCCTGCGCGAGCTCCTCGAGGCCCTTCTCGAGGTCCTTGTCGTCGACGGTGATGCTGTTCAGCTTGGCGATCTCGGCCATCAGGAGGCCGGCGCGGACCTTCACCTCGCTGTCGACCTGCAGCTGACGCTCGAGCTCGGCGCTCATCTGGAGGTTCTGGCCGGAGCGGCGCGCCTGCATACGCAGCTCCTGGAGGGTGAGCTGCATCTGCTGCTGCACCAGCGTCGGCGGCGCCTCGACCGGGTTCGCGTTGACGAGCGCGGCGACCAGGTTCGTCACGAGCGTCTGCTCGGCCTGATCGGCGAGCTGCTTCTCGAGCTTCTTCTTGGTGTCGTCGCGGAGCGCGGCGAGGTTCTCGAACTCGCCCACGTCCTTGGCGAACTCGTCGTCGAGCTCGGGGAGCTTGCGCTCCTTCACTTCCTTCAGCTCGATCGAGAACTTCGCGGTCTTGCCGCGGAGCGACGGGTTGGCGTGATCGGCGCCGAAATGGACGTCGACGTCCTTGTTGTCGCCGGCCTTCAGGCCGCGGAGCGCGTCCTCGAGATCCTTGACGAGCTTGCCCTCGCCGAGCTCGGCGCTCACGCCCTTGCCCGAATCGAGCTGCTTGCCGTCGACCGACGCGCTGAAGTCGATGGAGACGAGATCGCCGTCCATCGCCTCGCGCTCGACCGCGACGAGCGTCGCGTGCGCCTTGCGCAGGCCCTCGACCGTCTTCTGGACGTCGTCGTCGGAGACGGCCAGCTTCGGCTTCTCGGCCTCGAGACCCTCCCACTTGAGGTTCGCGATGTCGGGCTTCACCTCGAAGCGGGCCTTGTACTTGAGCTCCGCGGTCGCCGACGCCGACTCGACCTCGATGCGCGGCTGCGAGAGCGGCTGCACGTTCTTGTCGGCGAGCGCGCGGTTGAGCGTCTCGTCGACCAGCTTGCTGGCGACGTCGTTGAGCACCGCGCCGCCGTACAGGTGGGCGAGCACCTCGCGCGGCGCCTTGCCCGGGCGGAAGCCCTTCACGCGCGCCTTCTTCTGCAGATCGCCGAAGGCCCGGTCCATCTCCTTCTTGACCCGATCGGTCTCCACCGTGACCGAGAACTCCATGAGGACGGGGGTGAGCTGCTGGACCTGGACTTCCATGGCTTCCACTTGCACCTGCGCGCGGTTTCGGGTTGGCCCCCGGGCGGGCCCGAGGGGGGCGGAACCTTGGTCGTGGGGCGCGGGTATGTCAACCGGCCTCGCCGCTGATGCGGGCGCGGTCCGGATCGCTGCTCGCGCGGGCCCGGTCGTCGGTCTCCAGTCGTCCGTCATCAGCCGAGGCGGAGCCGAGCCTCGGCGACCCTTCCGGACGCCTCCCCGGGCTGACGACTGACGACGGACGACTGACGACCACAAAAAGAAATCGCCCCGGTGGGAGGCGACCACCGGGGCGACGGGACGAGACCGTGCGAAGTACTTAAGATAAGCTACTTATGAAAAGTCCTGGTGGGGGAGCGTTCACTCCTCTTCCTCTTCGAAGTGGAGCTCGCCGTCGAAGGCGGTCTCTTCGATGAGGTCGTCGAGGGAGAAGCCGATCCGGTTGCCGGGGCGGAGCTCCTCACGCTCGAACTCCTCGAAGCTGCGGTAGAAGTTGGGACGCATCGATTCACCTGCGGCGGCTAAGGGGTGGACGGGGGAGGCGGGGGGCGATCTACGAGGCTCGCGATGGTGCGAAGCGGGCGCCGGGATGCGCCCGGCGACGGGCGGCGAGGTCGATGACCTTCGCTTCGGTCGCGTCGGTGCGCGCCCGCCAGAACCCGGTCTCCAGGACCCGCGCGAGCGAACGGTCGTCATCGGCGGTCAGGACATCGAGGAATCGGCTGCGGCGCTGGTTCGTCATACGTGCACCTACATCTGCGCACACCCTCTCACAGAGTCGCGTCGAGGTCCAAGAAAGTGCGAACGACGCGTTCTCTCGACGTTTCCCTGCGCGGGCGCACCGCGCCGGTCGCGAGCGATTGCGTCACGATCCGGCGCGCGATACCCCCCGCCAGGTCGAGGTCCGATGTCGATCGTCGCGGTGGTCAACCAGAAGGGCGGGGTGGGCAAGACCACCACCGCCGTGAACCTCGCGGCCTCCGTCGCCGTCGCCGAGGTGCCGACGCTCATCGTCGACATGGATCCGCAGGGCAACGCGTCCAGCGGCGTCGGCGTGCCGCCGCGGTCGGCGCAGCGCTCGGTGTACGAGTGCTTGATCGGCACCGCGCGCCTCGAGGACGTGGTCGTGCACACGGCGGTGCCCAAGCTCGACGTGCTGCCCGCCACGCGCGATCTGGTCGCGGTCGACGTCGAGCTGGTCGACGCGCCCGATCGCTACGTGCGCCTCGCGCGCGTGCTCGCCGACGCGGCCGCGCGCGGCACCGTCTACGAGCAGATCTTCGTCGACTGCCCGCCGTCGCTCGGCCTGCTCACCGTGAACGCGCTCGTCGCCGCGACGCGCGTGCTCGTGCCGCTGCAGGGCGAGTACTACGCGCTCGAGGGCCTGACGTACCTGATGGACACCATCGATCGCGTCAAGCGCGGGCTCAACCCGACGCTGGAGCTCGACGGCATCGTGCTGACCATGTTCGACCCGCGCAACAACCTCGCGCAGCAGGTCGCCGAAGAGGTCAAGAAGCACTTCGACGTCTACAAGACGCTCATCCCGCGCAACGTGCGCCTGAGCGAGGCGCCGTCGCACGGCAAGCCGATCCTGCTCTACGACGCGCGCGCCAAGGGCTGCGAGGCGTACCTCGCGCTCGCCAAGGAGTACCTCGCCAAGCAGCGCGGCGAGACCTTCGAGCATGACGACGCCGCGGAGGAGTCGTGAGCGAGAAGGCCGAGCCGCGCCGCGCGCTCGGGCGCGGCCTCGACGCGCTCCTGCCGGTGTCGGCCGACAAGGCGCCCGCGGGCTTCGGCGAGCGCAGCGTGTTCACCTGCCCGATCGAGCGCGTGGTCCCGATGAAGGGGCAGCCGCGCCAGCACTTCGACGAGCGCGCGCTCGAGGAGCTCGCGCAGTCGATCCGCGAGGTCGGGCTGCTCGAGCCGCTGGTCGTGCGCAAGCTCCCGCCGGTGACCGGCGCGCCGCCCGCGATGGGCGATCGCTACGAGCTGATCGCCGGCGAGCGTCGCTGGCGCGCCGCCCAGCGCGCGGGCCTCAAGGACGTGCTCGTCGTCGTGAAGGACGTCTCGCCCGTCGCCGCCTTCGAGCTGGCGATGATCGAGAACGTCCAGCGCGAGGACCTCAACCCGATCGAGCTCGCCGAGGCGTTCCACCGCCTGATCAAGGAGCACGGCTACACGCAGGAGCGGCTCGCCGAGCGCATCGGCAAGGACCGCACGACGATCGCGAACTCGCTCCGCCTGCTGCGGCTGCCGCCGACGGTCCGCGAGCGCGTGATGAAGGGCGAGCTCACCGAGGGCCACGCGCGCGCGCTCCTGCAGGTGGGCGACGACGCCGAGCTGCAGAAGCTCGCCGACAAGGTCGTGCGCGGTCGGCTGAGCGTGCGGCAGACCGAGCAGCTCGCGCGGCAGACGCGCGGCGCCGGCGCCGAACCGACGCCCGACAAGCCGGCGCAGAAGAGCGCGTCGGTGCGCGATCTCGAGCGGCGCCTCTCGCTGGCCCTCGGCACCCGCTGCGAGGTGCGCGATCAGGGCGGCAAGGGCGAGATCGCCGTGCACTACGCCTCGCTCGACGCCCTCGACGCGGTGCTCGACAAGATCTTGAAGTGACGCGGGCCTTCGTGTCGGCACGGACCGCTTCGACGCCGTTGTCGTCCGGTCGTCAGTCGTCAGTCGTCAGTCGTCAGTCGTCAGTCGTCGGTGCGACGACATCGGCCGAACGCTCGAGCTGTGTCGTGGCTGACGACTGACGACTGACGACTGACGACTGGGCGAGAGCCTCAACGCTGGTAGACGCGCGCCCAGTCGATCTCCATCCGCTGGGGGAACGCGCCGTCGTCGATGCCCTTCACGCCGCCCCAGCTGCCGCCGACGGCGATGTTCAGGATGAGGTGGAAGCGCTGGTCGAAGGGCCACGTCGCGGAGCCGGTGTGCTCGTTGGCGAACGAGAAGTACTTCGTGCCGTCGACGAAGATCTCGATGCGCTCGGGGCTCCACTCGGCCGCGTAGACGTGGAACGCGCTGGTCGCGTCGGCGACCGGGAGGCTCGTGCCCTTCTGCGTGCCGATCGTGTGGTTGTACGCCTGCGTGTGCACCGTGCCGTGGATGCGGCCTGGGTCGAAGCCGACGTGCTCCATGATGTCGATCTCGCCGCTGTTCGGCCAGCCGCCGTACTTCCAGTCGGTCGGCAGCATCCAGATCGCCGGCCAGGTGCCGCGACCGCCGGGGAGCTTCGCGCGGATCTCGAAGCGGCCGTACAGCCAGTCGCCGCGGCCGCGGCTCACCAGGCGCGCGGACGTGTACGCCTTGCCGCCGTACGACTCGCGACGCGCCTCGATGATCAGCCGACCGCCCTCGAGGCGCGCGTTCTCGAGGCGCTTGTCGGTGTAGAACTGCGCCTCGCCGTTGCCCCAGCCGTGACCGCCGACGTCGTACGACCACTTGCTCGCATCGGGGAGGCCGGCGCCGTCGAACTCGTCGGACCACGCGAGCTTCCAGCCGGACGGCGTCGTGGGGCCGGGATCGGTCGGGCCGCCAGGACCGCCGGTCGTCTTCGCCGGGACGAAGCGGAAGCGTTGGTTGCCGCCGTCGTGCGCGGGCCACTGCACGATCGGGGCGCCGTCGGCCGTCGACCCGCTCCAGACGTCGAGGACCAGGCCGCTGTGCCGCGCGCGGATGCGGTGGGTGCCGTCACCGTTCGGCTCTATCGCGAAGCGCTGGTTCGCGCCGCCGCCCCAGCCCCACTGCTGCAGGCGCGCGCCGGGCGCGACGCTGACGTCGGTGATGTCGAGCGCCTTGCCGCTCGCGACGTTGACGATGCGCCACGCGCCGCCGCCTCCATCCGTGACGGGGCTCACGCGGAACCGCTGCGCGTCGCTGCCGTTGCACGTCCACTGCTGGAGCTTCGTGCCGTCGGCGCCGCTCGAACCGGGGACGTCGAGGCACTTGCCGCTGTGGAGCATCCGCAGCTCGTAGTCGCCTGCCGCGATCGCCGATCCGCTGACCGTCGTCGCCGGCCCGAGCTTCCACTTCTGCGCGTCGCTGCCGTAGAACTTCACCTGCGCGACGTTCGCGCCGTCGTTCTTCCCGGCCCACGCGACGTCGAGGTACATGCCGCTGTGGCGCGCGCGGAGGTAGTGATAGCCGCCGCCCGCGTCCTCGAGCCGCCACTGCTGGTGCGCCCCGCCGACGTAGCCCCACTGCTGGACGTTCGCGCCCTCGAAGGTGGCGCGATCCTTCACGTCGAGCGCCTTGTCGCTGACGCGCGCGCGGATCACGTACCAGCCGTCGCCGACCGGATCGAAGCGCCACTGCTGCGCGGCCGAGCCGTTGCGCGACCACTGCTGCACGTTGGCGCCGTCGGCGGTCGAGGCGCCGGCGACGTCGAGCACCTTGCCGCTGTGTTTGGCCTCGAGGACGTAGAACACGCCGGGCGTGATCCCCTCGGCCTCCCGCACGTCGTCCTCGGCCGTCGGGGCGGCGCAGCTCGCGAACAGCAGGCAGGTCGGGACGAACAGCGTGGAGAGGTGGGCTCGCATGCGGACGGCCCATAGCCAGCGCCGTGCCGTGCGGGATTTCCCGGAGTCCGCGCGCCCGCGCGCCCTCGCGCGGGGAGCGACCTCCCCACGGCGTCACGTCGACGGGACGATCAGGCCCACACGGCGGCGGCGCGCGCGGCGACCTTCGCCCGCGCCTTCACGAAGCGCGGGTCGTCGCGTACGCACGCGAGCGACGGGCACCGATCGAGCCACGACAGGTCGATGAGCGGCAGCTCGGCCGCCTGCTCGATCGCCC
This sequence comes from Deltaproteobacteria bacterium, assembly GCA_016182965.1. GTDB lineage: Bacteria > Myxococcota_A > Polyangia > Polyangiales > JADJMO01 > JALHOE01. The sequence continues at coordinate 18,010 of JACPFM010000033.1, read as the reverse complement.
GCAGCGCCTCGTCGCGCCGATCGAACGCGCCGAAGTACTCGGCGGCGAGCGCCAGCATGAAGGCGCGGTGCTGCGGCGCGGCGCGCGCCCGCTCGGCGAGCTCCTCGAACATCGCGACGGCGCCGGGCCAGAAGCGATCTTCGGTCATCGCCCGGGCGGGGGGGAGCGCCTCCTCCCAGACCGCGCCGGTGCGGCTGGCGCGCCGTTCCAGCTGCCCAGATCGAACGTGCGCGCGACGTTGGGGTGGGTGACCCGACGCGCGAGCTTCGCCTCGCGCCGGAAGCGCTCGAGCATGCCCGGCGCGTCGGCGATCTCGGCGCGGAGGAGCTCGAGGGCGATCTCCTCGCGCAGCTCGCGATCGAGCACGCGGAAGACCGCGCCCATCCCGCCCTCGCCGAGCGGCGCGAGGACCTCGTAGCGATCGGCGATCACCGCGCCCGGGGAGACGCGCAGCGAGGGGAGCGCGACCGTCGGCGCGGACGCGGCGTCGGTGGCCCCCCTGCTCGGTTCATGCACCCTCGAGACGAAGCGAGGCGGCGCGGACGGTGTTCTGCAGCAGGTAGGCGATCGTCATCGGGCCGACGCCGCCCGGCACCGGCGTGATCGCGCCGGCGCGCTGCGAGGCCTTGGCGTAGTGCACGTCGCCGACCAGCTTGGACTTGCCCTCGCCGGCGTCGACGCGGTTGATGCCGACGTCGATGACGATGGCGCCGTCGCGCACGTGGCGGTCGTCGATCATCTCGGCCTTGCCGACGGCGACGACGAGCACGTCGGCCTCGCGGCAGACCCCGGGCAGATCGCGCGTGCGCGAGTGGGCCATCGTGACCGTCGCGTGTCGCGCGAGCAGGAGCTGCGCGACCGGCTTGCCGACGATGTTGCTGCGACCCACCACCACCGCGCGCGCGCCGGCGAGGTCGAACTTCAGGTACTTGCTCGCCTCGTCGATCATGCGCATGCAGCCGAGCGGCGTGCACGGCACGAGGCCGGGGCGCCCGGAGGCGAGGAGGCCCGCGTTCACCGGGTGGAAGCCGTCGACGTCCTTCTTCGGATCGACGAGGTCGAGGACCGCCTGCTCGCGGATGCCCTTGGGCAGAGGCAGCTGGACGAGCAGCCCGTCGACGCCCGGGTCGTCGCAGAGCCGCTTCACGAGCGCGGCGAGCTCGCCCTCGGAGACGCTCGCCGGGAGGCGATGGACCATGCCGTCCATGCCGACCTCCTTGGCCGCCTTCTCCTTGTTGCGCACGTAGACCGCCGACGCGGGATCTTCGCCCGCGAGGATCACGTGGAGCGACGGCACGCGGCCGTGGCGCTGCCTGAACTTCTCGACCTCCGCCGCGACCTCTCGACGGACCGCAGCGGCGATTTCCTTGCCATCGAGCACGAGCATCTCGCCGTCGTGCCCGATCCCCGCGCGGGCCGAAAGAGGCGCGCGCGGCTACTCGAGACCGAGCGCGATCCAGCTGACGGCGTTGGCCCCGAGCGGGATGGTGACCGTCGAGTAGGTCTTGGTGGCGTCGGAGAGCGTCAGGTTGAAGAGGCTCGACGGCGTGATGCCGAGGAAGACGATGGTCCCGCGCGCGCCGGTCGCCTTGGCGCTGGCCGACGTGTCGGCGCCGTCGTCGTAGAAGGGGCCCTTTCCGTCGCCGAACGCGGCCGCGGTGACGCCCGGCTTGCGCGCGCCGGTCTTGAAATCGTGCACGTGCACGACGACGGTGGCCGCGCCCGCCGGGTAGGGGGTGCCGACGCCGAGCGTGATCCACGTGCTCTGCGGCAGGGTGTTGTCGAAGAGCGCGAGCTCGGCCGTGCCGGAGCCGAGCTGCACGCCGTCGATGCCGCGCAGCTCGCGCGTCGCGCCCGAGGTCACGACCTGCAGCCAGGTGGGGCCGCCGATCGTCGCCTGCACGTTCGGCAACGTGAAGGTGCCGGCCGAGGTGTCGCCCTCGACCAGCCCTCCACCGACCTTGGGCGCACGGACGAAGACCGTGCGCACCGCCTCACCCGCGACGTCGGCGGTGAACCGCGTGAGCAGGCGGACGGCCCCGATCGCGGTGACGGCGGCGTCGCCGGCGTCCGATACCGCGTCGGTCGCGTCGGCGAGCGCGTCGCGGCCGGCGTCGGTGCCGCCGCCGCCGCCGCCCGGGCCGGGGGGCTGCGCGCACGACGGATCGTTGCAGCCGCCGGCGTTGGGCGGGTGGCTGCGGTCCTCGCTGCAGGCGAGCAGCGCGCACGTGGCGAGCAGCGTGGGGACGCGGACCATCATGCCTCGGATTCTACCGCACGCTCCGGCGGAAGCTCGCCGCTCGGCTTGCGGAGGCGATGGAGCACGAGCGCCGCGCCGATCAGCGCGAGGCCGATCAGCTGGGAGGTCGACAGGCCGATCCACCCGCCGCGCGCGTCGCGGCGCAGGATCTCGAGGACGAACCGCGCGCCCGCGTAGAGCGCGAGGAACCAGACGAACACCTCGCCGTCGTAGCGCTTGCGCGGGTTGACCCAGTACCAACAGAACGCGCTGATCGCGAGCGACGCCGCTGACTCGTAGACCTGCGTCGGGTGCACCGGCAGCGAGACCAGGTACTTGCTCGCCAGGAGGTGCGCGTCGTGCTGCGCCTCGCTCGCCGGGCTGCCCGCGGGGAACGCCATCGCCCAAGGCAGCTCGCACTGCGCGCCGAAGCAGCAGCCGGCGAGGAGGCATCCCATGCGGCCGAACGCGAGACCGAGGGCGATGGCGATGCCCGCGTAGTCGGCCGCCTTCCAGAAGGGGAAGCGATCGCGCTTCAGCAGCGGGATGGCGACGGCCGTCGCGCCGATGAAGCCGCCGTAATACGTGAGGCCTCCGGCCCAGAACCTCGCCCACGCGAAGCAGTCGGACGACTTCGGGTGGCAGACCGCCTTGGCCGCGTCCCAGATGCCGTCGTACCCCGCGGTCTTCGAGAGGCACTGCGCCTGGGTGATCTTCCAGTCGACGCGCGCCGGGTCGGTGCACAGGTGCACGTAGTCCCAGAAGTACCCGTCGGCGAGCACGTGGAGGATGCGCGCGCCCGCGACGCCGCCGAGCAGCATCGCGAGGTTCAGGTCGATCATCACGTCGGGATCGAGGCCCTCGCGGCGCGTGGTCAGCGCGGCGGCGATCCCCGCGAAGACGAACCCCGTCAGGAGAAGGACGAAATAGGACGGGAACGCGACGCCGAACTGCTTGAAGAGCTCGGGCTTCATGCCGCGCAGACGGTAGCACGCGGCGCTTGCAGCGGCGCGGTCAGGCCGACGGCTTGGCGGGCTCCGACGGCTCCGATGGCTTGACGGGCCCTCCGACCTTGCCCGTCGCGCGCGCGCTCTTCGCCGGGGCCACCGCGCGCTTGTGCGGGAACAGGAAGTCGATGGCCATCAGGCCGACGCCGATGCAGATGGCGATGTCGGCGACGTTGAACGTCGGCCAGTGCCGCTCGAGACCGGCCTTGTTGTGCCAGTAGACGACGTCGATGAAGTCGATGACCTGGCCGTAGCGCACGCGGTCGACGAGGTTGCCGATGGCGCCGCCGAGCACCAGCGGCAGCCCCCAGCGCAGCGCGTGCTGCTTCGGGTCGAGCTTGCGGTACATGCCGACGATCACGATCACCGCGATGACCGAGACGACCACGAAGAAGGGCTTGCGGACCTTCTCGGGCTGATCGTGGAACATGCCCCAGGCGCCGCCCGGGTTGCGCGCGAGCACCAGCGACAGGCGCCCCTTGATGAGCTCCTTCGCCGGGAGGCGGAAGCCGTCCTTCTCGAGCGCCTTGACGGCCCACCACTTGGAGCCGAGGTCGGCCGCCAGGACGAACACCGAGAGGAGCGTCAGGAAGAGGTAGGACGGCTTCTTCGCCTGAATCGCCGGCGCAGTTGGCGCGGCGGGCTCGGCGGGCGCAGGCGGGGGCTCGGGGTTCGAGTCCCCGGAAGACATCGGCCCGGGGGCCGCATCGGGGCGATCGGCCGCGGGGGGGGCATCAGACATGTTCGATGTTCACAGGTGGGCGGCGTGGTCCGCGCGGTCCCGATATTGGGAGCGGAACGGGGGGATCTACGCCAGGACCCCGGTGGTGGCAAACGACCCAACCGGTCGCACCATTCCAAGGGCCGGTCCCCGGCCGATTCCCCGAGTGGAGGGCGGGCGCATCGTCGAGTCCCCGTCCCGTCGTGTTTTGTGCGAAGGTTGCGCCAGCAAACGGGCCCACGCCCGAGGTTGCGCGGTCCCCCTTGATGGCCACGGTCAGCTCTCTCGTCGTTCGACGCCGCCTGGCCACGATGCGTCAGGTCGAGGAGGCGCTCGCCCGCCAGACGCTCTACGGCGGCGACGTCGTCACGAACCTGCTCGACGTCGCGCCCCCGCCCGAGACCGACGAGGCCGCGCTCACGGCGGCGCTCGCCGAGGCGATGGGCCTGCCGGCGGCGCCGCTCGGCGCGCTGCCCGAGCCCGACAGCGCCGTGGTCGCGCGCGTTGGCCGCGGCCTGGCCGAGCAGCACGGGTTCGTCCCCATCGCCATCCGCGGCGGCGCCATCGTCATCGCGCTCGCCGAGCCGCTCGCCAAGAGCGCGGTCGAGGAGATCGAGAGCGCCCTCGGCGCGTCGATCGTGCAGCAGGTGGCGCCGATGGTCCGGCTGCAGCAGGCGCTCGAGCACATCTACGGCGTGCCGATGGATCGACGCGTGCGCCGGCTGGCCGCGATCCTCGACGGCGAGAGCCCGGCCAACACGTCGGTGCCGCCGCCGCGCCGCTCTTTGATCCCCGACGTCTCCGACGCGCCTGCGCACGCGCCGCCGCGGGAGCCCGCGAAGGAGGCCGAGCGGCCGCCGGAGCCGCCGGCGCAGCAGCCGGCCGACGCGCCGGCCGTGCAGGAGGCGGCCGGAGCGCCGGCCGAACCGACGCCGACGCCCACTCCGAGCGTCAGCGCCTCGCGAGGTCCGCCGCCGACCACCATCCGCTCGGCGCGCGCGGGCACCGACGCGCTCCGCTCGTTCGTGAAGGACGCGCGCGGAGAGCGCTCGTCCGGCGCGAGCAAGCGCCGTCGCGGCCCGTTCACGCGCGCCGACGCCGAGAAGGTGTTCGCCGATCCGCAGTCGACCGACGCGGTCCTCGGCGCCGCGCTGGAGTTCGCGCAGCAGTGGTTCGCCTACGTGGCGATGTTCCTCGTCCACGACGATCTCGCCGAAGGATGGGACGCCGGCGGCGGCGGCGCGTCCGGCGATCGCCTGCGGAAGATGGGTGTTCCGCTCGATCTGCCGAGCCTCTTCGCCGAGGCGCGCGAGACGCGCGCGTCGATCGTCCGCGCGCGCCCGCACGACGGCCTCGACGCCGTGATCGCCGCCGACCTCGAGCGGCCGCTCGACGGCGACGTCGTCGTCGCGCCGGTGGTCGTCGGCAAGCGCGTGGTGGCGCTGCTCTACGCCGACGACGCCGGCGAGCCGATCTCTCCCGTCGACGTCGCCGAGGTGTTCGCGGTCGTCGCGCAGGCCGGTGCCGCGCTGGCGCGACGCATCCTCCGCAAGAAGGGCGTCCCGAACGTGCCGTTGCCCAAGCGCGAGTCGGCGCCGCCGCGCGAGATCGATCCCGACGTCGTCGCGCAGCGCGCGGGCGTGCTCGCGAAGGCGCTCGCCGGCGCGCGTGCGTCGAGCCGCCCGCCGCCCGAGCGAGCGCCCGCGCCCGAGCCGCGTGTGCGCGCCGCGTCGCTCGAGCCGATCGTGCGGCCGACGACGCCCACCGGCATCATGCGCGACGAGCCGACGCCGACCCCTCTCGGCGCGTTGCCCGCGGCCGCCGCGACGGGGGCGCCGGCCGCGCCCGCCAAGCGCTCCGAGCCCCCGCGGTCCGCGCCCGACGCGCCGACCGGGATCGCCCTCGAGCGCACGCCGTCGAGCGACGACATCCCCGGCCTCCGGCTCCTCGAGTCGTCCGAACCCCAGCCGCTCGCGCTGCCGACCGGCTCGGGCGAGCTCGCCGCGCCCGCGACCCCGCCGACCCCGCCGACGCCTGTCGCGCGGCCGATGCCCGCCGCGCCCGTCGAGCTCGTCACGCGTCAGGCGCCGCCGCCCAACCTCACCGGTCGAAAGCAGCTCGGGCCGCCGATCCCGCGCGAGGAGCCCGAAGAGCGTAGGAGGGCGGGGCAGACCAGCGAGCCGGAGCTGATCGAGAGCGCCGAGGTCAGCGACGACGAGGTCGAAGAGCTGCTCGAGCTCGATCGCGGACGAAAGCCCCTGCGCCCGAGCGAGCGCTTCGAGGTGTACACCGCGCGCGAGCCGCCGCGGCCCACGCGCCGCTCGGCCGAGCACGAGCTCCCGAAGGTGATCGTCGCGATCGAGTCCGAGCACGTCGCGCTGGTCGGCAAGGCGATCCGGGGCAGCGCCGCCGCCGAAGAAGCGGCCGAGAAGCTGCGAGCGCTCGGCGTCGCCGCGCTCCCGGCGATCATGGACCGGTTCCCCGGGCCCACGCGCGTCGACCGCACCACGCCGATCACGCAGGTCCCGCGGCCCTCCGACGCAGGACCGTTGCTGTCGCTGCTCTGCGCCCTCGGCCGCCTCGGGCTGCGCGACGTCCTCGCGCGCACCGGCGATCCGCTGCCCGAGACGCGCTTCTGGGCGACTTGGCTGCTCACGGAGGTGGTCGACGCCGAGTCGGCGCCGCTCCTGGTTCCGCGCGTCGTCGACGACGATCTCGCGGTGCGGCGCGCCGCGTGGGCGGCGTCGCGCGCGCTGCTCGAGGCGGAGCCGGCGACCGCCGACATCCTCATCGAGCCGCTGGTCGGCGTCATCCTCGATCCCGGCGGCGGCATGTCGCTGCGCATCCGCTCGGCGAACGCGCTCGGCGAGCTGCGCGATCGACGCGCCGTCGAGGGCCTGGTCTTCGGCGTCGACGTGCGCGAGGCCGAGCTGGCGAGCGCCTGCCACGAGGCGCTCGTCACGATCACCCGCGCCGATCCGCCGTCGCGCGGGCAGACCTGGGCGAGCTGGCTCGCGCAGCACGGCGCCGAGTCGCGCATCGAGTGGCTGATCGACGCGCTCCTGTCCGAGAGCGCCACCCTGCGCGAGGCCGCGGGCGCCGAGCTGAAAGCGACGACCAAGGTTTACGTCGGCTACTACGCGAACCTCCCGCGGGCCGAGCGCGAGGAGGCGTGGCGCCGCTACCGCGCGTGGTGGAAGGAAGAGGGCTCCCGGAAGTTCGCGGGTCGCTGACCCTGCCAAGGAACTCCCCTCGTGCCGCGGCTTGCGCTACCTTTCGCTTCGCCATGCAACTCCGCGCCCTCCTCGCCTCCGCCGCCCTCCTCACCTCCGCGGCACTCACCACCGCGCTCACCGGTTGCCCGAGCGGCAGCGGGGGTGGTCCCGGCAGTCCGCAGTGGCCGACCGCCTCGAAGATCACGCCGCAGACCCTGCCGCCCGGCGTGTCGTGGCACGGCGTGTGGTTCATCAACACGGCCGGCACGCGCGGGACGATGCACATCCTGCTGAGCGGCGGCGAAGACAAGTTCCACGGCTGCTGGCTCGCGGAGGACAAGCACGCGCGCGCCACCTTCACCGGCACGCTCAAAGAGAACGTCGCGATGTTCGACTGGACGCAGAAGCGCGTCGGCTTCGCGGGCGCGCCCGAGCGCGTCACGGCGTACCTCGTGCTGACGCCCGACGCCGAGGGCCGCCACAAGGTGAAGGGCGAATACGGCGCCGATGTCTCCAGCGACTCGGGCAGCCCCTGGGAGGGCATCCGCCAGAAGAACGCGGAGCCCAAGGAAGACGGCTGCAAGCTCGAAGAGGGCGACACCCTGCCCGGCGAGACCAAGCCGCTCGAGTGAGCGCGGGCGCCCATCGCCTCGAGTGAGCGCGGGCGCGTGCTCCGGCGCGTATTGCGCGCGCACCACGAGCAATTCTGCGTGACGCCCGGCACGAACCGCGCACCGAGCGCGCACCTGGGGCTCGGGAAAACCCGTGGGGAGACTGTGTGCGGTCCGCGCACGCACGGCGGGACCACCCCCTTCCACGTTCGTGGCGAGCAGCCGTTGCTCAGCCGTCGATGTCCGCAGCCCTGGCGCTGCCCTGGTCATCTCTTTGCAGAAGAGCAACCTGCGATGCCCCGCCGGCGTCGCCGGAGGGGCCATGGACATCTCCCGACAGATGCTCGCCGAACGGCTGGTTCGTGTAATCACCCGCGACCACATCGGGGGCCGCCGCAGCGACCTGAACTCGCTCACCGAGCAGATGCAGGCGCCGCGCGCGGAGGTCCGCTCGGTGCTATCGGCCCTCCACCGCGAGGGCTACCTCGACGTCCTCCGCATGCGCCTCACGCTCGCCGGCTTCGCGCTCGGCTGCTCGCTGCTCGATCTGCCCGTGCACGCGATCGCGCGCCCCGGCCGCCGGTCGATCGCGGCGTGATCGGCGGTCCGCGAGCACGGCGACTCAGTAGCGGATGATCAGCTCGCTGCGCAGGCCGGCGAACGCCGGGAAGAACCGGCACACGCCGCTGACGCACTTGAGCGCGGCGCGCTGCTCGCCGAAGAGGAATCGCACGATGACGTCGTCGCCGAACTTGATCTGACCGCCGACGTTGAGGAAGTGCTGCACGTCGCTCTTGCCGTCGCCGTTGGTGTCGAAGGGGAAGATGCGAAGGGGACGCAGCAGATCGTGACCCCGGTTCTCGGGGTTCGGGTTGATCTGCGAGCCGCGCGTCGAGTACTCGTGGCCGAAGACCACCGCGCCGCGCGACGCGTACTTCAGCGAGAGGTACGTCTGGCCCTCGCGCCACGCTTCGCCGTTCTGGAACCGATCGCGGTGCCACATGTCGACCTCGACCGAGTACGGTCCGGTGATCACCTGGCTGCCGTTGGCCTGCAGCCAGCCCTCGCGGTAGTAGGTGTCGCCGTTGACGTCCTTGGTCTCGCGGCGCGTGCCGAACATCACCGTGAGGTAGCTGCCGTGCTCGGCGCGCAGGTCGAACCCGGTGTAGAGGTCGGTGATGTCGTGGCGATCGAGCAGCCCGCCCTTCGCCGTGATGCCGAGGGTCGGGTCGGCGCCGCACCCGAGGCCCCAGTTGGCGAACTGCCCGGCCGACGCGAACAGCGTGTACGCCTTCGTGACCTTCACGTCGACGCGCCCGCGACCGCCGGTGGTGCACGAGTTGTCGAACAACGAGTCCTGTGTGATCAGCTCGACGGTGGGGTTGGCGGTGTACTGCACCGCGCTGAACGCGCCGTACTTCGACCGGTCGGCGTTGAGCCGCACCGGGTTGTAGTGCCGGTAGTGCTTGCCCTCGAACGAGGTGGTGACGATGCCGGCGGTGTAGCTCGCCGCCGCGTAGGCCGCGTAGCCGTTGCTCACCTTGTCGGGAGAGTCCTCGAACGGCACGCGGCGCTGCACGGCGATCTCGGAGTAGAGGTTGAGCGGGAACGCCTCGGAGATCCTGGGGGCCGAGAGGTTCGCGCCGACGCCGAGCACGTCGCGCACGAACGTCGGATCGTTGGTGAACAGCTGCTTGCCCGCGGTGGGATCGTCGACGCGCGCGCGACGGTGGATGTCGGCGGCGTGCACGCCGACGGTCGTCGTGCCGATCTTCGTCTCGGCGCGCGCGCCGGCGATGAAGTCGCGGCTCCACGTCTGCCACGGGAGACCCCAGCCGTCGCGGCAGGTCGCCGCGGTCGACTCCTCGCAGCGGATCGGCGCGTCGGCAAGCTTGGTGCCGGTCGCGTCGTCGACGCGCGTGGGGTTCGACAGGCCGACCACGCCGGTCAGCGTCACCTTGCCGACGCGCCCGACCACCTTCGCGCCCTGCAGCGTCGTGTCGGCGCCGATCTCGTCGAACTTGCGGATGTTGAGGACGAAGCCGCGCCCGAAGGCCACGTACGCGTCGCCGAGCGTCAGCTCGAACTTCGGCTTGATGTACGAGACCCAGACCTTCGACGGCCAGATGGACGGATCGCGCGTCGAGGGCCTCAGGTTCCCCTGCACGAGCAGCGTGTCACGGTACCGGTGCGGCAGCTGCTGCTCGGCCAGCGCGCGATCGTCCGCCGAGTAACCGTTGGCCGGATCGCGGAACTCGGCCAGCCTGGGGGCACCGGCGTACTTCACCGAGTCGATGCGCAGCCCGACCTGCCACGCCTTCCACGCCCAGAGCACGTTGAAGCGGTTGATCCACTCGGCGTAGTTGTCGTCGAGGCGGCGCGTGGCGTTGAGGTTGTCGCCGTGCCAGTTGAGGAGCGCGGTCTCGGTGACGTCGAGGCGATAGGGAGAGCCATCGAGCTTGCCGATGTCCTTGGCGCGTGCCGCCCCGTGCGAGAGCACGAGCAGCAGACCGACAGCGCCGATACCGATCCTCCGCGACTGCGACATCGGGGCGAGGAAGCTACTTCATCGCGGCTTCGATGTCCTTCATCATCTCGACCTCGTCGCCCGGGTTGAAGCCCTCGCGCTTCCTGATGATCTTCCCGTGGCGGTCGATGATCACCGTGTACGGCGCGGCGCGGCGTGGGTTGTAGAGGCTCGTCGCGCGCGTCTCGCTGTCGAGGAGGACGGGGAACGTCCAGCCCTTGCTCTTCGCGGTCGGGGCGACCTGCGCTTCGGTCTCCGAGCCGTCCATCGAGATGGCGAGGATGACGAGGCCCTGATCCTTCTTCTCCTCGTAGACCTTCTGCATGTGCGCCATCTCGGCGATGCACGGCTTGCACCACGTGGCCCAGAAGTCCAACACGATGGCCTTCTTGCCTAGGTGATCGCTGAGCGAGACGGACTTGCCGTCGATGTCGGTGAGCGTGAAGTCGCTCACGTTGCTGCTCTCGTCCGCGGGGGCCATGGACGTCGCGCTGGCGGAGGACGCGCCTCCTCCGGCACCGCTGCAGGCGACGAGGGACGAGAGGAGGCCGAGGGCGAGGAGCTTCTTCATTTCATCCACCTGAGCTTGGCGCGCCGAGAGGCGGCTTGGAGAGGAGCGTGTCGAGCGTCGAGGTGACGCGGCGGAGATCGGCGCCGATGACCTTCTGCTCGATCTTCATCGTCTCGAGATCGATGATCATGTTGAGGGGCATCGAGGCCGGGTCGAAGAACCGCGTGACGTACGCGTCGGGATCGCGCACGACCGGGAAGGTGAGCCGGAAGGCGCGGATCCACGTGTCGACCTTGTCGTCGGTCGCGGGCCTACGGCTCTCGTCCTGCAGCACCACGCTGAGGAAGGCGACGCCGCGCGGAGCGTACGCGGGCACGATGTGCGCCTGCATCTCGCGCGCCTCCTCCTTGCACGGCGAGCACCAGAAGGCCGCCACGTTGAGCACGAGGTAACGGCTGCCGCGGGCGCGCATCGCGTGGTAGCTCGCGAGATCGATGTTCTCGCGCGGAGTGTCGAGGCCGCCCCGGCGGCCGACGAATGTCGCGTTCTCGATCGCCTCGCCCTCGTTGATACCGTACGGGCAGGGGGGATACGGGGCGCCGGCGTCGACCGCGGCGCACCCCTTCGGGTTGAGGGTCACCGGTCCGCGCGCGCCCGCGTCGGAGCACGCGACGAACAGCGGGACGCCGAGCAGCGCGAGCCCCCACGCCCTGCTCTTGGTGATGCTCCTTCGCACGCGCATCGCGAACGGTCCTCGTACCGCTTTTGCGCGGGTCGCGCAAAGCCTCAGAGCGCGGTGCCGATCTGCGCGTAGAAGAAGCCGATCACCGCCACGCCGGGGAAGGCCGAGATCTGCACGGGGACGCGCGCGCCGAAGCCCCAGCGCGCGCGGCGGACGACCCACTCGTGGAGGCCGAAGCCGACGTCGACGAGCGCGCCCGGCGAGATGCCGCCCGTGCGGCTGCAGTCGAGGCCCTCGCGCGCCGCGAGCGCCTCGTCCCTCACGCACAGGCGGCGCGGATCGTAGAACCCGGACGACTGACGCGTGGCGGTCCACACGGCGCCGACGCCGAGCGAGACCCACTTGTTGGCCAACAGCCCGTCGGTCCAGCGGTGCACCACGCGGGCGCCCACCTCGGTGAAGCGGTTCGGCTGGCCCGCCTGCTCGATCAAGACGTTGATCGGGATCGCGAAGGCGATCCACGGCTCGAGGGTCCACGGCGCGCGCTTTCCGCCCGGTCCGAGCCCGATGTCGACGACCAGCGCGACGTCGACGGCGCCCTGTCCGGGGCCGCCCTCCTTCACCGCGAAGAACCCGCCGCCGAGCTGCGCGCCGAAGGCGAAGGCCTGCGGGTCGTGATCGGGGCTCAGATCGATGATCTCGACCTCGATCGGCTCCGGCGGCGGCTTGCGGAGCGGGATCGCCGACGCGGAGCCGGGCGCGGGCGTGGACGACGACGGCACGGCCGAGGCGCTGGCCGACGGCTCGGCAGCGCCGGTGCCCGGCGGTTTGACAGCGCCGGGCACCGGCGACGACGCGGCCGGCGCCGTCTCGGCGCGCGCGACGCCGATCAGCGGCCCGGCCGCGAGCGCGACGAGGACCGCTCCCCGGTACGCGCCCGAGCGGAGCGAGCTCCACATGATTGGGTGGGATCGCGCGGCCATCTCGAGAACGCTCATAGCGCGGTGGTGGCGGGTGGGTACCATCGCATTCGACGTGACCGCACGCATCCCCTCCGATCCGCCGCCCCCGTCGGACCGGAGCCGCATCAGCCAGCAGATCGACGAGGAGCTGCCGAAGGTCGCGCAGAGCGCGGCGGCTCCGGTGACCGCCCGCGGCCGACGCCTGGCGCTCGGCGTGCTTCTGCTTTTGTCGTTCTTGATGGTGGCGCGCATCGCGGCGCCGCTGTGGGTGGGGATCGCCTTCGGTACGATGGTCGCGTTCGTCGCGCAGCCGACCTACCGCCGCCTCGTCGTGCGGCTCGGTCACCGCAGACAGCTCGCGGCCGTGATCACCACGGTCATCGTCGGCGTCCTGACGACCGTCGGCGGCGGCCTCACGGTCTATCTCCTCACGACCGAGCTGTTCTCGATCATCGCCAAGTTCCAGGGGCAGAGCGGGGCGGACTGGCTGCCGGAGCCGGTGGTCCAGCTGTTCGCGAGGTTCGGCGTCGAGCGCGCCCAGGTCGCGGCGCGGGTCTCCGCCGAGCTCGGCAAGCTCGCCGGCTACGCCGCGGAGGTCACCGCCGTCTTGCTGCAGACGACCACCAGCGCGTTCCTCGAGCTCGTGATCGGTCTGATGACGATGTACTACGTGCTCCTCGAGTGGCCGCGCATCCCGGTGCACATCGAGCGCGTGATGCCGCTCGATCCGCGTCACACGCGCGCGCTCATCCTCGAGTTCCGCGACGTCGGCCGCGCCGCCATGATCGGCACCCTGGCCACCGCGCTGATCCAGGGCACGCTCGGCTGGATCGGCTACGCGCTCGCCAAGTTCCCGCAGGCCTTCCTCTGGGGCATGTTCACCGCGCTCGCCTCGTTCCTGCCGGTGCTCGGGACGTTCCTCGTATGGCTGCCGATCGGCATCTGGCTCTTGGCCACCGGTCGTCCGCTCGCCGGCGCCTTCGTCTTGGCCTGGGGGTTCTTCATCGTCGTCGGCCTGGTCGACACGTACATCCGTCCGCGCATGGTCCGCGGGCACGGCAGCACCAATCAGCTGCTGATGCTCGTCGCCCTGCTCGGCGGGCTCGAGGTCTTCGGGCTCGCGGGCCTCATCGTCGGCCCCATCTTCATCTCGCTGTTCCTCGCGATCCTGCGCATCTACGAGCGCGAGATCACCGATCCGAATCGCGCGCCGCCGAGCGCGACGGACTGAGCGCCGCGAGCACCGTCGCCGGGTCGTCGGTGATCAGCCCGTCGACGCCGATGCGCGCGAGATCGATCGCCTCGCGCGGGTCGTTGACCGTCCACACGTTCACCATCAGCCCGCGCCGATGCCAGCCGGCGACGCGATCGGGCGAGCAGAGGGTGCGCTCGGGGTTCAGCGCGAACGAGCGGGTCGCCTTGGCGACGAGCGGCGCGACGAGGGTCTTCGCGAGGCGCTGCCCGGCGTGGATCAGGAACGCCCGCGGGAGGTCGGGCGCGGCGACGGCGATCCGCGCCAGCAGCTCCGGCTCGAACGAGGAGAACATCAGGCGCGCCGGTCGCGCGCGCCGGCGGCTCCGGATCAGGCGCGCGACGCCGTTGGCCAGCGCCGCCTTGTCGTGGGTGTCGTGCTTCAGCTCGATGTTGACCAGCACGTCGCGCGCGTCGGCCCAGTCGAGCACGTCGCCGAGCGTCGGCGCGCGCGCGGGACCGGCGGGCCCTTCGAGCTCGATCGCCGAGAGCTCCTGCGCCGACAGCTCCTGCACGAGGCGCGGGTCGCGCCCCCCGGTCATCCGCTTCACGTCGAGGTCGTGCATGACCACCACGACGCCGTCGCGCGTGGTGCGCACGTCGAGCTCGACGCCGTCGGCGCCGTCGGCGATGGCGCGCTCGAACGACGGCAGGGTGTTCTCGACGACGTGCGCCTTGGCGCCGCGGTGTCCGTAGACGACCGGGCGCGAACCGGGCGCCCTTCGGAAACGAGAGAGCTCCATCGACACGGGCAGGGCAGCATACCGCGGCCCCGCCCGCGCCTACCGGGAGATCAGCTCACGTCTTTCTGGCGCAGCGCTTCGATGGCCTGCACGCCGCGCTCGAACGCCTGCGCGTTGACGGCGAACAGGTGCTTCTTGTGCTCGAGGGCCTGACGGATGGCCAAGAGGAGGCTCTCCTTCGGCAACAGGCCCGTCGCCGCCTGCAGCGCGCCGAGCGCGACGATGTTCTTGACGACCAGCGCCCCGAGCTCCTGGGCGATCTGCGCGAACGGCACGCCGTACATGCGCACGCCGGGGAGCGACGGCGGATCGGTGATGACCGTCTTGTCGTAGAGCACGACCCCGCCGGGGACGACCGTCGGGCCGAACTTCGCGAGGCTCGGCGCGTTGAACGCGACGAGCACGTGCGGGGTCGATGCGGCGGGCGAGAGCACCTCGGTCGCGGCGACGTGCACGTCGGCGTAGGAGGTGCCGCCGCGCGACTCCGGGCCGTAGCTCGGGATGTGCGTCGCGTCGAAGCCCTCCTGGATGCCCGCGCGGGCGAGCAGGAGCGCCGCCGTCTGCGCGCCGTCGCCGCCGGCGCCGGCGAGCTTGAGCGCGACGTCGCTGCCGAAGCCGGTCTCAGGGAAGGAGCCCTTGGCGAAGCGGGGGACGTCCTCGGTGGTGCCGCCGACCACGCGCGCGACGCGTTCGGGATCGAAGCTCGGCTGCGGCCACGCCGGCCACGCCTCGGGCGTGACGTCCTTCTTCACGCCGAGCGGGTAGAGCGGGACCATCTTCTCGGCGACCCACTTCTCGGCCTCGAGCGGGGTCATCTTCAGGTGCGTCGGGCACTCGGCCAGCACCTCGACGAAGCTGAAGCCGACGCGATCGGTCTGCAGCTTCAGCGCCTTGGTGATCGCCTTCTGCGCCTTCACCCGCTGCTTGTTGTCGAACAGCGCGACGCGCTCGACGTAGATCGGCGCCTCGAGCTGCGCGATCAGCTCCGCCATGCGCATCGGCATGCCCTCGTGCCGGCCGCGGCCCATCGGGCTGGTCGCGGTCTTCAGGCCCATCGGCGTGGTCGGCGCCATCTGCCCGCCGGTCATGCCGTAGATCGCGTTGTTGACGAAGATGATCGTGATCGGCAGCCCGAGGTTGGCCGCGTGGAAGATCTCGGCGAGGCCGATCGACGCGAGATCGCCGTCGCCCTGGTAGGCGATGACGGTGGCCTTCGGGTTCGCGAGCTTGTGACCGATGGCGACGGCGGGCGCGCGGCCGTGCGCGGCCTGCGTGTTGCCCACGTCCATGTAGTAGTACATGAAGACCGTGCAGCCGACCGGCGACACGAGCACGGTGTCGTCCTGCAGGCCGAGCGACTCGATCGCCTCGCCGAGGAACTTGTGCACGACGCCGTGGCCGCAGCCCGGGCAGTAGTGGGTGGCGTGGGCCTTGAGGCCCTGGCCGTGATCGTGACGCTCGAAGTGCTCGTAGAAGACGCTCATGACAGCACCCCTGTCACGCTCTCACCGTCGGTCTTGGGGATCGCGCTGTGGCGTTTGGGTGGGTTGGCTTCGACCGCGGCGCGCACGGCGGCGACGATCTCGTTCTGCTGCGGCATGATGCCGCCGAAGTGATTGATGTGCGTGATGGGCGGCGGCGCGTGGACGTCGGCGCGGCTGAGCGCGAGGCGGAGCTCGTCTTCGAGCTGCCCGGCGGAGGCCTCGACCACCACCATCGCGCGGGTGCGCCCGAGCAGGGGCTGGAGCTGCCTGATGGGGAACGGCCAAAGGGTGATCGGGCGGAAGAGACCGGCCTTGATGCCCTGCTGACGGAGCGCGGCGACCGCGCCCTTGGCCGTGCGCGCCGGCGTGTTGGTCGCGACGATGAGGACGTCGGCGTCGTCGCCCATGTAGACGTCGGCGCGCTGCTCCTTCTCCTCCATGCGCGCGAACTTCTCTTGCAGCTTGAAGTTGTGCTGCTCCTGATCGACCTCGTTGAGGAGGATCGAGGTGTGGAGGTTCGGGCGGTGCGCCGCGTCGCCCCACACCGCCCAGCCGGGCAGCCCGGGCTTGACCATGTAGTCGGGGAGATCGACCCGCCCGGTGATCTGGCCGAGGTAGCCGTCGCAGACCACGATGACCGGGTTGCGGTACTCGAAGGCGAGATCGAACGCGAGCATCGTCAGGTCGAGCATCTCCTGCGGCGTCGCCGGCGCGAGCGCGATGGTGCGCGTGCTGCCGTGGCCGGGGCCGCGGGCGATGAGCTTCACGTCGCTCTGCTCGGGGGCGATGTTGCCGAGACCGGGGCCGCCGCGCATGACGTCGACCACGACGCCGGGGATCTCGGCGCCGACCATGTAACTCAGGCCCTCGAGCATCAGGCTGAAGCCCGGCGACGAGGTGAACGTCATGCAGCGCAGGCCGGCGCCGCCGGTTCCGTACATGTGATTGATGGTCGCGACCTCGCTGACCGCCTGCACGAAGTGCCCCTCGACGCCGGGGAGCATCTTCGCCATCAGCTCCGCGCCGTCGGTCGACGGGGTGATCGGGTAGCCGTAGAAGTGGCGGCAGCCCGCGAGCATCGCGCCGATGGCGGACGCGTACGTGCCCTTGACGACGAGCGGACGCATGGCCGGGAGCGGGATGCGCTCGTCGGGGATCGACGGGATGGGCGCCGCCGGCTGAGGCCGCGACGGGAGATCGGACGCGGTGTCGAGGCCGAACGGTTCGGGGCAGGCGTCGATGCACAGCCCGCACGCGTTGCAGTTGGTGACATCGAGGACCACGGGCACCAGGCCCGTCGCCGCGTTGATTTCGGTGCCGGGCTCGATGCAGTGCTTGTTGCACGACTCGACGCAGCGGCTGCACCCTTTGCAGAAGTCAGGGTGGAGGAAGGGCTTCAGACGTTCCTTGGATGTGGCCATTGGGGTCCCTCGGCGATCGCGCGCGCGAGTAGGCAAATCCCCGGCCGTACTCGACTTTTCGTGGTTTCGCCGAGCACCCGCGACTGCTTTGCGCCGGCGCGCAAATGTCGCGCGCCGGCACCGACAGGTCGCTGCCAGACTGACGCGCCGCGTGGTCTGGCGCGTCATCGGGGAGGCACGCGCCTCCGGAAAGTCGAAGGTCGAAGGTCGAACCGTCGACCGCCGTCAGGAGATCCCCCGGACTGGCTGTCCATTGGTCACAATTGGAGATTCGGCGAGAAATCCGGCGGTCAGCGGCCGCGAGAGCAGGTGCGTGGAACCCGCACGAGTGATCTTCTTCCCTCACCCCAGCCCTCTCCCGGCGGGAGAGGGAGCCTGAGAATTCGCGCAGATTCCCTGCCCTCTCCCTCCGGGAGAGGGTTGGGTGAGGGCAAATTCCCGTGACCGCCGCAGGCGGTCACGGGCGTCTGGCGTGAGATGAGCCCAATGGTCGGACTTCAGTCCGGGGGGGGCCTCTTCACAACGTCACCGTCTCCTGGTGCTCGCCGAAGACGTCGCGGAGCACGTCGG
Organism: Deltaproteobacteria bacterium; assembly: GCA_016182965.1. Lineage (GTDB taxonomy): Bacteria > Myxococcota_A > Polyangia > Polyangiales > JADJMO01 > JALHOE01. The sequence continues at coordinate 66 of JACPFM010000033.1, read as the reverse complement.
CGATCTCGCCGACGGTCGCCTTTGCCTTCACCGCGTCGAGGACCGGCGGCATCACGTTGTCGGTGC
>JACPFM010000189.1 GCA_016182965.1 Deltaproteobacteria bacterium | reverse complement strand
GCGCGCGGTCGAGCGTCCGCTTCCAGCCGGCCTTGCAGTCGAAGCCGCCGAACACGCGGACGGCCTTCGCGATCACCACGTTCTCGGCGTACGTGCCGTTGCACGCGTAAACGTCTTTACCGAGCTCGTTGGCGCGCTCGATCGCCTTCGCGAAGGAGTGCACGGGCGCATCGAGGGTGCCCGCCGCGTCGTCCTTGCCGTCGGGCGCGACGAAGATCGCGCGGCTCTTGTCGCCGTCGATGCCGTCGCAGTTGGTGTCCTTGAAGTCGTCGTCGGGATCGTCGGGGCCATCGGCCGGCACGCACGAAGGCGCGGTGTCGACCGGCTCCGCGTCGGCCGGCGCAGCGCCGCTGTCCTCGCTCGGGAAGAGCGGCGCGCCGGTGTCCGCCTAGCCGCCGTCGCTCGGCGGATTCGCGCCGCTGTCCGCGCTCGGAGCCTTGTCGTTCTCGCCAGGGCCGGAGCAGGCCGTGACGAGCACCGTGGCGAGCACCATCGAGACCGCGCTGTGGATGACGTAGCTGCGCATGACCCTTCTCCCTCTCGTTCGTTCGGGAGCGGCCTAGAGCAGTGGTCGTGCCATCGCGCCGAGCGCGCGATCTCTCGGGAACTGTCGTGTGGTGGCCGGGCGGCAGCTTCGGCGCACTCCGACGCGCTCCGACGCCGTGTCGGAGCACGCCGGAGTGCAGCGGCGAGCTGCATCGCTCGCCGGTGCACACCGAGATCGACTCCGGCTCGCCGATCCGACCCGGCTTGGACGCACGGCCGCCTGGATTGGGACACACGGGGCCGCGCTGCCGGGCGCGCCGCGCGGAGCCGTATGCTGATCAGCTCGATGGATAATCGGGAAAGGCCTGCCCCAGCGGGGATGATCTCCGTCACGACGACGGCTTGGCGGCGATGCGTGAGGGCTTCACGCTGATTGGTAGGCCCGTTCCCATTTTCGCCCGGCAAGAGCCTGGAGGCTCCGTGTCCCTGGTCGAGTCCCTGCGTCGGATCGTCATGCACGTCGCATCGTTCGGTCTTCCGCCGAACGGTGAACGCTGGCTGTTCGTCGCGCAGCTCTGCCGGCACGGTGTCGCACCTTTCGATGCGGAGCGCTTGGTCGATGCGGCGATCGCCGAGGGGCTCGAGCAACGCGCACCTCGGTCGATCGAACCGCCGCCGCCGTAGACCCAACGCGGCCTGGCTTCGTCCGGAGCTCACGGTCGCATCGCGATCGCCGTATCGCCGACGAACCTGTCGAGGCCTCGGCCGACCGATGGTAGCGTCGGCGCTCATGTCGAAGGTCGACGGCTGTGTGCCCGAAGGCACCAAGGCGCGTGACGCCCTTGCCGAAGCCCGCACCGCGCTCGCCGAAGGCCGGCCCGGGGATGCGATGCTCGCGATCGGCCGCGCCTACACGGAGTACCTGAACACGGTGGACGAAGCGCACGCGCAGTTCAGGGCGCAGCTTTCGCAGCTGGCACGCCGAGCGGTGCGTGCTGCCGTGCCCGACGGCACGCACCGGATCCTGCATTAGCGATTCCGCTCGATCACCGGCGCGGAAACCAACGGAGTCCCGTGGCCTGACCTGATAGAGCGTCCCGCGGAAGGCGCGCAGAGGACCGCGATAGCTGACCCGCGCGTCCCGCACCGAGACGATTTCGAGCGGCGCCGAACGCGCCGGAGCGCGCGGGCAGCCGGCGCGTTCGATCAGCAACGAAACATGCCGCTCGCACGCTGGGAACGGCGCTTGCTCCCACGTATGACTGCGCCTTTGCCGTGACCAATGCGTCTGGATCGCCCATGCGTCTTTTGCTCATCGACGACGACCGCGTCTTTCGCAACGCGCTCGCACGGATGCTGCGGCTCGACTTCGATGTCGTCGCGGTGGCGAGCGCGGATGAGGCCATGGCGCTGCTCCTGGCCGGCGAGGCCTTTGACGCGCTCGTCACGGACCTGGAGATGCCCGGCTGCGATGGGTTCCAGGCCATCGCACGCATCCGCGCGGTCGATGCTCGGCTGGCGCGGCGGGCGGTGATCTGCACCGGCGCCCACCTGACGGACGACGAGATCGCCGCGCACGCGACGCGCGGTTTCGTCATCCTGCCCAAGGGCAGCGCCACGACCGAGCTGGTGCAGGCGATCCGAGATCGGATCGGCGAGCACCCCTGAGTCGAGCCGGCGCTCAGAGGGTGTTCCACAGAAAAGCCCGTCGCGAGGCCCATCAGACGGGTGCAGATGCGGGTGACCCGGAGGCGCGGACACCGGAGGCGTACTGGAAGTACGCCGAGGATTCCGCGCCGAGGAAGCGCCCGCAGATGCGCCCGGATGATGGGCCGGAGCAGGGCGCTTTCTGTGGAACACCCTCTCAGAACGCGCCGCTGATCATGAGGCCAGGCGCCCCTGCCGCGAGCGTCGCCGGAGACGCGGTGACAGCCGTCTTCTTGGTCTCGCCGCGCGGCGTCGTCACGAGCAGCGTCACCCCGACGCCGATCGCCGCCAGGCCGATGCCGCCGGAGATCCACGAGAGCGCCTCCCACGTTCGCACGCGCGAGCGCCCCTCCGGATCGTCGCAGACGAACGTCGGCTGCTGCGCGCAGCGATCGAAGTAGTCGTCGCGCTCCGAGCCCATCTTCACCCGCGCGACCACCGCACCGCCGACGAACAGCGCACCCGCGCCGAGCGCGACGAATGCCAGCGTCGGCGAGCCGGTGGTGGTCGGCGGAGCTTCCTTCGGTGTGTCCTTCACAGGAGCGGGGGCCGCCGGCACGGCTGCCGTGGTGACGGCGGGCGCCGGCACGTCCTCGAGCTTCGGAATGGCGATCGTCTTGTTCTCGGCGGTCGTTGCGATCGAGAAGGACGACTCCCACGACTTCTTGCCCGCCGCGGTCGCCGTCACCGTGTGCGGCCCTGGATCAATCGGAACGGCGCTACCGAATCCGCCCTCGAGCACCCGCTCGTCGTCGAGCCTGACTTCCAGCCCAGGCACGCGCGCATCGGCGTTCACCGCGATGGTGACGTACGACATGTGCTTCTCGACGTCGGCGATGCCTTTGTTCGCCATGTCGAGACGGTCCTTCCGGTTCGCCTTCTCAGCGCGGACCACGGACTCCTTGAACAAGCCCCAAGCGCGCGCCCACCGACCATGTCCCTGGTAGCAGACCGCGAGGCGCAGGACCGTCCCGTCCACCGGCTCGAGGTCCATGCTGGCCTTGATCTTCGGGCAGGCGGCGGCGAAGTCCTTCTTCGCCATCAGCGCCGCGCCCTCGTCGAACAGCTTCTGCGCCGTCGCCTTGGTGTCCGCGACGGCGAGCGTAGGAGACGCCGCTGCGAGCGCGAGCTGGAGTGCGACTGTGCCGGAGAGGAAGCGAGTGAGGCGCATGGTCGTGGGCATCCGAGGTGTCAGAATCGGTCGTCGATCGGGCTCTTGGTCGGCGCAGGCGGCGGCGGGGCCGGCGCCGCCGTGCTGATGGCCGGCGGGGGCGCGGCCGCCGCCGTCGTCGCGGCCGGTGCGGCGAGCGTGGGCGCCGTGACGGCCAGCTTGGAGGTCGTGGCGAGCTTGGTGACGGGCGCCGTGACTGGCCCCGGCGGCGCCGCGGATGGCTGCGGCGGGCTCGCTGTGACGGTCGCCGGTGGCGGGTTCATCAACGTCGCGGCCACGGAAACCGTGGGCGCTGCGCTCGGCGCAGCGCTCGGCGAGGGCGTCGGCACCGGCGCAGCACGCGGACCGCGCGTGAGCGCGAACACCGCCGCTCCGAGCGCGCCTGCCATCAGCAGCGCGAGCAACGCCACGATGGCAAGTGGCGCGCGGTGCTTCGGCAGCTCTGCGATCGGCAGCGGCTGCTCGCGTCTCGGCTGCGCGGAGTGCTCGTCGTCGTCGGAGCTCGCGTCCTTCGGCACGACACCGGTGCGGCCGACGGATTGATCCCTCGTCTGATCGAGGCCCGTGGCGCGCGCATCGACGGTCGCATCGTCGGTGCGGTAGCTACCGGCCCCGGGCCCGCCGCTGTCACGCGTCGCGGCGATCGCGACTGGGAATCGACCGTGCACCGTCGCCGCGGCGGCCGAGAGCGTCGGATCCTGCGAATCGACGACCTCGTCGATGCGGCTCGAGTCGTCGGGGACCAGGCGACGGATCCCCTCGAGCACACGACGAAGCCCGCCCGCGCTCTGCGGCCGCTCGTGGATCTGCTTCGCCAGGAGGCTCCGCATCACGCCCTCGAGCTCGACGGGGAACGGACCGCCCCGGCCGATCTCCCGAAGCGACGGCGCAGGCGTCGTCGCGTGGTGCAGCATCAGATCGTACTCGTTGCCATCGAACGGCGGCCGACCGGTGAGCATCTCGAAGAGCAGCGCGCCGAGGGAGTACAGGTCGCCCTGCGGGCCGACCACCTCGGCCCGCGCGGCCTCGGGGCACATGTACTTCGGCGTGCCTCGAATGAAGCCCGCCGTGTGGCGCCGCGACTCGTTGATGATCCGCGCCAGGCCGAAGTCGATGAGCTTTGCCTTGCCCTCGCGCGTGAGCAGGACGTTCTGCGGCTTGATGTCCCGGTGCACGATGCCCGCGGCGTGCGCCGCCGACAGTGCGTCGGCGATATCGATCGCGAACGTCAGCGCCTGCCGTACCGGCAGCGGCTCGCCGCGAAGACGGCTCCTGAGCGATCCGCCTTCGACGTGCTCCATCGTGAAGTACGGCCGGCCGATGAGTCGCCCGGTCTGCAGCACGTCGACGATGTAGATGGTGACGATCGACTCGCACTTCAGGCGCGACAGCGCATGAATCTCCCGCCGGAAGTCCTCGACCGCGTGGGGCGCCTCGGGCGAGATGTCCGGGAACTTCACGACCTCGTACCGATCCATCGTCGGCCGGTACCCGAGATAGACGAGGCCCTGTCCGCCCTTGCCCAGCACCTTCATCAGGGTGAGGGGCAAGCCGGTGATGTTCACCCCTCCGGGCGGGATCTCCAGCGGCAGATCGTCGGCGGTGTACATCAGGTCGGTCCCCTACATCATACGCCGTACGAGCGTGATCTCCGCGTCGTCGGGAAGCAACCGGCGCATCTCGGCGGCCGAGACCGCCCGCGTCGGCGCATCGGTCGAACCGATCTCGATCCGCTCGACACGCCCGGAGATCACGAACGGGCCGATTGCGAACAGGAACTCGTCGCCGAGCTCACGCGGCGTGTGCGGCGAGATCGCGAAGCCGCGCTGAATCGTGCCGTTGCGGCTCCCGAGATCCGTCAGCACCACCGTGCCGTTCTGCCATTCGAGCGTCGCATGCAGCCGAGACACCATCGCGTTGTCGAGCCGCAGCAGATTCGATTCGTGTCGGCCGAGCGTCACCGGCAGGCGATCGACCTCGCACTGGATGACATCGCCGGTGACCATGTGCCTGACCGACAGGCGTAGCGTTGTTCCAGGGTCCATGCGCGCAGCAGATCGCAACGAGCATGCCGGCCGCCGCAGCCGGTGAGAACGCGCCGCCACTCGCAGGCGCTCCGATGCGCTCCGAGACCTGCTCCGGCGCGCTCCTATTTGCTCTTGCCGGCGCGGAGCTCCTTGGCCCACTCGAACCCCGTCGACGGCGAGATCCCCACCCGCTTGGCGATCTCCTCCATGAGGACGGTGACACGCTCGCCCTGCCGGCTGCTCATCACCTCGAGGTAGACCTTCCGGAAGTTCTCCCGCTGCATCTCCCGCTTGCGTAAGAGCGGCGCCGCGGGCTCCGATTCCGGCGTCGCGGACGGCGTCGATCCACGAGCGGAAGGGATCCGTGCGGCGAACCCCGCGTGTCGCGGCAGGTGCTTGGCCGTCAGCCGCTCGACGGCGACGCCCCTCTCGCGCGCTTCGGCCTCCGCGTTCTCGATCGCGACCTTCACCGCCCCGAACAGCTCGCGCACGTTTCCGGGCCATGGCCGTAGCAGGCACGCCTCGATGAAGTCGAACCGCGCCCGGAGCGCGCCGCCGTATCGCGCAAGCTCGAGCGCGATGAGGTGCGGGACCGCCTCGAGCCGCGCTCGAAGCGGCGGCAGCTCCACCTCGGACTGTGCGAGCCGGTGGAAGAGGTCTCGCCGGAACCGGCCCTCTTCCACGGCCACCCGGATGGCCACGTTCGTCGCGCAGACGATCTGCACGTCGACCTTGATCGGTTTGGTGGCGCCCACAGGCATGATCTCCTGCGCTTCGACCGCGCGCAGCAGCTTGCCCTGCACCGCGGGCGCGAGATCCTGCACTTCGTCGAGGAAGAGCACACCGCCGCTCGCGTCCTGAAACGCGCCCTGCGTGTCGCGTGTCGCGGTCGAGTGCGATCCCTTGAGCGCACCGAACAGCTTCGCGTCGGCGAGCTGCGGGTCGATGTTGTTGCAGTTGAACACGACGAACGGGCCCCGCGGGCGCGCAGCGCGGTGATAGACGCTCGCCGCGTGGTCCTTGCCCGCGCCGGTCTCCGCGAAGATCACGAGTGGGTGGCGCTTCTTCGCGATCGACTCCACGCGCCGGAGCGCCGCGCGCGTCTGCGGATCGAGCACGATGTCGGTCACCTCCACCGGGCCTCCGCCAAACCGCGACGCATCGCGAACCGCGAGGAAGATCGACGATCCGACCACCACCACCGCGTCGCCGGTCGCTGTTCGCTTCGCATCGCGGAGCTCGTGGCCGTCGACGAACGTGCCGTTGCGGCTCTGCAGGTCCTCGATCTCGAACCCGTCGGCCGTTGCGGTGATCTGCGCGTGCCGCTTCGACATGCGGTCGTCCTGCGGCAGCGCGACGACGTTCGACGCGTCGCGACCGATCGCCAGCGTGGGCTTGGCGCCCATCGGCAGCAGCCGACAGGCCGTCCGACCAGCCTCGAAGATGAGGACCAGCGCCGGAGCCGCGGAGCTCAGAGTCCCCGCCGTCACGCTGTAGTCCTTCGTCTGCTCCGTCATCGTGAGTTGCCAGCCTACTGGCTTTCGCGTCGGCCGCCACCGCGCTCCGGCCCACTCGGCGCACGTCGGAGCGCACCGGAGCGCGCCGGAGCAACCGCGACGCGCTCGCCGTCGAGATCACGGTCAGACGCGGTGCGGCGGCTTCGGCACGAGCCCTGCTGAGGGCGAGGCCTGACAGCCGGCACCGGCCACAACAGGAGATCAGACGATGAAGAAGTCCCTCTCGGTTTTCGCTGCCCTCGCCCTCAGCCACGCCGTCACGAACGTCGCCAGCGCCGACGCGCCGGCGACCAGCGTCGATGCGAGCGCGGAGGCACCCGCGATCACCACGACGAAGCTCAACGCGGTCAACATGGCGCTCCTGGCCGGCCACGGGTTCAAGGACGCGTTCAAGACCGGGTTCGGTGGCCGGGTCGGCTACACGCTCCCGAGCAAGCTCCATCTCGGCGGCAGCTTCGTCTACCACGTCGGGACGACCGAAGGTCTCGTGCAGTCGAACGTCTGGTACGCGGGCGGCGAGGTCGGCTACGACGTGATCGCGGGCCCGCTGGTGATCCGACCCTACGCGGGCTTTGGCGCGGCGAGCATCAGCGCCTCCGTGACGCTGCCTCCCGTCGGGCAGTACCCGGGCGGCAAGGCGAGCGTGTCGGAGAGCCGGTTCGCCGTCTGGCCGGGCGCGATGTTCCTCTTCCCGTTCGAAGACGGCTCCGCGTTCGTCGGCGTCGACGCCAAGTTCCTCGTGGTCGACAACGCGAGCGCGTTCAACACGTACGGCACCTTCGGGCTGGCGTTCTGAAGGAGGGGACCATGATCACGAAGCCGGCACGCGAATCGTCGCCTCCGCGCACCTCGCCGCGCACGCAGTGGCGCGTGGTCGATCGTGCGACCGGTCAATCCCGTGCCGTGGCGCCCGACGAGTGGTTCCCGGTTGCGGGTCGCCTGGTGAGCGGTGTCTGGGAGCTCGATGACGGACGCCTACTCCTTGCTACGAGCGCCGACGACGCCCGCGAACGCTGAAGTGGAAGCGAACGGTGACGCGAAGCGCGAACGCGAACGCGAACGCGAACGCGAACGCGAACGCGAACGCGAACGCGAACGCGAACGCGAACGCGAAGGCGAACGCGAAGGCGAACGCGAAGGCGGGTGGGCTTCGCTCGGCGCTGCGGGAGTGTACCGCCGTGCTCGGCGCCGTCCAGGCCGCAGCGGCGCTGCGCGCCGTGCTCGCTGCGCTCGCAGCCTGGACTGCGCCTGCGCGCGGCGGTGCGTGG
>JACPFM010000188.1 GCA_016182965.1 Deltaproteobacteria bacterium | reverse complement strand
GGAGCGGACCACGGATCGCGAGCCCATCCCGCTGACCGCTGCCGCCGCCGCTCACGCTTCCGCTCCCGCGCCCGCTACCGCTGCCGCGTACCGCGGCCCATCGCTCGAAGTATGCGGACACTTCCGGCCGGCGGTACTAGTCGATTGACCGCGGCGCGGCCGCCGCTTTTCGAGACGCGCACGCGCCGAGCCCCGCGCGAGATCGCGCGGCGAGCGCTGCGGCGAGGAGGAGCTTCGCGTGACGCATGCACCGGAGCGTAGGCTACCGTGTCCGGTCGTGGCCCAATCGCGCGCCCGATCGGCCGAGGCTCGCACGGATGTGGCGGCGCTCGTGAGAGGCGGCGACGCGTCGGCGATGGTCGCGGCCTTTCGCGCGCTCGTCGCCGAACCGCGCAAGGACCCGGGTTGTCTCGCGAAGGAGCAGCTGCTCGCGGCGCTCGATGCGCTCGAACACCCCGACGCCGACCTGTTCGCCGAGGCGGCGCGTCTCGTGCAGCACGAGGGTGCGAAGGGCCACGCGCGCGACACGGGCGGCCGGGTGCGTGCGCGCGGCGTTCTCGGAGTCGCGCGCCTCGGCCATCCCGACGCGCTGCCCGTCTTCGGTGCCTGCCTCGCCGACCATGACGCGAACGTGCGCCTCTCGGCGGCGCGCGCCCTCGCGCACCGCGGCGAGCGCAGCGGTGCCGGCCTTCTGTTGCTCAAGCTCGGGGTCGGCGACGAAGTTCGGGAGGTGATGCTCGAGTGCCTGGTCGGGCTCTTTTCGCTCGCGCCCGATCTCGCTGCTCCTCGCGCGCGCGAGATGCTCCGCGGCGCTCCCTCGGCGCGCGAGCTCGCGTGCCAGGCGCTCGGAGCGGCGCGCACGCCCATCGCGGTCGAGCTCCTCGCAGCGGAGCTCGCGTGCGCGACGCTCGCAACCGACCGCGAGATGCTCATCGAAGGGCTCGGCCTGAGCCCGTGCCGGGAGGCTCGCGCGTTGCTCCTGGATCTGGTGAACGGCGACCGGATGTCCGACGCACGTGCGGCGCTGCGCGCGCTCTCGATTCACCGCTACGACACGCGACTGATCGAACAGGTGCGAGCGAAGACCACGGAATCGCGCGAGCTCTCGGCGCTCGTTCAGGAGCTGTTCGGCCCCAGGTAGCGCCGCGCGGCGTTCAACAGCGCTCAACGGCGCTCAACGGCGCGCGCGGGCGATCGTCGCGAGGAGCGCGAGCAGGAGCGGCGCGCCCCACGTCCAGTCGCCGAAGCGCACGTAGACCGTCGGCGGGCCCTCGAGGAGCGCGGGGCGGACCATCAGGATGGTGGCGACCTCGCGCGTGGCGCGGGCCACCACAGTGCCGTACGCGTCGACGTGCACGGTCACGCCGGTGTTCACCGCGCGCAAGAGGTCGCGGCGCGCCTCGATCGCGCGCGGGATGGCCTCGAGCAGGTGGAGCTCCGGCTCGGCGGTCGCGCCGAACCAGGCGTCGTTGGTCAGGTTGACCAGCAGGTTCGGTGCGGCGCGCGCGATGCGGCGCGAGATCGAGGGCAGCGTGTCCTCGTAGCAGTTGAGGATCCCCGAGCGCACCTCCGGCCCGGGCGACTTCGTGCGCAGGAGCAGCGGATCGCGGCCCGCCACCAGGCCGCCGCCGCGCGCGAACGTGCGGCGCAAGGTCGGGAAGCGATCGGCGAGCGGCACCACCTCGCCGAACGCGAGGAGCTCGAGCTTGGCCGCCGCCGGCGCGTAGTTCCCCTCGAGATCGACGATCGTCGCGGAGTTGAAGCTCCAGCGCGATCCCGGCTCGGCGCCGGGAGGCGGCGGCGCGTCGGTCAGCACGCCGGTGAGCACCTCGATGCCGATGCCGGGGCCGCGGACGCGGAACGCGCCGGTCTCGCGGCCGCCGTCGGCGGAGAGCACGTACGGGTAGGCGGACTCGGGCCAGATCGCCAGCTCGGCGCCGCGCTCCTGCGCCAGGCGCGTGAGCGACCACAGCTTGCTGACGATCGCCGGCGCGAGCTCGTGCTTCCAACGGTCCTTCGGCGGCACGTTCTGCTGCACGAGCGCGATCGATCGCGAGGGCGCGGCGGCGCGCGCCGCGTCGATCGAGGGCCGTCGCGCGAGGCCGTAGACGAGCAGCGCCGCCAGGATCGCGCCCGCCGCGACGATCGCCTTGCGCGCGCGCATCGCCACCAGCGCGGCGGCGATCGCGAAGACCACGGCCATCCCGCGCTCCCCGATCAGCTCGGCGGGCTGCAGGAACACCGGCGCGCGCGCGAACGGCGCGGCGATGGTCCACGGGAAGAGCGAGGGCACGAGCATCGACGCGCCGACGCCGGCGCCGAAGGCGAGGGAGCGAGGGGCCCCGACGCGCGCGAGGCCCCACGCGAGGGCGCCGGCGACGGCCCACGAGCCTCCCTGCGCGACGGCGAGGAGGACCCAGCCGGCGAGCGCGGCGACGAGCGGCAGATCGGTGAAGCGCGTGATCGTCTGCGGCACGAAGCTCATCGCGACGAGGTTGGTCGCGAGGCCGAACAGCAAGCCGCGCACGATCGCCTGACCGAAGCGCGCGTCCTCCAGCGCGCTGGCCAGCAGCGCGACTCCGACGAACGCGAACGCGATGAGCGCGGGCGGAAACGGCGGCGCCCCCATCGAAAGGAGCAGCCCCCCGAGCAACGCGCGCAGCGCAGGGCTCCGCGCGAGGCGCGAAATGCGCTCACGCATGCGGCCCCACGACCACCTCGAAGAACGCCCGCACCTGCTCGAGGTCGAAGAGCGGCGAGGCCGGCGGCAGCGACGCGCGCATCACCCGACCGTAGCCCTTGGTGCGCAGGCGCTTGTCGAGGATCGCCACCACGCCGGCGTCGTCGCCGGTGCGGATCAGCCGGCCGAACCCCTGCTTGAGGGCGATCGCGGCCTCGGGGACCGACAGCTCGGCGAACGACGAGCGCCCCTCCTCCTCGATCGCCCGGTGCCGCGCCGCGACCACCGGATCGGTCGGCACCGCGAAGGGGAGCTTGTCGATGATCACGAGGCGCAGCGCGCGGCCGGGCACGTCGACGCCCTCCCAGAAGCCCATGGTCGCCACGAGCACCGCGTCTCCGCGCTCGCGGAACTCCTCGAGGAGCGAGAACTTCGGGCGCTCGCCCTGGCAGAGCAGCTTCCACGGCAGCTCCGCGTCGCGCAGCGTGGCGTGCAGCGCGCGCATGTTGCGGGTCGACGCGCAGAGGACGAACGCGCCGCCGCGCGCCGCCTTGACCAGATCGATGACGCGCGCGCCGGCGCGCGGGACGAAGGAGGGATCGTTCGGCTCGGGCAGATCGACGGGCACGTACACGCCGGCGTTCTTCCGGAAGTCGAAGGGCGACGGGACCACCAGCTCGATGGTGGTGGTGGTCTCGCGCGACTCGCGGCGGCCGCTCCCCTCGTCGTCGCCTTCGATCCACGCCTCGAACGACAGCCCGAGTCGGCGCTTGGCGTGAGCGAACCCGTCGCCGGTGGCCAGCGTCGCCGACGTCAGGACGACGGTCCGTGGCCAATCGCGCTCCCCGGCGAAGAGCTCGTCGCGGAAGACCGGCGCGAGATCGATCGGCGACAGCCCGATGGCGCAGGAGCGCTGGCGGACCTCGATCCAGGTCACCTCGTCGCGCCTCGGCGCGGCGAGGCGCGCGAGATCGTCGCGCAGCGAGGTGGCCCGCCGCCCGATGACCCCGAGCTCCTCGCGGCCGTCCCGCTCGCGCGTGGAGGTCCACCGGGCGAGCGCCTCGAGCGCGATGTCGAGTCGATCGCGACGTGCCAGCGCCTCGTCGCTCCACGCCTCGTCGGGGAACGGCGCACGACCGTCGTTCGCCCGCGCGCCCGGCCCGGCGGCGAGCTCGGCGAACAGCGCCTGGGACGCGGACGCCACGACGTCGAGGTGAACCGCCGCCTCGTGCGCCTCGCCTGCCGGCGAGCCGGCCGAGGGCCCGAGCTGCGAGCGGAGCGCGACGACGGTGCGGCGACCGTCGCGCACCATCGCGTCGATGCGCGCGCTCGAGATGCGCACGCCGAAGAAGTCGGTGGCGATCTCCTCGAGCTGGTGCGCCTCGTCGAACACGACCACGTCGTGCTCGGGGATGACGCCCTGGCGCGCGCCGCCGCGCCGCAGCGCGACGTCGGCGAGGTAGAGGTGGTGGTTGACCACCACGAGGTTCGCGCGCTGCGCCTCGTCGCGCATGCGGGTGACGAAGCAGCGGTCGTTGAAGGCGCACCCTTGCCCGATGCGCGTGTCGCTGCCGCTCTGCACGTCTCGCCACGCCGGATCGTCGTCGCGCAGCCACTCGAGCTCCACCCGATCGCCGGAGGTGCTCTCGCGCGCCCACCGCTCGACGCGCGCGAGCAGCGCCGCGCGATCGCCCGGCAGCTCGCCCGCGAGCGCCCCGTGCAGGCGGCGGCGGCAGAGGTAGTTCGCGAGCCCCTTCATCAGGGCCGCGCGGAACGACACGCCGAGGTGATCGGCGAGCAGCGGCAGGTCCTTGGCGTAGATCTGCTCCTGGAGCGCCTTGGTCGCGGTGGAGACGACCACGCGCTTGCCGGCGAGCAGCGCGGGCACGAGGTAGGCGAGCGTCTTGCCGGTGCCGGTGCCGGCCTCGCACAACAGCACGCGCTCGTGGGTGATCGCCCCGGCCACCGCGCGGGCCATCGCGAGCTGCCCCGGACGTGCCTCGTGGCGCGCGCCGAGGGCGGCGAGGCCGCGCGCGATCGGTCCGTCCGGTCCCAGCGCGGCTTCGGTTCGATCGGCGAGCACGGACGTGCACGTAGTGCGGCGTCGCGCGCGCCAAAAGCGGCACCCACCGGCGCCTCGGCCGGCCTCGCCCCGCCTGGATCGACCGGGTTGCTCGCGCCCCGGCGCCCTGGTACCCGCGAGGCATGAGGCCGCCGGTCGCGTTCGTGCTCGCGACGGCGTGCGCCGTCCCGTGCGTGACCACGGCCCGGCGGGCCCGGGCCGACGAGCCGATCCCGCTGACGGTGACGGGATCGGCGGCGCCCGGCTTCACGGTCAAGACCCGGGAGGGCGATCGCCCGCGCGACGTCCCCGACGCAGCGGCGCTGCTCGAAGGACTGCCCGGCCTGCGGGTGCGCCGCCTCGGCGGCGACGGCAGCTTCGCCACGCTGTCCATCCGAGGCGCCGCGTCGAACCAGGTCGCGGTGGTCCTCGGCGGCGTGCCGTTGACCGGCGGGGCCGATCCCTCGCTCGATCTGGCGACGCTCCCTCTGTGGCCCGGGGCCGTCGCGCGCGTGCACCGCACCTTCGCGCCGGCGAGCGTCGGCGGCGGGTATCTCGGCGGCGTGGTGGAGCTCTCGCCGGTGGAGGCGAGCACCCGCGCGCGCACCGAGGTGTACGACGCGATCGGCTCCTTCGGCGCCTACCGCGTCCGCCTCGCCGACACGCGCCCCGTCGGACGCTTCCAGGTCGCCACCGGCCTCGCGTACCACCGCAGCGACGGCGACTTCCGCTTCTTCGATCCCTACCGCAACGAAGACGTCGTGCGCGCCAACGCCGCCTCGGCGCAGATCGCGGGCGTCATGCACGCGCGCGGCGAGCTCGATCGCTGGACCTTGCTGTTCACCGCGCTCGGCAGCGTCCGCGAGGACGGCGTCGCCGGGACCTTCGACCGGCCGCTGCGCGCCACGCAGCTCGCCCGCGATCGCGCGCTCGGCGCGGTCGAGGCGCGCCGCAGCGACGACGGGGGTCGGTGGCTGATGCGCGCGTGGATTCGTCGCGACGGCCGTCGCTTCGACGATCCGCTCGCCGAGCAGAGCATCGCGGGCGGCAGCGCGCGCGATCGCGTGCTCGCCTTCGGCGGCAGCGTCGCGCGCAGCCTGCGGGTCGGCGAAGCGCTCACCTTCGACGCGCGCGTCGATCCGTCGCTCGAGTCCTCGCGCGGCGCGCGCCTCGAGGGCCCTTCGCCCGATCGCGATCGGCTCTCGCTCGGCGTCGCGCTCGACGCGACGTGGCGGGCGAGCGGCGCGCTGTCGGTCGTGCTCGCCGCGCGCGCCGACACGCGGACCGACGGCGGCGCCGGCGCGGAGACCCGGCGCGAGATCCTCCCGGTCGCCCACCTCGGCGTCGAGCACCGGCTGCACGACGTGGTGACGCTCGCCGCGCACGCCGGCACGCTGGCGCGGCCGCCGAGCTTCCTCGAGCTGCTCGGCGACGGCGCGCTGTACTCGGCCGCGCCCGACCTGCGGAGCGCGCGCGCGTGGGCCGCCGATCTCGGGGTGCGCGCGCGCGGCGGGAAGCTCCTGCGCTGGGAGATCGAGGCGATCGCGTTCGCCTGGCAGGTGCGCGATCTCATCGTCGTCGCCCCGGTCGGCATCCGCACGTTCCGGGCGCAGAACGTCGGCGCGGCGCGGATCCTCGGCGGCGAGGTCTCCGTCGCGGCGTCGGCCGGCCCGCTGCGGGCGCTGGTCAGCTACACGCGGCTGTCGACCGAGGATCGCACGAGCAGCGTCGTGTCGCGCGGCGCGCCGCTGCCGGGCCGCCCCGACCACGATCTGACGCTCGACGTCTCCGTCGGCGTCGGCCCTGTGCGCCTGCGCTACGGCCTCGACGTGGTGTCGGCGACCACGCTCGATCGCGCCGGGACGCGCGAGCTGCCGACGCGCGTCTTCCACGGCGCGGGCGCGCGGCTCGAGCTCGGGAAGGTGACGGTCCTCGTGGAGGTCGCGAACCTCTTCGACCAGCGCACGGTGACCGTGCCGTTCGAGAGCGGCCGCGCGCCGCGCTTCGGCGCGTATCCGATCAGCGATTTCCTCGGCTATCCCCTGGCCGGCCGCCGCTTCACCCTCGCCTTGCGCGCGACGCTCTGAGCGAGCGCCCTCGACGGGACCTCGGAGAACCGAGCGCGACGGCCTCACCGGCACGTCGGTTGCCCCCTCGACATCGCGTGTCACTTCCGTCGCTCGAGAAGCTCGCGCCGTGGCGCTGGACGTCACGATCGCCGGACTGGCTGCGCTCGGGAGGCCGATCGAGCTCGGCTGCGCCAGGCGCGACGGAGGTGCCGTGAACATCGCGGACCACAAGGACGAGGAGGTCCGCGAGATCCACCGTGGCGGCCGGTTCATCGTGCTTCGCGCGCGGCGCAACGGCCGGGCGATCGTGATCAAGACCGTTCGACCGGAGCGGCGGATCGAAGGGGCAATGGCCCTGCGTCGCGAGCTGGACCTCTTGCGTGACCTCGGGCTGCCCGGCATCGCGAGGCCGATCGCGCTCGAGGAGCAGGCCGGCCGCCTCGCGCTCGTGCTTCAAGATGCCGGTCCGATGCACCTCGGCCAGCGGATCGCCGGCAAGCCCATGCCGCTCGGGTCCTTCTTCGAGATCGCGACCCAGCTGGCTCGGATCGTCGCGGGGCTGCACGGGCGCAAGGTCGTACACCGCGACGTGAACCCCACGAACGTGGTCCTCGACGAAGCTGGGCGGGTGACCCTGGTCGACTTCGACCTCGCGAGCAGAGCCAATGGTCCCCGGCGCCCGGACAAGATCGAAGGCACGCTGGCGTACATGTCCCCCGAGCAAACGGGGCGGATGAACCGCGCGATCGATCGACGCTCCGATCTCTACTCGCTCGGGGCGACCTTCTACGAGATGCTCACCGGCTCGGTCCCCTTCCCGCTGCGCGATCCGATGGAGGTCGTACACGCGCACCTCGCGCGCCTGCCCGTGCCGCCGCACGTGGTGGAGCCCGCGATCCCCGAGCCCCTGTCGGACCTGGTCCTCAAGCTCCTCGCGAAAGCTCCGGAGCATCGCTACCAGACCGCCGAGGCGCTCGAGGACGATCTCGCGGAGGCGCAGCGACAGCTTCGCGACACCGGGCGGATCGTCCCGTTCGTCCTCGGCCGCCTCGATCTGGCTCGGCAGCTCGTGTTCCCGGAGCGGCTCTACGGCCGCGAGGCGGAGCTCGAGGCGCTCGAGGCCGCGTTCGATCGATCACGCTCGGGGCCGCCCGAGCTCGTGCTCGTCTCGGGACCGGCCGGCGTCGGCAAGACCGCGCTCGTCGAGGCGCTCCGCGCACGCGTCACCCGCCGAGAAGAGGGGCTGCGGGGAGAAGGGCAGCCGGGAGGGCGGGAACACGGCGGTCTCTGGGTCGTCGGCAAGGCCGATCAGCACGGGGGCCACATGCCGTACGCGCCGTTCGTGGCGGGGTTCCGGGAGGCGCTCGCGTCGATCGCGATGGAGCCCGCCGAGCGCCTCGCTCCGCTGGGTCAGGCCCTGCGAGACGCCCTCGGCGACAACGCGGGCTTCCTCGTCGACCCGCTCCCGGAGCTTCGCCGGCTGATCGGCGAGGTCCCCGCCGTCGGGGAGATCGGCGCGATCGAGGCCCAGAGCCGGTTCCTCTTCGCGTTCCGGAGACTCGTGGGCACCCTCGCATCATTGCGACCGCTCGCGATCGTCATCGACGATCTGCAGTGGTCGGACGCGGGCTCGCTGAAGCTGCTCGCCAGCCTCGCCGAGGATCTCGCCGATCCGGGCGTGCTGCTCGTCGCCGCCTTCCGGCCGGACGTCGTGCGCGAGGATCACCCCCTCGCCTCCGCCCTCGAGGAGATCCGCGCGCGCGGCGGGAGGGTGACGCCCATCGAGCTCCGACACCTCGATGAGGATGCGCTGGTGTCGTTCCTGGTCGACGCGCTCGGCTGCGATCGCGATCGCGCCCGCCCGCTCGCCGCGATCGTTCACGAGAAGACCCGGGGCAATCCCTTCTTCGTCCGTCAGCTGCTGCGCCACCTGCAGAGCGAAGGCCTGCTCGCCTACGATCTCGACCGCGGCACCTTCCGCTGGGACACCCGTCGCATCGACCAGGTCGCGGTCACCGAGAACGTCGTCGACCTGACCATCGCGGCGCTCCACCGTTTGCCCGACGAGACGCAGCAGCTGCTCGCGACGGCGGCGTGTATCGGCAACCGCTTCGAGGTCGATCTCGTCGCGAAGGCTCGCGGATCACGCCCGGAGGAGATCTCCGAGCACCTCGCGCCAGCCATCGGTGAAGGGCTGATCGTGCCCGAGCGCGACCGCATCCGTTTCGCCCACGATCGCGTGCAGCGCGCGGCCTACGACCTGTGGCCGGAAGGGCGGCGGAGGGCAATGCACTTCGCGCTCGGGAAGCTCCTCGCCGCGCACCGAGAGTTGCGGCTCTTCGAGGCGGTCGATCAGCTGGATCTCGGCGCCCCGGCCGCGCGCGATCCGGCAGAGCGACGCTGGCTCGCCGAGATGGACCGCCGCGCCGGCCGCAAGGCGATGGCGTCGGCGGCCTACGGTCCGGCGCTCGCGTACCTCCGTCACGGCCACGATGTGTTGCCCGACGGATGGCAGTCCGACCGCGAGCTCACCTTCGACCTGTTGCGAGATGCCGCCGAATGCGCGTATCTGACGGGAGACCACAGGCTCTCTGCGGCGCTCGTCGCGGAGGCGAAGCCCCACGCCGCGACGGCGCTCGAGCGCGCGAGGCTCTGCGGCGTCCGACTGGTGAGCGCTACGCTCGTGGGTGAGTACGAGGAGGCGATCCGAGAGGGGCGCGAGGGTCTGTCCGCGTTGGGGATGGAGCTGCCGGAGGATCCGGGCACCGTCCTCGCGTCGGAGCGAGCGGCGCTCGAGGCGCTCCTCGCAGGCCGCCCGCCCGAGAGGCTCCTCGACCTCCCGGCCATGAAGGACGCCGCGGACCTCGCCTGCATGGAGCTCCTCGGGCACTTCTTCGCGCCCGCGTGGTTCACGAGCCGAGACCTCCACGCCTTGCTCGTCCTTCGGGCGCTGCGGCTCACGCTCGAGCGCGGCCTCGCGCTCCACTCGGCCAGGACGTTCGCCGATTACGGCATCTACCTCGTGACGGTGGCCGTCGACTACGAGCGAGCCCTCGCGTTCGGGCGGAGCGGCGTGGAGCTCTCGCGTCGCTTCCGCAACCGCGCCGAGGAGTGCAAGACCACACACCTCCTCGCCGCGCACATGGCCCCCTGGCGGGAGTCGTTCCGCACGGCGGCGCACATGCTCGAACGCGCCCACGCGCTCGGCGTCGAGTCCGGCGAGCTGCAGTTCGCGGCGTACGCGATCACGGTCCGCGCGCTCTACCTGCTCGCCGCGGGCGAGACCCTGGAGCGGGTGAGCGCCGCGTGCGAGGAGCTCGTGTCGTTCAGTCGTCGAACGGGCGAGGCCTCTGCCGCGATCGGGCGCACGTGCTTGCAGGCCTGTCGCAGCCTCCAGGGACGCACCTCGGCGCGCGGCAGCTTCGACGATCGCGGCTTCGTCGAAGGGGAGTTCCTCTCGGCCCCGAGCAGCCCCCCGGTCGTGCGCTGCGTGCACCAGATCGTCCGCCACGAGGTCGCGTGCATCTTCGGCGACCTCCCCCTCGCCCGCGAGCGCATGGAGGCGGCCGAGCACCTGATCGACGCGCTCGGCGGGCTCGCCATCCTCCCCGATCACGCGTTCTACGGCTCGCTGACCCTCGCTTCGCTGGCGACCTCCGCCAGCCCGCACGACAGGCGCGAGCTCCTCGCCCGGATCGCCGACCGGCGAGGGAGGCTCGCGGCGTGGGCCGAGAGCTGTCCGGCCAACTTCCGCCACGCGCTCGCGCTGGTCGACGCGGAGGTCGCGCGCCTCGAGGGGCGGGATTGGGACGCGGCGGCGCTCTACGATCAGGCCGTCGAGGCCGCCGAGCAGCAGGGCTTCCAGCAGGTTCAGGCGCTCGCCAACGAGCGCGCCGCCCGTCACTTCCTCGCCCTCGGTCGTCGACGGATCGCGGAGGGCTACCTCGGATCGGCGCGCCAAGCGTACGAGGGGTGGGGCGCGACCGCGAAGGTTCGCGCGCTCGAAGAGGCGCTGCCCCCGGGCGTGCGGCTCAGCCCCGGGCGCAGCACGGACGAGGCCCTCGCCACGCTCGACCTCCACAGCATCCTGCGGGCGGCCGAGACGATCGCCTCCGAGGTCGTCCTCGATCGCCTGCTCGGCAACCTGGTCACCGTGTGCCTCCAGGCAGCCGGGGCCGATCGGGCGGTCCTCGTGCTCGAGGAGCAAGGCGGCCCCGTCGTGCGCGCGACCAGCAGCACGACGACACCTCTCTCCCTCGAGCACGCGCCGCTCGCGTCGTTCGCCGGCGTCCCGCGCGTCGTCGTCGAGCAGGTTCGAGAGAGCAGGGAGGCGGTGGTCAGCGACGTCGCAGGAAACGATCCGCGCTTCGCGTCCGATCCGTACGTCGCGGAGCACGCGCCGAAGTCGATCCTGGCGGTCCCGATCCACCGGCAGGCGGGTCTCCTCGCGGTGCTCTGTCTCGAGAACCACCTGACCACCCACGCGTTCACCCGGGGGCGGGTGAAGCTGCTCGAAATCCTCTCGGCTCCCATCGCGATCTCGCTCGAGAACGGGCTGCTCTTCGAGCGGCTCAACGCGGAGATCGAAGAGCGCAAGCGCGCGGAGGGCGCGGTGCGCTTCCTCGCCGACGCGAGCGTAGTGCTCGCCGAGTCGCTGGACGTCGCGACGACGCTCGCCCGCTTGGCGCGGCACACCGTCCCGTTCCTCGCCGACTGGTGCGTGATCGACGTGATCGAGGAGCCAGGGAAGTACCGTAGGGTCGCCGGGGCCCACTTCGATCCGGAGAAGGCCGCGCTGCTCGAGGAGCTCTCGCGTCGCCACGGGCCCGACAAGGAGTCACCGCAGCTCTCGGCCCGCGTCCTTTCGACCGGCGAGCCGCAGCTCCGCCCCGACTTCACCGGCGACGTGCTCCGCGCCCACGCGCGGGACGAAGAGCACCTCCGTATGCTCTCGGCGCTCGGGACCGGGAGCGCCCTCGCCGTGCCGCTGACCGCGCGCGGTCGCACGTTGGGCGCGATCACCCTGATCTCGGGCACCCGCGGGAGGTTCGGCCAGGCGGATCTCGCGCTCGCGCAAGAGCTCGCGCGTCGCGCAGCGCTGGCGATCGACAACGCGCGCCTCTTCCAGGAGTCGCAGCGAGCGATCCGGTTGCGCGACGAGTTCCTCTCGATCGCTTCGCACGAGCTCTACACGCCGATCACCTCGATGCATCTCGCGGTCCAGAGCTTGTCCCGCAGGCGGACTCCGGCGTCGCTCGAGGACTACGCCAGCGTCGTCGGCACGTTCGATCGACAAATCGGCAGACTGACGAGCCTCGTCCGCGATCTCCTCGACGTTTCGCACATCGAGGCGGGGCGGCTCCCGCTCCGCCTCGAGCCGGTCGACTTGGGTCAGCTGGTCCACGAGGTCGCCGAGCGCCTCGAGGTGCAGCTCGCGAGCGCGGGCTCGCAGCTGACGATCCGCGCCCCCGCCGAGGTCGTGGGCCGCTGGGATCGATCGCGCGTCGACCAGGTCGTGACGAACCTCCTCGGCAACGCCCTCAAGTTCGGCGCGGGCCAGCCGATCGAGGTCGTCGTCGAGGCGCGGGCGAGCACGGCGCGCCTCGCGGTGCGCGACCACGGGATCGGAATCCCGCCGGAGCGGCGCCCCGGTTTGTTCGAGCGGTTCGAGCGCGCCGTGTCGATCGAGCACTACGGCGGGCTCGGGCTCGGCCTGTACATCGTGCGCGGCATCGTGAAGGCGCTCGGCGGTACGGTGGCCGTCGACAGCGTGCCCGGGGAGGGGTCGACCTTCACCGTGGAGATCCCCATCGCGGGACCGAAGGCGGGCTCGCCTTGAGCGCGCAGCGCGTGGCGCGCGCCGGACCCGCGCGTCACGTCGACAACGCGACGCGCACGGACGAGAGCGTCGTCGCGCGCGCGCCCGGCGTGGCGACCCGCGAGGCGGCTGCGACGGCAGCGCGGCGGTCGGCGCCCGGCGCGTCGGCGAAGCGATCGCGCAGGTACTGGACCGCCCGCGCGGTGCCGAGGAGGGTCACCCGCGCGAACGCGGCGGCGCCGGCGTCGCGCAGCGTCGCGCGCGTGATCGCCGGCATCCGGTCGCGCACCCCGTGGACGATCGCGGAGACCACCGCGATGTCGTCGCTGCCGACGCCGGTCTCGGGATCGCTCGGGAAGCCGTCGGCGATGGCGACCACCGCCGTCGGGTGGATGGCCAGGTCGAGGAGATCTTCGGTGCCGCGTGGCGCCGACCAGTCCTCCGGCCAGACGTCGAGCAGGGCGAGCCGGAAGCGGATGGCGCGGGCGCGCGCGAGCAGCACCCGATCGTGGGACGGCGCCGCGCCGTGGGGATCGGGCGACTCGTCGAGCGGACCGATCGACGCGAGGCTGCGGACGAGGACGTCGCGCTCGGAGGCCTGGATGGTGACCTCGCCGTCGCGGTAGGGATCGCGCTCGACGGTCGTCTCCCCATCGCGAAGAGTCGCGCCGAGAGGCGCGCGTTCGGTCGCGCCGAGAGGCGCGCGTTCGGTCGCGCCGAGAGGCGCGCGTTCGGTCGCGCCGAGGGGCGCGCGTTCGGTCGCGCCGAGAGGCGCGCGTTCAATCGTCCGCTCGGGATCGATGATCGGCAGGTCCTGGTAGGTGTCCGGCTCCTCGCCGACCGGGTGCGCCACCGCGTCCTGATCGGTCGTCTCGTGATCGGGCTCGAAGCCGACCGTCCGCTCGACGGCGCGGCGCTCCGCGCGCTCCTCGATCGGGAAGGTGAGCGCGTAGGCCACCGCGTCCTCGACCGAGCCGGCGTCGGCAGCCTCGACGGCGTGTCGCAGCTCGAGCGGCGGCGCCACGAACGCGGGCGAGTCGTCCGCGACCTGATATCCGCTCGGGTGCACGCGCCGCACGCACCGGACTCTACATCACCGCGGCGATCCTCGAACAGTCTCGCGCAGTCTCGCGGCCCGAGGTGGCGCATGAGCGTGCGTCGTCGGTCGTCGGTCATGAGACGGGAGACGCCTGACATCACGACCGCCCATCCAGGATGGCCGCCGCGCGGGCGCAAGACACGCCCCCCCAAAAAAAAGACCGCGTGTCGACCCGGGGGAGGCAATGGCCGGGGCGACACGCGGTGGAAGAACGGCGCTCGGGGGTCGCGCTCTACTGGTTGCGACGCACGTACGCGGGGATGTCCCAGTCCTGGTCGAGCGGCGACGCGAACCGCTCGCCGCGCGCCTCGTAGCTGCGGCTGACCGGCGCAGGCTCGCGGGCGGGGGCGGCCGTCGGGATGGTCTCGCGACGACGGGAGACCGGCTGGACGAACAGCGGCTCCTCGCGGGCGGCGCGCTGCGGAGCGACCGAGCGGGCGAGCGGCGCCGCCGCGGCGGGCAGCGCGGCGGGCAGCGCGGCGCGCGTCGTCTGCGACGAGACGACCGGCTCCTCGGCGACGATGCGGTCGAAGCCGGTGGCGATGACCGTCACCTTCACGAGCTCGCCGAGCGAGGGATCGATGGAGGCGCCGAAGATGATGTTCGCCTCCTCGTGCGCCTGCTCCTGGATGAGCGCCGCGGCCTCCTCGATCTCCTTCATCTTCATGTCGGGGCCGCCGACGATGTTGAGGAGGATGCCGGTGGCGCCGTCGACGGAGATGTTGTCGAGCAGCGGGCTGTTGATGGCCATCTCGGCAGCGCTGCGCGCGCGGCCCTGGCCCTTGGCGCAGCCGGTGCCCATGAGGGCGCGGCCCATGTTCGACATGACCGTCTTCACGTCGGCGAAGTCGACGTTGACGATGCCGATCTGGGTGATCAGATCGCTGATGCCGCGCACCGCCTGGTAGAGCACCTCGTCGGCGCGCTTGAACGCCTCGATGAAGGTGAGGTCGTCGCCCAGGTCGAAGAGCTTCTGGTTGGGGATGGTGATGAGGGTGTCGACCTGCTCCGTCAGGAAGTGCAGGCCCTGCTCGGCGCGCTTGGAGCGCTGACGCCCTTCGAACAGGAACGGCTTGGTCACGACGCCGACGGTGAGCGCGCCCTCTTCACGGGCGATCTGCGCCACGATCGGGGCCGCGCCGGTGCCGGTGCCGCCGCCCATGCCGGCGGTGATGAAGACCATGTCCGCGCCGGAGACCAGCTCCTTGATGCGGTTGACGTCCTCGAGCGCGGCCTTGCGACCCTGATCCGGGTTCGCGCCGGCGCCGAGGCCCTTGGTCACCGCGCCGCCGATCTGCAGCTTGGTGGGCGCCGCGTTCGCGTCGAGCGCCTGGCGATCGGTGTTGATCGCGATGAACTCGACCCCGTCGAGGCCGAACTCGATCATCGTGTTGACGGCGTTATTGCCCGAGCCGCCGACGCCGATCACCTTGATGCGGGCCTGGCTGTCTTGCTGCTCGTCCGCGAACTCGATCTGGAAAGCCATCTTCGTCCTCCGCCTCGCGCCCCTCGACCGACGACGAGCAACGCAGCTTCGTCCGGTCCATGACCGGCGCGCGCGCTCCCTGGCCTCGATCTGGTCGCTCTCGTCCTGTCCCCTCGAACGCCTTCACGTCTTGCGGGCGGTAGAACCGGTTCGCTCGGCACGGGGCGCCTCTTCCCCGCTCACTTCGCTCCACGACTCGGAACTGGCCCGCGATTCAATCACATCTAGAAGTACTTATAAAGCCCTTACGTGATCCGTATAAAGAAACCATGTAGTTTCGGGCAACTTAGAAGGCAGCCTTGATCCAACCCCAGAAGCCCGGACGATCACTCGTCGTTCCCGGAGCCTTCGCGTCGGCCTTCGACGCGGGGACCACCACCGGCTCGTCCTCGCGCGCCTGAGCGGTGAAGATGGCCTGCGCCCCGTAGCGCGCGAGCCCCACGGCCGTCGCGAACTGCGGGCCGTGCGTGAGATCGGTGAGCCCGCGCGTGCCGACCGGGTACCCGCGGCGGACCGGCATCCCGAGGATCTCCTCGCCGAGCTCGGTCATGCCCTCCATGAGGACCGCGCCGCCGCAGAGCACGACGCCGGCCGACAGCTGCTCGAGGTAGCCGGACTCCTCCAGCTGGCGGCGAACGACCGCGAAGATCTCCTCGACGCGGGGCTCGATGATGTCGGCCAGCACGCGGCGCGGGACGCGGCGGGCCGGGTAGCCGCCGACGCCCGGGACCTCCATCTCCTCGTCGTCCGGGACCATGCGCCCGAGGGCGCAGCCGCGGGCGTGCTTCAGGCGCTCCGCCTCGGCCATCGGCGTGCGGAGCCCCGCCGCGATGTCGCTGGTGACGCTCATGCCGCCGACCGGGATGACGTTCGCCGCGACGATGCCGCCGTCGACGTAGAGGATCACGTCGGTGGTGCCGCCGCCGATGTCGACCACGGCGACGCCGATCTCGCGCTCGTCCTCGGTGAGCACCGCCTCGGCGCTCGCCAGCGGCTCGAGCACCACGTCGGCCACGGTGAGCCCGACGCGCTCGGCGCACTTGATGACGTTCTCGACGCAGGAGCGCGCGGCGGTGATCAGCTGCGCCTTCACCTCGAGGCGCACGCCGCTCATGCCCACCGGCTCGCGGATGCCGTCCTGCGTGTCGACCAGGTACTCGCAGGGGAGCACGTGGAGGATCTGACGATCGGTCGGGATGGGGATGGCGCGCGCGTTCTCGAGCACGCGCTCGACGTCGCTGCGGGTCACCTCGTTCGAGGCGATGGCCACCACGCCGTTGGACGACTGCGCCCGCACGTGGCTGCCCGCGATCCCGGCGAACACGGTGCGGATCTCGACGCCCGCCATGTTCTGCGCCTCTTCGATCGCCTGACGGATCGACTCCGTCGTCGACGCGACGTTGGCGACCACACCCTTGCGCAGCCCCTTGCACGGGACGTTGCCGACGCCGAGGATCTCGATCTCCGAGAACTCGTCGCCACGCAGCCGCCCACCCTCGGCGACGCCGCCCTTCACCTCGGCGACGACGGCGCACACCTTGGTGGTCCCGATGTCGAGGCCGACGACGATCTCACCTTGCTTCGCCATCACGTTCGCTCCTCTAGCCCTCGTCCCGTGTTGCGGGGCGAACCTGTCAGCGGTGGCGAGCAACGGCCAAGTTTTCGCGATGAGAAAATCATCACGGCTTCTCTCCATCGACCGTGACGGTGGCCGGCGGGAGCGCCGAGACGAGGCGGACCACGACGCGATCGGCGTGCAGATCGTCGTCGAGGAACACGACCGTGGGGCGCGCCCCGCGGCGCGCGATCTCCGCCTCGATCCGGGCGCCGAGGCGCACCTTCTGGCGGTAGCCGGCCTTGCCGAAGACGACGCGCACCGACGATGAGGCGGACTTGCGCCCGATCACGGCGGTGATGCCGCCGTCGACGTCGACCGCGAGCTCCTGCACGCGACCGCCGAAGAGACCGGCGTGCTCGACGTCGGCGCCGAGGTCGAGCGCGCGCCGGATGATCTGGGCGGTGGCGTCGCGATCGGAGGCGGCGTCTCCGTCGGTGATGCCGGTGATCACGGGCAGGTCGAGGGGATCGTCGGCCTCGATCTTCTTGAAGAGCTCGCCGCGCGGCGTGGCGAGCCAGGTGCCGCTCGGCAGGGCGACGATCGCGGCCGCGTCGCGCTCCACCACCTCGATGGCGACGCTCGCGGGCAGCCGGCGCAGGAGCGTGGCGCGCTCCACCCACGGATCGGTCTCCAGGCGGGCGCGCGCGCCCTCGAGATCGAGCTCGACGACGTTCTGCCCGAGGGAGATGCCCGCGAGCTGCGCGACCTGCTCCGCCGAGCGGTGCCGGTTGCCGGAGATGCGCAGGTCCTTGAGCGCGAACCGCGGGCTCTGGGTGACGTACCGCCGCGCGTGCACGGCCGCGAACACGCCGAGCGCCACGACGAGCACGCCGAGCGCGACGCGGGCGGCGAGGCGCAGGTTGCGCCACAGCGCGTCGGGATCCCACGGCTTGCTCGGCGATCCAGGCGCCTCGGCGCGCACGGGCGTGTTCGCGCGCGGCGGCGTCACCACGCGGCGGTTGCTCGGCAGCCGGCGATCCTGGATCGAGGCGCTCATGGCGAGCCCCTCGCGGCGATCGGCTTGGCCTCGAGCCGATCGAGCAGCTCGCGCGCGCACTTGTTGATGTCGCCCGCGCCGAGGCAGATCACCAGGTCGCCCGGGCGCACCGTCGCCTCGAGCGCATCGGTCACCCCGGCGCGCGTCGGCACGAAGGTCACGTCGTGGTGCCCGTGCGCCCGCACGTTGTCGGCGAGGATCGCGCCGCTCACGCCGGGGATCGGCTCCTCGCCCGCCGCGTAGATCTCGGTCAGAATCACCACGTCTGCGCGATTGAAGGCGCGCGCGAACTCCTTCTGGAGCGACGCAGTACGGCTATAGCGGTGGGGTTGGAAGGCGACGACCACCCGACGCCCGGCCGCCCCGAAGGCGCCGGCGTTCTGGGTCGCGCGGCGCGCCGCCTCGAGCGTCGCCTCGATCTCGGCCGGGTGATGACCGTAGTCGTCGACCAGCGTGACCCCCTCGGCGCTCTCGCCGACGATGGTGAACCGGCGCTGCACGCCGCCGAACGAGGCGAGCGCGTCGCGGAGGACGTCGAGCGGCACCTCGAGCTCGTCGGCGACGGCGATCGCCGCCAGTGTGTTGAGCACGTTGTGCTGGCCGGGCATGCGCACGACGAACTCGCCGAGATCGTCGTACGCGCCGCCGGCGCCCGGGGTATGGCGCCTCAGCGCGGTGAAGCGCGTGGAGAGCCCCTCGAACCCGACGTTCACGGCGCGGTAGTCCGCCTGCGCCGAGAGGCCGTAGGTGACGTGGCGTCGCATCAGGCGCGGCAGGATCGACTGCACCGTCGGGTGATCGAGGCAGAGCACGCCGAGCCCGTAGAAGGGGATCCGCTCGACGAAGCTCACGAACGCCTCCTGGAGCACCTCGAAGGTGCCGTAGTGATCGAGGTGCTCGGGATCGATGTTGGTGACCACCGCGATCGTCGGCGTCAGGCGGAGGAACGACCCGTCCGACTCGTCGGCCTCGGCGACCAGGAGGTCGCCCATGCCGAGGCGGGCGTTGGAGCCGAGCGCGTTGACCTTGCCGCCCACGACCACCGTCGGATCGAGCCCGGCGGCGCGCAGGACCGTCGCCACCAGCGAGGTGGTGGTGGTCTTGCCGTGCGAGCCGGCGATCGCCACGCCGTACTTGACGCGCATCAGCTCGGCGAGCATCTCCGCCCGCGCGATCACCGGGATCTGCCGCGCGCGCGCCTCGAGCACCTCGGGGTTGTCGGCGCGCACCGCGCTCGAGATCACGACCACGTCGGCCTGGCGCACGTTCTCGGCGCGGTGGCCGAGGTCGACGTGCACGCCGAGGCCCTCGAGCCTGCGCGTCACGTCCGACGCCTTCAGATCGGAGCCGGAGACGTCGAAATCGAGCGACCGCAGGATCTCGGCGAGCCCGCTCATGCCGATGCCGCCGACACCGACGAAGTGCACGTGCCGTACGCGACCGCGAAACATCAGACGGTCTCCTTTCGGCTTCTGGTCATCGCCGGGGCCCCGTGGCGAGCTCGAGGAGGTCCTCGGCGATCTTCTGCGCGGCGTCGGGGACGCCGCGCGCGCGCGCCGCGTCGGCCATCGACAGGCGCATGGTCTCGTCGCCGTACACGCCGGAGATCGCCTCGACGAGGCGCTCGACGGTCGCTTCCTTCTGACGGATGGCGATCGCGGCGGCCGCCTTGGCGAGCGCCTCCGCGTTGGCCGCCTGGTGATCGTCGGCGGCGAACGGGTAAGGCACGAGGATCGAAGGCCGACCGATGGCGCACAGCTCGGCGCAGGTCAGGGCGCCCGAGCGCGAGACGACGAGGTGCGCCCACGAAAGGCGCGCCGGCACGTCCTCGACGAACTCGACCACCTGCACGTCCTTCGCGTTGCCGGACTCGCCGTAGCGGGCGCGGACCTCGTCGGCGCGTCCACGCCCCGCCTGGTGCACCACCTCGAGGGCGGCGCCGCGCGAGATCAGATCGGCCACCGCCGCGGGCATCACCTCGTTGAGGTGCTGCGCCCCCTGGCTACCGCCGGTCACGAACAGCCGCAGCGCGCCGTCACGCACCGTCGTAGGGCGCGGCGAGAAGCCTTTTCGCAGCGGGATGCCGAGCGCGCGCCCCTTGCGCGCGAGCGGGCCGAGCGACTCGCGGAACCCCACGTACACGCGCCTGGCCAGCGGCGTGAGGAGCCTCTGGGTCATCCCGGCGACGCGGTTGGGTTCGAGCAGCGCGAGCGGCACGCCGAGCGACGCCGCGGCGACGCCGACCGGTCCCGCGGCGTACCCGCCGATCGACACGCAGAGGATCGGCTTCAGCCTCGCGACGAGGCCGATCGCGCGCACGATCGCCGCGCCCGCGATCATCCCGCCGCGGGCCGCGCCGAACCAGGAGCGCCCCTTCATCGGCTCGATCGCCAGCGTCTCGAGCGTCCAGCCGCGCGCCGGCACCACGCGCGCCTCGAGGCCCTTGGAGGTGCCCACGAAGCGCACCTCGACGTTGGGCGCGACGTCGGCGAACGCCTCGGCGAGCGCGACCAGCGGGAAGACGTGCCCGCCGGTGCCGCCGCCGGCGAGGAGGATCACGCCCTTCATGCGACGGCCTCCTCCGCGCGAACGGGACCGTGCTCCTCTGCGCGCGCCTGCGCGTGCGCCTCGGAGTGGCGGCTGACGTTGAGCAGGATGCCCGCGGCCATCGCGTTCACCAGGAGCGACGACCCGCCGTAGGAGATGAACGGCAGCGTCAGGCCCTTGGTCGGCAGGAGCGACATGGCCACCGCGAGGTTGATCAGCGCCTGCAGCGCGAAGAGCGTGGAGAGACCGAACGCGAGGTAGGTGCCGTAGTCGTCGGGCGCGCGGAACGCCGCGCGGACCCCGCGCGCGACGAGCGCCACGTACGCGAGGCACAGCGCGGCGACGCCGACGAAGCCGAGCTCCTCGCCGACGATCGCGCCGACGAAGTCGGTGTGCGCCTCGGGGAGGTAGAGGATCTGCAGGCCCTTGCCGAGCCCGAGGCCGAACACGCTGCCCGATCCGAACGACATGCGCGCCTGGAAGGGCTGGTAGGCGAGGTCCTGACGGTGCGCCTCCATCTCCAGCCACGCGACGACGCGCTGCCAGCGATACTCCTTGAACCGGACGATCGCCGCGCCGCCGATGCTGCCGAGGATCAGCGCACCGAGGATGTAGCCGACCTTGGCGCCGGCCACGAAGAGCATGGTGAACGTCAGGAGCAGGAGCACGACGGCGCTGCCGAAGTCCGGCTGCTTCAGGCAAAGCAGCATCAGGAACCCCGACATCAACAGGTGCGGGAGGAAGCCGATGGAGAAGGTCTTCACCCCCTCGCCCTTCTTGGCGAGCGAGTACGCGAGCCAGATGATCAGCGCGAGCTTCGCCAGCTCGGCGGGCTGGATGTGCACCGGGCCGAGCGCGATCCACCGCGTGGCGCCGCCGCCCTTCTTGCCGAGGCCCGCGACCGCGGCGATCAGCAGGAAGACCACGCCGGCGAGGATCGGGTAGGTGAGCTTCTTGTACGCGTGGTAGTCGATGCGCGAGATGCCCCAGGCCATCAGCAGCCCGACGACGCCGAACGAGACCTGACGCTTGAGGAAGTACTGCGGGTCCTTGTACTGGACGGTCGCCTCGATCGCGCTCGCCGAGTAGACCATCACCACGCCGAACGCGACGAGCGTCACGACCATCACGGCGATCATCGGATCGACCGGCCCGGGCACGCGGAAGACGGCGCGCACCCGATCGAGCCGCGAGGTGCCGGGGCCGTCGGCGCGGATGACGGTCATCGCGACCCTCCGGCGCGCGCGCGCACCGCCGCGACGAAGACGTCGCCGCGCTGCTTGTAGTCCTTGAACATGTCGTAGCTGGAGCAGGCCGGCGACAGCAGCACCGCGTCGCCACGCTGCGCGAGCTCGGCGGCCCTTTCGACCGCCTCCTCCATCGTGCCGGCGCGCACGAGCGGGAACGACGGGCCGAGGCCGCGCAGCACGGCGTCGGCGATCAGGTCCGCCGCCTCGCCGATCACCACGACGCCGCGCCCCTTCTCGCCGAGCGCGGCGACCAGCGGACCGTACGAGCCGCCCTTGTCGCGGCCGCCGGCGATGAGCACGCCGCGCGGCTCGCGCAGCCCGAGCAAGGCGGTCACCGAGGCGCCGACGTTCGTACCCTTGGAGTCGTCGTAGTAGCGGACGCCATCGAGCTCGGCGACGAACGCGGTCCGGTGCGCGAGGCCCCGGAAGGCGTCGACCGCGGCCGGGAAGCCGCTCGCGTCGCCGATCACCGCGCGCGCGGCCGCCCACGCGGCGCAGAGGTTGGTGACGTTGTGGCGCCCCTCGAGGTGGAGCATCGACAGCGGCATCGTCACGGAGGTCGCGCGATCGACGAGCCGATCACCCTCGACGCCGACCGACGCCGGCGCAGGGCCGTCGATCGTCTCGAGCCGGCCGTAGCCGAGCGAGGCGACGCGCGCAGACAGCTCGTCGCCGTGCGGGACGATGGCGACGTCCTCCATCGTCTGCGCCTTGAACGCGCCGCCCTTGGCGATCGCGTAGGCCTCGAAGGAGGCGTAGCGGTCGAGGTGATCGGGGGTGACGTTCATCAACACCGACGCGCGCGGGCGGAACCCGGCGACGCGCTCGAGCTGGAACGACGAGACCTCCACCACCGCGACGCCGCCCGCGCCCACGCCGGGATCGCCGTCGAGCACCGCGCGCGACAGCGGCGTGCCGAGGTTGCCGCCGGCGAACACCGGCCGCCGGCTCGTGCGCGCGAGCGCGGCGCACAGCTCGGTGGTGGTGCTCTTGCCGTTGGTGCCGCCCACCGCGACGATGTCGGCGTCGACGTACCAGCTCGCGAGCTCGAGCTCGCCGACGATTCGCGCGCCGCGCCGCTCGGCCTCGCGCAAGATGGGGATGTTGGGGACGCCCGGCGACACGACCACCAGGTCGGCGTCGACGAAGTCGATGCCCTGATGTCCGCCGAGCACCACGTCGACTCCGAGCGCCCGCAACGCGTCGGCCTCCGGAGCGTTCGGCTTGCTGTCGGTCGCGATGACCCGCGCCCCCTTCGCGACCAGCAGCCGCGCCGCCGCGTCGCCGGACGATCCGAGCCCCACCACGACGGCCGTCGCGCCGTGCAGGTCCTTCTCGGGCCGACGACTGACGACTGACGACTGACGACTCATCATCGCACCTTCAGCTGCGCGACGCTCACCAGCGCCAGCAGGATGGAGATGATCCAGAACCGGACCACGATCTTCGTCTCCGGCCACCCCTTCTTCTCGAGGTGGTGGTGGAACGGCGCACGCAAGAAGAGCCGCCGGCCCTCGCCGGTCAGGCGCCTCGTGAGCTTGAAGTAGGAGGTCTGGAGAAAGCTCGATCCGGCCTCCACCACGAAGATCCCGCCGAGGATGATCGACAAGAGCTCGCTCTTGGTGAGCACCGCCAGCATGCCGATGCCGCCGCCGAGGGCGAGCGCGCCGACGTCGCCCATGAACACGCTCGCGGGGAACGCGTTGAACCACAAAAAGCCGACGCCTGCGCCGATCAACGCGCCGCAGTAGATGGTCAGCTCGCTGGCCGACGCGATCGCCGGGATGTCGAGGTACTTGGCGAACGAGAAGAACACCTCGGGCTTGGAGATCGCCTCGCGCGTCTCCGGGCCGATGGCCGACAGGTACTTGGCGAGGACGATCCCGCTGACCACCGCGCCGGTGAGGTACGCGATGACCAGGTAGGTCAGCGCGTTGATGATCACCGGGCCGATCGCGAGGCCGTCGGCGCCGTCGGTGAGGTTCACGCCGTTGGACATGCCGACGACGCAGATCAGCGCGAAGGTGCCGTACAGCCAGCCGGGCAGCACGATCGGGTGCTTGCTGAACGCGACGAACGGGATCGCGAGGTGGAACCGGATGTCCATCCAGTCGGCCGGCATCCCTGCGCGCGGGACGAACACGTACGCGAGCGCCGCGCCGCCGACGAGGAACTGGCCGACCAGCTTGTAGCGGCCGGCGAGCCCGGCGGAGCTCCGCTGGTTGATCTTGAGGTAGTCGTCGAGGTACCCGATGACGCCGTATCCGGCGGTCACCGCCGCGGTCGTCCACACGAAGACGTTGTGCGGGTCGGCCCAGAGGATCGTCGGGACCAGCAGGCAGAGGATGACCAGGGCGCCGCCCATCGTCGGCGTGCCGCGCTTGACCTGGTGGTGCGCCGCCTCGTCCTCGCGAACGACCTGCCCGATCTGCTTCTTCTGCAGCTCGCGGATGAACCACGGGCTCAGCAGGAAGCTCATGAGCATGGCGGTCAGCGTCGCCATGACCGCGCGGAACGGCACGTACCGGAGGACGTTCAGTCCTCCGAGCCAGGGTGCCTGATGGCGGAGCGGATAGAGGAGCTCGAAGAGCATGGCGGGTCAGCCTCCCCCCGAGCGAGAGGGCGGTTCGCCTGCGGCAGTGACTTCGGGGCCGGACGAGCCGGCTGTGAGTGAGGGGCCGGACGAGCCGGCCCACCCATCCGGCACCTCGCCGCCGCGGGCCAAGATCGCGTCGACCACCACCTCCGCGGCGACCCCGCGCGAGGCCTTCACCAGCACGAGATCACCCGCCGCGACGCGCTCGGCGATCGCGGTCGCCGCGCGGGCGTCGGGGTGCCGCTCGACCGGGAGACCGGCCGCGGCGAGCGCGTCGGCGAACCGCTCGGCGAAGCCGCCGCACGTCGCGACCAGCGCCGGGCGCGCTGCGACGAGCTTCGCGGCCACCTCGTCGTGCCCGCGCTCGGCGAAGGCGCCGAGCTCGCGCATCTCGCCGGCGACGATCAAGAGCCGAAGGCCGGCCCCGGCGGCCAGCTGCCGCGCCACCTCGATCGAGGCGACGAACGCGTCGGGGCTCGCGTTGTAGGTGTCGTCGAGGACCAGCGCGCCGTCGACGCGCGCGCGCAGCGCGAGGCGGCCGGGCACCGCGCGCACGCGGCGCGCGAGCGTGCGCTCGAGCATCGCGCCCTCGACCGCCTCTACGTCGAGCACGTCGAGCGCAGCGTCGGCGGCGGCCAACGCGCCCACCGCGTCGAGCGCGGCCATCTGTCCGAGCAGCGGGACCGAAAACGACACGCGCGCCCGCTCGTCGGTCTCCGACGGGCGACGGGCCGGGCGCTCCAGGGTGATCCGCGTGCGACCGTCCGCGAACGTCAGGTCGATCATGCGATAGCGCGCGTTCGCAGCGCGCCCGAAGCCGAACGCCGAAACGCCGGGCCGCGCGCGCGTCAGCGCCGCCGACGCCCACGGGTCGTCGGCGCACGCGATGGCGAACGACCCGGCCGCAGCGAGGATCGCCGACTTCTCGCGGGCCACCGCCTCGCGCGGCGACGCGCCCGCGGTCGCGAGCCCCTCGGCGTGCGCGATGCCGACGTTGACCAGCACGCTCACGTCCGGCGCGGCGATCTCGCCGCGCACGCTGGTCCCCATCTCGATGACCGCCAGCCGGTGGCGCGCCTCGAGCCCGAACAGCGTCATCGGCACGCCGATGCGGTTGTTGAGGTTGCCGCGCGTCGCGAGCACGGCCTCGTCGCCCAGCGCGGCGGCGGCCGCGGCGGCGCACAGCTCCTTGGTCGTGGTCTTCCCGGCCGAGCCGGTGATCGCGATGACCACGCCTCCCTCGGCGTGCTCACGCTCCCAGCGATCGCGGTGCAGGCGCCCGAGCTTCCCGAGCGCGGCGAGCGCGTCATCGACCAGGATGACCGCGGCTTCGCCCGGCTCCGCGACCGGGCGCTCGACGAGCACCGCGGCGGCGCCGGCGGCGAGGGCGCCGTCGATGAACCGGTGTCCGTCGAAGCTCTCGCCGCGCAGCGCGCAGAACAGGTTGCCCGGACGCACCGCGCGCGAATCGGTGCACACGCCGACGATCGCGCGCTCCGGCGCGCCGGAGCGGAGCGCGCCGCCGGTCGCGAAGGCGATCTCGGCGGCGGTGAACGCGGCGGCGTTCTCGGGGATCGCGGTGGCCATCTAGCCGCCCTTCCTCACGGATCGGGACGTCTCGGCCGACACGGCCGCGAGCGCCTTCTGCGCGACGGCCACGTCGTCGAACGGGCGCTTCTCGGTGCCGATGATCTGGTAGTCCTCGTGCCCCTTGCCGGCGATGAGGATCACGTCGTCGGGCGCCGCCGCGGCGATGGCCCGCTCGATGGCCAGCGCCCGATCGACCTCCACGTGACGCGCGCGCCGCGCGTGCGCGAGATCGGACGCGTCCGGGAGATCGCCCATGCCGGCGAGGATCGCGTCGACGATCGCGCGCGGGTCCTCGGTGCGCGGGTTGTCGCTGGTGACGAACGCCAGGTCGGCGCCCTCGGCGACCGCGCGGCCCATCGGCGCACGCTTGCCCGGATCGCGATCGCCGCCGCACCCGAACACGCACAGGAGGCGCCCCGTCGTCAGCGGCCGCAGCGTGCCGAGCACGCGCGCCAGCGCGTCGGGGGTGTGCGCGTAATCGACGAGCACCACCGGTTCGCCGGCGGCGGGGTTGGAGGCCAGCTCCAGACGACCGCGCGCGCCGCGAGAGGCGCCGAGCGCGTCGGCCGCGCGCTGCGGATCGATCTCCATCGCCACCAGCGTCCCGAGCGAGAGCGCGAGGTTGTCGAGGTTGTGCGCGCCGAGCAGCGGGCTCTTCAGGTGCGCGACGCCGCGCGGGGTCTCGATGATCGCGTCGATCCCGCGCGCGTCGATCGTCGCCGTTCGCACGCGGATGTCGGCGGGCTTGCCGGACGCCGACACCCGCAGCACGTCGCCGCCGATCGAGCGCGCGAGCGCCTCGCCGAACCCGTCGTCGACGTTGATCACCGAGTCGCCCGGGTGCATCTCCTCGAAGAGGAGGCGCTTGGCGGCGCCGTACGCGTCGAGCGTGAGGTGGTAGTCGAGGTGGTCCTGCGTCAGGTTGGTGAAGGCGGCGACGCGCACGCGCGTGCCGGCGAGCCTCCGCTGATCGAGCGCGTGCGACGAGGCCTCGATGGCGGCGTGCGACGCCCCCTGCCCCCGCGCCCACGCGAGGACTCGCGCGACCTCGTCGCCCTCCGGCGTGGTGTGGGTCGAGGGCCTGGTCTGCGCGCCGAGGCGCACGGCGACGGTGCCGACCAGCGCGCAGGCGGGCCGCTGCGCCAGCCGATCGAGCGCGTCGGC
The DNA here is from genome assembly GCA_016182965.1 of Deltaproteobacteria bacterium. Lineage (GTDB taxonomy): Bacteria > Myxococcota_A > Polyangia > Polyangiales > JADJMO01 > JALHOE01. Next base: position 18,211 of record JACPFM010000188.1, on the reverse strand, counting down.
CACCAGCGTGGTGCAGGTCGTCTTGCCGTTGGTGCCGGTGACCGCGACCACCTCGACGACGTACGAGGGATGATGATGGACGGCCGACGCGGCGACGCCGATCGCGGCGCGCAGCCGCGCCTCCGGCACCTCGATCATCGGCAGCGGCAGCGGCGGACCGGAGCCGGCGGCGCGCAGCACCGCGGTCGCGCCGTGGGCGATCGCCTGCTCGACGTACCGCTCCATGCGCGCGCGCGACTCGCGCAGATCGCCCCCGCTGCCCATGCGCGCGACGAACAGATCGCCGGGCGACACGCGCCGCGAGTCCTGCTGCACGTCCGACACGCGCGTCTCGCCGTCGCCGCGCAGGGTCACGCCGTCGCGCGGCCCGCCGAGCTCGAGGGCGATCGTCGCGAGCCGGGCGCCGAGGCGTTGCGACGTGGGGGAGATGGAGTCCATCGCGACCTCACGTCGTCGGTTCGAGCTTCAACTTGACGGTGGTGCCCTTGAGCACCGCGGCGCCGGCGGGAGGATCCTGCCGCTGCACCGAGCCGGTGCCCTCGAGCACCGGCATCAGACCGAGCGAGGCGAGCGCCTTGATGGCGTCGCGCGCGCTGAACCCGGAGACCTCCGGCACCGCGACGCGCGGCGCGTCCGCGACGAGCACGGGGCCGGACCCGCTGGGCGCCGCCGGCGCGGAGGGGACGACCGTCGGCGCCGACGCCGCCGGCTTCGCGGACTTCGAGCTCGCGGTCGGCGAGGCCACAGCGCCGGTCGGCCCGGTGAGCTCCGGCGTCGCGATCGGCTTGCTGGCCGCCGCGTACACCCGCGGCGTCGGATCCTCGAGCGGGAAGGTGATCGGCTGCTTGGCGACGTCGCCCGACGGCGCGACGCCGTAGCGCGAGAGCGCGCGCATCGCGATGCGACGGAAGACCGGCGCGGCGACCTGCCCGCCGAGGTGCGCGACCCACGGCTCGTCGACCACCACCGCGATGACGAACCGCGGCTTCTGCGCGGGGACGAACCCGACGAACGAGGAGACGAACTTGTCGGGATCGTACTTGCCGGTGGACGGATCGGCCTTCTGCGCGGTCGCCGTCTTGCCGGCGACGCGATAGCCGGGGATGTACGCCTCGCGCCCGGTGCCGCCCTCCTCGACGACGCCGGCCATCATCTCGGTGACCATCCGCGCCGCCGCCGCGGGGACCACCTCGCGCTTCACGGTGGGCAGCTCCTCGCGCACCACCCCGCCGGCGCCGTTGGTCACCTTGCGTACGAGCAGCGGCTCGAGCAGTCGGCCGCCGTTCGCGATCGCGCTCATCGCCATGGCCATCTGCACGGTCGTGACGCTGATGCCCTGACCGAAGCTGGCCGACGCGACCTCGACGTCGAACCACGGACGCCCCTTGGCGCGCAGCACGCCGCTGGCCTCGCCCGGCAGCCCGATGCCGGTCGGCTCGCCGAAGCCGAAGCGCTTGAGGGCGCCATAGAGCCCCGCCTCGCCGAGGGCCAGGCCGATCTTCGCCGCGCAGATGTTCGAGGACTTGGCGATCACCTGCGAGGGGGAGAGCATCCCCTCGGGGTGGGTGTCGTGGATGGTGATGCCGCCGATCGACCACGCGCCGTTCTCGCAGAACAGCTGCCGCGTGGGATCGAGCTTTCCGTCGGCGAGCGCGGCCGCGACGGTGAAGATCTTCATCGACGACCCGGGCTCGACGCGGTCGTGGATCGCGTGGTGCCTGCGCGCCTCGAGCGGCGACTCGCCGTAGTCGTTCGGGTTGTAGGCGGGCGCGCTGGCGATCGCGAGGATCTCGCCGGTGTTCGGATCGACCACGATCGCGCTGCCGGCCTTCGCCTCGAACGCGCGCAACGCGGCGTCGAGGTCCTCTTGCACCTGGAACTGCAGCCCGAGATCGAGCGACAGGTGGACGTCGTCGCCGACGAGCGAGCGCTCGTCCTCGAGCCCGTCGCCGAAGAGCAGCGTGCCCTTGCGGTCGCGGAGCGCGCTGATCGCGTCGGGGTTGCCCTTGAGGTCCTCGTCGAACGCCTTCTCGACGCCGTCGAGGCCCGCCCCGTCGGCGCCCACGTAGCCGATGACCCCCCACAGCGCCTCGCGCCCGGGGTAGAAGCGGTGCCCCTCGCCCTCGATCATCAGCCCCTTGATGGCGTCCGGGCGCCGCGGATCGACCAACGCGCGGAGGGCGGTCGCCTCTTCCTGGCTGACGCGGCGCTTGAGCCACGCGAAGCGGCGCTTGCTCTTCAGCTTCGCCTGGACCTCGGGGAACGGCAGGCCGAGGGCGCCGGCGAGCTTCGCGGCGTTGGCGTCGAGCAGCATCGACGCCTTCGGCTCGGGGATGCCGCGCACCATGTCGACGGCGTTCACCGCGACCGAAGGGACGTCGACGGAGACCGCCAGCGGCTCGCCGTTGCGATCGAGGATCGAGCCGCGCGTCGGGTTCACCCTCAGGCGCCGCTGCCGCTGACGCTCGGCGATCTGCCGCCACTCCTTGCCGTGCTTCACCTGGATGTTGAACGCGCTCGACACGACGGAGCCGAGCCCCGTCGCGAGCAGCGCGCACAGCACGCCCATGCGGAACTTGATCCAGCGCGCGCGGAGGGGCTCGATGTTCCTCACGGCGTCCCTCCCGACACGACCGTGGAGGCGGCCGGGGCGACCGGCTTCGGCTTCTCGGGCGCGAGCGTCGCCTCGATCGGCGCGCCGACCACGAAGATGCGCTGCGGCGGCGGCTCCTCCAGCCGCAAGAGGCCCTTGGCGAGCGCCTCGATGCGCTCGGGGTTGCGGTGGCTCACCGCCTCCACCTGCAACACGCGCCGCGTCTCGCGCAGCTGCGCCTGTCGCGCGCGCGCCTTGCCGAGGCGGTAGCCGAGCTCCACCGCCCGGCTCCGCAGCGCGAGGTAGAGGACGAACGCCGACGCGGTGGCGACCACCGCGAGCGTCCACGTGGCGACGAAGCGCGTCGGGCGCTTCACGACGCGCCTCCGAACTTGCGCGCCTTGCGCGCGGCGTACTTGGCGGCCTTGGCGTCGAGCTCGGTCTCGCCCTCGCCGCGCCGGCGCGCCACGCGGAGCTTCGCGCTGCGCGCGCGCGGGTTCTGCACGATCTCCTCGCCGCTGGCCTCGATCGGCTTCTTCGAGAGCGGCGCCCACACGGTGGCGTCGGAGAACGCGCGCTTCACCCGCCGGTCCTCGAGCGAGTGGAACGAGATGATCGCCGCCACGCCGTCGCGGGCGAGCAGCGCGGGGAGCGCGGCGAGCAGCGCGTCGAGCTCGGCGAGCTCCTCGTTCACCGCGATGCGCAGCGCCTGGAACGTGCGGGTGGCCGGATCGATCCCGGTGCGCTTGTCGCCGCCCACCGCCTGGTAGATGGCGTGCCGCAGATCGCCGGTCGTCTCGAGGTTGCCTTCGCCCTCGGCGCGCTTGATCGACCGCGCGATGCGCCGCGACGCGCGCTCCTCGCCGAGCTCGAAGATGACGTTGGCCAGCTCCTCCTCGGAGAGGGCGGCGATGAGCTCGCGCGCGGTGCGCCCTTGCGAGCGATCCATGCGCATGTCGAGCGGCGCCGCCGACGCCTCGCGGCGGAAGGACATCCCGCGCGCCGGGTCGTCGAGCTGCGGCGAGCTGACGCCGAGATCGGCGACCAGCCCGTCGAGACCCGATGGCAGCAACGTGGCAGCATCTCCGAAGCGACCGCGCTTGATCTCCATGCGATCGGCCCATTTCGCGAGCCGCGAGGTCGTGGCAGCGATGGCAGCATCGTCGCGATCGAGCCCGATCACGCGGCACTCCGCCGCCGCGAGGATCGCCTCCGCGTGCCCGCCGCCGCCGAGCGTGACGTCGGCGTAGACACCGCCGGCGCGGGGCGCGATCGCGCGCACGACCTCGTCGCGCAGCACCGTCTGGTGCGAGAAGTCGCGCGGCGCGACGCTGCCGGTCACAGCCCGAGCTCCGCGAGCTTGCCGGCCAGGGCGCGGCGCTCGTCCTCGGTGGTGGTGGTCGCCTCGACCCAGCGCTCCTTCGCCCAGAGCTCCGCGTAGCGGCCCATGCCCGCCCAGACGACTTCCTTCTCGAGACGCGCGTGAGCGCGCAGCGACGGCGGCACCAGCACCCGGCCCTGCGAGTCGACGGAGACCTCGACCGCGGCCGAGACGTAGATGCGCCGCAGCTTCACGACGTGCGGATCGAAGCGCGGGAGCTTCGAGAGCTTCTCCTCGAAGGCGCGCCACTCGCTCAGCGGATAGGCCACGAGGCACGGATCGAGACCGGCGGTGAGGACGAAGCCCTCGCACGGAGCGCGGAGCGGCCCGGCGTCGCTCTCGGCCGCGAGCGCCTCGCGAAGGCGCGCCGGGACGCTGGTGCGCCCCTTCGCGTCGATCGCGTGCTCGTACTGCCCCTGCCACATCGGACGAAGCCCTCATGGGGAACTGCGGCACCATTTGCCACTTTCCGCCACTCGCCGCCCCACCCTACGGACCTCGAGGGGGCGGCGTCAAGAAGGCAGCCACGGGAAATCGTGTAGGTTTTCCGGCGATGACGCGCGCTGCCGCAGGGCGTCATCCCCAGCCCTGTGGATAACCTGTGAGCGCTCGACGGGCCCACTCTTCGACAAGCGCTTCGCGAAGCGCTTGTCGACGCGGTCGAAGGTCGAACGTCGAAGGTCGAAGGTCGAAGGCCGAACGAGAGGGCGCGCTGCCCGTGCTCGGAACCGAGGCTCCGGCCGGACGCGCCTCGCCGCACGCGCCTCCGAGGTCGAAGGCTCGAGATCGAACGCGAGGCGGGTTTCGGCCTCTGGCCTCTTCGGCCTTCGACCTTCGACCTTCGACCTTCGACCGGGCCGGCGCGAGCGGGGCTACTGCGCTGCAGACGCCGAGGCCGATGGCGCCGGCGCGCTCTTCGGCACGGCCTCGGCGCTCGCGGGGCTCGGGAGGATCACCGCGCTGCCCGGCGTCGCGGGCGTGGTCGAGGTCGGCGGCGGCGGCGACGGACACGCCGCGGTCCACAGCGGAAGGGAGACCAGCGCGAGGGCGAGCGTACGCCGCATCGAGACGACGTTCGCCGCGCGATGCCCGCGCGGCAAGCCGTTCGTGTTAGACGGAAGAGCGTGGCCCGACGCGGCATCACCCCACGTTGCCGATCTCTCCGGTTCGCGGTCGCGTCGACGTTCGCCGCCTCGACCGCCCTGGCCTCGCCGGCGTCCGCGGCGACGTCGTTCACGCGCGGCCCCTACGTCCAGGACCTCGCGTCGCGGCACGTCGCGATCATGTTCGAGCTCGACGCGGCGCACGGCGCGCGGCTCGAGGTGTTCCGCGGCGCGACCGGCGAAGACGCCGACGCCGGCAAGACGGCGAAGAGCAACAAGGACGGCGCCCATGAGATCGTCGTCGACGGGCTCGAGCCCGCGACCAGCTATCGCTACGTCGTCACGCTCGACGACGGCACGGTCGAGCGCGGCACCTTCACCACGGCGCCGGAGGACGCGCGGCCGTTCTCCTTCCTGGTGTACGGCGACAACCGCACCAACCCGTACGCGCACGCCGCCATCGTCGCGGCGATGCGCAAGACGCCCGGCGAGTTCCTCGTGAACACCGGCGACATGGTCTACGACGGCACCCAGCAAGCGGACTGGAAGGACTTCTTCACCATCGAGCGCGATCTGCTGCGCGATCGCTGCCTGTTCCCGGCGATCGGCAACCACGAGATCGCCATGCCGACCTCCGACGGCGCGCTGCGCTACGCGCGCATGTTCCGCGTGCCGGCGCCGCCCGAGGCGGCCGAGCGCTGGTACACGTTCCGCTGGGGCTCGGCGCGCTTCTTCATGCTCGACGCGCAGGACGAGTTCGCGAGCGCCGAGCGCGCGTGGCTCGACAAGGCGCTCGAGGCCGCGAAGAACGAGGCCGGCGTGGTCTTCCGCTTCGTCGTGCTGCACCACGGACCGTACTCCTCGGGCCTCCACGGACCGAACGAGGCGCTGCTGCTCGCGCGCGTCCCCGAGCTAATGCGCGCCACGAAGGTCGATCTGGTCCTCTCCGGACACGACCACATCTACGAGCGGGGCGACGCCAACGGGCTGCGCTACGTCGTCACCGGCGGCGGCGGCGCGCCCATCTACCGCGAATACCGGGCCGCCAAGCACACGCAGAAGTTCGAGCCCGTCTACCACTTCGTGAAGATCGGCATCGACGGCGCGCGGGCGACGTACTCCGCGATGCGCCACGACGGCTCCGTCATCGAGTCCTGCGGGTTCATGGCCGGCACCGCCGGGTGGGCGTGCGGTCCGGCAGGTCCCCCCGCCGCGGCCTCGGGCGCGGTCGGCAGCGGGACGCCGAGCCCCACCCCGCCGGCGCCGCTGCCACCGGAGCCCGCGCGCCGCGCGTGCGGGTGCTCGTTCGTCTCCGGCGGCATGGAGTGGCTGCCGCTCGGACTCGCCGGCGTGTTGGCGGCAGGCGCGGCCGTTCGGCCCCGTCGCCGTCCGAAGCGCGGCGAGGGCGGGGAGGGCCGCTTGGACGAATCCTTTCGCGAAGACGCCGAGGCGAGGCACAATCGAGACGAATGACCCCGCTCGATGGTCGAGGTGACGGGCAGGCCAGGCGGCGCCTCGTCTTGCTGGCCCCTGTGGCGGCCCTCGGCCTCGCGTGCGCGGCCGCGACGTTCTCCACCGCGTCCGGGTGCACCTGGGACTACACCGCCCAGACCACCACCGAAGACGCGACCGACGACGGGGAGCCCGACACCGCGTCCTTGCCCGACACGTACACGCTCCCCGACGGTCGCGTGTGCAGCGGCCACGACGAGGACGGCGACGGCATCCCCGATGAGTGCGACAACTGCCCGAACGTCGCCAACCCCGGTCAGGAGGTGGGCTCGGCGACCGCCGTCGGCGCGCGGTGCGCGCCCCCGGTCGCCTTCATCGCGGCGCCCTCCCGGCTGCTGTTCGACCCGTTCACCAGCCTCGACAACTGGAAGCTGTTCGGCGCCGGGACCGGCGTGTTCTCGCTCGGCCCCGAGGGCGACTCGCTCGTCGGAGGCGGCCTCGGCAAGGAGCTGCCGTTCGTGGTCGGCTCGGTCGGCGCCGGCGCGTCGGCGGTCGTGGCCACCACGACGATGACCATCGCCGACGAGGCGGTCGAAGCGCCGTTCGGCAGCGCCGGCCTGCTCCTGCGCGTCTCCAGCGACGCCTCCAAGAAGTTCTACCTGTGCGCGGTCAGCTACCGGAACGGCTTCGCGCTCGCCCGCGCGCCCGACGGCGGGTGCACCGGCGACGTCTGCGCGCCCGTCACCTTCACCATGCCGGGCGACGGCGGCGCCGTCCCCGCGCAGAACCCGATCCCCGCCGACATCCCCCACAAGCTGGGCGACACGATCGGCATCCGCATGTCGGTGACGGCGAGCATGGGCGACGGCGGGATCCTCGGCGACGTCGAGTGCCGCGTCTTCGATCCCAAGCGACCGGAGACGCTGACCTCGACCGACAGCAAGTACGCGCTCAAGGTGACCGCCGGCGGCCTGCGCTGGTTCCCCTCGGGCGAGGTCGGCCTGTACGCGCAGCGCGCCCGCGCGGTGTTCGGCTCGATCGACGTCCTGCGCGGCCCGTAGCCCTCGCCTGCCCTTGCCCGACGACACGCCGTCGCCGCTCGCGCGCGCCCGGTCATCAGTCGTCAGTCATCAGTCATCAGTGGCTTTGCACCAGAACTCGCGAGGTGCCCTCTCGCCGTGGAACACCTCTAGCGGGAACCTGACGCGGCCTCCTGAAACCGGAGTGCTTCGCTGGGACCTTTGCCCTCACCCCGACCCTGTCCCAGAGGTAGAGGGAGCGAGAAAAGCCAGCAGTTCTCGGCCCTCTCCCTTCGGGAGAGGGTTGGGTGAGGGCAATTCCCGGGACCGCCGAAGGCGGTCCCGGCCCTCTCTCGACACCGCATCGACGCGAGGCGATCTCGCGGCGTTCTTCTCGTGCTGACGACTGACGACTGACGACTCGTCACAGCCAGCGCTTGCGGCGGTAGAACGTGACGATCGCGAAGGCGACGGCGCCCATCGAGGCGAGCACGATGGGATAGGCCCAGGGCCTCCGCAGCTCGGGCATGTGATCGAAGTTCATGCCGTAGATGCCGGCGATGAACGTCAGCGGCAGGAAGACCGTGTTGGCGAGCGTCAGGGTCTTCATGATCGCGTTCATCTTGTTCGACTGCACCGAGAGGTGCGCCTCGAACGTGCCGGCGATCAGATCGCGGTAGCTCTCGGCCAGATCGGTCACGCGGACGAAGTGATCGTAGACGTCGCGGAAGAACGGCAGCAGCGGCTCGGGGATCTCGTCGAACTCGCCACGGCTGAGGCGGTAGAGGACCTCCTTCTGGTGGATCGACACGCGCCGCAGCTGCTGGAGCTGGCGCTTGATGGTGAAGATCCGCTGCAGGACGTCGCGACCGGTGTCGGCCAGGACCTCGTGCTCGAGCGCGTCGATCTCGTCGTCCATCACGTCGAGCTGCGGGAGGTAGTCGTCGACGACCCGATCGAGGACGGCGTGCGCGAGCCAGGCCGCCCCCTTCTTGATGGCGCGGCCGGATCGCGCGACCTCTCCCCACACCGAGTCGAGCGCCTTCGACGGCTGGGCGTGGTGCGTCACGACGTAGTTCTGGCCGAGGATGATGTCGATCTCGGCGAGGTCGAGCGTCTGCGGATCGGCGTCGCGCGAGATGGAAGATGGGGCGTGGAACAGGACGTAGACGTAGTCCTTGTAGTCCTCGACCTTCGGGCGGACGCAGTCCATGAAGACGTCCTCGATGATCAGGGGGTGGATCTCGAGGTCGGTGAGCAGCCGCTCGTTCCCGTCGGACCGACCGTCCATGTCGACCCAGGTCGGCTTGCCGGCGCGAATGGCCGCGAGCGCCTGTTCCAGGGTCGCGTGCTCCACGATCCTCTCGTCCCAGGACACCGCCCGGAACCTGTCCCCCGTCGCTTCGGCCATCGTCGGCCGAAACATATCGCGAGAAGGGGGCAAGGCGCGCGGCTCGTGGTAGTTTTGCGGTCACATGCGATCGCTGGGCTTTCTTCCGTCCTCCGGGCTCCTTCGGGCCCTGCTCATGCTCGTTCCGGCAGGCGCGCTCGCCGCGTCGACCGCGCATTGCGGCGGCGGCGATGGCGGCAGCCCCGCCCCGCCCGCGGAGACGGGCGGCGACACCGAGGTCGACTCGTCGGACATCGACACGGGCACCGCCGACGCGAAGCCCGACACGCCCGACGACAGCGGGCCCACGGTGACCTGCACCAAGTCGCCGGTGTTCCACCCGGCGGTGCGCGTGAACCACAACCCGGACTCGCTGCGTCGCGTGGCGAACGCCGGGATGGTGCGGCTCGACGACGGCCGGATCATGGTCGCGATGCTCGAGGCGGTCGACACCGGCTCACGCTACGGCGTCTGGGCGCGCACCGTCGATCCGGCCACGGGCAAGGCCGCCGAGGACGAGCGCCTCGATCTCGACGCCGACGGGCTCGTCGAGGGCAGCCGGTTCCAGATCCTCGCGCTCGGCGGCGGCGCCGTCGCCGTCCGCTACGGCGACGGGCACGTGAAGGTGTGGTCGAAGAACAAGTGGTCGCCGGATCTGGCGAGCGTGCTGACCCTCGCGTCCGACGACGGCGTCGGCTGGCTCACCGCCCCGTCCGGGCAGGTGCTGGTCACGCGCACGAAGTCGTCGGCGCCCTTTGGCGAAGCCACGGTCTACCGCCCCGACGAGGGCGGCGTGAAGGGCAGCTGGAGCCCGCCCCAGCCGCTCGACCTCGACGGCGCGACGAGCCGACCCTCGCGCCTCGATCGGGTGCTGCTCCCCGACGGTCGCTTCCTCGTGATGATCTGGCAGGGCGCCGGCGGCCCGGCCCTGCGCATCCGCTCGTTGTCCGGGTCATGGAGCACGCCCTTCGCGAAGGCGGAGATCGGCCCGTCCGATGCGTCGCCGAGCTACGCGCTGCTCGACGACGGCAGCATCGTCCTGGTCGCGCTCGAGGGCACCGGCGACACACGGCGCGCGGTGACCTCGACGTGGAACGCGACCGACGGCTGGACGACGGCGCGCTTGCTCTCGAAGCCGACCGCGGAGTCGAACGGCGTCATCCCGACCTCGGGCCAGCCGTTCCTCTTCCCTGTCAGCGGCACCGAGGTCGAGTTCGTCGCGTGGGTCGCCGGCTGCGCCGGCGCGGCCAAGGACTGCACCTTCAAGGCGGTCACGCGGCGATACAGCGGCGGCTCCTGGAAGGATCCGGTCGACCTCGCCATCGGCGACGCGACCCGCACCGGCGCCGACGGCACCATGGTCGTCGCGCTCGAGGGAGGCCTGCCGCTCGTGGCGCGCGTCGAATCGACGTTGATGAGGGCGGAGCTGCGCGTCCGCACCGACGCGGGCGAGTTCAAGCCGAAGGTGAACCTCACCGGCGACTCGCCGTACTTCGGCGTCAACACGCGCATCGAGCCGCGCTTCTACGGCGGGCAGCAGGGCGTGTGGGCGCTCGCCAAGCGCGACAACGTGCCCGAGGGCGGCACCGCGAGCCCGCTCCCGGTCGCCCTCGGGAAGATCGATCCCTCCGCCGACAAGGTGACCTGGGGGCTGGTGACCGCCGGCGCGTTCGAGATGCGCGGCTTCGGCAGCCCGATGTACCCGTACGCGCTCGGCTCGGGCGGGTTCACCATCGGCGTCAACTCGGCGACCGACGGCAGCTCGTCGTCTCCGATCATCGCCTACGCCACCGCCGCGGGCGGTTCGCCCGAGGCGGGGTCGGCGATGTCCTCCGACGAGAGCAACGCCTTCTTCGTCAACTACCCGCGCACGTCCCCGCGCCCGGGCCGCGATCGCTCGGCGATCTACGTCGTCTCGGCGAAGCTCGCCGACACCAGCGCCACCGGAAACCGCCTCCGCGCGTACGCCTTCAACGGCGTCGGCGGCACCGTCCCGAAGATCCTCGCCGGCGAGTCGCGCGCCCCGCGGAGCTTCTCCGACGGCAGCCTGAGCTTCGGGTGCGGCGGCGCGATCCTCTTCGCGGTCGATCCGACCGACGGCTCGCACGCGCTGGAGCTGGTGTTCGTGAAGGAAGAGCCCGTCGCGGGGGGCTGATCAGCCCTTCTTGCCCTTCTTCTTCGCCTTCTTCTTGCCGTCGTCGGGCAGCGGGTAGTCGATCGTCGTCAGCAGCGTCTTGCGGCGGCGGTCGACCTCGTGCTGCAGCTTCGCGACCGCCGCGTCTCGGGCCGCGTACAGGCGCGACGGCGTACGGCGCATGTTCGGATCGCTGAGCAGCGCGTAGACGAGCCACGGGAACACCGCGGTGACATCGCTGTGCACGTACATCGAGCCGTAGGCGACGCTCTCGGCGGAGACCTTGCCCCAGGTGTGGCCCTCGCCGGCCGGGCAGGACGAGAGCGCGCCGTTGTCGACCGGATCGACGCAGAACTGCAGGTCGAGGTCGAACCCGTGCGTGGGCACGCCGAGGATCTGATCGAGCAACGGCTCGCCCTGCAGCGTGTAGTTCTTCGGCACGCCGCCGCCGAGGATCCACACCGCCATCTTCCTCTTGTCCGTCGAGAAGCAGTGGTGCTGGATCGCGCCCATCTCGAAGACGTCGTCGTTGACGTCGATCTCGAGCTTGAACGCGTCGCCGAGCAGGCGCTTGAGCTTCACGACGTTGAGGAAGATGGAGCCGTCCTGCACCGCGCCGACGAAGATCGGCACGCCGTAGCGGTAGGCGGTCGACAGCAGCGACGGCTCCTGCACGCCGAGCGCGTGCTCGATCGCCGCGATCTGCTTGCCGAGCTTGTAGTGCAGCTCGGTCGTCGTCATCTTCTTCTGGAACTCGGGGCGTCGCAGGATCGCCGAGAAGAGCTTGTCGGTCTCGAGGAGCGTCTCCTCCCAGAAGCCGAGATCGTAGATGCGGATGATCTTCGCGAGGCGGTACTGGAGGTCGCCCGCGCTGGGGTCGATCTCGCGGATGCGGTGACCGATGACGCGGTGGGCGTCGTGGTACAGGTTCGCGCCCGTCGTGGTGATGACGTCGATGATGCCGCGTTCGATGAGCGGGATGATGCACGAGGCGTGCAGGCCGGCCGGGGTCATCGCGCCCGACAGGGTGAGGAACACGCGCGCGTCCTCCTCGATGGAGCGGCGCATGAGCCCGAAGGCGATGCGCTCCTGCCTGCCGACGTAGGCCGGGAACTTCCCCTCGATGATGTCGCGCGGCCGCTCGCGGCCGGTGATCGCCGTCGGCCGAACGTCGCGAGCGCGCTCGAACGCCGCCCGATGCCCTCGACCCGAGACTGCCTTCCCGCTCTGCGCCTTCGCCTTGGCCATCTGGCCGTCCGCGTTCTCGCGAGCGCCCGGCGGCGTCAAGGACTGTCGGGCCGGGCCGACTTTTGCGGTCTCGAGCGGGTGGCGACCGCTGACCCCCTTCCCTCCCGCTGGAACGCGGTTAGCTTGGCGCTCTCCGATGGCCGACGACCCCCACCGCACCGGCCCCGGCGGTGCCAGCACCGACGGCCCCGCGGGCGAGCCCGTGCGCGGGCAGGCGCCCGCGGTCGAGATGCGCGGGCAGGCGCCCGCGGTCGAGGTGCGCGGGCAGCCGCCCGCGGCCGAGAGCGATCTCGCGCTCGTCGCGCGCCTTCAGGCGGGGGAGAAGACCGCCTTCCGCGAGCTCGTCCGTCGCCACCAGGACAAGGTGTTCCGCCTCGCCATGCGCCTGACCCGCGACGAGTCGCGCGCGCAAGACGCGATGCAGGACGCGTTCCTCCAGGTCTACCGGAAGATCGGGCAGTTCCAGGAGCAGAGCGCGTTCACCACCTGGCTCTATCGCATCACGGTCAACGCCGCGCTGATGCGCATGCGGTCCGAGAAGCGCCACCGCGAGTCGTCGCTCGACGACGCGTCCCCCCGCTACACCGAGCAGGGCGAGATCGCCGAGCCGGTCGACGACTGGTCGGCCGCGGTCGACGACGACGCCGGAAACCGCGAGCTCGCCAAGTACGCCGCGCAGGCCGTCGACGACCTGCCTGACACCTACCGCTCCGTGTTCCTCCTGCGCGAGCTCGAGGACCTGTCGACCGAGGACGTCGCGCAGATCCTCGACCTGACGGTGCCCACGGTGAAGACCCGCCTCCACCGCGCGCGGCTCGCGCTGCGCAAGGCGCTGGCCGATCGGGTGAAGGGCACCGACTTCGAGCAGCCCGAAGGCAACGCACGCAAACAAGGAGCAGCCACGTGAGCCCCGAGCACCTCCAGGAAGTTCTCCAGCTCTGTGACGCAGCCGCCGCCGACGCGAACGGCTTCCGCGAGCTGCCGAAGAGCACCACGCTCACGCTGTACGTCGCCAAGGACTCGGTCGGCCTCACCGTCGCCAACGTCGAGGCGGTCTCGCACCGTGGCCACCACGTGCAGGCGCGCACCACCAAGGGCGATCTCTACGTCCTCTCGCTCGACGACGTGTTCGCCGCGAACATCGAGGGCCGCGCGCAGTCGAAGGGCGCGCGCCGAGCCGGCTTCGCCTCGGAGTGAGCGCGCACGGGGTGCGCGCGCACACGGCGCGACCCTCGCGCCTGTTCGTCGCGCTCGCTGCGGTCGTCGGGCTGCTTCGGTGGTCGTGGCTGCCGCGGGCGGGCGCGTTGCTCGCCTTCCTGGCGTTCGACGTGCTGCGCATCCGGCGCGCGCACGTGGTTTCGTCGCTCGCGCGCGCCGGGTTCGGCGACGGCGGCGTCAGGACGGCGCGCGCGGTCTACCGCGGCCTCGGCGCCTCGGCGCTCGAGCTGTTGTGGATCGCCGCGCACCCTGAGGTCCCGGCCACGTCGCTGGTACGCGTCGACGGGCGCGCCCGCTTCGACGGGGCGCTCGCGCGCGGGCGCGGCGTCATCGTGGCCACCGCGCACACCGGCAACTGGGACCTGGTGGGCTGCGCGTGCGCGGGGCAGACGCGGCTCGCGGTCGTGACCAAGCGGTTGTCGGCGCGATCGCTCGACGCCTGGTGGCAGCGCACGCGCGCGTCGCGCGGCCTCGATCTGCTCGCCGCGCCCGACGGCGACGTGCTCCGGGCGGTGCGCGCACGGCTCGCCGAGGGCGGCGCGGTGGCGCTGCTGATCGATCAGGACCCCGAGCGGACGCGGTCGGTCGTCGCGGCGCCGTTCCTCGGCGAGGTGGCGCTGCACGACACGCTCGTCGCGACGCTCGCCGCGCGCACCGGGGCATCGATCGCCGTCGCGTTCGGGCGCCGCGATCCGCACCTCGTCGACATCGTCGAGGTGATCACGCCGCCGCCGCGGGCGGGGCGCGCGTGGATCGAAGCGACCACGCGCGCGATGGCCGCCCGCCTCGACGCGTTCGTGCGCGAGGATCCCGCCTGCTGGCTGTGGCTGCACCGCCGCTGGAAGACGCGCCTGGAGAAGCACGTGCCGCGGACGCGCAGCTCACCGGGGCGTGCGCTGTCGGGCGCGCGGTCGAAGGTCGAAGGTTGAAGGTCGAACGTGAAGGCTGTCTCGAGACCTTCGACTTTCGACCTTCGCCCCTGTCGTCACGGCACGCAGGTGCCGCGTGAGCACTTCATGCCGGGCGGGCACTCGGACGGGCCGTTGCACTCGTAGACCGGCGCCGTGATCGTCGCGCTCACGGAGATGCCCACGCCGGGCGAGCCCGGCGGGCGAGTGTCGACGGAGATGTTCGTGGGATCGATGCAGAAGGCGCCGATGGCGCCGCCGTCGGAGGCCATCGGCGCCATGCGGCGGACGGCGACGGCCGGGCAGCCGTACGAGGCGGCGGTGTCGTAGACCTTGCCGCGGTACTTCTCCCAGTTCGACAGCGCCTTCTTGGGCGCACGGAAGACGCCGATCGCCCGCCACGGCATCGGGCCGCCCTGGAAGGTGCAGTCGGCCGGCTGGACGACCGGATCACGACAATCGATGTCGTAGACCGGGACCTCCCCCTTGCCCTTCTTCGCCCCGCGGACCCCCTCGTACGTGACGGAGTAGCCCCCACAGGCAGAGGAGGCTGAGGCGAGCGCCAGGGCCCCACCGATGAACGCGACCGCGCGAAGCGAGCTCTTCATGGTCCCCAGTCCTGACACGGTTGCGCGGCGGGGGGAAGCAGACGTCCGCCATTGCCCCGGGCGCGCAACAGGCCCATGACCCCCGCCATGGCCAACCTCCCTCCCGTCTACGTCGTCTCCGCCCGCCGTACCCCCATCGGCGCCTACCTGGGCGCGCTCGCAGACGTCACCGCCCCGCGGCTCGGGGAGGTGGCGATCCGCGCCGCGCTCGACAGCGCGAAGGTGCCCGCCGAGGCCGTCGAGCAGTGTTACATGGGCAACGTGCTGCAGGCCGGCATCGGCCAGGCGCCGGCGCGTCAGGCCGCGCGGTACGCGGGTCTCCCCGACTCCACCGCGTGCATCACGGTGCACAAGGTCTGCGGCTCCGGTCTCGAGTCGGTCATCCTCGCCACGCGCGCCCTGGCGCTCGGCGACGCGGACGTGATCGTCGCCGGCGGCATGGAGTCGATGTCGAACGTGCCGTACTACCTGCCGAAGGCGCGCACGGGCTACCGCATGGGCCACGGCCAGCTGGTCGACGGCATGATCCACGACGGCCTGTGGGATCCGTACAAGGACTTCCACATGGGCAACGCCGGCGAGCTGTGCGCGAAGAAGTACGAGTTCACGCGCGAGCTGCAGGACGACTTCGCCAAGGAGTCGTTCCGCCGCGCCGTGGCCGCCCAGAAAGAGGGCCTCTTCAAGGACGAGATCGCCGCGGTGCCGGTGCCGCAGCGCAAGGGCGACCCGCTGCTGATCAGCGAGGACGAGGGCCCGAAGAAGGGTGATCCGGCGAAGATGTCGGCGCTCAAGCCGGCGTTCGTCAAGGACGGCACCATCACCGCCGCCAACGCGTCGTCGATCAACGACGGCGCCGCCGCGCTGGTGCTCGCCAGCGAGGCCGCGGTCAAGAAGCACGGCCTCTCGCCGATCGCGCGCATCGTCGGCTACGGCGGCGCGGCGCAGGCGCCCGAGTGGTTCACCACCGCGCCCGGTCTCGCCATCGCCGACGCGACCCGCCGCAGCGGCGTCGCCGTCAAGGACATCGACCTGTTCGAGGTCAATGAGGCGTTCGCCGTGGTCGCGATGGCGGCCCTCCGCGACGCGTCGCTCGATCACGCGAAGGTCAACGTGCACGGCGGCGCCATCGCGCTCGGTCACCCGATCGGCGCGAGCGGCGCGCGCATCCTGGTGACGCTCGTCCACGCCCTGCAGCAGCGCAACCTCAAGCGCGGCCTCGCGACGCTGTGCATCGGCGGCGGCGAGGCGAACGCGGTCATCGTCGAGCGCGTCTGACGCGAGTCGTCAGTCGTCAGTCGTCAGTCGTCAGTCGTCAGTCGCCGGGCGCACGCCGCGGCGAGAGCGGCCCGGCGCGGCGGCATCGCGGAGTCCTCGCGGTCGCTACCCCCGGTCGGCTCTTCCGTGCTGATGACTGACGACTGATGACTGACGACTGTCTTCGACCTTCGACCTTCGACCCCGTCATGACGCACCCCGACCGCACCCTCCCGCTGGGCCGACGGCTCCCACAGAGCCACAGATGGTAGAGAAGTGGGCCCAGGACGTGCGTGGCGGCACGGCCCGAGCAAAGCTGGGAATGAAACCTCCCCGTCGTGCGATGCGTAGTGCACACTGAAGGGCCGTCATGTTCGGGATCCTCGCGCTCGCGCTCGCCGGAGGGCTCGTCCTCAACGTCATGCCGTGCGTGCTGCCGGTTCTGGCGCTGAAGGCCTTCCACGCCGTCGAGCACAGCAAACACGACTCGCGCATGCGTCGCATGCACGGCCTCGCCTACACGGCAGGGACCGTCAGCCTCTTCGTCGCCCTCGCGCTCGTGCTCGTGGCCATCAAGGCCTCCGGCAAGCGGATGGGCTGGGGCATGCAGTTCCAGCACCCGCCGTTCGTGGCGGTGATGACCGCGATCGTGTTCGCGTTCGCGCTCAACGCGCTCGGCGTGTTCGAGATCCTGATCAGCGCCCAGGGCAAGGAAGGCGAGCAGGACAAGGTCTGGGGCTCGGTGGTCAACGGCTGGTTCGCCGCGATCATGGCGACGCCGTGCTCGGCGCCGTTCCTCGGCACCGCGTCGGCCTTCGCGCTCGCCGGCGAGACGGCCGCCTGGCAGACGGTGCTCGTCTTCGCGATGATCGGCCTCGGCCTCGCGATCCCCTACCTCGCGCTCACGCTCATCCCCGGCGTCGGCAAGATCCTCCCGCGCCCCGGCGCCTGGATGGAGGCGGTCAAGCAGCTGATGGGCTTCGCGCTGCTCGGCACGGCCATCTGGCTGTTCCGCACGTTCCAGCTGCAGGTCACGCCCGAGAGCGCGAACTGGTTCCTCTTCTTCCTGCTCGCGCTCGCGGTCGCCCTGTGGGCCGGTCACCGCTTCGGCGGGATCGATCGCACGCCGGTGCGACAGTGGTCGGTGCGCCTGCTCGCGATCGCAGCCGTCGTCGTCGCCTACCGGTCGATGGTCAGCTTCGACCGGCCGCGGGTGGTCACCGCCTACACGCCGGAGGGCAGCGTCGGTCCGGCGAAGGTGACGACGATGGACCCGGTCATCGTCGACGGTCACATCGCATGGACGCCCTACGACAAGGCGCGCCTCGAGAGAGAGAAGCTCCGCAACCGTCCGGTGTTCATGGACTTCACCGCCGAGTGGTGCGCGAGCTGCAAGACCAACGAGAAGGCCTTCCTCGAGACCGACGTGGTGCGCGGCGCCCTTCAGCGCACCGGCATCCTCCCGATGAAGGCCGACATGACCAACGAGAGCGACGAGCTCGACAAGCTCCTCGACAAGCTCGGTCGCAACGGCATCCCGGTGTACGTGATCTGGCTGCCCGACGGGTCGTACGATCTGCTGCCGGTGGCGATCACCGCCGAGATGGTGGCGACGCGCCTCGACGCGGCGGCGAAAAAATTCCCGGTCGAGAAGTTCGCGGTCAACTGAAGAGAGTCGTCAGTCGTCAGTCGTCAGTCGTCAGCACGGACGCAGACGCGCACGCGCAGGCGCAGGCGCAGGCGCAGGCGCACGCGCACGCGCACGCGCACGCGCACGCGCAGGCGCACGCGTAGGCGCACGCGCACGCGCAGGCGCAGGCGCACGCGCAGGCGCACGGGCACGGGCACGCGCACGGGCACGCGCACGGGCACGCACAGGCGCAGGCGCACGGGCACGCGCAGG
>JACPFM010000032.1:74560-104618 GCA_016182965.1 Deltaproteobacteria bacterium | reverse complement strand
CCTGCGCGTCCGACGAGCGACCGAACCCGGCGCGTCCGAGCTTGATCGCGGCGAGAGCGATGGCCGTCGCGGTCAGGACCTCGCCGGCCGCGTCGCCGAGCAGGATGCTCGCGGCGTTGCGCACGATCTTGCGCCCCATCGCGATCTCGGGCTTTGCGCCGGCGGCCGCCATGACGCTCCGCTTTAGCACGACGCAGCCTGCAGAGGGCTTTGGCCCCCTCATGACCGGCCCCGGAGGCGCGGCGGCATCGGGCGTGGTATGGACCGGCCGCTTCGATGCGCCTTTCCGTCGTCATCGTGAACTGGAACTCGCGGGCAGACCTCCTCGTCTGCCTGGAGTCCCTCACGCGCCAGACGCACGAGAACCTCGAGATCATCGTCGTCGACAACGGCTCGACCGACGGCTCGGTCGCCGCGGTCCGCGATCGCCACCCGTCGTGCATCGTCCTCGAAGAGACCGAGAACCTCGGGTTCGCCGAGGGGTGCAACCGCGGCATCGCCGCGAGCCACGGCGAATGGGTCGCGGTGCTGAACAACGACACGGTGGCCGATCGCGAGTGGGCGGCGCGCCTGGTCGAGGCGGCCGAGGCGGCGCCGCCGTCGTGCGGCATGCTGCAGTCGGTCCTGCTGTTCATGGATCGCCCCACGGTCATCAACTCGACCGGCATCGCGCTCAACGCGTGGGGCTCGGGCGACGACCGCCGCGAGGGCGAGCGCCTCGACGATCTCGCCGCCGAGGAGATCTTCTGCCCCACGGCCGGCGCGTGCGCGTACCGCCGCGCGATGCTCGACGAGATCCGGCTGTCGGTCGGCTGGTTCGATCGCGACCACTTCATGTACTTCGAGGACCTCGACCTCGGCTGGCGCGCGCGGCTCGCCGGCTGGTCGGCGCGGCTCGTCCCGGGCTCGATGGTCCTGCACAAGTACCACGCGAGCGCGGTCCGCCACGGCCAGCACTGGATGTTGATCCTCAGCCACAGAAACCGCCTGCGCACGCTGATCAAGAACGCGTCGCCGTCGTTCCTCTTGCGCACCATGCCGCGCACGCTCGAGGAGCTCCTCCGCATGTTCCGCGTCGACGGGCCGAGCACGCTCCTGCCGCTGGCCCGCGCGGTGATCGAGAGCGGCCGTCAGCGCCGCGTGGTGAGCGCGCTCTCGCGCGAGTCTCGCCGCGCGGTCGAGGCCACCTGGGTCGGCAACGGCGGTCGCCCGCTGCACGACGCCCGCCGCGCCACGGAGACGACCCACCCGCCGCCCGTGGTCGAAGCGCGCTCCTAATCTAGCCGGCCTTGCGCGCCGAGAGCATGAAGTACCACCCGAGCAGATCGCCGATCGCCGTGCCGTCGAGGCGCTCGGTGTAGCGGAGCCACTTGCGGGGGTTCCGTGCCGGGTAGACGCCGCAGCCGCGCGAGACGACGTCGACGCACCCGAGCTCCTCGAGCACGCGACGGTAGTAGCGCGCGCCGAACGCCGACTCGTAGACGCCCGGGAGCATCCACGGCGAGCGAATCATCCGGAACAGATCGCGCCGCCGGTACCAGGAGAGCTTCCGCGGCACGACGTCGGCGTAGAAGACGCCGCCCGGCCGGAGGATGCGCACCATCTCGGCGAGGACCGGACGCGGATCGGGGAAGTGCTCGAGCAGCCCGCCCGAGAGCACCAGATCGAACGACCCCGTCTCGAGGTCGAGGTGACGGGCGTCGCTCTGGATGCAGGTGATCGGGATGCCGATCGCCTTCGACGTGGCGCGCGCCACGGCGAGCGCCGCGGGCGACGTGTCGACGGCGAACAGCTCGAGCGGCGCCGCCTTGCCGACGCGCGCCAGCAGTCGCGCGGACCCGCACCCGATCTCGACCGCGCGGCCCTTCTTGCCGAGGAACGGCGCGAGGAACTCGAGCTTCAGGCGGTCGATGTCGTTCTCGAGCGAGGGCGTGTCGAGGTCGGGCGGCGACGCGTCGAGCGAGCCCTTCCAGGTCTCGTTCCACGCCGCGACGCTGTCGGGTTCCGCCGGAGCTTGCACGCCGTTCTCGGACATCGCGCGAGCCTCACCGGGTCGTCGCCTCTGCGTCAAGGCGTCAAGCGAAGTCGGCCTACCCGGCGCTGCGCTTCTTGCGTGCTTTGTCGCTGCGCACCGTGCGGTTGGTCCGCCGGGCGTGCTCCGGGCTCGCGATCGCGCGCACCACGTGCGCGGCGGCGGCGAGGCCGAAGGCGCCGGTGACGAACGACGCGGTGCCGTCGATGCGCGCGCGCCGCTCGCAGGAGTGGTGCTCGTTGTCGCCGTGCGGGCACACGCAGGCGAAGCCGCCCTGCGCGTCGGCGGAGACCTCGGCCGGCGGCATCATCTTCTCGTCGGAGAACACCGCCGGGATGCCGAGGCTCCCGTCCTCGCGCGGCTCGATCGCGTGCTTGCGCACCAGCCACTTGCGGACGTCCTTGGCGAGCGGATCGTTCTCGGTGAACGCGAGGTCTTCGATGCGCACGCGGGTCGGATCCATGCGGCCCGCGGCGCCCATCGCGGTGATCACCGGGATGCCGCGGCGCACGCAGGTGGCCAGCAGATCGAGCTTCGCGGTCACGTTGTCGATCGCGTCGACGACGAAGGTGGGCGCCTCAGCGAGGAGCTCGTCGCGCGTGGACGCCTCGTAGAACTTCGCCACCGCGTCGATGCGGCCGGAGGGGTGGACGAGGCGGAGCCGCTCGGCCATCACCTCGACCTTCTGCCTGCCGACGGTGCCCTTCATCGCGTGCAGCTGCCGGTTGGTGTTGGTGATGCAGATGAGATCGAAGTCGACCAGCGTGATGCGCCCGACGCCGCTCCGCGCCAGCGACTCGGCGGCCCACGAGCCGACGCCGCCGCAGCCGATGACCATCACGTGCGACTGCGCGAGGCGCCCGATGCCCTGATCGCCGACGAGGCGGGCGAATCGATCGAAGCGGCGGTGCACCTTGACCGGCGCACACTCATCGTCGAGCCGGGGCGGGGCGTCGGACATGCCGCGCTTCGCGCCGCACGTCGGGGCGCCTTCGTGGTCGTGGTCGGGATCGTGTTGCGGCTTGCGGCCGAGCGAAACGAGCTGGTCCATCGGGGCGCGAAAGCGTGGTGCCGATCGGCCCGCGGCGCAAACGCGGCCGTGCGCCCGCCGCCTCAGCGCGCGACGAGCGCCAGCACCAGGGCCACCACGAGCAGCACCGCGGCGATCGCCACGACGATCGTTCCCACGCGGCTCTTCGGCGCCGGCGAGCCGTTCGCGGCGGCATCGAGCGGCGCCGCGACGATCGCGGGCGCGCCCGGCGGCTTCGGAATCGCGACGTCGCCCTCGGGCGTCGGCGGCGCGGCCGGCGGCCAGAGCGACACCGGTCGGATCGGCGCGCTCGACGGCTGCTCGGCCGTCGAGGTCACCGGCGTCACCGCCGCGGCCGGCCCCGCCTCGAGCGCCTTGACCGCTCGCTCGCGCGCGCGGCGCGTCGCCACGAGCTCGTTGCCGAAGTGCTCGGTCAGCCAGTCGCCGAGCCGGATGGGGCTCGCGACGAGGCGCGCCCTGGCCACGTACCGCTGCAGCGCGTCGAGCATCGCGGCCGCGGTGACGAAGCGCTGCTCGCGATCGATCGCGAGCGCCTTGAACACGATGCCGCGGATCTCGTCCTCGAAGGGCAGGCCGCGCTCGGGGAGCTCCGGAACCTCGCCGCGCCGCGCGAGGGCGAGCAGGCTCTCGCCGCGCTCCTTGTCGGCCTTGTACATGCGGCGGCCGGCGAGCAGCTCCCAGAGGATGACGCCGGCGGCGAACACGTCGGCCCGGCCGTCGAGCGGCTCGCCGCGCGCGTGCTCGGGGCTCATGTACCCGGCCTTGCCCTGGATGGCGTCGGGCGCGAACGCGTCGCGCGCGCCTGCGCGCTCGGCGACGTCGTTCGCGCGCGCGATGCCGAAGTCGCAGAGCTTCACCTCGCCCTCGACCGAGACCAGCACGTTGGACGGCGAGACGTCGCGGTGCACGATGCCGAGCGGGCGGCCCGCGTCGTCGGTGCGGCGGTGCGCGTAGTCGAGGCCGCGCAGCACCTCCATGATGACGAGCAACGCGAACTCGATGGGGAGCGGGACCTTCGTGCGCGCGCACTTGCGCAGGAGCTCGTTGAGGTCGAGACCCTCGACGTACTCCATCGCGATGAACAGGCGCTGATCGCGCCCTTCGCGGCCGAGATCGAACACCTGCGCGACGTTGGCGTGCGACAGCCGCGCGGCGAGCTTCGCCTCCTGCACGAGGGCGTCGGCGAACTTCGCGTTGGCCGAGAGCTCGGGGAGGATCTGCTTGACGACGACGAGGCGCGCGCCCCCGGCCTCCTGCGTCTTGGCGCGGGCCAGGTAGATCTCGGCCATCCCGCCGCGACCGATCAGGTCGAAGAGCACGTAATGGCCGAAGGTCCTTGGCAACCGCGGGGCTTCCGCCTGTGCGCCGTCGCCCTGCGTGGGAGCGGTCTCCACCGCGCCCTTGTCGCTGGCCTCGGGTTCGAGGTCAAGCGCACGGCGCATGGCGCGGGAAGATGCTACGGTTTCGGCCCCCGATGAACGTCCGTCTGGTGCACGAGTTCCGCTTCGAGAGCGCCCATTTCCTCCCGAAGGTGCCGCCCGGGCACAAGTGTCAGCGGCTGCACGGCCACAGCTTCAAGGTCGAGCTCTCCCTCGAGGGCCCCGTCGATCCGGAGACCGGCTGGTTCATCGACTTCAGCGACATCCACGCCGCGTGGGAGCCGCTCCACAAGCGCCTCGATCACAACACCCTCAACGACGTCGAGGGCCTCGAAAACCCGACCAGCGAGAACCTGGCCCGGTGGATCTGGGACCACCTCCGCCCGACACTCCCGTCGCTGAAGCGCGTCACACTGTGGGAGACCCACGACGCGCGATGCGAGTACGAGGGCGGCTGAACCAGCGCGACCACCGTCGGGCGCGCTGAGGAGGAACGATGGCGAGCACCCCCCGGTTCTTCACCTTCGAGGAGGCCTCCGCGCTCTTGCCGCGGGTGAAAGCGGTCGTCGCCCGTCAGCTCGAGCGACGCACGACGCTCGAGCAGCTCATCTCGCAGCTGGCCACGCGGCTCGGCACCGCGCCCGACACCGTGGTCATCGAGCCCGACGACCCCGACGACCTCAAATCGCTCAAGCGCGACCTCATCGCGCGCATCGAGGAGTACCAGCGCGGCTGGAACGAGCTCGAGGATCTCGGCGCCGTCCTGAAAGACGCGCGCACCGGCCTCATCGACTTCTTCAGCAGGGTCGAGGGCAAGACGGTCCTCCTCTGCTGGCGTCACGGCGAAGACGCCATCGAGCACTACCACGACGTCGACTCGGGCTTCGCCGGTCGCAAGCCGCTCGCGGCCGTTCGCACGCGGCTCTACAACTGAGACCTGATGGACCGCACCGCCGCCGCCTCCGCGATCGAGGCGTTCCTCCGCGCCATCGGCCACCCGGTCGGCTCCGATCCGGAGCTCGCCGGCACCGGTGCGCGCGTCGCGTCGCTGTGGATCGACGAGCTCCTCGACGGGTACGTCGTCGATCTCGGCGCGCTGTTCGACGACGCGATGCCCGCGCGCGAGGGCGCGCCCCTGGTCACCATCGAGCGCCTGACGACGCACGTGGTCTGCCCCCACCACCTCACGATCGGCAAGGGCTTCGCCACCGTCCTCTACCTCCCCGGCGATCGCGTGGCCGGCCTCGGCGCCATCGCGCGGCTGGTCGACGCGTGCACCCACCGCCTGGTGCTGCAGGAAGACGCGGGCCAGCACGTGGCGGCCGCCGTCGTGGAGCGGCTCGGCGCGCGCGGCGCCGCCTGCGTGCTCAAGATGCGGCACGGGTGCCTCGAGCACCACGGCGAGAAGAAGCGCGGCGCGCGCGTGCGCACGATCTCCCTCGCCGGCTCCTTCGCGGCCGAGGGGCCCGATCGGGCGCTCGCGCTCGCGGCGATCGGCGAGCACGTGGCGGGGGATCGATGAGCGACGCCGGGGGGCGCCGATGAACGAGATCGCGGTGGTCACCGGCGCGAGCCGCGGCATCGGCCGCGCCGCCGCCGAGGCGCTCGCCCGTCGCGGCCTCCTCGTCGCGTTGTGGGGCCGCGCCGAGGCCGACGTCGCGCGCGTCGCCGCCGAGATCGAGCGTGAGGGCGGCCGCGCGGTCGCCATGGCGTGCGACGTGTCCGACGCAGGCGCGGTCGAGCGCGCCGCGCACCGCGTGCTCCACGAGCTCGGCGCGCCGCGGGTTCTGGTGAACAACGCCGGGGTGGTCACGCGCGCGCTCGTCGAAGACACCACCGAGCTCGCGTGGGATCACGTGATCGACGTGAACCTCAAGGGTCCGTTCCTGGTGACGCGCGCGTTCGTCGCCGCGATGAAGGAGCGCGCCCGCGGGCGCATCGTGCACGTGGCCTCGATCAGCGCCACGCTCGGCACGCCGCGGCTGTCGGCGTACTGCGCCTCGAAGTGGGGCGTGCTCGGCCTCATGAAGGCGCTCGCCGAGGAGCTGCGCGGCACGGGCGTGCAGACGCTCGCCGTGCTCCCCGGCTCGGTCGACACCGACATGCTGAAGGGCTCCGGCTTCGCCGCGCAGATGACCGCCGAGGACGTCGCGCGCACCATCGCCTGGGCCGCCCTCGACGCCCCCGATGCCGCCAACGGGAGCGCGATCGAGGTCTTCGGGCCGTGATCGCTGTCGCGCTAGCCGTGCGCGTTCCTCGAACATCCGCCCTGTCGCTGCTCGCGAAGACTGGGTCGTCAGTCGTCAGTCGCCAGTCGTCAGTCGAGAGCGAAGCCGCTCTCGCCTTGCTTCGGCTGACGACTGATGACTGACGACTGACGACTCGACTCAGAACGTCCCGACCAGGCCGAGGTGGAACCCGACCGCCTGCTGCCTTCCGCGGTGATCCTCGTCGGTGAAGTGCCAGGTCTCCGTCGACGCCTTCAGGCGCAGCCCGCGCTCGATCGCGTAGGTGAAGCCGACGGTGCCGCGGTGGATCGCGCTCCGGTGGCTGAGCGGCGAGCCGGCCTGCACGTTGCCGTTGCGCGACAGGAAGTCGTAGCGCAGCACCAGATCGACCGCGCCGCTGAGGGGCTGCTCGATCTCGGCGTAGAGGCCCTGTTTGACGAAGAAGTCTCCGCGCGCCCCGGCCACGCGATACGCGAGCTGGGTCGGATCGGACGTCTCGAACGTCTGCCGACGTCCGAGGTACTCGACGCGCACGTTGGTCCGCCGGATCCGCAGCGTGAGGTCGCCGCCGAAGAAGGTGTACCGCAGCTTGCTCGCGGCGTCGGGGGACCCGTGCTGCGCGCTGACGCCGAAGGTGAGATCGCTGGTCTCCCCGAGCTTGGTCGTGACGACCACGCGCGCGCCGACGGCCGGCCGGTGGTTGTTGTCGACGTAGTAGGCGTCGGGCGTCCGTGAACGCTGCCAGTCGAGATCGATGCCCTGCGCGTCGCTCTTGAACCCGGAGACCGCGTACGCCGCCCAGTCGACCTGAACGGTCTCGCCGATCCAATGGGTGCCCGAGAGCTCGGCGCCGTTGTCCGGGAAGGGGCTCGGCAGGACGCCGAGGTTCCACTCGCGCATGCGCAGCATGCGGCCCATGTCGTAGATGAGGGGCTTGCTCGACAGGCGGTGGTTGGCCGGATCGTGGCGCAGGTTGAACGCGCCGAGGCTCGGGCTGAAGCGACCGACGCGCAGCGACACGGCGGTGCCGAAGCGGTAGTCGAGGTGCGCCATCGGCAGCTCGAAGCCGTGGCACCCGTAGCAGACCTTCACCGAGGCCGAGAAGCGATCGGACACGTCGATCGCCGCCTTGAGCGCGAGCTCGGTCGTGAAGCCGTCGAACGCGGTCGACCGGCTCGAGTGGTTGGCGGGCGCGAGGTGGTAGTCGGCCATCGCCGACCCGGCGAAGTTGCGCTCGACGGCGGCGGCCGGGCGCGCGATCAGCGCGAGCACCGTCGCGAAGGCCATCGCGAGGACGATCGCGAGGACGACGAGCGCTCTCACGACGCCGCCTTCTTCGCGCGCTGCTCGGCCGAGTAGTGGCGGAGGAAGCGCAAGATGCGCGCGACGTCCGAGTCGCTGATCCCGCTGCCCGGCATGCGCTGCATGCGCGTCACGTAGATGCGCCAGAACTGGTCGTTGGTGATCCCCGAGTCGAGCGGCCGCGCCAGCGTGTGGCACTTGCTGCAGCGGTGCGCGAAGACCTCGTAGTCGGCGCGCAGGTCGGGCGGCAGCGACGACGGATCGAGTCCGTCGACCCGGCGCGCGCCGGAGCAGCCGACGACCGCCGCGAGCAATACGACCAGCGCGCGCGAGACGAGCCGTATCATTCGTTGTCAGCGCCCTTCGCGCCCTCGCGGATCCACCTCTCGACCAGCACGATCTGCTCCTCGGACCAGAACGCCGGGCCGTCCTTCGGCATGCGCGCGCCGAACGCGTAGGTGCCGCGGAGCTTCTGGACCAACGCCGACTCCTCCGGCTTGCCGGGCACCACGATGCGCGCCCCGCTCGTCTTGCCGCCGAGGCGCAGCTTGCCGAGCGTCTCGAGATCGAGGCCGGAGTTCACGAAGCCGCCGGCCGGCGGGACGCTCGGGTAGTGGCACCTCTTGCACCCGTGCCCGGTCGGATCGGTGCCGCTGCGGTTCATCAGCGGGCGGATGTCGCGCGCGAAGCTCACGCCGCCCGCGTCCGGCGCGTCCGGCGCGTCCGGCGTGGCGTCGGACATCGGTACCGAGGCGTCGGCGATCGCCTCGAGGCGCGGACCGACCGTGGGTACGATCGCGTCGCTGCAGCCGAGCGGCAGCGCGCACATCCAGATCGTGAACAGGCGCGCGCTCATTTCGCGGTGAACGACAGCGCGACGGTCGCGACCGCGTCCCCGGTGTCGACGCCCTTGATCCTCGCGAGGCGCGCGACGCCCTCGACGCACCCCCTCAGCCCCGGCAGGAACTCCGCCCCCTTGAGGCTCGCGGAGGTGACGCGCCCGCCGTCGTCGATCGAGAGCTGGAGCGTCGCGGTCCCCGACGCCGGCGCGCCCTTGGCCTTGAGCGCGTCGCGGTAGCAGCGCGAGATCGCGTCGACGTTGAGCGACGATCGCACGCTCGACCCGGAGACGCCGTTGGTCGCGGCCGCCGACGCGATCACCGCGCGCGCGCCGGCGGGATCGAACGGCGGCGCGGGCGCCGCGACGGAAGCCGGTGCGACGGTCGGTGTCGCAGCGGGCGGCGAGGTCGCCGGGACCGCCACGACCACGGGCGTCGGCGTGGGGGCCGGCTCCGGAGCCGACGTGGTCGCGGCGGGCGCGCTCGGCGAAGTCGCCGTGCCCTCGGCGTGCGGCGCCGTCGGGTGCGCGATCGCCTTCGCCGCGGTGGACGTCGGCGCGGGCGCGGTGGACGTCGGCGCGGGCGCGGTGGACGTCGGCGCGGGCGCCGTGGACGCCGGTTCGGACGGGGCCGTGGACCTCGGCTCCGACGGCGCCGGCGCGGTCGCGAGGGGCGACTCGATCGTCGGCGCGGACTCCAGCGCGGTCGCCGGGGTGACGGAGACCGACGGCGGCGTCGCAGTCACACGCTCGCGCGCGACCCGCGCGAACATCACGCCGGCGAGCCCTGCGATCAGCACCGCGCCGACGCTGACGTACACGCCGCGCCGGCGACGGTCGCTCGGCGGATGCGCCCCGACGACGGCCTCGGTGAGCGTCTCGGCGTGATGCCCGGTCTTCAGCGTCGTCGCCGGCAGCGACACGCCCGCGGGCGTGGCGCGCGGCCCGAACGGCGCCGCCGCACGGAGGCTGACGCTCTCGCCGGTCGCGTCGATCGCCGCGCGGAGCTCGAGGCGCATCTCGCGCGCGGTCTGATGGCGATCTTCGCGGCGCTTGGCCAGCGCCTTGAGGCAGACGCGTTCGAGCTCCGGATCGATCGTCGGCTGGACGGACGAAGGGGCCGGCGGCGTGTCGGTCACGTGCTTCAGCGCGAGGCCGAGCGTGGTGTCCGACTCGAACGGCGGCCGCCCGGTCAACATCTCGAAGAGGATCACGCCCATCGAGTAGAGGTCCGAGCGCGCGTCGAGCTCCTCGCCGCGCGCCTGCTCGGGGGACATGAACTCGGGCGTGCCGATCACCTCGCCCTGCGTGGTGAGCCGGCGCCGCTCGGCCCGCTCCTCGTACTGCAGCTTGGCGATGCCGAAATCGCAGACCTTCACCACGTCGATCGCGGCCCCGTCGTCGTCCGCGCGACGGAGGATCATGATGTTCTCGGGCTTGAGATCGCGGTGGACGACGCCCTGATCGTGGGCCACGGCGATCGCGGCGAGCGCCTGCGACATGATCGACACCACCCGCGCGGGCGAGAGCGGCTGCTCGTCCTCGATCACGTCGCGGAGCTCGCGCCCGTCGAGCAGCTCCATCACCAGGTAGAGCAGCCCGTCGGGCTCCTCGCCGTAGTCGATGACCCGGACGGAGTTCGGGTGATCGAGCCGCGAGGCCGCCTGGGCCTCGCGCCGGAAGCGCTCGGCGAAGGCGGCGATCGGCGCCTGCGTCTTGACCACCTTGACGGCGACGGACGTGTCGAGCGCGACGTGACGCGCCCGGTAGATGGCGCCCATCGCGCCGTCGCCGATGAACGAGGTGATCACGTACTTGCCGGCGATCGTGCGGCGCAGCAGGGGATCGTCGTCGGCGAGGGTGGACATCCGAGGACCTGTTCTGCCGTAGAGCGGCCGGGTCCCTCTGATGTTCGTCGCCGCGTCGGGGTGTCATTCTCTACGCGGGTACGCGCGGGACCTACACCGAGAGGCCGCCGCAGCCGGGCCGTCACTCGCCGATGATCTTCACCAGCACGCGCTTGCGGCGACGGCCGTCGAACTCGCCGTAGAAGATCTGCTCCCACGGACCGAGATCGAGCCTGCCCTCGGTGATCGCGACGACCACCTCGCGCCCCATGACCTGACGCTTCATGTGCGCGTCGGCGTTGTCCTCGCCGGTGCGGTTGTGGCGGTACTTGCTGGTCGGCGCGTGCGGCGCGAGCCTCTCGAGCCACTCGTCATAGTCTGCGAGCAACCCCTGCTCGTCATCGTTGATGTAGACGCTGGCCGTGATGTGCATCGCATTGACGAGGCACAGCCCCTCGCGCACCCCGCTGGCACGCAGCTCGGCCTCTACTTGCGGGGTGATGTTGAGGTACGCCCGGCGTTCCTTGGTCTCGAACCACAGCTCCTTCCGGTGGGATCGCATCTTCTCTCCTAGCGCAGGGCACGGGGCGCACTTCGAGCGGGCGTCCCGCGCGCGAACACGGCATCGTAACCCTCGTGGCCACCTTGCCCCCGCCTCCCTCCGGAAAGCACGCCGTCCTCGAGTCCGCGCTGCGCGAGTTGCCGCTCTTCCCGCTTCCGCAGGCGGTCCTCTTCCCCGGCGCGGTGATGCCGCTGCACATCTTCGAGCCGCGCTACCGGCAGATGACGAGAGACGCGCTCGACACCCACAGGATCCTCGTCGTGACCCAGATCCTTCCCGGGCCGGAGAGCCCGCCGGGGCACCCGGCGATCGCTCGCGTCGCCGGCGCCGGCTCGATCGTCGAGGCGCAGGAGCTCCCCGACGGCCGTTACAACATCATCCTCGAGGGGCGTGCGCGCGTGCACCTCACCGAGCTGCCGTTCGTGCCTCCGTATCGTCGCGCGCGCGGCGAGCTGCTCGACGATCGGCACGTCGACGTCCCCGAGATCGAGCTGCACTCGCTCGTCGCGGTCGCCAACGCCTTCGCCGTGTTCGTGCAGGCCCGCGATCCGAGCTTCAGCTTCTCGCTGCCGCCGAGCCTGCCGCCGGGGCGGCTGGCCGATCTCTGCGCGCACCATCTCATCCTCGACGCGAAGGATCGGCAGCGCATGCTCGAGTGCCTCGATCCGGCCGCGCGCGTGCGCATGGTCTCCGAGTCGCTCGCGCTGCAGCTCGCCACGATGAAGGGCGAGAAGCGCGGCACGCTCAACTGATGTATGGAGCGGGCGATGGCCCGTCGACTGGTCTACGCCGATGTCCGCTCGCTCGACGCCACGCGGGTCGGCGCGTGGCTCCACCCGGGCGACGCCGAGGCGCTGGTGGTGTGCGCGCCGATCGTCGGCGAAGCCATCGCGCTCGGCGCGTTCCAGCGCGCGAAGTCCACGCTCGACGTCCGCGCGCTCGAGGGCTCCGGCACCACGCTGGTGCGTCGCGCGAGCGGCGGCCCCGCCGTGCGCATCGGCCGCGGGCGCGTGCACGTCGCGCTGCACCTGCGCAGCCCCGACGCGCTCGGCGGCGTGTCCGATCCGGGGCGCGCGCTCAACCGCCACGTGCGTCCGCTGCTCCGCGCGCTCACCTCGCTCGGCGACGTCACCGCGACCTCCGGCGGTCGCGACGTCATCCTGATGGGCGGCGAGCCGGTCGCGTGGGTCGGCGTCGCGCACGAGCGCCGCACCGGTCGCACCGTCGTCGAGGCGATCGTCAACGTGTCCGCCTCGTTCGCGCTCGACGACGCGCTCGACCTCGCGCACGGCGCGATCGCGCCGCGCTGGCTCGGCAAGCCGGTGCGCACGATCGATCAGGTGCTCGGCCGCAGCGTCGAGCCGGCGCTCGTCGTCGAGGCGATCCTCCGCGAGCTGGCCATCACCGCCGAGGGGCAGATCGATCGCATCGAGCTGCCGGCGCTGCCTCGGTCGCGCGTCGACCTCGACCAGGCGCCGTTCACCGCGATGGTCGAGGAGGTGGTCGGGCTGCTCGGCGCGGTCGTCGAGCGCGATCGCGTGGCGCTCGGCGGCGATCTCTACGCCTCGACCGACGCGCTCGAGGCGCTCGGGGCCGAGCTGTTCGCGCTCGGCCCCGACGTCGACGACGCGCGGCTGTCGGCGGCCGTCGACGCCGCGTTCGCCGAGGGCACGCTGCTGCTCGGCGTGCAGCACCGCGGCTCGATCGGCAAGGTCGTGCGTGGCGCCTGGCAGGCGCAAAAAAGCGACGCGCGCGGCCGTTGAGCCGCGCGCCTCGTCTCGAGCGTTCGCCGTGGAGCGAGGCTCAGTTCGAGAGGAAGATCGCCTCGATCTCGTTGCGGACCTGCTCCTCGGTCTGGCTGCGGGCGATCGCGATCTCCTTGACGATCAGCGAGCGGGCCGTGTCGAGCATGCGGCGCTCGCCGAACGAGAGCTGCTTGTCGGTCTTCAGCCGGTAGAGATCGCGCATGACCTCGGCGACGTCGTAGATCGACCCCGTCTTGATCTTGTCCATGAAGCCGCGGTAGCGGCGGTTCCACGTCTGGTTGTCGAACGCGATCGTGCGTTCGCGGAGGATGTCGAAGATCTCGCGGATCTCCTCCTCGCTGATGACGCTGCGAAGACCGACCGCTTTGGCGTTCGTCACCGGCACCATGATCTTGCGGTCGGTGTCGAGGATGCGGAGGACGTAGAAGCGCTGGCGCGAGCCGGCGATGTCCTTCTCCTCGATGCTGACGACCTCGGCCACCCCTTGCGCCGGGTAGACCGCCTTGTCGCCGACCTTGAACTGAACTTCGGTGCCCATCGACATGCCGTCTCCTTCTTTCGAGAGTGCGGCCCCCAACCAAGGGGGACTGCGAGACAAGCGCGCCGTCCCGGGATACGGGGCGGCGCGCTTCGGAAATCTTTTTGTTCGCGTTCGGCAACTCGCCGTACGGCCCTGCTCGACTGGGGCGGAACGTAGGGGGAACGCAGAGGTGAGCGCCCTTGTTCCCGACGACGGGAGACACTAGGGGCGGCTCGGGGTTTGGGCGAGGGGGGGTGCTCCGGGGGGTGGCTCGCCACACGACAGATCGCGGCGAGGCGCGCGCACTCTACTTAGCCTGACCCACCGTGTCAAGGGGTGATTTTGAAGCGGTGCGTCAAAATCGTCTCGGCCCAAGCGATCAAGGCCGTTCGAGGAGCTCTTCTGCGAGCCCCCAGCGTACGCCGCGATCGCTGACGACGAGCCCGTCGGCTCCGAGCGCCCGGGCGGCCTCGACCAGCACGAGACCCCCCGCCACGATCACGTCGGCGCGTTTCGGCTCGAGCCCGGTCGTGCGCCTTCGTTCCTCGAGCGGGACGGACGCGAGCCTGCCGACGAGCGCCTCGATGGCGTCGAGCGACAGCTGATGTCCGTGCGGAGGCGCCGAGGCGTAGTCGACGAGCTCGAGGTCGATCGCCGCGTAGGTCGTCGCGGTGCCGGCGATCGCCACCACTGCGCTCCAGGGACCGCGCGGCGGCGAAGGCGCCTCGTACGCCACACGCGCGTCGCCGCGCACGGCAGCGAGCGCCTGCTCGCTCGGTGGATCGTCTCGAACGTGCCGCTCGGTCAGCCGGACGCTGCCGACGTCGTAGCTGTGCGCCCACGCGATCGACCCGGCCGCCGCGCCGGTGACGATCTCGGTGCTGCCGCCGCCCACGTCGATCACCGCGACCGGCGCGCCGCGGGCGATGCCGAGCCCGCCGAGCGCGCCTCGGAACGTCAGCGTCGCCTCGCGACCGCCGCTCGCCACGTCGACGCCGCCGCCGAGGATCTCGGCGGCGCGCGCGCGGAACGGATCGCCGTTCGTGGCGTCGCGCGCGGCGCTCGTGGCGACCGCGGCGGTGCGGGCGACCCCGAGCGAGCGCGCGCGCGCGGCGTACCTCTCGAGCGTCTCGAGCGTGCGGGCGACCGCCGCGTCGTCGAGGCGGCGCGTGCGATCGACGCCTTGCCCGAGGCGCGTGATCTCGGCGTGCTCTTCGACGGCGACCACCTCGCCGCCGCGGCGCTCCGCGATCAGCATCAGCACGGTGTTGGTGCCGATGTCGATCGCGGCGACGCGCGCCGTCACTACTCCACGTCGAGCTTCATCAGCTCGCTCGCGTCGGGGAGGATCGCGATCTCCACGCGGCGGTTGCGCTTCTTCTCTTCCGGCGTCTGGCTCTCGCGCGTGCCGGCGATCGGGTCGAGATCGCCGTAGCCGGCGGCGCTCCAGCGATCGGCCGGCAGGCCGCCGCCGACGGGCTCGTCCTTCTTGGCCGGCTTTTTCGGCGCCGCGCTCGGATCGCGCGTGAGGAACTCGTAGACCTCGCGCGCGCGCATGACGGACAGACCGACGTTGTCCTTGAACCCGCCGCCGTACGGCGCGTTGTCGGTGTGGCCGATGACCTGGTAGCTGCGCTTGACGAGATCGGCGTCGCCCTTGATGACGTCGGCGACCTTGAGGAGGACCTCTTTGCCCTCCTTCGAGAGCAGCTCGCTGCCGGGCGCGAAGAGCACGTCGCCGGGCATCTCGATCACGATCTGGTTGTGGCGGACCGCCACTTTCAGGTTGAACTTCTTGAGCTCGTCGAGCTTCTTCTTGAGGGCCTCGAGGCGCTTCTTGGCGGCCTCGAGCGCCTTCGCGCGGGCCTCGGCTTCGGCGAGCGCCTTCTCGAGCTTGGCGGCCTTGTCCTTCTCGCTGCCGAAGGCCTTCTTCAGGTCCTCGTAGGCGGCGAGGTCCTTCTTCAGCTGCGCCACCTCGGCCTGCACCTTCTTCAGCTCGGCCTGCGTCTTCTGGTGGGCGGCGCGCTCCGCGTCGAGGTCGGCCTGAACCTTCTTCTCCTTCGCCAGCTGCGCCTGCCACTCGTCTTCGCTGTGGCCGCATCCCGTGATGCTGGTTCCGGCGAAACCGAGGGCGACGGCGAGCGCGATCGACGAGATCGTCCGAGCGTTCATGGGCGCTTTCTCCTGCAGAGGGCCGTCGCGTCGCGCGCATGCGCTGCGACGGGGGCGCGACGGTACCGAGCCGCATCGGGCAGGGTCAAGCGCAGTCACGCTCGCACCGGGTTTCCCCCGCGGCAGGACAACGATTTTTCGCAGGGCCAACTTTTTTCCACAGGCGGCCTTGACAGTTACCTTGCGTGACGATATCTGTCTGGTCACGTACTGTACCAGGGAGGTACGAAATGGCTGCGAAGAAGGCTGCGAAGAAGACCGCTGCGAAGAAGACCACGAAGGCCGCCAAGAAGCCGGCGCGCGCCGCGGCGGGCAAGGTCGCGAAGCGTGGTGGCGCCAAGAAGGCCGCCGCGAAGAAGGGTGGAGCGAAGCGCACTGCCGCCAAGCGCGGTGGCGCGAAGAAGGGCGCGAAGCGCGGCGCGAAGAAGGCCGCGAAGAAGAGTGCAAGAGGCAGCGCAAAGCGCGCGCCTCGCCCCTCGACTCGCAAGGCTGCCCCGCCGGTGACTGCGCCGGCGCCGATGGCCGGTGGCGGTGACGAGTCGGAGGAATGAGCTTCCTCGACTGACTTGCTTCTGAAAGGCGGCGCCGTCCGGGTTCGGGCGGCGTTCGTCGTTTTGTCGGCCTCGTTTCGTCCGGTTGCGTAGTGCTTCACGTTCGTCCTCGCTGGACGGGGCGGACGACGCGAGCTTTCCAGCGCGGTTGAAGTAAATTACGGCTCGTCCATCGTGCTCCGCACGGATCGCTCAGCCGATCCGCCGTCTTCGCAAGGGCCATCATGAACCTGCGTTTGCTTGCTTCGCTCGCCGCCCTATCCGTCGTCGCGCTCGGGTGCTCGAGCCCTCCCGCCGAGAACAACACCGTCGCCGACACCGCCGTCGAGGAAGACACCGAGCCGGTCGCCGACAGCGGCGCGGCCGACACCTCGAAGGGCGACAGCGCCGCGATCGACTCCGGCTCGCCCGATACGACGGTTGGTGACGCACCCGCGGTGGACGGCGATGCGACGAGCTCTGACGCAGCCGACGTCATGCCCGACGTGCCCGCCACCTGCAGCGAGGTCGGCGCGACCGAGAGCGGCGACTGCGGCAAGTGCGGCAAGCGCGCGCGTCTGTGCAACAGCGACGGAACCTGGCTGCCGTGGGGCGCCTGCACCGGCGAGTCGGGCTCCTGCCTGCCCGCCGAGAAGCGCACGACCGACTGCGGCAAGTGCGGCAAGCGCACCGAGACCTGCTCGTCGACCTGCGGTTGGGAGCCCGGTGCGTGCACCGGCGAGGGCTACTGCAACGCCGGCGACATGGAGATCCAGTACGGCGCGTGCTCGAACCCGAAATACGTGAAGACCCGCACCTGCAGCGCCACGTGCGCGTGGGGCGAGTGGTCGACGTGCAGCCCGCCCAAGGGCTGGAACGACATCACGACGCCGACGATCACCGGGCGCTACGATCATACCGCGGTGTGGACCGGCACCGGCGGCGAGATGATCGTCTGGGGCGGCCGCGGGAGCAGCTCGTATTACGCCGACGGCGCGGTCTACAACCTGTCCAGTGACACTTGGCGCACGATCACGGCGCCGAGCACCTTCATCGGCCGGTACTACCACACGGCGGTGTGGACCGGCTCGAAGATGATCGTGTGGGGAGGCACATATTCGTCCTCGTCGCAGCGGAGCGACGGAGTGATGTACAACCCCTCCGCCGATACGTGGACGCTGCTGCCGACGCCGCCGTCCGCCTTCGGCGCGCGCGATCGACATGTCGCCGTGTGGACCGGGACCGAAATGATCGTCTGGGGTGGTTACCTCTACTCCAGCACCTACCGCAATGACGGCGCCGCCTACAATCCGAGCACCAACGCGTGGCGGACGATCGCGGCAGCACCGATCGCTGGTCGCTACTCGGCGGCGGCCGTGTGGACCGGCACGAAGATGATCGTCTACGGCGGGTATGGCTCGAGCTGCAGCGGCTCGTACTGCGCCGACGCCGCCGCGTACGATCCGGTCGCCGACTCGTGGACCGTGCTCTCGCCGCCGAGCACCGATCTCGATGGGCGCTACGGCGCGCTCGGTCTCGCGACGGGCTCCACCGCGGGGAACGCGACGTTCTGGGGCGGCTACGGCAGCTACGTCAGCTCGTACTACCAGCGGAACACGGGCGCGACGTTCGATCCAACCGCGGGCAGCTGGACCGCGATTGCGGTGCCGAGCGAGACCGTGTTCCCGTATTCGCGTCGCTACCTCGCGGCCGGATGGTCGACCGGTGATGCGTTCTACGTCTGGGGTGGCAGCGCAGCCGGCTCGTCGTACGCAGCCAACGGCGCATCCTACGACTTTGCGACGAAGACCTGGCGCGCCATTTCCGACACGAACGCGCCTACCGGTCGTTACAGCGCGACGGCCGTGTGGACGGGCGCCGAAGCCATCGTGTGGGGAGGATACGGGGCATCTCCCTACTACATGAACAACGGGAAGATCTACAGGCCATGAGCAGGACGACGATGCTTCGCTTCACGCCTTCGACCCTCGCAATCCTCCTCTGCGGCGCGCTGGTGGGCGGCGCCGGTGCCTGCGCGGGCAGCGAGGAGGGCGACGAGATCATCGTGCCGAAGAAGATCCCCGACGCCGCCGCCTACCAGGACACGTCGGCGAGCGAGACGGCGGTCGACTCGTCGGTCGTCGACAGCGCCGCCGACGCCGCGAAGGACGCCGGCTCGTGCCCGCCGCTGACGACCGAGACCAAGGCCTGCGGTCGCTGCGGCACGCGCACGCGCACCTGCTCCTCGTTCGGCACGTGGAACGAGTGGTCGCTCTGCAAGGACGAGAAGTCGGTCACCGAGGCCGAGTGCACCATCGACGAGGTGCGCGCCACGCCGTGCGGCAACTGCGGCACGCAGAAGGACTCGTGCGACTCGACGACGTGCACCTGGAACGTGGGCGTCTGTCTCGGCGAGGGCGCGTGCGCGCCGGGCGACGAGGAGACGAGCACCGCGTCGTGCCCCACCGTCGGCGAGGTCCGCACCCGCACGTGCTCCGACAAGTGCGCGTGGAGCGCCTACTCGGACTGCACGCTGCCCAAGGGCTGGATCGACATGGCCACCGTGCCCTCCGGCTTCGACGGCCGCTACTGGCACACCTCCGTGTGGACCGGCTCGGAAATGCTCGTCTGGGGCGGCTACGGCACCTCGATCTGCTGCACGACGTACAACATCCGCGGCAACGGCGCGTCGTACAACCTCTCGAGCAACGCCTGGAAGAACATCCCGGCGGCGCCGAGCAACATGTCGCCGGGCCGCTGGCAGCACACCGCCATCTGGACGGGCTCGAAGATGCTCGTCTGGGGCGGCCTCGGGTACTACTCCGAGTCGATCACGTACGCGAAGAACGACGGTGCGGCGTACGACCCCGCGACCGAAACGTGGTCGGCGATCGCGACGCCCAGCCTCACGCCTCGCTACGGCCACGGCGCGGTCTGGTCCACGACGACGAACGAGATGCTCGTCTGGGGCGGCTACAACAGCTCCGGCGTGCTCGTGAACGACGGCGCCGCGTACGATCCGGCGACCAACACCTGGACGGCGATGGCGCCGTCTCCGCTGTCTCCGCGCCGTCGTCACACGATGGTCTGGACGGGCACGGAGCTGGTCATCTGGGGCGGCCTCTCGACGTCCTCCACGAGCTCGGCCTACCTGCGTGACGGCGCGCGGTACGATCCGAAGACCAAGGTCTGGACGAAGTTCCCCGACCCGACGCCGGACTTCGACGCGCGCTACGACAACGCCGCCGTCTGGAGCGGCAAGGAGATGCTCGTCTGGGGCGGCATCGGCACCTACGTGTCGTCGAGCTACGGGAAGAGCGACGGAGCCCGCTATCTGCCCGGCGGGAGCTGGACTCGGTTCAACGTCTCGTCCCCTGACATCTTCTCTACGGGCACGGTGGCGACGCGAACGGCCATCCAGTCGTGGTTCGGCGGCGGCAAGCTCTGGCTCTGGTCCGGCGCGACGGTCAGCTCGTCGTACTACGCCGGCGGCGGTCCGGCGCTGGCCGGCGGGGCGTCCTACGATCCGGCGACCGACAAGTGGACGACGATGGACGTCACCGCCGCGCCCACGTCACGCGCCCGCGCCACCGTCGTGTGGACCGGCAAGGAAGCGATCATCTGGGGCGGCTCGAGCTACGGCACCGGCAGCTCCTTCTATTCGGACGGCAAGATCTACCGTCCGTAAGTACGCAACCGGCTTCGCGGATCGGTCGACTGAAGGCTGTGGTGTACCCTCGCAGGGGGTCGGTCGTGCGGGCTCGTACGATCCGTCCGCTTCGGAGCGATCATGCAGCGCCTCTTGTCGATTGCCCTTTGCGTCGCCGTGGGAGTCCTTGGGTGCCGGCACGACCTGACGGTCTGTCGCGACGACGACTTCGGGCCCGGGTGCTGTCCTGAGTGCGCAGCATCGGATGCCGG
The DNA here is from genome assembly GCA_016182965.1 of Deltaproteobacteria bacterium. Lineage (GTDB taxonomy): Bacteria > Myxococcota_A > Polyangia > Polyangiales > JADJMO01 > JALHOE01. Next base: position 84,470 of record JACPFM010000032.1, on the reverse strand, counting down.
CTCCGAGGGGCTGGACGGTGAAGCGCTGGAAGCCGCTTCGCCGGACTCCGGTGACGTGCCGGATACGAGCGCAACCGAGGCCTCGCCCGACGACACCGCCACGCCGGTCGACTCCAGCTCCCTGCAGGACTCGACGGTGCGCGTGGATGGCGGGGACGCGGTTGCGGACAGCGCGGATTCGACCGTCGCAGACACCTCGTCCGACTCGGCGAGCGACGCCGCGGTGGATTCGGGCGGGACCGCAATCGACTCGGGATTCGACTCGGGCATCACCGACGTCATGATCGATGTCACGGCCGCCACGGACAGCGGTGCCTCGTTCGACTCGACGACCGACACCACCGAGGTCGACTCGGCCGCCGCCGATGTCGCGCCGCCTTGCGCTGCCGGGTCGTACGTGTGCGGCGGATCGACAGGGCGAGATCTCTTGCGATGCGTCGACGGTGGGCTGGCGACAATCGTGACGTGCCCCAGCGCGTCGACTTGCAGCGCATCGTTGGGCCGGTGCACTGCGTGCGCGCCGGGCACCTACTCGTGCTCTGGCGCGCAGAGAGTGCAGTGCGATTCCTTCGGCGCGGCGACGACGGTGGTCGCAACGTGCGCGACCGCGGAGCTGTGCGCGGCGAGCATGGGAGCCAGCTGTGCTGTTCCGGCGTGTGCGCCGTCCGAGAAGAAGTGCATTGCGCGTGACCTTCTTACCTGCAACGCAGGCCGGACGGGCTGGGTGACCGAAAGCTGCAGGATCGACTGCAGCGGATCTATGTGTCTGAGAGTGACCGCGCTCGTTTCGGGAACGGGATCGAACTTGATCTGCGCGCTCCTCAGTGATCAGTCCGTTCGTTGCTGGGGCACTGACGCCCATGGCTTGGTGACCGGAGCACCTATGGCGCTGTCGAAGCCAACCCGCGTCGCCGGTATCTCGGGGGCTGTCCAGGTCGCGCTCGGACAGTCGTCCATGGGGGTGCGCCTCTCCGACGGCACGATCAAGACTTGGGGGGGCGCCGTGGCGGCTCCGACGGCCGTGCCGGGCATCACTGCGGCGGTCGATCTTGCGATGGGCATCGAACATGCTTGCGTGCGCGAGGCCGGCCAAGTGAAGTGCTGGGGCGCCAACTATTTCGGTCAGCTGGGCAACGGATCGACTTCGTTGGCGACCCCGCCCGCCTTTGCCACTCCGACCGGCTTCGTTGCGACTGGGTCCCTTGCACTCGGCGGCGACAGCAGCTTCGTGCTGACTGTTGGTGGCGTACACGCGTGGGGCTTCAATGGCGCAGGACAACTGGGCATAGGCACGACCAGCCATGCCCTGAGTCCGGTCTCCAGCTTCTCAGGTGCGGTCGCCATCGCCGCGGGTGGATCCTTTGCCTGTGCGCGCAGTAGTGCGGGAGCAGTATCTTGTGCGGGCTACAACGCGAACGGCGAGGTCGGTGACGGCACGACGACGAAGCGTACATCGCCTGTTCCTGCCTCGGGTCTCTCTGGCTCCGTGACTCAAGTCGCAGCCGGCAGCTACCACGCGTGTGCGCTGCTCACCGGCGGAAGCGTGCGGTGCTGGGGGGCCAACAATTCGGGCCAACTCGGCGATGGCACGAAGACCGGCTCCTCCGTCCCCGTCGATGTCTGGGGGCTTGGGGGCGTGAAGCAATTGGCCCTCTCTGTGGGATCGAGCTGTGCCCTCCTCACGGACGAGGTGACCGTCAAGTGCTGGGGTTTCGGCGAGAGCCTGGGAGACGGAAAGAGTACACCCGAGGACGCCACGAGCCCTGTCAATGTCGTTTGGTAGTCTAGTCTGGTAGCGACTTACCGCACGTCTCCCAGATACAGCCGTAGCGCCTCCGCCGCCGCCTTGCGGTCGAACGGGGTGCCGGCGAGCTCCTCGCGCTTGCCGATCGCCTCGAACAGCTCGACGAGGAAGCCGTAGAACGCCTCGCACTCGCGGAGGGCCGTCTCGAAGCGCGAGGGCTCGAGGAGGTCGGTCTCTTCGAGCGAGGCCATCGCGGCGATGAACTGATCGAAGCGCGGGTAGTCGTTCGCGCGCAGGAGCGGGTAACCCATGGCGCGGAAGTAGGCGAGGAACTCCTGCACGAAGCGGAAGCTCTCGAGGCTCTCCCAGCGGTCGGCCTTCTCGGGGACGCGCGCGGCCTGGGCCTTGGCGGCGAAGCCGCGGACGATCTGCGCGAACATCCACACGTCGCGCCGCAGGCGCTCGCCGACCTCGCGCTTGGCGGCGAGATCGTCGAAGACGAAGTGCACGTCGAGCCGGGCGCCGAGCGCGCGGCACAGGAACAGGATGGTGCCCTGCACCGCCGGGCGCAGGCTCTCGATGGCGCCGCGCATGCGCGCCTCGAGCTCGTGGCGCGTCGGCACGGTGTCGATCGGCGGGAGCTCGCGCTCGAAGGTGCGGCGCAGCTCGAGGCGGAGCTTGGCGGCGATGCCCTCGAGCGCGCCCTTGATGCCGAGCAGGCGGTGGCCCTCGGCGAGCATCGCCTCGTAGCGGCCGGTGAGGCCGCGGGCGGTCATCGAGAACAGCTCGCGCTCGAAGCCGTCGCCGAGGAGGCGGCCGGCGTGGTTGCGCAGGTGGTTGGTGAGGGCGCGCGTGTCGGAGCGGAGCGCGGCGAGCACCACGAGGGCGCGCGCCGGTTGACCGCCGCGCGCGATCGCGTCGATCAGCGAGATGTACCGGAGGACGCGGAACAGCGAGAGGAGCGTCAACGCGACCAGCCGGTGCGCCTCCTCGCCGGAGACCGACTGCACGAGCGCGAACACCTCGGGGCTCTTGAGCCGATCGAACTCCGGCCGGAACTCGAGCGCGCGGATCGGGTTGAAGAACGAGTTGCGCGCGACCTCGCGCTGGAGCAGCGAGAGCACCGAGTAGAACGTGCGGAACGAGACCCGCTCCTGCCGCAGCAGCGCGTCGATGACGTCGGTGAGGTGGACGAACGCGTGCCGGAGCGCGGCGAGCGAGTCCTCGGGGGTCTCCTGCGTGGCGCTGGCGCGCACGAAGCGCGACCGCGCGGTGTCCTCGGGGATGACGTGCTCGAGGTAGCGCTGGAAGACGAAGGTGCGCTCGTCCTCGCCGAGGAGCGTGCGCGCGATGTGGCTGCAGCGCGCGATCGCGCCGCGCGCGACGCGCAGCGGCTCCTTGAAGTCGACCGCGACGATCGCGGTGTGACGCGGCGGGCCCGGGTGGTTGCGCGGGTTGACGAAGCAGGCGAGGCCCTTGAGGAGGATCTCGAGCTCGAACAGCAGGTCGGCCTTGCGCTCGACGGCCAGGTTGGCGAACCACGCGTCGCGCGCGATGGCGTGGTCGCGGCGCATGTCGCGCGAGCCGGTCAGCAGCGCGCGATAGCCCTCGCGGGAGGGCGGTCCGGAGACGGCCTCATCGACGGGTTCCGGGGCGCGCGGCGCGGCCATGCGAGGATCCACCCATAGACCACCCCCGGCGCCGCAGCGAGGGGGTACACTCCGGGGCCCGATGTCCGCCGCTGCCGCACCGATTATGGAAGGGCCCCAAGCGGGCAAGCCTCTCCTCGAGGTGCGCGATCTGGTCACCTCCTTCCGCACCGATCGGGGGCTTCTGCGCGCGGTCGACGGCGTCTCGTTCACGGTGCCGGCGCGCTCGACGGTGGGGGTCGTCGGCGAGAGCGGCTCGGGCAAGAGCGTCACCTCGCTCTCGATCATGCGGCTCATCCCCAGCCCGCCCGGGCACATCGAGTCGGGCTCGGTGAAGCTCGAGGGTCGCGAGCTGCTCGCGCTCTCCGAGCGGGAGATGCGCAAGGTCCGCGGCAACGAGATCTCGATGATCTTCCAGGAGCCGATGACCTCGCTCAACCCGGTCTACACGGTCGGGTCGCAGATCGTCGAGGCCATCCGCATCCACCAGAAGCGCTCCCGCAGCGAGGCGTGGGCGCGCGCCGTCGAGATGCTCCGGCTGGTCGGCATCCCCTCGCCCGAGCAGCGCGCCCGGGCCTATCCGCACGAGCTGTCGGGCGGCATGCGCCAGCGCGTGATGATCGCGATGGCCCTCGCGTGCGAGCCCAAGCTCCTCATCGCCGACGAGCCGACCACCGCGCTCGACGTGACCATCCAGGCGCAGGTGCTCGACCTCCTCCGCAAGCTGCAGCGCCTGCTCGGGATGAGCGTCGTGCTCATCACGCACGATCTCGGCGTCGTCGCCGAGTTCGCCGATCGCGTGGTCGTGATGTACGCGGGGCGGGTGGTCGAGGAGGGCACGGTCGAGGAGGTCTTCTCCGCGCCGAAGCACCCGTACACCGAGGGGCTCCTCCGCTCGCTCCCGCGCCTCGGCCCGTCCACCGGCGCGCGGCCGCGGCGGCTGCCCACCATCGAGGGCATGGTCCCCGACCTCCGCGAGCTGCCGAAGGGCTGCCGCTTCCAGGATCGCTGCGGGTACGTCATCGACAAGTGCCGCGAGATCGAGCCCGAGCTCCTGCCGGTCGTCGGCGGCGCGCGCCTCGCTGCCAGCGGTCCGCCGCGCGCGTCGCGGTGCCATCGCGCCAACGAGGTCGGCCAGTGAGCGCGCCGATCTCGCGCGTCTCGCGCCCCACCGTCACAACCGGCACCGCGCCGGCGCAGGCGGGCCCCGAGGTCGCCGCGCTCCCCGAGCCGGGTGAGCGGGTGGTGGTGCGCGCCGAGAGCGTCTCGAAGCTCTTCCCGGTCGAGGAGGGGTGGTTCCGCGGCGGCAAGCGGGAGCTGCGCGCGGTCGACGGCGTGTCGCTCGAGATCCGCGCCGGCGAGACGCTCGGGCTCGTCGGCGAGAGCGGGTGCGGCAAGAGCACGCTCGGCCGCGTCCTCTTGCGGCTGCTCGACCCGACCTACGGCCGCATCTGGTTCGAGGGCACCGACATCACGGTGACGTCGCAGCGCGATCTGCGCCCGCTGCGCCGCCGCATGCAGATCATCTTCCAGGACCCGTACTCCTCGCTCAACCCGCGCATGACCGTGCGGCAGATCGTCGGCGAGGCCATCCAGATCCACGGTCTCGCCAAGGGCGCCAAGGACGAGGAGCAGATGATCGCGCGGCTGCTTTCGCGGGTCGGTCTGCGCGCCGACGTGATGACCCGCTACCCGCACGAGTTCTCCGGCGGGCAGCGGCAGCGCATCGGCATCGCCCGCGCGCTCGCCGTCATGGAGACGGGCACCGGCGGCTTCATCGTGTGCGACGAGCCGATCAGCGCGCTCGACGTGTCGATCCAGGCGCAGATCGTCAACCTGCTCCAGGACCTGCAGGAGGAGCTCGGGCTCTCGTACCTCTTCATCTCGCACGACCTCAAGGTCGTCGAGTACGTGAGCCACCGCGTCGCGGTGATGTACCTCGGGCGCGTGGTGGAGCTCGCCCCGGCGCGCGCGCTCTACGAGAAGCGGCACCACCCGTACACGCGCGCGCTGCTCAGCGCGGTGCCGGTGCCCGAGCCCGGGCGGCGCACGCTCCGCGTGCTGCTCGAGGGCGACGTGCCGAGCCCGATCGACCCGCCGAAGGCGTGCTCGTTCCACCCGCGCTGTCCGAAGTTCCACAAGGGGCACTGCGACGTCGAGATCCCGCTGCTGCGCGAGCTGGTCCCGGGCAGCGGGCACTTCGTCGCGTGTCACTATCCGGAGGGCACGTGACCCCGGGTGAGCGGCTCGAACAGCGGCTGGAGCGCGGCGCCATCGAGGTCGACGACGTCATCGAGATCGCGCGCATGCTCGCGGTCCACCTCGACGCCGAGCACGACGCGGGCCGCGTCGACGGCGCCGTCGTGCCCGCGCGCGTCGAGCTGCACGCCGGGGGCGCGCCGCGTCTGCTCGAGGCCAGGCCCGAGCACCGGGGTGTGAAGGCGTACGTCGCGCCCGAGGCGTGGACGGGCTCGCCCACCGCGGCGGCCGATCAGTTCTCGATGGCCGCCATCCTCTACGAGGCGCTGTGCGGCGGCCGCGCCTTCCCCGGCGACGACAGCATCAAGATCCGCGTGTCGATCACCACCGGCAACCGCGTCCCGCTCGCCGCGCGCGTGCCCGGGCTCGCCGAGGCCGTCGACGACGTGTTCGGCAAGGCGCTCGCCGTCGCGCCGGAGGAGCGGTATCCGAGCTGCGCCGCCTTCGCCGACGCGCTGGTGACGGCGATCGAGCGCTCGCGCGAGGCCGCGAACGTGCTCGTGCAGAAGCCCGCCTCGAGGCCGGCGCCGTCGCGTCCGCCGCCGCGGCTTCCGGGGTGGGACGACGCCGAGCCGCCGATCCCCTGGATGAAGGTGCTGGTCGGCCTCGCGCTGCTCGCGATGATCGCCGCGCTGCTCGCCCTGTCCGGCGGGCAGAAATGACCTCGGTCTCGATGGAGAGCCCTCTCGCATGATCCCCTCGTTCCCTGCCGCACCCCTCATCGACGACATCGTCGATCGCGCCCTCATCGAGGACCTCGCCGGCGGCGATCTCACGACCGACGCGACCGTCGCGCCCGATCGCGACGCCCACGCGACGTTCGTCGCGCGCAGCGACCTCATCGTCTGCGGTCTGCCCATCGCCCGGCGGGTGTTCGAGCGGCTCGACGGCTCGGTCCGCTCGACGGTGCGCCTGGCCGAGGGCGCGCTCGCCCACAAGGGCACCGCGCTGCTCGAGGTGCACGGCCGCGCCCGCACGCTGCTCGCGGGCGAGCGCGTCGCCCTCAACCTGGTCCAGCGCATGTCCGGCGTGGCGACGATCACCAAGCGCTACGTCGACGCGATCCCCTCCCGGGCGCGCACCCGCGTCGTCGACACCCGCAAGACGACGCCCGGCCTGCGCGTCCTCGAGCGCTACGCGGTGCGCTGCGGCGGCGGGCACAACCACCGCGACATGCTCGGCAGCGCCGTGCTCATCAAGGACAACCACCTCGTCGCGGCCGGCGGCGTGCGCCACGCCATCGACCGGGCGCGCGCCCACGCGCCGCACACGTCCCGGATCGAGTGCGAGGTCGAGAACCTGGCGCAGCTCGCCGAGGCGCTCGACGCCGGCGCCGACGCGCTGCTCCTCGACAACATGGACGACGCCTTGGTGGCCGAGGCGGTCCGGCTCGTGCGCTCGCGGCCGGGTGGCGACCGGATCTTCCTCGAGGCGTCCGGCGGGATCACCCTGGAGCGCGTGGCGGCCCTCGCGGCGGCCGGCGTCGACGTCATCTCGGTCGGCGCGCTGACGCACTCGGCCCCCTCCGCCGACGTGGCGCTCGATTTGACCGTGTAGTGTCCTGACCGAGGGCGTGTATGCTCGCGCCATGGAGCCGACCGCGCAGGGGGTCCTCTCCAAGACCCCTCTCGCGCATCTGATCGTCTATTGCGTCGAGAAGAAGCTCCGCGGCGCGCTCGTCCTGCGTCCCGAGGGCAACGACGACAACGCCGCCGCCGACGTCGTCACCCTCGTCGACGGTTGGCCGGCCAAGATCCGCATCGCGGACCAGGTCGAGCACCTCGGGCGCGTGCTCCTCGAGCTCGGTGCCATCGACGACGTCGGGTTCAACGAGTCGCTGATGGCGCTCGGCACCGGCGAGGGGCTGCAAGGGCAGATCCTCCTCCGGCGCGGGCGCATCGACGCGGCGACGCTGGAGCGCGGCCTGCGCGTGCAGCTCGCCCGCAAGCTCGGCTACCTGTTCTCGCGCCCGCCGGGCACGCGCTACGCGTACTACGAGGGCGCCGATTTCCTGCAGCGCTACGGCGGTCCCGAGCTGTACCCGGTCGATCCGACCCCGGCCATCGTCGCGAGCATCCGCGCGAACCCGTCGATGCCGCACGCCGACGCCGCGGTCGAGCGGGTCGCCGCCATGCCGCTGCGCATCCGCCCCGGCGTCGATCTCGGAAAGCTCGATCTGACGCGCAGCGAGGCCGACCTGATCGCGCGGCTGCAGCAGTCGCCGATGACCCCGGCGCAGATCGCGTCGATGGGCGTGGTCGACGCGCGCACCGCGAAGCTGCTCACCTACAGCCTCCTCTTGCTGAAGATGGTCGAGCCGATCGCCGCCCAGCCCGCGGCGCGGCCCGTCCCGTCGACGCCTGCCACCCCGTCGATTCCGGCGGCGGTTCCGCTCACCGCGTCGATCCCCGCGGCGGCCTCCGCGCCGACGGCGACCCGCGCGCCGGCGGGAGACCCGCAGCGCCGCGCCGAGATCGTCGCCAAGTCGCAGTCGGTCGACGACGAGAGCTTCTTCGAGATCCTCGGCCTCGCGCCCGAGTCCTCCGCCGACGACGCGAAGAACGCGTACTTCGCGCTGGTGAAGCGCTGGCACCCCGATCGACTGCCCGCCGACCTCGTCGACCTCAAAGACGACGTCGCGCGCGTCTTCGCCCTGATGGCCGAGGCCTACCAGACGCTCACCGACCCGGAGCGGCGCGCCAACTACCTCGCCCAGCTGCAGCACGGCGGCGGCACGCCGCAGGATCAGGCGGAGGTCGCGCGCGTGATGGAGGCCGCCGGCGCCTTCCAGAAGGCCGAGTTCTTCGCCGGCAAGAACCAGCTCGGCGAGGCGGAGCCCTTCGCCAACAAGGCCTTCGAGCTCGAGCCCGGCGACGCCGATCACGTCGCGCTGTGGTGCTGGATCCAGGCGAACAAGCCCGATCGCCGCGAGGGCGCGCGCTACGACGACCTCGTCGGGCGCCTCGAGAAGGCGCTCTCCGACAACCCGAAGAACGAACGCGCGCGCTTCTACCGCGGCATGATCCTCAAGCTCGCCGGGCGCATGGGCGAGGCGATCCGCGACTTCCGCGAGATCGCCGAGCACAACCCCCGCCACACCGACGCCGTCCGCGAGGTGCGCCTCTACAACATGCGCCACGAGCGCGATCGCCGGAACAAGGACGAGGGCTCCGGGTCGCTGCTCGGCAAGTTCAGCAAGCGCAAGTGAGCTCGCGATTCTCGAGGCTGCGCGCGTTCGCCGAGGTGTGCGACGACTCGGCGGTCGCCGAGCTTCGCGGCGCCGGCTTCGCGACCGAAGACGGGATGCTCGCGGTCGCCGGCGCCCTTTCGGCCTCGTACCCGGCGCTGCGCGGCGTGCTGCTCCGCCGCCCCGACGCCATCGCCGCCCTCTCGCGCGAGGGCTGGCGCACGCCGCGCTCGCGGGCCGAGCTGCTGCGGCGCCTGACGGCCGCCTGCCGGGCCGAGGACGAGGAGCTGTCGCTGCCCGCCGTGCGCCGCGGCCTGCGTCGCGCGACCGCCGTCGAGCGCATGCGCATCGCCCTCCGCGAGCTCGATCCGGAGATCGAGATCGACGTCACCGCGCGCGAGTGGTCCGATCTCGCCGAGGCGCAGCTCGAGGTCGCGCTGCAGGAGGCGCGCCGCTACGTCGAGCTGCGGTTCGGCGCGATCGTCGACGGGGAGGGCGCGCGCAACGGCTTCTCGGTGATCGGCCTCGGCAAGCTCGGAGGCAGCGAGCTGAACGCCGGCAGCGACATCGACCTGATGTTCGTGCACGGGGCCGACGAGGGCCGCGTGGGCCTCGATGATGCAGGGGGGCTGCGGCCGTTCGACGCGTTCACCAAGATCGCGCAGCGGCTGACCTCGACGATCGAGGAGCACGAGGACGAGGGGTTCTGCGCGCGCGTCGATCTGCGCCTGCGCCCCGAGGGCGGCAGCGGGCCGCTCACCAACTCCATCGCCTCGTCGGCCATCTACTACGAGACGTTCGGGCGCGGGTGGGAGCGGGCGGCGCTGCTCCGCGCGCGGCCGGTCGCCGGCGATCTCGCGATCGGCGCGCGGATGCTCGCGGAGGTGTCGCCGTTCGTCTGGCGGCGCGTCGTCGATCCGGGCGTCGCGGTCGAGATGATGGACATGGTGCACCGCTCGCGCGCCGAGCTGTCCGACGCGCCGACGCGCGATCTGAAGCTCGGTCCGGGCGGCATCCGCGAGGCCGAGTTCTTCGTGCAGACCCTGCAGCTGGTGTGGGGCGGCAAGGACG
>JACPFM010000032.1:0-74493 GCA_016182965.1 Deltaproteobacteria bacterium | reverse complement strand
CGCGCACGGGTACGTCACCGATCGCGAGGCGCGCCACATCATCGACGGCCTGATGCTGCTGCGCCGGGTCGAGCATCGCGTGCAGCTCGCCACCGGCGTGCAGACCCACCTCTTGCCGGCGACCTCCGACGAGCGCGATCGGCTCGCGCGCTCGCTCGGCTACAAGCACGGCGACGCCCTCCTCGCGGCGCTCGATCGCGTGCGCACCCGCATCGCCGAGCGGTTCGCGTCGCTCGCCCCCGGGCACGCCGTGGCCGAGGCGGAGCGCGAGAAGGCCATCTTCCACGCGCTCGACGTCGAGGGCATCGAGCCGCCGCACGGCGTCTCGTACGAGCTGCTCGGCGCGTTCCGCGCGCTGGCCCGCCGGCCGACCGCGCCGCTCGGCGGCGTCACCCGCGAGCGCCACCCGCGCTTCGCGCACGCGTTCGTCTCCGCGATCCTCGACGCGGCCGATCCGGAGCTCGCCGCCTCCACGCTGCGCAGCTTCTTCGACCGGCTGTCGCCGCCCGGCGTCGACACGTACGTGCGGGCGCTCGCCGGCGACCACGCGCGCGGAGCACCGCGCGACTCGCGCGCGCTCGGCCGCTTCGTCGGGCTGTGCGGGACCAGCGCGTATCTGGGCCGGTCGCTCGTCGGCCACCCCGAGCTCGCCGATCTGCTGCTGTTCTCCGCGCGCGCCGGCGGCGACGAGATCGCCCGCGGCCCCAAGATGCTCGCCGAGGAGATCGCGCGGCTGCCGCACACCGAGCGGCGCGACGCCGAGAGCTTCGTCGGCGCGACCCGCCGCGCGAAGAGCGCCTTCGAGCTCGACGTCGGCCTGCGCGATCTCGCCGGCGAGATCGACACCCGCGAGGCCTGCCGCGCGCTCTCCGCGATGGCCGACGCGACGATCGATCTCGCGACCACCTGGGCGCTCGAGGAGGTGGCGGCGAGGAAGGGCATCAAGCACACGCTGCGCGGCTTCTCGGTCCTCGCGCTCGGGAGCCTCGGCGCCCGCGATCTCGGCTACGGCTCCGATCTCGACGTGCTGTTCGTCTACGATCCGCGCGCGGTGGAGCCGTTCGGGCTCGACGCCGGCGACGCGGTGGAGCTGTTCGGGCGCGTCGCGCAGCGGGTGATCCGTCTGATCGGCACGACGCACCCCGACGGCGCCGGCTACGAGCTCGACACGCGCCTGCGCCCGAGCGGCGAGCAGGGACACCTGGTCACCACGCTCGACGGCTTCCGCACCTACCACCTCGATCGCGCCGCGCCCGGCGCGCACGCCGCCGATTGGGAGCGGCAGGCGCTGGTGAGGTTGCGGCCGTGCGCGGGCGATCTGCGGCTCGGCCAGGCGGTCGCCGAGATCGCCCACGTCGCCGCCTACGAGCGCGGCGCGCCCGATCGCGAGGAGCTCCTGCGCATCCGCGCGCGCATGGAGCAGGAGATCGCGAAGGAGCGCGACGGCCGCTACGATCCGAAGGTCGGGCGCGGCGGCCTGGTCGACATCGAGCTCGCCGTGCAGTGGCTGCAGATGGCGCACGGCGAGGACCGCTCGGTGCGCACCACCGAGCTCATGGCCGCGGTCGACGCGCTCGAGAACAAGGGCGCGCTGAAGGCCTCGGCGGCTGCGACGTTCCGTGACGGATACCGGTTCCTGCGCCGCCTCGAGCAGCGCGCGCGCGTGGTGCACGGCTCGCGCGCGGTGCTCTTGCACGAGAACGCGCCGGGCCTGTCGTCGCTGGCGCGCGCGGTCGGATATCGCTCCGGGCCTTCGGGGACGGCCGGCGAGCTGCTGATGAAGACGTACCGCGAGGTGACGGAGGACGTGCGGGGGGTGTTCGACGAGATATTGCGGGGGTGAGCAGTCGGCGTGTGATCGGATCGGAGGCTCTGGTCTCGGCCCGGTGCTACGCTCGGCGCCGGATGACGCGCTGGTTCAACACGGCTGGGCCTTGCAAGGGCGACCTGCATTACCTGCTCCCCACCGAGCGGCGCATGCCGGAGCTGCGGGCGCTCATCGATCAGCAGACTTACTTCGTGCTCCACGCGCCGAGGCAGGTCGGCAAGACCACCTCGCTCATGTCGCTCGCCGCGACGCTCACGGCCGAGGGGCGCTACGCGTCGGTCCTCGTGTCCGTCGAGGTCGGCGCGCCGTACTCGGTGCGCGATCCGGGCGCGGCGGAGCTCGCGATGCTCGGGTCGTGGCGGCGGGCGGCCGAGGCGGTGCTGCCCAGGGAGCTGCTGCCGCCGCCGTGGCCCGAGGCAAACGAGGGCGAGCGACTGGGCGCAGCGCTCCAGGCCTGGTGCACCGCCATCCCGCGCCCCCTGGTCCTCTTCATCGACGAGATCGACGCCGTCTACGACGACGCCCTGATCTCCGTGCTCCGGCAGCTGCGCGACGGCTACCGCAACCGTCCCCAGGGCTTCCCCTGGTCGCTCGCGCTGATCGGCCTGCGCGACGTGCGCGACTACAAGGTCTCGACGGGCGTCGAGGGTCGCCTCGGCACCTCGAGCCCGTTCAACATCAAGGTCGAGTCGCTCACGCTGCGCGACTTCAGGCGCGACGAGGTCGCGGAGCTCTACGCCCAGCACACCGACGAGACGGGCCAGCGCTTCGAGGTCGACGCGATCGATCGCGCGTTCGAGCTCACGCAGGGGCAGCCGTGGCTCGTCAACGCCCTGGCCCGACAGCTCACCGAGAAGCTCGTCACCGATCGATCGATCGCGATCACCTGCGCCGACGTCGACCGCGCGCGCGACGTGCTCATCGCCCGGAACGACACCCACCTCGACTCGCTCGCCGAGCGCCTGCGCGAGCCGCGCGTGCGGCACATCGTCGAGCCGATCCTCGCCGGCCTCACGCTCGGCGACGTACCCGAAGACGACGTCCGTTTCTGCAAGGACCTCGGCCTGCTCCGCCAGACCGACGCCGGCGGCCTCGTGATCGCCAACCCCATCTACGCCGAGGTGATCCCGCGCACGCTCAGCTACGTGCCGCGCGCCTCGCTGCCGCAGATCGCCCCGAGCTGGCTGCGGCCCGACGGCAGCCTCGACGGCGACAAGCTCCTGTCGGCGTTCGTGGCCTTCTGGCGCAAGCACGGCCAGCCGCTGATGGGCTCGGCGCCGTATCACGAGATCGCGCCGCACCTGGTGCTGCTCGCGTTCCTCGATCGCGTCGCCAACGGCGGCGGCCGCGTCGAGCGCGAGTACGCGATCGGCTCGGGGCGCATGGACGTGCTGCTGATGTACGGAGACGCGCGCGTCGCGATGGAGCTGAAGGTCTGGAGGGACGGCCGCCCCGATCCGCTCGCCGAGGGGCTCGAGCAGCTCGAGGCGTACCTCGCGGGCCTCGGGCTCGACGAGGGGTGGCTCGTGCTGTTCGATCGGAGGAGCGGGCTGCCGCACCTCGAGGAGCGCGTGCGGGTGGAGGAGGCGCGCACCGAGAGCGGGAGGCGGGTGCGGGTCGTCAGGGGATGAGGCGCGCCGGCAGGGCCGTCGACGCCGGCGCTGGTCTCCCGGAAACGGGCTACCCTTCCGATGTGGAAGTTCGGGTGCCACGCGAGCTGCTGTGGGACTACCGCGAGCCGCCGAAGGATGCGCTCTGGCGCCTGCAGCGCATCGCCGAGTGGTTTCCGGCGTACGGCCGAGACCGCGAGACCGTGCGCCAGCTCTTCGAGCGTCGCGCCGAGCTACGCATCCCCGAGGAGACGCGCGCGCTGATCGAGCTCTACGAGGAGGCGTGGCGGGAGCGTCGACCGTGAATGACCTCAGCGCCGCGCAGCGAGCATTTCTCGAAGCCTTCACCAGGTCCGACCTGGCTTCGCAGTACTACCTGAGCGGTGGCACCGCGCTCTCGGCGTTCTACCTCCATCATCGGACGAGTGAAGACCTCGATCTATTCACCCGTGGTGCGGTCGACTCCTCGGCCCTGCTCCGGCTGGTGGGCTCGGTGGCAGAGGGCCCGGTCGTGCCGCGGCGGCTCGCCGATCGCTTCGGCTTCATCGTGCCGCTGAGGGGCGAGACCGTGCGCGTCGAGTTCGTACGGTACGATCATCCGGCGATCGAAGCTCCGGCGGCGAGGTTCGGCGCGCTGCGGGTCGATGGTCTGCGCGACATTCTCGCGAACAAGCTCTCGGCCATCGTCGATCGCAACGAGCCGAAGGACTTCGCCGACGTGTACTGTCTGCTCTCGCGCGCGGGACTCTCGCTCGAGCAAGGCATCGCCGACGCGAAGGCGAAGTTCGGATGGCCGGCGCTCGAGCTGCTACAGAGCGCATTCCTGCGCATCGATCAGATGACCGACTGGCCGGCGCTCGATCCGCCCGCGGACGTCGAGGAGGCTCGTCGAGCGTTTCGGGGCTGGGCCAGATCGCTCATCCGGTTGGAAGACGACGAGCCTTCCCCGAGCGAGCGCTGATCGCACCGTTGCCCGCGCCTTTGGGGCCGCCAACGACGAGCAGGACCGGGCGCGTGTCAGGCGCCATCTGTCGCCTGCCCGATCGGGCGCCCGCCGTCTATGGTCCTTCCGTTCCGCTCCGCAGCTTCAGCGCCAGCTCGAGGATCGCGATGTGGATCGACACGAAGTCGTCGGCGCCGGTCTTGGCGAAGATGCGGGTGCGCCTCGAGCTGTACGTCGAGCGCGGGACGCCTTGTGATTCGTACCACTCCGCGCCGCGGCCGTGCATCGCGTGGTGGATCATCTCCACCTCGCCCGGATGCAGGCCGTGGGTCTCCGCGTACTCCCCGAGGGCTTCGCCGATGACGCCCTCGCTCCAATCCGCTGCCACGCATCGGACGGCGAAGCTGCCGAGCTGCCGAGCCGAGGAGCCCTTGAGGAGGACCGCCGCGCGGCGATCGTAGGCGCGCGCGAGGACGTCTTCGGTGACCTCGCCGGTCAGCATGAGGGCGGGCAGGTGCCGGAAGCGCTCTCGGATGCGATCGAGGAGCGCAAACCCATCCGGCCCGCTCTGGAGCTTGACGTCGAGCACCGCCCCGCACAGCCGCTCGCCGCGCTCGAGAACGGCGACGGCTCGCGAGAACGAGCCCGCACCGATGACCGGGCGAAACTCCCGGAGGTGCCTCGTGACGGCGCGCACCACCGTCGCATCGTCGTCGACCACGAGGATGCTTCCGACCTGCGCGGTCTGCACCGAGCTCGTCACCGTGGCTGGGTCCATGGAAGGATCCCTTAGTCTCCTGCGGAAGGTGTCGGTCATGATCGACATCAGTCCCCCGTTGGTCGGATTGTCTGGACTACGTTCTGTTCGGCACCTTGCGACACGCGATGACGCTCCGGAGCCGCGCGGCCACCGCTGAGCACGGCAGCAGAAACGACGAGTGACGAGATCCGGGAAACTCCGAAGAACGCGCGCTCGCGCTCAGCCTGGAGCACGCTTGACATCCGTCTGAGGGCGACCGCGCCAGCCATGGTTCTCGAAGGAATCGGCAGGACCGCGGCGGCGGTTGCGCAGATTCGATCGTCCTCGAGCACGTTTGCGGTCGGCTGAGGCGCGTGGCGTTCTGCGCGCGTCATGCAGCCTCACCGCGCGCCAGGCCATCGCGGTCACCGTGACAGGTGCTGCGCTGGATCAAGGTCGGCGACGGCGTCGGTCGCCCGAGCGCTGTTCCTCCTCGCGCTCGTGGGTTGGTCGAGCTCCTGCGTCTCGCCCAACGAGGACGCGCAGCCCGCGGACGCGCAGCCCGATGCCTCGAGCGTCGGCGACGGCGGTGTGTCCGAGGCCAGCGTGCTCGACCACCGGCGTTTCCGAGAGGCGGCCCGATGCCCGGAGTGCGACGTGCTCCACGCGGCCGTCCTGAACCTGCCCGAGACGAGAGCCGCCGCGGCGTCCGCGAAGCTCCGGGCTCCCGACGGCCGCTTCTTCGAGATCACGCTGCGCGACTCCGGCGAGGTCGTCGACGGCGCGGCCCTCCTCGGCGACGAGCGTCGCGCGGTGAAGGCGCGCTTCGGCAAGCTGCGACCCGAGCTCCACGCGTGGCTGTCGAGCGCGGGCGCGTCGGATCGCGCGTGGGTGTGGATCTGGGCCGAGGTGAAGACCGAGCACGTGAGGCGCGAGGAGCTCCTCGCCAGTGAGTCCGCCGCGAAGGCGCACGCCGACAAGGTACAGAAGGACCTCGACGCGGCGCTCGCGCCGATCCGCGAGTGGCTGGCGAAGAACGCGCCCGAAGCCGAGCGTGGCGACGGCGGCGGACCGATGCTGCGCGCCCGGCTCTCGGCGTCCGAGGTGAAGCTCCTCGCCGAGCTGCCGCAGGTCGCCATGCTCGGCACCGACTCGTACCCGGGCAGGCCCACGAGCACGCCGTGGTCCAGCACCTCGCAGTGGGCGCCGACCCTGCGCCTGGATTGGGCGCACTACGTCTCGACCGGTGAGGGTGCGCGCGTGTGCGTGAAGGAAGACGCGCGGCCGGACGACACTTCGCTGCTGGTCATCGAGCCGCCGGCGAATCCCTATGGCGCGACGACCAGCGCGCACGTCCGCGGCATGGCGGGGATCATCCGCAACATCGACGTGACCAGCGCGCCTTGGCGCAGCGTCGCGCCGTCGGCGACGGTCTACATCGCGAACTGGGCCGACTACACCGGCACCGGCGGCGTCAACGAGTGGTGTCGAACCAACTCCGCGCACGTCCTGAGCTACAGCTGGGAGGTCGCTCCGGGCTCGACCGCGCTCACCGCCACCGATTGGGCGCACGACTGGCTCGCGAAGAACTCACCGTACATGGTCGTCGTCGCCTCGGCGGGCCAGATCGGCACGAACGACTACGTCGTCAACCGTGGCTACAACGGCCTCGTCGGCGGCGCGACCGACGATCGGAACACCGGCGATCGCAGCGACGATCTGGTCGCGACGACGAGCGCCTGGCGAAACCCGAGCACCGCCCACGGCGATCACGAGCTGCCGCACGTCGTCGCGCCGGGGAACGGCGCCGGCGTCACCGGCACCGAGTTCGGGGGCACGAGCGCCGCGACCGCGATGGTGTCCGGCATCACCGCGCTCCTCACCGCGTCGGACTTGAACGGCTGGCCCGAGGTGAAGCGCGCGATCGTCCTCGCCACCGCGACGGGCCGCGCCGACCAGGGGCTGCTCGGCACGCTCTCCGGCGCCGGTGACATGAAGATCGGCGCCGGTGAGGTCGACGCGTTCCAGGCCGCCGGGCTCGGTACGTCGTCGTATGTCGTCGCGCCGAACGCGGTAACCGCGAACGGGCGCACCGCGTTCACCGCCGACTTCGCCTCGAGCTTCGGGGCCGACGGCTACCTGACGACGAAGTGGAAGGCCCGCCCCGGCGCCAACGGCCGGCTGCGCGTGGTGGTGACCTGGGACGCCACCGCCTCGTGCCCGAGCGGGACGAGCGCGCCGTGCACCGGCGACACGATCGACGGCGACTTCGATCTCCACCTGTTCAAGAAGACCGACGGCACCTGGACCACGACCGGCAGCCCGACCTGCTCGTCCGCGACCTGGGACAGCGCGATTGAGATGTGCGATCTGCCCGTGCTCGCCAACGAGGAGTACCTGATCGGCATTCGCAAGTGGGGCACGACCGGGTCGAGCACGTACATGGGCGTGGCCTGGTTTTCATACGCGCAGCCGAGCGGCTCGCCGTGCACGAGCGGCACCGAGTGCTCGTCCACCATGTGCAACGCGGGTCGTTGCGCGTGTACCGCCGACTCCCACTGTCCCGATCGCTTCTGCGACGCCTCGGGACAGTGCGCCACCCGTCAGTCGAACGGCCTCGCGTGCACGCGCGCGGCCCAGTGCGCGAGCGGCAACTGCGTCGACGGCGTGTGCTGCGACGGCACGTGCCTCGGCGCCTGCCGCGCGTGCACCGCCGCGAAGAAGGGCAGCGGCGCCGACGGTACGTGCGGCTACATCGGCGCGAGCCTCGATCCGGAGCTCGAGTGCCCTCAGCAGACCTGCAGCGGCGGGACGGTTACGCGCGCGCAGGTGTGCAGCGGATCGGGCTCGTGCACGAGCGCGGGCACGTACTCCTGCGGCGGCTACGTTTGCGCGGGCACCGGCTGTCGCAGCACGTGCGCCAACGACGGCGACTGCATCGCCGGGTATTTCTGCTCCGGCACCAGCTGCGTCGCCAAGAAGGGCGACGGCGTCGCGTGCACGGCGGCGAACGAGTGCCTGAGCGGGAGCTGCGTCGACGGCGTCTGCTGCGACACCAGCTGCGTCGGCGCGTGTCGGGCGTGCACCGCGGCCAAGAAGGGCACCGGCAGCGACGGCACCTGCGGGTACATCGTCAACGGGCTCGACCCGGAGATCGAGTGCAGCTCGCAGACGTGCACGGCCGGGACGGTGACGCGTGCCTGGGTCTGCGACGGCGCCGGCGCGTGTCGGAGCGCCGGCACCTACTCGTGCGACGGTTACACGTGCGTGGGAACGGCCTGCCGTGCGACCTGCGCGACCGACGTCGACTGCACGTCGACCCACTACTGCGCCGGCACGAGCTGCGCCGCCAAGAAGACGAACGGCCTCGCGTGCTCCGCCGCCAACGAGTGCGCGAGCGGCTACTGCGTCGACGGCGTCTGCTGCGACAGCGGTTGCACGGGCTCGTGTCAGGCCTGTTCCGCTGCGAAGAAGGGCAGCGGCAGCAACGGCACCTGCGGGTCCATCGCCGACGGCGAAAACCCCGACGGCGAGTGCCCGGGAGCGACCTGCGCCGGAGGCACGATCACCAACGCGCAGGTCTGCAATGGCGGCGGCGCGTGCCGCGCGAACGGAACCACGCCGTGCGGCGGCTACGCCTGCGTGGGCGCCGGCTGCGGCACCACCTGCACGACGAACGCCGACTGCGCGTCGACCCATTATTGCGATGCCGCCGCGTGCGTTCCGAAGAAGACCAACGGCGCCGCCTGCACGACCACCTTCGAGTGCTCGAGCGGGAACTGCGTCGACGGCGTGTGCTGCAACACGGCCTGCTCCGCGAGCTGCCAGGGCTGCAACGTCGCGGGATCGCTCGGCACGTGCACTGCGACCGACGAAGCGGGCTGTGCGCCGATCTGCGGGAGCGGCGTGCGCAACGAGGCCGAGGAATGCGACGACGGCCTCGGCACCACGACCAGCGTGCGCCGCGGGTGCTCGAGCACCTGCCGGGTGGAGGATCTCCCCGTCGCCGCGAGCTCGGCCGAGTCGCCGGCGCGCACCCTCGGCAGCGGACGGCACCCGATCGCCGCCTCCACGAGCGGTCACGCGGTCGCCTACCTGGAGGACGCGACCAGCACGGCGCGGATCTTCCTCTCCACCTTCGACGGCAAGGGCACGGCGCAAGACCCGCCCAAGCTCGTCGCCGCGAGCGCGCCGCTCTCCGCCAACCCGGTCGTCGCCAGCCTGCCCGACGGCAAGTACGTCGTCGCGTACACCAACATCGGCGGTGACGGCGATCTGCTCGGCGTCGCCCTCCAGAAAGTCGACCCATCCGCCGGCGCGATCGGCGCGGTCACCTACGCGAACACCACGACCTCGTTCTCCCAGTACGACGCCGACTTGCTGTGGACCGGGACCGAGCTCGTCGCCGCCTGGGTCGACACCTCGAGCTTCGCGACCGGCGCGGACGTCAAGCTCCGTCGCTTCACCTCGAGCCTCGCGCCGATTGCGGGCGAGGAGATCGTCGCGAACACGTCGGCCGTCGAGGCCGACGTCGCGCTGGCGCCGTTCGGAACCGGGTACGCCGTGGCGTGGCGCTCGGCGAAGGATGGCGCCGAGCAGGTCTTGGTCCGTGCGGCGGGCAAGACCTGGAGCGCCGCGGCGACGATGCCCGGTCCGAGCGGGGTGAAGCCGGCCCTGGTGCAGCTCGACTCGACGCACCTCCTGCTGGCGTTCACCGAGCACGGGTTCGACTCGGTGACCGGGGAGCTCACGGCGAAGCAGGTGCGGGGCGCGACGGTCGACACTGCGACGACGGGCGGCACGGTCAGCACGTTCGCGCTCGCGGCCGCGCCCTCGACCACGCCGGCGCTGACGCGGGTCGGTTCGCGGGTGTTCCTCGCGTGGAACCGGGAGGCGACGCCGGGGAGCGCGGATGGCGACGAGCTCTGGTTGCAGGAGCTCGGATGGAACGGGTCGGCGATCGAGCCCGCCACCGCGATGGTGTTGCCGCGGGCGGTGGAGCACCGGGTGGGGGATCAGCGGTGGCCTGCGCTCGCGGGGGGAACGTCGCTGATGACGGCGTGGGAGGACTACGGGACGAGCTTCGGCGTGCGGTGGACGGCGGTGGCGACGCAGGTCGTGCCGGTGCCGATTTTCAGGAGTGGGGCGTCATGAGCGGCAAGCATCTGTTTCGCGAAACCGGGATTGGACCGATGCAATTCGGAGAGGTCAAGCGGATGGTCTCCTTCTATCGAGCGGGCTCTCACGAGCGTGGAGTCATGAGTCGGCGGGCAGTGGGCAGCCTGCGTGCGCACGCCGTCCAGGCGATGTCCGTCGCGGTCGCCGCGCTCGTCGCTGCCTCGTGCTCGTCTCCCACGACGACGGGCGTGTCTTGCGGGCCCGGCACCGAGCTCGTCGACGGCGTCTGCGTGCCCACGCCGGTCGAGAGTGATGCCAGCCGCGTCGACGCGACCGACTCGGGGCCGGCGGTCGAGGACACCTTGGTGTCGGACACCCGCACACCGGAGGACACGACGACCTCGCCCGATGTCGTGACGCCAAAAGATACAGCGTCTGAGACGACACCCGACGTTGCCGTCGATACTGGAGACTGCGCGAAGCTGGACATCAACTGCAGCACGACTTGCGGAGGCCCGTCTCCGGAGTGTGCGCTCGTCGATTGCGGCACAACAGCATGGTATCGAACCAGCCTTCGCGGACCGCGCGATCGCATCGTCGTCCGGCTGCCCGACAAGCCGGGATGGGACCCGAACTGCGTCACGATGTGCGGCGGAGTCGAGAAGAAGTTCGCATATGTGGTCAGTTTGGAGGTGCAGACCGATCCAGGCCAATACGTGCGGGTGACCGTGCCACCCGATTGGTACCTGAGCTACGGCAAGTGCTACACGTCAACGAATACCTGCGCCGTGCTCACGACCGGCTCCGGCCCGTACTACGGCAGCGACCTGTTCCTCGTCGCCGGGACCACTGACCCGCTCGCGGCTGGTGGCGACGTCGTCATAGAGGAAGTCCTCGCCTCCGTCGCGAAGTGCCCATGAGCGCCCGAGGGACATGAAGATGAATACGAACGCACGAATCAACGGTACCTCGCGCTGGACCTCGCGGCTCGCCCTCGCGGCGTTGTCCACGGCCCTCGTCGCAGCCTCGTCATCCTGCACCTGCACGAAGACAGACGAAACGCAGGAGCCCACCTGGGCGAAGCACGAGACGGAATGGTCCATCCATGTCTACGCTGGCACCGGTGAGGGAACGAAGCGGTTCGACTTCGGTCCGCTCATCGGCGCGCGGCCCGCTAAGCCGCCCGGCCCCACGAAGCCTCCGGCGAACGGATCATCGCCGTCGAAGAAAGCGTGGGTCGAGACCGCCGATGGCGGAGTGACCACAGGGGAGGGCCAGCTCGACACGGTGCAGGCCTGGGGCCTGCTCGGCGGAGCGTTTGCGCAGTGCTCGCACGAGATGCAGGCGTCGGTGCTGCCGCCGTGGAGTCAGTCGTTGTCGTGGTTCACGTTTGCGCAGCCGCCGAGCAGCTGCGACAAGCTGCTGCAAAATGAAGAGACCCTGCTGTGTACCGCGGACAAACTGAAGGAAATCGCCGACGCGGTGGGCCCGATCACGTGGCCGAACAAGAACGCCGACGGGAACGCCGTCGCCTTGCCCCCGCCCTTGCCGAGCCTTCCATGGACGATTCCGCCGCAGGCGGCGAAGGATCGGTTCATCGCGCGTGATCTCGCCATCCACGTGCTCGCGCAAATCGCTCGCCTCGATCCTTCGCCCCTGGCGGCATCAGGAGCGGTCGGGGATCGGACCTGCACGAAGTACTACCTCGATGCGATACAAAACCCTGCCTGGGCACGCGGCGCCACGGTCTCTCCGTTGATTTTCGGGGCCGACGCGTCGACGACGCCGGCGCCGCGGCCCCTCTACCCCCCGTCCAACTTCGCATTGGAGGAGGGGCTCGTCCCGGAGATCTCGC
Organism: Deltaproteobacteria bacterium; assembly: GCA_016182965.1. Lineage (GTDB taxonomy): Bacteria > Myxococcota_A > Polyangia > Polyangiales > JADJMO01 > JALHOE01. The sequence goes on along the minus strand of JACPFM010000032.1, from coordinate 62,400 downwards.
GGGAGCGCCTGCGGTTCGAGGCGCACGTGTTGCGCGCCGCCGGCCGGTTGCTGCACGACCTTGTTCGCGAGTCCACGTTCGCGGATCTCGCCGGCGCCGAGAAGCGCCGTGGGTGGGCCATGGACCCGCTGCGCGGCAATCGTATCGCCTGGGGCGAGGAGGACGCCGAGAACGGGCCCTTCAACTCGCTCGCGCACGTCGCGAAGACACTCGTCGGCCGCATCGAGCTCGGTCCCGATGTTCCCGAGCCCTTCTGCGGCGGCGGGTCCTCGATCGATGCGCTGCGATACTTCTACGGCGAGGATCGCGCCGCACGCGTCGCGGACACGTCCATCCAGACGAACGCGCAAGCCGAAGCGGTGAGGCTCGTTGCCGGTAGCGGGATCGTGCTCGATGACTCGACGATCCAGAGCTCGAGCGGCCCGACGCTGGCCGCGCTCGTGAAGGCCCAGGCGGTGGAGTCCATCGCCTTCACGAACTTCGGCGTGGGCAGCGCGCCGATGGGTTCCGCGGGCGCGGCGATCGCGCGCAAGATCGAGTCGGTCGCCGCGGAAGACCTTCGCTTCGCGTTCCGGTACAACGCGCGCTCCTACTCGCTGACGACGAATGCTGCCCCCGCCTATCCTGCGCCGCACCCGGCGCTGCCAGCGGCCCCTTACCGGTCTCCGACGCTGCCGTCAGGCGCGCTCGTCGTCAAGGACGGCATCGATCGATCGCGCATGGCCACGGACATCATGGCGCGCATCGGCGGCGTCCTCGAGAACAGCCAGTGCAACGAGGTCGGCGGCGAGGTCATGGCCGTCGACGTCGGGTATCCCACCCTGGGCGGCCCCGGCGACTGGCCGTCCTACTTCTCCGCGGCACAGCGTTACCGCCTCCTCGAGTTCCAGGACGTCTTCTCCGTCGGCCAGAGCTTCGCGCGCCGCCTTACGGCACTCGACGCCGAGTTCGAGTCGAGGTGGTCCTCGTCGGAGGACCCCGTACAGGTCATCGCGCGCGGCGCGATCGCGGAGCTCCAGGCCTGGGCCGGCCCGGGTCGCGTCTTCCTCACTTCCGACGACCCGGACTACGAGTGGTATGCGACCCACTTCCGGCTGACGCTCGCCGGGCTGCGAGACAAGGACCTCGGATTCGATCCGACAGTCGTGGCTCCTGCGGTGCTGACCGACGAGCTGATGCTGGTCTTCGGTCCCGCCTGGGTGGCGGAATGTGCTGCTCGCCTCCGCGCAGACTGCCCCGAGGACTTCGAGGCGAGCTACGCGATGCACCCGACGGCGGTTTCACCGTCCTACGGCTCGCTGGCACACCGGCTGGAGAAGGGCTTTGGCGGGAGCTTCACGACGCTCGAGTTCTCGTTTGCTGGCGGCGCCCGGCCGCCGCAATTCCAACCCTACTTCCACACCGGGTGGACTGCACCCGAGCACCTGTACCTGATCCTGAAACACGACCCGACGAAACCTGGGACCAAAGGCGTGATTCTGGCGACGCTCGCCACGCGATCGGGCCCGAACCGAAGCAGCAGCGCCGTCGTCAGCAACATGCAGCGCGAGCTCCTCGGCGCCGCGTTTGGCCATCACTCGACCAAGGACTCGATTCCGGGGGTTGGCGAGGCGATGTCCTCGATGGGCCCGAGCTACTGCACCGACGGCGTGCCGCGCGGCCTGTTCGTCCCTCTCGAGAACGAGCTGACTTCGGACGGCGACCAGTACGAGAGCTCGTGGAAGCACTACCTGACGCTCGCGAAACAGGCGGCCGAGCGCGCGGATGGCCTGGGCACACAACTGATCAACATCGGCGAACGGCGCGAGCTGCGGCGCGAGTCGGCAGGCGAGGAGCTCGCCGACATCTGCGGCGACATCACCGCGTTGGAGAAGCTCTCGGTCGACTCCAGCGGTGAGGTCGTGACCAAGGGCGACGACGGCACGTTGGAGAGCTGCCTGCACGAGAAGAAAACGGACATCGTCTTCCTCTCGCACCCGCCGGCTGGCGTCACGACGGATCCCGAGCGAGTGGCTTATGCGAAGAGCAAGCTCTGTCCAGAGAGTGGCGCAAAGCACCCGATCTGCGCGCGCTCCACGTTCACGGTCGGGTTCCTCGGCCTGGTCGATCCGCCGCGGGCGCCGCTGCCGGGTGCCTACTGCGACACCGTGCTCGCGGCACGCAACTCGCTCGCGGTGTCGTTCCAAGACAAGTACGTCGCCAACGCGCTGGTGGACTCGTTTGCGACCCCGGCGAAGTTGACCGCCGCGGCCTCGGGGCTGCGCCTCGCCGTCGACTCGGAGGCGCACTGGAGCGTGAGCGCCGGCGGCGTGGGATTGATGTCGTCGAGGCCGAGTTCGGGACTGTGGCCAGGCTGCTACCCGGCTGCCGGGGGATCTGGCTGCGACACAGCGCACAAGCGAGAGCGGCTCCTGTTCGAGAGGAGCTTCCGGAACTGCACGACCGACCTTGGAACGTGCGGCGATGTCACGGACGGCTCCGGTTCGTTGGCAGCGCGCGAGCTGCTGCTGATCCGGTGGCGCGTCGAGGGAGCGATGTGGCTCTTGGGTGCAGCCACCGGCGCGGTGCCCAGCGGCATGTTCTCGACCGTCATCCCGGTCGCGAACAAAGGGCTGCCGGGTTGGGCGTCAGAGCCAGGACGACTGCCCTATCCTCTCACCCGCTTCAGCATGTTCGGAATGGTCGACATGCTCACGACGGATGCGGGCTTGCTCGAGAGCACCGGTCTGATGCCTGCCGATCGAGCACTTGCTCCGATTCGACGGATCAACTTCCGCTTCTCCGACATGCCACTTCCGGGGAAGGACTTGCCGACTGAGGCAGAGATGGCGGTCGACCTCGGTCGCGAGCTCCCCAGCTGGTTCAGCGAAGTCTACGGTAGCGGCGCAGGCTGGGTCGACAACAAGTTCTACATGCACACGTTTGCGACCAACGGTGCATTCAAGTCCGAGTTCGCGGCGCTCAACAAGTTCCTTTCCCGCAGGTTCGTTGCCGGCGGGGACGCGCCGAGCATCTTGCAGTCGCTCGCAGGAGGGATGCGTGAGCTCAAGTGTGACAAGCTGTTCGGAGTGCCAATTAGCAAAGGCGCCTGGTCTGACGAAGACATCGTCAACTCGGTCGGCGCGGTGAAGATGGACGTATGGACGCGCGACCTGGCGAGCAAGGTGTCAGCGCGTGGCATGAGCTACTTCCCGGACTCGGCTCGTCTACTGGTGCAGATTCGTCAGAACGGCAAAGCGTGGATGGACGATAGCCAGAACAGCTGGCCTGTCTGCCGGAGGCACCCGCTCAACGGACCGGCGAGCCCGGGCTTCCTGAAGCCCTCGGAGTACACGCCCGCAGACCGGCTCCCGCTATTCGTCAACTCGATGCCTCCGTGCACGCCGTGCGGAGCGGCGAGTACGATGCTGGAGGCGCTGACGCTCGCGTGCGTGTCGGCGAACTACACCGGCGGAGCGCCTTTGACCGAGCCGCCGACCATTACCTCGCCGGACGATCTCAAGGCCCTCGCGGCCTGGGTCCTCGCCCAGCACGAGGCGATCGACTCGCAGGTCTCGGAGCTCTACCTCGAGCAGCTGCCGGCGCGCTTGGTCAGCGACTTCTACAGCGGGAAGGTCACCGGCGGGAAGAAGGGCACCTACGGCGGCAAGCTGAGCGATATCGGGATTCAAATCGAGGCGCTCAAGGACGCGCGCCGCGCGCTGGCCAAGGCGCTCAAGGACGCCGGCTTGGCAGTCGAGACAGCCCATAACGATCTGCAGAAGGCGAACCTAACCGCGGAGATGGAGCAGCGTCGACTTGTTGTCGAGCAGTTTGGCGTGATCGCGGCGGCACTGAGGACCGCCGCGGACACGGCGAACATGGTTCGAAACACATTTAGCTTCGGAGCTGCAGGCGGGCTCGATGCGGCAGCGATGGCGGCAATGGCGAAGCAGCTGGAACTTCTGGGCGCGCAGAAGGTCACGCTAGCGGCGCTCCACGACAATGAGGTCGCCGGGATAGTCTTGCGGCTGAACGGTGTGCTGCTGACGCAGCTGACCGCGATGGAGGATCAGCTCGGAAATGCACGGAAGGCCGTGAACGCCATCCACAAGTCGAGCGAGGAGCTGGACCTGCTGGCCACCAGGGCCAAGCACAAGGCAGCGATCGCCAGCGGCAAGGACTTCTACCTGGATGCCGACGGCAAGCCGGTGACGCTCCCGGTCAATTCCGTACTGCGAAGGCAATACGACGCAACGAAGCGACGGTACGACGACGCGCTCCGCGAGGCCAAGTACCTCAGCTACCTCGCGCTTCGCGCCATCGAGCAGCGCATTGGCAGACCCCTCAGCGACATCACGGAGGCGGTCGGGCCTCTGGCACCTCCATCGGTATGGTCCGGAGAGCTCTGCGAGCTCAATGGCGTGAACTACGATCGCCTCAGGACAGCGAGCGGCCTGCCCGACGCGGGCGCCGATGCGGCGAGCGACGACGATCTGGTGAAGGAGTACGCCGATGCGTGGATCGGCGACTACGTTGCCAAGCTAGGCAACTTCGTCGATTACTACAACGTCGAGTACCCGTCGCACGAAGGGGACGACATCGCTGTACTCTCGCTACGCGACGACCTCCTCGCGCCCGAGGGCGTGTGCATCGCGCCCGCATCCAACCTCCTGTACTACTCGGGCCGCCTCGAGATGAATCGCGAGCTGAGGCTCGTCGATCCCGCCGTCCCCGAGACGCGCTGGCAACTGCACGCGTGTGAATCGCCGGCCAGCAAGTGCCTGGGCGTCACGCCCGGTGGCGGGCTCGATCCCGAATCGGTGAACGCGCCCCCGCCCGACGCAAGCCGTGGCCGGGTGAGTTGGCTGTTCGATTACGATCCGGGCTCACTGGTGGTCGACGCCGGCACCGACGGCTCCGATGCAGCGGACGCATCGGACGGCGCCGTCGAGGACTCGGCCATCGATGCTGATGCGGGTGATCCTGCGTCGGCCGCGCCGAAGAACATGGTCTCGCAGGAGGTCTTCCTCGAGCCGGGCACGTACGTGTTGTCCTGGTGGGACCAGGCGCGCACGTCGGACGGCAAGATCCTGGTCAGCGGTTCGGACGCCGGCGCCGCGGTCGAATACTCGGCGGTGGTGTTCACGCCGGCGTGGGCGGTGAAGGCCTCGTATTCGAAGCTGCCGCATCAGCCGACGACCGCGCCGTCGCCCGATGCTGGACCCGACGCGTCGGTGGACCTCACCGGGCTCTGGAGCCCGCGCAGAGCGCTGATCTTCTCGGTGGCGGAGAGCGGCATCTATCACGTCGCTTTCTCTGCGTCGACACCGGGGGGCGCTCACGGCAGCGTGGCGATCGCGAACGTGCAGCTCGAGCTCGCGGCGCCTGGCGGTCTTCCCTCCGAGTACGTTGCGACCGACGCGACACGCGATGGCGTCACCAGCAAGTGCAAGTCGCTATCAGCCGACGAGCTTCGCAGCGCATTCCGACGGACGTGCGTGGGCTTCACCTGCTCGTACGAGCTGGTCCCGAACCTGATCATCGACACGCGGCGCCTGTCGGAGCCGGGTTCGCGGCTTGCCGGGAAGCTGGCGCGAGGGAACTTCAACTTCCGCCACATCACGCTCGCCACGAACCTCGTGGGCACCGGCGTGCGCACGTGTCCTTCGACCAGCTCCAGCGGCTGCTATGGCACCGGGTACACCGAGTACACCCTGCGCCACAACGCGCTGAAGGCTGGCATCCTCGACTGGGACGGCACCTACCGAACCTTCAACTTCGGTGTGGCCCCGATCGAGCACGGCAAGGCGCTCGCGGCGGAGCGTTTCATCACGCTGCCCATCGGCTCGGCGGATCAAGGTCTGCTGGCACAGCCGGCGATCGAGAAGAGCGAGTACCGGGGCCGCCCGCTCGACGGCATCTACTCGCTGAAGATCTGGGACGATCCGGCGCTGCGCTGGGACCGGCTCGAGGACATCCAGATCATCCTGAAGTACCGCTACTGGTCCCGGATCGACAAGAACTCGACGACCAAGTGAGGACGGGGGCAACCCATGGGCCACCATCCGCGCCGCGGTGACGATTGCGTCGATCTCGCCCGTTGGACCGCCGCTCTGCGGCGGGTCCGCGCGCCAGTCGCCGCGGGCACCCTCGCGCTCTTCTCCTGGTCGCTCGCCGCTTCGTTTCCGCGCTCGGCAAGGGCGGACGAAGCACCGCCCGAAGAGGTCTCGCCCGCGCCGGTGCAGGTTGCACCGGCGGCGGGCAAGGATATCGAGCCATCACCCAGTGGCGCGCCAACAGCGAACATCCCAGCCGAGCCCTCAGGCATTTCCCCAAAGCCCGACGACGTCGCGTCTCCCGTCACGAACGCCCCGCCGTTGACAGGCAGCGGCGCGCTCGACGACGTGAAGGGGCTCCCGACCGGTGCCGACAAGTCCGGCGTAACGTCGCAAGCGATCACGGTCCCGCAAGGCACCGGGAAGATCCAGGGCATGGGCGAGAGCTTCTCCGCCCAGCTCTCGACCGGGATCGCCACGTTCTCGATCCCATTCGCGCTGCCGAGCGCGCGCGGCGGCGCGCAGCCGTCGTTGTCGCTCAGCTACAGCTCGAGCGGCGGCCACGGTGTCGCAGGGGTGGGCTGGGAGATCGGCGCGCCGTTCATCGCGCGGCAGACCGACCGCGGGTTGCCGTCGTACACCGACGGCGCCGACTGGACGGCACAGCAGGATCGCTTCGTCTTCAACGGGGGCCAGGAGCTCGTCCCGATTTGTCTGGTGACCTCCGGCCGAGTGTGCAGCGCGACGCTGCCCGCGGGCGAAGTCATGCCCGAATGGGCCGGCGGGTGGCAGTACTTCCGCCCGCGCGTGGAGGGCTCGTTCCTGAGGTTCTTCTGGTCGGCCGATCACAAGACCTGGAAGGTCCAGAGCAAGTCCGGCGAGACCATGGAGCTCGGCGTGCCCGACGACGGTTCGGGCTACGTGGGTGGGCTCGAGACGGACCCGGCGAACCCGTCGAAGATTTTCCGGTGGAACCTCACGCGGCACTATGACGCGCAGCGCCTCAGCGGCAAACCGGTCAACGTCGTCGCGTACCGCTACGTGGTCGTCGATGGCGTTGGCTACCTGACCGACGTCTACGACACGCCGCCGGCGGCCGATCCGGTGGGCGCGTCGTTCTCCTCGTACGCGCACCACGCGCGCCTCCGCTACGATGCGCGCCCGGATCCGACGTTCAGCTTCCGGCGCGGATGGCGCACGGCCCAGACGCTGCGCCTCGTCGGCGTCGACGTCACGAGCAAGACATTCGTCGCCAGCGGCGCCCGCGAGCTGGTGCGACGGTATCACCTCACGTACGACGCGAAGTACCACGTCTCGCTGCTCACGTCGGTGCAGATGGAGGGGCGCTGCGCGACGAATCCGGTGGAGACCGACGAGAAGAGCGGCGACCCGTCGACCAGCACCAGCGTGTGGCCTTCTGGTGGCGCACTGCCAGCGGTCACCGGCTGCCCGACCCTGCCGGCGATGACGCTCGGCTACCAGCACGTCGAGCCGTACACGTCGACCGGTGCACCGGGTGTCCCGGACCTTGCCGGCTACGAAGGCTTCGACGAGCGGCCGAAGACGATGGCGGGCAGCCCGCCGTACTCGCTCGACGAGGACCTCACCGATCTGTTCGACGTCAACGCCGACGGTCTGCCCGATGTGCTGGTGACCGCGGGTGCGTACTTCGGCGGCGATCACGGCGTGTTCTTCAACGGCCTCGGCGGCGCCTCGAGCGCCTTCGGCGGGGCGCGCACCCTGCCGGTCCGCGGCGAGGCGGGCCTGGCCGGGGCTGACTCGACGACGATCAAGCTGTCGAACCTCAACGTCGTCGCGGGCGACGTCGACTCCAATGGGTTCGCCGACCTGCTCCACATGCCGAAGGTGAAGACCTACGGCGTGTACACGCCGAGGCTCCGCGAAGCCGCGAAGGACGGCTACGAGTGGGAGTGGTTCGGCCGGAAGGTCACGACCGCCTCGGCGTTGTCGCCGAAGATCGATTTCGGCAAGGACGCCGCCGACATCCGGCTGATGGACGTCAACGGCGACGGCCTGGTCGACGCCGTGTACTCGGCCGGCACCGAGCTGCAGACGTTCTTTTCGCTTGGTCGCTACCCGGGCGGTTTCGGGCAGTTCGGGAGCGCGAAGTTTGCCTCCGCCTCGACGGCGACCATTTCCAACGATCCTGTGAGCAGGTGCGTGCCGTGGGCCGGGACGCCGGTCCGGTGGAGCGACAGCGAGATCAAGATCGCCGACATGAACGGCGACGGTCTGCCCGACATCGTCAAGCTGCAGAAGGGCAAGATCGAGTACTGGCCCGGGCGCGGCGACGGGACGTGGGGCACCGGCGATCCCGCGGCGTGCAAGGCGGGGACGTTCTCGGCCGGCACGTCGATCGTGATGACGGCGAGCCCGTGGTTCACCGATCCGTCGGTGGGCGCGCTGCGCGTCGACGACGTCAACGGCGATGGCCTCGACGATCTGGTGCAGATCCGCTTCACCGACGTCGACGTGTGGCTCAACGTCGACGGCGTCGCCTGGACCGCGCGGCACGTCATCACCGGAACGCCCGCGTCGCCCTCGTACCTGTCGCGCACGCGCCTCGTCGACGTGAACGGCTCCGGCACGCGCGACGTCCTGTGGGGCGACGGCCTCAACTACCGCTACATCGACCTGCTCGGCGGCAAGCGCCCGTGGGTGCTGACGAAGGTCGAGAACGGTCTCGGCAAGACCACCGAGCTCGAATACGCGACCTCGACCCAGCTGATGCTCGCCGCCGAAGCGGCCGGATCGGCCTGGAAGAAGAAGGCGCCGCTCGTGCAGCACGTGGTCGTCAAGGAGACGATCCGCGACAACCTCTCGGTCGCCGGGCGTCCCTCGGGCGCGTACGTCACGCAGTACACGTACAAGGATCCGGTCTACGACGGGCTGCAGCGGGAATTCCGGGGGTTCGAGACCACCACGGTCACGCGCGTCGGCGACGAGAACAGCCCGACGGCGTACACCAAGTCGACGTTCCTGCTCGGGGAGTGCCGACCGACGACGGCCGCAGAGTGTCAGCCCGAAGGCGCGTGGATGGATCATCCCCGCGAGGGGCTGAAGGGTCTGCCGGTCGTCAGCGAGACCTACGACGCGGCGGGGGTGTACCTGCAAACGCAGCACCACACCTACACGCTCCGGCAGCTGTACACCGGGCGCGACGGGCGCGGCGTCATGCACGCGTACGAGAGCGAGAGCAACACGTTCCTCTACGACAACGCGCCGTTCACGAAGAGCGAAAGCGCGCGCACGGTCTACGACGTCGCCGGCGTGCTCGCGACGAGCACGGACAAGCGCGACCTGCCTCTGCACAGCTTCAACGGCCGGGTGCTCGTGGAGGCTTCGACGACGGTCGACTCGTTCGGCAACGCGGTCACGTCGACCGCGAAGGGCTGCACCGAGGGCTGCTCGTCGGCCGACGAGGTGATCACGACGACGACGACGCCTGCGCGCCCCACCGGCGACACGAGCGGATGGCTGTTCCGAACCGTCACCAGCTACGTCACCGGCAACGCGTCCGGCGAGCAACGTCACCGCAAGGACATCGAATACGACTCGTTCGGCAACCCGACGAAGACGAAGGCGGTCCTGTCGGGCTCGATCCCGCTCGATCGCTTCCACGCCAGCGCCGACGCCGGCGCAGGCGACGGCGGCACCGGAGACGCGGGCCCCGCGATCGCCGACGCGCCCGAGAACGCGTCGCTCAACGGCACGATCACCCTCGACGAGGCACAATACGACACCTTCGGCAACCTCACGTTCGCCGCGGGCGCGAACGGCCGGTGCCGTTCGGTCGAATACGACGCGACGTATTCCGACCTCGCCACGAGGGAGACCGTCTACGTCGGTCCGGCCACGTCGTACGCGTTCGCGGGAGCATCGTTCTCGTGCGGGAACGTCCTGCTCGTCGCGACCGCGGACTACGACCGCGGGCTCGAGCTCATCACCGTCGTCACAGACGTCCGAGACGAGAAGTCGAAGGTCGACTACGACGGCTTCGGGCGCGTCGTCGCCCTCTACAAGCCGGATCCGAAGCGGGACCCCGGAGATCCCTCGGTCGCATCGGCCGACCCCTCGATCAAGATCGAGTACTTGCTCGCGAGCCCGGTGTCGCGTCTGCACACCTCGGTGCAGGACCACGACGACGGGGCGACGGCGACCTACCGCGAGGCGTGGGCGTTCGTCGACGGCCTCGGGCGCACCGTGGCCACGCTCGACGAGGCGGACATCGGCGCGGGCGACGAGGGCGGCTGGGTCGTCAACGGCTTCACCGACTACGACGCCAAGGGCGCGCCGCGGCGGGCGTTCCTCGCACGGTTCTACAACGGGTCGCCGGAATCGTTCTCGCTGTCGACGCCCACGTCGACCCGGTACGGTCGCAAGCGCTACGACGCGTTCGGGCGTGACCTCCAGAGCTACGGCCTCGACGGGCAGACCACGCTGTTCACTGCGTACCACGCCCTCTCCGCCGACGCCTGGGACGCCGCCGATCTGACCCCAGGACCGCACTACGGCACGCCCGCGTCGGAGCGGAAGGACGGCCACGGCCGCACCGTGGCGGTCACGGAGCGCGCGCACGTGGGCGCCGCGGTCGAGGAACGGGAGATCCGCACCGAGTACCTGCCGACCGGCGAGGTCTCGAAGATCACCCGCGTCCGTGCGGGCACCGACCCGCTCGTGCGGTGGATGAAATACGACTCGCTCGGTCGCATGGTGTTCAACGCAGAGCCGAACACCACCAAGAACTTCAACCCTGATCCCGCCGCATTCACCGGGGCCACGTCGGGCCCCCGGATGATCGGCTGGCGGTACGTCTACAACGACGCCGGCGATCTGGTGGGAACGAGCGACGCGCGCGGCTGCGGCACGAACTACGCCTACGACACCGCGGGCCGGCTCGTGTCGGAGGACTACTCGCCGTGCCTGCCGCACCACCCGCCGTACTCCGCGCCCGATCCGCTGTTGAGCTCGGGATACGAGGTGTTCAACAGGTACGACGTCGCCGACAGCGATGCCAACGCGGTGAAGACCGCCGAGCCGGCGTGCGTCGTCAACACGGATCTCTACAAGGGCAGGCTGTACTCGGTCAGCGATCGCGGCGCCAAGACCGTGACCGTCTACGACGGCCGCGGTCGCGTGACCTGCGTCGGGCGCCAGATGGCCAAGCCGGGCGTCCCGGCCGACTCGCTGTACGATCGGTACGCCGACCGCTGGTACGTGCAGTACGCGAAGTTCGACCGCGCGGATCGGCCGGTCGAGGAGTCGACCGGCGCGAAGGTCTCCGAGCTGCTCGGCGGCGATGACAAGAGCATCGTCAAGACGACGTACAGCGCGCGCGGCAGCGTGAAGCAGGTCGCGGGCAGCTACGGCACGCTCGTCTCGAGCGTCGTACACGACGCCGACGGCCTCACGCTCTCGATCGGCTACGCCGACGCGGCCGGAACGAAGACCGAGTGGGACTACGACGACAAGCGACGGCTGCGTTCGGTGCAGACGTACCGCTTGACGGCGCCGAGCATCTGGTCGACCGGCGCCTACAGTCCATCGCCGACGTACGGCTCCGGCGTGCCATCGACGTTCCAGCTGGTCCTCGAGAACCTCGACTACAGCTACGACGTCGTCGACAACCCGGTCGAGATCCGTGACTGGCGCGTGGCAAGCGAGTGGCCGGCGGGGGCGAAGCCGGTCACCCGCAAGGTCGAGTACGACGATCTCTACCGGGTCACCAAGGTCGGCTACCAGTACGCGGCCGGCGACGACACGTGGGTCTCCCCGTTCGCGCCCGAGAACGCCGGCACCGCGACCGATCCGCGGCTTGCCAAGCCGAGCCCGCACGTCGCGTTCGACAAGCGCGTGCTGTGGCAGTCGTTCTCGTACGACTGGCTCGGGAACACGACGAAGACCGACGACGACGCGCACGGCTTCTACGACCGCTCGCTTGGCGCTATCGTCAACGGCACGGCCAACGCGGGGCCGTACCAGCTGAAGGGCGCCAGCTCTTCGACCGGAACCCGCGCCGGATCTCTGACAGCCAAATATGACGACGCGGGATACCTGGTCTCGCTCGCGGTGCAGCGGGGGGGGCCGTGTCTTCCGACCGGGGCCGTCTGCGGGCAGCGCTTCATCTACGACTGGGACGAGGTGGGCCGGCTGCAGCGCGCGCGCCGCTGGGATCTCGCGTCACCTGGAGCGGCGACGGACGTCGAGCCCACGGGCTCACCGGCCGTCGAGCTCCGGTATCAATACAACGCCGCCGATCAGCGCACGCTGAAGACGGCGGTGGAGCAAGCGACGGGCGACACGCGGCACACGGCGTACGTGTTCGCGTCGCTCGAGCTGCGGCGCACCACGTGGTCGGGGACCGACTACGCGCGTGGCGCGTACACAGAGGTCCCCTACCTCTTCGCGCACGGCGTGCGGCTCGCACGGGTGGCGTACGAGGACAGCGAAGTGCCGAACGCCGCGCTGGCCGTGACCGCGGGGAAGCCGCGGCTCCACGTGTTCCTGGAGCTCGGCGACCACCTCGGGTCGTCGAGCACGGTGCTCGATCTGGCGAGCAGTGAACTGGTCGAGAAGAGCACGTATCACGCGTACGGGGCGGCGGAGAGCGATTACCGGCCGGGGAGGTGGAAGGCGTTCCGGGAGGACCATCGGTTCACCGGGAAGGAGGAGGACGTCGAGGTCGGGCTGCAGTACTTCGGCTTCCGATACCTAAGCGCCTCGCTCGGTCGCTGGGCAAGCGCCGACCCACTTGCGACCCACATGATGGTCGCCGACCCCAATCTGTATTCCTACGTTCGTGGACGCCTTCTTGGGGCGGTTGACAGGTACGGTCTTGACGAAGACGACAAGCTCACACTGCGGCCGTGGGTGAAGGATTTCCTCTCTGGAGCAGCGAAGTCGACGCCGATCGGCGCCGTGCTGATGCGGCCCGGAGAAGGAGAGACCCGTGCCGGGAATGTCGGAAAGGTCGTGCTATTTAGTGCATTGCCGCTCGTTGGCATGGGCTATGGCCTTGCAGCGAGTGGGCACGGAGTCGTCACCGGCTTGGTGGCTACGAAGAATGCGTACGCCGCCGGTGACACCGAGGGCACCTTGAACGCTGCTGGTGCTACCGCCGGCAACGCAGTCATTTTTTCCTTCACGCTCTTCGGGGCCGCCAAGCTGACGCTCAAGGCGCCGACAGCGCTAGCGAAACCTGCGGGCAAGCCCGCTGCAGCACCGCCACCCGCTGCACCTGCCGCTACAGTTGCCCCCGCGCTGAAACCCGCAACGGTACCCAGGGCTGTTGGCGCAGATGTAACATTTAGGTATGTTGGCTCGTCCAAGCATGGCAACGCCAGCTACGGAACACCAATGGGCGTGGCCTCTCCGGCGCCAAAGAATGGTCAGGCTGCTCTCGATCTGTCAATTAGATTCAAGGAAACGACGGACCGTCGCGTCGGTATCGACTATGACGCGGGCGAATACGTCGTCTTTGATCCGACGCATCCTAACGTTGGTCCCACTGACCCCAAATTTGGTGAATACCATGGACATGTTCGTTCATGGGACCAGCTTGACCCTGCGATGCAGGCGGCGCTTCAAAAGGCCGGCATGGCCGACAAGAAGGGGAAGATTCTGAGGGGGCCTAGTGAGAAGCCCTCGGAGGGGAAGAAATGAGCAGCCGAGATGAAGCTGGTAACCAGCGCGAACGGCTAGTTGGCCTTGTGCTCAACGGAGGTCTTCCGTTTGAGGAGCTCGAGAAGAGCTGCATTGAGGCTTCCGAACACTCCGACCCATCGGTTCGTGCGATTGCGGCGACGTGCATAGGACACTTGGCGCGATTGTACGGTCGGCTTGACAATTCAGTGCTGGAAGCCTTGGGGTGCCTTCTCAACGATCGCACGTTGGTGAACGTAGACACTCGTCGTACGGTTGCCGATTTCGCGGATACGGCTATGGACGACGTGCGCATGTTTGTTCGAGGTTGCGGTGCGCCGTGACCTGACCGTCTGGCCAACCCGGCCAACCGGTCCGGGGGGATTCTCGTCACATCCTCACTCCACCCAACCCGCCCGCAGCGCCGCCCACTCCCCCCCGACGCGCGCGTCTGCGATCGGGTACAGGATGCGTTCCTCCTTCACGTTGTGCTGCTGGATGACCATCAGCAGCGTGTCGCCGTGGTCGAGGAGCGAGCCGGTGTCGCCGCTCTCGAGGGCGGTGGTCATCGTGGCGAGGATGCGGCGCATCTGTTCGTGCTCGCTGCGCATGACCGCGGTGGGGCCGAAGCCGGACATGCCGGTCGCCTGCTCGATGGCGGGGAAGAGGGTCTTCTCCTCGAACTCGAAGTGGCGCTGCATCGACTTGTCGAAGGCGACGAAGGCTGCGCGGGTGGCCGCGAGATCGCCGCCGTCGGCGGCGGCCTCGACCTTGGCCCAGAGGGCGTCGCACTCCCGGTGGTCGTTGGTGAGGAAGTCGCTCGCGGTGCTCACGGTATAGGCTCCTGTCCGGTTGGCTGGCGGTTCTTGTTATCAACTGATAACATCGGGCCTCGCCGACCGCAAGGAGCCCAGCGAAATGTCGTGGTTTTCGGAGTCGCATACGCGCCGCGAGCAGATCGTGGCGGCAGCCCGCGAGCTGCTCGCGACGACACCGCTCGAGCGGCTGACCACGCGGGCGATCGCGTCGGCGGTCGGGGTGTCGCAGCCGGCGCTCTTCCGGCACTTCCGCTCGCGGGAGGCGCTCTTGCTCGCGGTGGTCGAAGCGACGCGCGGCGATCTCGAGGGCCTGCTTGCGCCGCTGCTCGGCTCCGGCAAGGCCCCGCTCGATCTATGCGACGCCCTCGCTCGCCAGCTCGTGCAGTACGTCGACGAGCACCCCGGCTTCCCGCGCCTCCTGTTCGCCGACATGGCGCTCGAGGCGCCCGATCTCCGCGTCGCCGTCCATCACCTCGTGTCGATGCAGCGCACGCTCATCGCCGAGCTGGTGAGCGCGGCCGTGCGCGACGGCGCCGCGCGCGCCGACGTCGATCCACAGGCGGCGGCGACGCTGTTCGTCGGGATGATCCAGGGTCTGGTGCTGCAGCGCGAGCTCGCCGGCGGAGGCGCGCCACTCGCCGAGCGCATCGACGCCGTGTCGCGGCTGTGGCGCGCGGGCCTCGCGCGCGAAATCACCGCCGCGCCCCCGAAGCCCGCGCCCGAGCCGACGCTGCGCAAGGGCACCGCGCTCGCGCTCGACGTGCGGCCGATCCTTGCGCGCGGCGTCGATCCGCTCTCGGAGATCCTCGGCAGGCTGAGCGAGCTGACGGCCGGATCGGTCCTGGTGGTCACCGCGCCGTTCCGCCCCAGGCCGCTCGAGGCGCTGCTCGGCTCGCGCGGTCACTCGGTGTCGGTGATCGCGGGCGAGGGCGGCACCCACAGCCTCCTGTGCGTCCTCGGCGGCGCGCCGCCGGTGCTCGATCTGCGCGATCTCGAGCCGCCCGAGCCGCTCGAGCGGGTGATGTCCGCGGTGCGCGGCCTCGGGCCCGCTGACGTCTTCATCGCGCACCTGCCGCGGCACCCGCGCTGGCTCTTGCCGCACCTCGCGCGCACCGGGCACTCGCACGAGATCGTCGAGCTGTGCGACGGCTCGGCGGTCCTGCGCGTCGAGGGCCATGCATGAACACCGCCGGTCTGTCGACCGATCAAGCGCCGCCGCTCGAGGTCCCCGCCACCTTCTACGCGATCATCCCGCTCGCGATGGTCACCGCCGGCGCGCTCCTGCTCGCCGAGGGCGGCATGCTGCTCGCCTCGTCGTGGCTGCCGCGCACCATCGCGCTGGTCCACGTGATGACGCTCGGCGTGCTCGCGGCCGCGATGCTCGGCTCGCTCTATCAGATGGTCCCGGTCGTGGCCGGGTCGCCGGTGCCGGCGATCCGCCTCTCGCACGGGGTCGCCGGCTGCCTCGTCGTCGGGGCCGGCGCGCTGATCTTCGGGCTGTGGAGCGCGAACGCGCGGGCCATCCAGCTCGGGGCGATCGCGCTGTCGATCGCGCTGATCGTGTTCCTCGTGCCGATGGCGGTCGCGCTCACGCGCGCGAGCGGCGGCGAGACGCTGCTCGGCATGCGCATCGCGGTGACCTGCCTCGCGGTGCTCGCGGCGCTCGGGGTGCGGCTCGCGTGGGGGCACGCCGGCGACATGCCTTCGTCGCGGCAGGCGCTGCTCGTCGCGCACGTGGACCTCGCGCTCGTCGGCTGGGTCGGCGGGTTGATCTCCGCCGTCTCGTGGCAGGTGGTGCCGATGTTCTACCTGACCGAGGCGTTCCCCAGGCGGCGTGCCTACGCGATCGCGATCGCGGTCGGCGTGTCGGCGCTCGCCGTGACGGTCGCCGCGCTCGCCGCCGCCTCGGTGACCTGGATCGTCGTCGCCGCGCTCCCCGGCGCGATCGCCGTGCTGCTCGTCGAGCCGTTCACGCTCGCGCGCATGATCCCGCGTCGCAAGCGCCGGCGATCGGATCCGACGCTGCAGTTCTGGTGGTCGGCGATCGCTCGCGCTGTGGGGCTGGGGCGCCGCGACGGTGCACGGCATGCTCACGCGCATCGTGCCGTTCCTCGCGTGGTTCCACCGCTTCGCGGCCGGTCAGGCGGACGTGCCGCCGATGAAGCGCCTGCTCCCCGACGCTCACGTGCGAATGCAGCTGTGGGCCCACGTCGTCACCACGGTGGTCGGCCTGATCGCGATCGTGAGCCGCGTCGATCTGCTCGCGCGCGCGACCGGCGCCTGCATGGCGATCACCGGGGTGCTGCTCGGCAACGCGCTCCTCGGGGTGAGGCGCCGGGTGCGCGGGGGATGACGGCCGGCTAAGCTCGCGCCGATGCTTCGCAAGGTGCTGCGCTGGCTCGGCGTCGTGGTCGGCGCGCTCGCGCTCGTCCTGCTCCTGATCGTCGCGGTGCACTGGGCGCCCGATCGGCCGGTGTCGCAGCTCGAGCCTCGATGGGCGCAGCCGCCGTCGACGTTCGTCGAGGTCGGCGGGATGCGCGTGCACGTGCGCGACGAGGGGCCGCGCGACGATCCGAAGCCGATCGTGCTGCTCCACGGCACCTCCGCGAGCCTGCACACGTGGGAGGGGTGGGCGCGCGCGCTGCGCGACAAACGCCGGGTGATCCGCTTCGATCTGCCGGGGTTCGCCCTCACCGGTCCGTCGCCCGACGGTCGCTACGACATCGAGTCGTACGTGCGGTTCACCAGGGCGATGCTCGATCGGCTCGCGGTGCGCCGCTGCGTGCTCGCGGGCAACTCGCTCGGCGGGAAGATCGCCTGGGAGACGGCGCTCGCCGATGCGGGCCGCGTCGAGGCGCTCGTGCTGGTCGACGCGGGCGGGTACCCGATGGAGTCGCAGTCGATGCCGATCGGCTTCCGGCTCGCCAAGACGCCGGTCGTCAATCGGCTGACGAGCCTGGTGCTCCCGCGCAGCATCATCGTGTCGAGCCTGCGCGACGTGTACGGCGATCCGACGAAGGTGACCCCCGAGCTGATCGATCTCTACTTCGACATGGCGATCCGCGAGGGTAACCGGCGCGCGTTGGTGGCGCGCTTCGCGCAGACGCAGCACGGCGCCGGCTCGGAGCGGATCGCGCAGCTGAAGATCCCCACGCTCGTGATGTGGGGCGGGCGCGATCGCCTGCTTCCGCCTGCGCACGGCGAGCGCTTCCACCGCGAGGTCGCCGGCAGCAAGCTCGTGATCTTCGACGACCTCGGGCACGTCCCGCACGAAGAAGATCCCGCCCGGACCGTCGCGGCGGTGCAGGGCTTCCTCGGCGGGACGTGACGCGCCCGACCCGTCGAATGGGTGTAGCCTCGCGGGCATGCGCGTCCGCACGATCTCCTCGCTCTTCGTCCTCGCCCTCGTCGGGTGTGCCCCCGCCGCGCCTGCTCCCGAAGCGCCGAAGCCGCCGCCGCCCGCCGCGAAGGTGACGCCGCCTGCGCCCGCTCCGCGCGCCACGTGGAGCTTCCCGAGCGCGGTCGGCGTCGCCAACGCGCAGCTCGATCTCGGCGACAAGGGCGTGCTGCAGGTCGGCGAGCGCGGTCGTCGCTGGCTGTTCGCCAAAGGCGGCGGCGAACCGACGCAGGCCGCCACGCTCGCGCCGCAGGACCTCGTCGACGCGCGCGTGAAGGGCGCGAAGATCGTCCTGCTCGGCGAGGAGGGCGAGGTGTTCACGGTCGCCGATCCGCTGGGCGCGATCGAGTCGACGAAGCCCGCGCCGAAGGAGGGGCGCGCCGTGGCGTTCCGCGCGGGCAAGGACGCGCTGCTCGGGCTGCAGAAGGACGGGACGCTCCTCCGATCGACCGACGGCGGCGCGACGTGGAGCACGTCGAAGGTGCCGCTGCGCCCGGGCGACGTGGCGGTGGGGCTCGCGGCCAACGAGCGCGGCGAGGCGCTGGCGCTGCTCCATCCGCAGCGCCTCTTGCTCTCGAGCGACGACGGCGCGACCTGGAAGCCGCTCGCCACGCCGGGCATCGGCGCGACCGACGTGTTCCGCGACGCCAAGGGCGATCTGTTCCTGCGCGGCTCCGAGGAGCGGGTCGCGCGGCTGTCGGGTGACAAGCTCGAGGCAGCGGCCACGCCCGCGTCCTTCCTCGAGGTGCCGGGCAAGGCGACCGGCAAGAAGACGTCGCACGAGAGCCGCCACCTCGCTGGCGATCGCGTGGTCACGCTCGTCGAGACGTTCGAGCCGCCGCCCTCGAAGAACCAGAAGCTCG
This sequence comes from Deltaproteobacteria bacterium, assembly GCA_016182965.1. GTDB lineage: Bacteria > Myxococcota_A > Polyangia > Polyangiales > JADJMO01 > JALHOE01. The sequence continues at coordinate 43,622 of JACPFM010000032.1, read as the reverse complement.
AGGTCGCGATCGCTGCGTTCGGCAAGGCCCCGGCGACGCCGGCGTCGGTGATCGAGAAGTCGGTGTCGCGCCGCGACACGCGCGTGGTGGTCGCGGGCTACCAGGGCACGGTCGTCGTCGCCGTCCACGACGAGCAGGTCGATCCGCCGGTCACCAAGTTCGTCCGCAGCGCCGACGACGGCAAGACCTGGGAGCAGGTCGGCACGCTCCCGGGGCGCCTCGGCTCCGACTTCTCGGTGTGGGCGGGGCCGAGCCAGATCATCGTCGGCGCGGCCTGCGACGACGAGAGCAAGACCTGCAAGCCGGCGCAGGCGAAATTCGGGACCAAGGACTGGCAGGAGATCCCGCTCCCGCCCAAGAGCAGGCTCGACGCGGTCGAGATCGATCCGGCGCACGATCGCGCGTGGATCCTCGCGTGGTCCAGCGACGGGCAAGCGCTCCTGACCGGCTCGCTGTCGAAGGGCACGTTCACCAAGACGCCGGTGGAGCTGCCGCGATCGATCCTGCACGCGACGTCGGTCGACGCGAACGGCGCGCTGCGCCTCGCCTACGGCCTGCCGTCGCGCGTCGTGCGCGTGGCGCCCGATCTCACGGTGCAGCCGTCGTGGTACCTGCCGTTCGAGGCGCGCGCGATCGACCTCGCGGGCGAGCGGGGCTTCGCCTGGGACGGCGACGACGCGTGGGAGACCGCCGACGGCGGCGAGAAGTGGGCGAAGGTCGCCCCGGGCACCAGCGGCGACATCGAGTGCGCGCCGAGCGGCTGCATGCAGAGCGGCGTCGTGCGCACCGGCTGGGACCTGCCCGATCCGAAGGCGGCGCTCGTCGCGTCGACCGCGAAGCCGGTGACCAAGAAGGAGGCCTCGCCGCCGCCGCCGCCCCCGAGCGCGGCGCCGGCCGCCGCGCCGATCGCCGTCGCCTGTACCGCGGGCGGAGCGTGGAAGCCGTTGTCCCGCGCTCGCAGGTCGCGCTCGACGGCGACGTGCGCTTCACGATGCGCGCGTCCGGCAAGGATCAGGCGCTGTCGCTGGTGGTGGCGCGCGGCGCGGGCGCACCGAACGAGGTCTCGCTGCTCGGCCCGCGAGGCAAGGTCGTCGAGGGCGTCCGCGTGCGGCAGTGGACGCAGGAGTCCTCCGAGGGCTTCGTCGCCGTCCGCTACGCCTTCGGATTCGAAAAATCCGAAAAGCAGGGCGCCGCCTCCGACTCGAAGTACTCGCCGGTCGACGTCGAGATCGGGTGGTACTCCGGCGCGACGGGCAAGGCGAAGAAGGCGAAGCTCGCGAAGGTGAGCCCGTTCCGCGTCGGTCAGGCGGGCCCCTCGGCGCTGCACGCGATCGTCGACGGCGGCCTGTTGTTCCTGCCGCACGGCGGCGACGCCCCGCTCCAGCTCCTGCGCGACGACGGCAAGACCGAGACGATGCCGAGGCCGCCGGCGGGCACCTGGAGCGACGCCGTGAAGATCGGCGGCAAGATCGTGCTGGCGCGCGTGCGCCAGGGCGAGGTCGCGCTGGCGGCCACCAGCGACGCCGGCAAGTCCTGGGCGACCACGACGTGGACCCTCGGTCAGACCGTGACCCTCGCCGCGCTCGACGGGAAGGCCGCGCTGATCGGCGGTCAGGCGAGCTGGTTCCACGACGCGACGCCGAGCGCGATCTTCGCGTTTGACGGGCTCGCCGGCGATCCGCCCGATGCGGTGCGGGTCGAGCCGGCGAAGCTCCAGATCGGCGCCCTCGAGGCGTGCGCGCCGAAGTCCCGCCTCGGCTTCCGCACCGTGCTCGCGCGCTCCAAGGCGGCGCGCTCGGTGACCGTCACCGTCGCGCCCGACAAGAAGGACGGCGCGCCGACGACGCTGCAGCTCCTGTCGCACGTGAAGCGGGTCGACGCGACCGGCGGCGCCTGCACCGACGCGGTGGTCGCCGGCGCCGACGACGCGATGTGGGCCATCGTCAGCCCCCACGATCCCGCGCACGGCTGGCTGGTGCGCGCCGCCGGCAACGGCTCCTCGAAGGTCGAGACCCGCGCGCTCTCCTGCAAGATCGCGCCGTAACCCGATCCGACTTGGACGGCAGCGCGACGGTCGCGCTCGCTTTGTCGGGCCTCGAACTAGCCCCTCCGGCTTTCGCCGCGGTATGAGGCGAGGCGGAGCGCAGTCGCCATGAAGAAGCTCGGTCTGTCGTTGCTCGTCCCCTTGTGCGCCGCCGCCTCGATCGCCTGGCTCGCCAGCGCCGGCGCGAAGCCGCCTGCCTTGCAGGTCATCGCCACCTCCGACACGGGCTCGATGCCCAAGGCGGTGACGGTGAGCCCCGACGGCAAGCACCTGGTGGTCACCAACTTCGGCTTCTGGAAGACGCGCAACCTCTATTGGTACGACCCGGCGACGCTGAAGAAGATCGACCAGACCGACTTCAACGACAAGGACGGCAACGCGGTCGAGTCGGTGTTCTCGCCCGACAGCAAGACGCTCTACGTCTCGAACTTCAACGGCAACAAGATCGAGGTGGTCGACGTCGCCACCCGCAAGGTCACCCGCTCGGTCGACGTCGGGCTGCGCCCGAAGATCACCATCCTGTCCAAGGACGGCACCAAGATGATGGTCGCCAACTGGGACAGCTACAGCGCGACCATCTACGACACCACGAACTTCAAGCAACTCTACAAGCTGAAGGCGAACGAGCACCCGCGCGGCATCGCCATCACCAACTCGGGCAAGGCGTACATCGCCGGCTTCGAGGGCGACGAGCTCGACATCTACGACGGCCCCGACCTCTCGAACCACAAGAAGGTCCACGCCTGCAAGCACGTGCGGCACATGACGCTGTCGCCCGACGAGAAGACGCTCTATCTGTCCTGCTACTACAACGGGCAGCTCGGCGCCTGGGACGTGGCGACCGACAAGATGAAGAAGCTCGTGCAGATCGGGCAGGAGCCGAAGTCCTCGGCGGTGAGCTCCGACGGCCGCTGGGTCTTCATCGCCAACTTCGGTCAGCCCGATCACGGCACGGTGAGCGTCGTCGACACCAGCGACTGGACGCAGCGCTTCGTGAAGGTCCCGAAGATGGATCAGGGCTGCGGTCTCTCGCTGGCACCCGACCAGAAGACGGTGTGGGTCACCGGGTGGACCTCGCGCACCGTGCACGCGATCGACGTCTCGCCGCTCGGAGTTGCAGCGACGCCTCCTGTCGCTAGTGCGCCTGCGCCGAGCACCGAGGCGAAGCCGGTCGTGGCGCCCACGACGGAAAAAGCGAAGACGCCGGCCACGAAGCTTTGAGCCCGCGCAGATCGCGCGACGCGTCGCTGCAACGAGTGCGTCGAGCACGCGCGCCCTGCGCTCGCGCGCACGACAATCTCCGATGCAACGCGGCGGAACACGTCGTGCATGGCCGCGGGCCAGAGGTGTCGGCAGCATCGGTTGGAAGGGTGACGGCTCTCGCTGAGCGCACGCAGCCGAGAGGCGCCCCTGACGCTGCCGACACCTCGAACTCTTTTCATGGCCTCGCGATGAGCGTCTTCTGCGGTCGCACGTGGATGCCGGTGACCGGGAAGAAGCCGTCTTGCGTCGGGAATGGCGGCGCGACCAGGTCGTAGGTGCCGCGCGCCTCGCGCTCGTAGAAGTCGTCGTCGAGCATGACCATCGCCCACTTCTTGCGGGCGAGGGCGCTCCGCAGCGCCACCGAGAGCTTGGCGCCCTCTTCGTAGGGATCGCCGCGGAACACGTCGTCGATGGCCATCCGGTGCGCGTGCGCGGGCTTTCCGGCCATGCGGGCGTACCACGAGTGGTTGGGCACGAAGACGTCGCCGGGGGCGGCCTTCAACTTCTCGATCAGCGCCCACCCGAGCCTCGCGTCGCTCTTCGTCGGCAACATGCGCTTCGGGTCCCACGCGAGCACCAGCAGCTGGAGGAGCGCGGCGACGGAGACGAAGGCCGACAGGCGCGGATCGCGATCGTCGATCGCGCGCAGGGCCTCGCCGAGGCCGATGCCCAGGAGGACCGAGAGCGCGGCGAACGCGGGGATGAGGACGTTGGGCCAGCCGCCGTCGTGCAGCCGGCCCGTCCACGCGCACGCGACGAGGCCGCCGGCGGCCATCAGGTGGAAGAGGCGCGCGCCGTCGCGGCGCGGGCGGGCGGCGACGAGGAAGTAGACGGCGAAGACGCCGGCGATCGCGTAGGCGGGGAAGAGATCGTCGGTCCAGAAGCCGACGTACGACTGCTTCACGATGGCGTGCGCCCGCGGGAGCTCCCAGGTGTAGTAGCGGAACCAGCCCTGGCTCGACCAGTCGAGGATCGCCGCGACGCCGAGCGTGCTCGCGAGCGTCGCCACCACGAAGGGGATCGCGCGGCGCCGCTCGACCCACGCCTCGTGCGCGATGAGCGCGAGCGCGAGGAGGAACGACGACTGCTTGGCGAGGAACGACAGGCCGAGCATCGCCGCGCCGAGCAGCCAGTAGCCGCGGCGCGCGCGCAGGTTGCGCATCACGTGGACGGCGGCGAGCGACGTCACCAGCGAGAGCGAGTCGACGCGGCAGATGTCGAGGAACTGGGCCGACTTCGCGTACGACGCGGCGAACGCGCCCGCGGCGACGACGCCGATCGTCCGGTCTTCCGTCTCGCGCGCGACGATCGCGTGGATGAAGGCGAACGCGCCGAGCGCGGAGAGGATGGAGACGATGCGCAGCGGCAGGAACGAGAGCCCGACGACCTTCGCCACGACCGCCGAGGCCCAGTAGTAGAGCGGGCCGTAGATGAAGGGCACGAAGTCGATCGTCGGCTCGACGTAGAGCGGCTGACCGCGGAGCACGCGCTCGACGTGGTCGACCATCGCGCCCTCCATCCACTCGAGCTCGAACGGATGGAGCGCGCGCTTGAAGGCGACGAACACGAACGCGGCGAGGTACGCGATCGCGATCACCAGGAGCGTGCTCCGAAGGGCGCGGCCGAGGCGAGGCATCGGATGCTCCTTGCCTGCGCGCGCGCCGTGCGGGAAGCGTCTTCGTCGGCTAGCGGCCCATCACGCGCGCGAGGAGGAGCGCCTGCCGGACCTCCGGCTCCGCGAGCCCGGTCTCGGCGGCGATCTCGACCACCTTGGCGGTGCGCCCCGTTCGCCGGGCGATCGCGCGCGCGGCGGGGACCACCTTGCGGAGGGCGGCGACGCCCCGCGCGCCCTCCGGGGCGACGATGGTGCGCCCTGCGGCTTCGAGCGCGTCGAGCACCGCCTCGATCTCGGTGGTGTCGGTCGTCAGGCCGAGCGCGTCGCCGATGGCGTCGAGCGGAACGCGCTCGGGGTGATCGGCGAGCAGGCCCTCGACGGCCGCGCGGAGCTTGGCGTCCATCGAGGTGTCATACCGCGACCGCCCCGCCTCGACGACTCATTCGTCCAGCCGGATGAGCGACCTGGCCCAGCCCCGAAACGCTCGCCGAGCAACAAAAGACCCGCCCGGGATCGCTCCCGGGCGGGACCTGCCTTCGTCGTCAGCGGCCCTGGAGCGCGAACACCTTGGTCAGCGCGTCGATCGCGCGCTGCACCACCTTGGTGTACGGCGGGTAGAACAGGCGGACGGTCGCGAGGCGGCTCTGGACCATCACCGCGCGCTCGTGCGAGAGGGCGCGGAAGCCGAAGAAGCCGTGGTAGTTGCCCATGCCGCTCGCGCCGATGCCGCCGAAGGGCAGGTCGGGGTTCGCGAGGTGGATGATGCAGTTGTTGATCACCGTGCCGCCGGCGGTGGTGTTCGACAGCAGCCGCTCGATGTTGCGATCGCTCTCGCTGAACACGTACATCGCGAGGGGCTTCGGGCGCCGCTGGATCGCCGAGATGACCTCGTCGAGCGAGTCGAACGGGATCACCGGCATGACCGGGCCGAAGAGCTCGGCCTCCATCACCGGCATGTCGTCCTTGACGTTGGACAGGACGGTCGGCGCGACGTAGCGATCGGCCGGATCGAACTTGCCGCCGACCTCGAGGCGCGCGCCGGCGGCGACCGAGCGCTCGACCACGTCGCGCAGGCGCTTCTCGCTCGGGGCGTCGACGATGCGACAGAGGTGCGGGCTCTTCTGCCGGTCCTCCTCGGTCGCGCCGTAGTGCTTCTCGATGGTGCGACGCGCGGCCGCCACGAACTCGGCCTGCTTGGACACGTGGACGAACACGTGGTTCGGCGCGACACACGTCTGGCCGCCGTTGAGGAACTTGCCCCACACGAGGCGCTGCGCCGCGGTGTCGACGTCGGCGGTCTCGTCGACGACGACCGGCGACTGCCCCCCGAGCTCGAGGGTCACGGCGCCGAGGTGCTCGGCGGCCGCGTGCATCACCTGCTTGCCGATGCGCGTGCTGCCGGTGAAGAAGATGTGATCGAACGGCAGCTCGAGGAGGTCGTTCGCGATCGACGAAGGGCCGGTGAAGACCGCGACCTCGTCCTCGGGGAACACGTCGCGCAGCATGGTCGCCATCAGCGCGCTCGTCTGGCGCACCTTGTCCGAGGGCCGGACGACGACGCAGTTGCCGGCGGCGACCGCGGCGACGAGCGGCGACATCAGCAGGTTGAACGGGTAGTTCCACGGCGCGAGGATCAGCACGAGGCCCTTCGGCTCGTAGCGCACCATGCTCTTGGTGCCGATCAGCTGGGGCGGCGTGGGCACCTTCATCGGCTGCATCCACGATTTCAGGTGCTTGATGGTGTGGTTGATCTCGCCGAGCACCGGCTGCAGCTCGGTGAGATCGACCTCGGCGGCCGGCTTGCGGAAGTCGGCGGCCATCGCGCGCAGCAGGTCGTCACGACGCTCGAGCATCAGCTTCTTGAGGCGCTTCAGCTTGGCGACGCGCTCGTCGGCGGTCGTGTTCGCGACGTTCCAGCGGTGGGCCTGCTGACGCTCGAACGTCTCGCGGATGCGCGCGCGAAGGTCCGACGCACCGTCCTGCTTCTGCGCTCCCGTTCGTTCGGAAATGATCGTCGCGGACATGCTGCCTCCTCTTCGACGTGCCTTGGCTGCGATGCGGGGGAGGCAGGTTACGCGCCGTGTCAGAGGTGATCAAACCCGGCCGTGCTTGGGTGGAGTGCGATCTAGAACGCGCCGCCCATCGTGAACATCAGCGGCGTCGGCGCCGTGGCCGCGGCGGGCTCTTGAACATTGCGCACGCGCAGGTGGAGCGCCGCGGTCAGGAACCCCGCGAGGCCGCCGCTGATGAACGCGGCGCCGGTGTCGACCCACGAGTGCGCGCCGCCACGCTCGCGCAACGCGACGACGGTCAACGAGAAGCCGAGCGAGGTCAGCGCGACGGCGAGGTTCACGTCGTGACGCTCCGACGGAAGCAGCCACAGCCCCACCGCCGCCCCGGCCATGCCGGCGAGCGGCGCGGAGTGGCCCGAGGGGAACGAGCGGTGCGCCTCGTCGACCGCGGCTTCGTCGTCGTGACCCTCGCCCCGGGTGGTGCACTTGCGGGCGACGTCGTCCCAGTCGCGCGGCCGGCAGATGCCGAAGAGGTTCTTGACGAGGTGGGTGATCACCGAGCCGGCGAGCGCGCCCTCGAGCGTGATCACCGGACCGCGGAAGCGATCGGCGCCCTGGGTGCGCTCGCCGAGATCGCCGGCGAAGGCGAGGCTGGCGCCGGTAGCCAGGCCGACGATCACCGCCACGTCGGCGGCGCGGCCGAGCGCGGCGTCTCTCGGGCGGTGGCCGAGGCCGTCGAGCGGCGCGCGATCGCCGCGCGCGGGGTGCAGCAGGTAGCGACCGGCCGCGAAGCCGGCCCCGTTCAAGGCGACGAAGCCGAGGTCGTACCAGCCGCTGCCGAGCATGGTGACGCTCATGTCGCGGTGCTCGGCGGCCGACGCGGAGCCGACGCTCGTCAGCGCCGGGAGGCTGGCCGCGCACGCGAGCGACGCGAGCGACGCGAGGCGCGCGAGCCCCACGAGCGCCACGTGCGAGGCGACGGGCCGGCGCTTCACCATGCGACGGCGTACCCCGCTTGCAGGCCGAAGGTGGAGGTGTGCGGCTCGTTGGTGCCGTCTTCGATCGCGGTGCGCCTGGTCGCCGTGTAGACGAACGTCGTCGCGAGCTTCAGCACGCCGGAGCCGCCGACGAGCACCTCGAGGCCGGTGCGCGGCGCGACGGCCAGACCCATCCCGGTCTCCTTCTCGTAGACGGCGCCGGTGCCCGCGCCGAAGAAGAGGAACACCGGCCCGGCCAGCAGGAAGTGGAAGCTCGGTTCGAGGAGCAGCGAGTACCGCGCCTCGCCCGGCGCCGAGAACGTCTTCACGTACTCGACGCTCGGCAGGATGGAGACCTGCATGTACTCGATGACGAACCAGCCGAACGTCGGCGTCGCGCCGATCTGCGTGAAGGCGTTCGACTTGACGTACGAGACGCTCCCTCCGAGCTCGAGGACGTTGCGCTGCGCGAACCGCCGTATGGGGCGGCCGGCCACGCTCGGCAGCTCCGTCGCTCCTCCCTCCTCCTTGCGCGCGGGGCTCTCCGAGGGCGCCTTCTCCTCCGCGCGGGCGGCGCCGGGCGAGAGCGCGATCACCGCGCAAGCGAACAGCGAACCCGAGCGCACCCGCGTCCGATGCCGCTGCGAGACCGTGGCTCGCGCGCCCATGTCACGGCGCGAGCTTCCTCAGTGCGTCGCAGCGAGCCTTCACGAGCGCCGTGCCCGCCGTGATCGGCGCGCCGAGCGAGAGGTGCGCGTCGCCCGCCGTCGTGTACTTCGGCCACGCGACGCCGTCGCCGTTGGGATCGCCGCTCTTGGCGAAGCGCGTCCAGTACCCGCCCATCGCCTCGGCGAGCGACTTCTCGTCGGCGCTCGGGAACGTGAGCGGCGCGGTGAAGTTGCCGAAGACGAACCACAGCTCGGAGGTGTGGAACGCGCCGAGGCCGTACAGCTTGCCGAAGCTGGTGACGTACGTGAACTGATAGAGGAACGTGCCCGGCACGCGCGCCGAGACCGCGCGCGCCTCCTCGCGCGCGGGGCAGGTGAAGAGCAGCTCGCCGAGGAACGTGTCGTAGGCGACCTTCGGCGAGGAGAACGCCGACGCCGGCCAGATCTTCAGGAGCTCGTCGGCGTACAGCGGCGCGGTCGAGCGGACGGCCGCCTCGTACTCCGCCGTGGTGGTGATCTTCAGCGCGCTCGTCCAGAGCGTCGCCTCGTCGGCGTTGGTGCCGATGACGTACGGGACGTCGTTCGCCGGTCCGGTGATCAGCCGCGCGTGCGGCGACGCCGGCACGTACCACCCGTCGATCGCCGGACCGAAGCCCAGCTCCTTGCCGCCGATGCCGCCGCCGGTCCCGGCCGCGACCAGATCGTCGACCGGCTTGGCGCGCAGGCACGCGGCGGGATCGGCGCCTTCGCACCCGACCGCCTTCGCGAGGCGGGCGCCGCGCTCCTCCGCGCTGTCTTCGAGCCCCGGCGTGCCCGGATCGCGCAGCGGGGTGTTGACGAGCGCGCACGTGCCGCTCTGCGAGATGGCGCGGTGGAAGAGGCCCGCGGCGCGCGGCGAGGTGACGTGCAGGCACACCGAGACGGCGCCGGCCGACTCGCCGAATACGGTGACGTTGCCCGGATCGCCGCCGAACCCCTCGACGTTGCGCTTCACCCACTCGAGCGCGGCCTTCTGATCGAGGAGCCCCCAGTTGCCGGAGGTGCCCTTCTCGCCGCCGTTGAACGCCGGGTGCGCGAGGAACCCGAGCGGGCCGAGCCGGTAGTTGATCGTGACGACCACCACGCCGCGGTTGGCCAGGCGCTCGCCGTCGAACACCGGGAGGCTCCCCGAGCCGGCCTCGAAGCTGCCGCCGTGGATGAAGACCATCACCGGCGCCTTGGCGGCGCGATCGATCTTCGGCGTCCACACGTTCAGGAACAGGCAGTCCTCGCTCTGCTCCGGCTTGACCTTGGTGACCGGGTCGACGCCCTGCGGGCAGGCGGGCGGGAGCTTCTTCGCGTCGAGCACGTCGGTCCACGCCGCGCGCGGCTGCGGAGGCGCGAACCGCAGCGCGGAGGCGGGAGCGGCCGCGTAGGGGACGCCGAGGAACGAGGCCCCGAGGCCCGCCGCGCCGCCGCGCACCGGCCCGCGGTCGGTCGAGACCACCCACGGATCGCCGGGCGCGCCGTCGCCCTGCGTGTCGGCGACGGCATCCTGGCCGGCGTCGGGCGCTTGGGCGGGCGATTCGCTGGAGGACGAGCACGCGACGGCGAGGAGAGGGAGCAGGGTGAGGAGGCGGGCCACGGCGGGCAGCCTACTCTGCTCTGGCGCTGCGTTCACGCGCTCGCGCGGCTCGACGCGGACGGTGCTCGCCGCTATGGCGCGCGTCGAAGATGGAACGGCCGCGCGTCGGGATCGTGGGTGCCTCGGGCTACTCGGGCATGGTGGCAGCGCGTCTGCTCATGCAGCACCCGTACGTCGACCTGTCGTTCTGCACGAGCGACAAGTGGACGGGCGATCACGTCGGCGCGCGCGTCGGCGTCCCCGATCCTTCGCACCTCAAGTTCGTCGCCAACGCGCGCGCGGTCGAGGCGAGCGAGGGCTGTCGCATCGTGTTCCTGGCCACCTCGGCGGAGGTCTCGCTCGATCTCGCGCCGAAGCTCCTCGCGCGGGGCGTGTCGGTCATCGATCTCTCCGGCGCCTTCCGCCTGCGCGACGCCACGCTCTATCCGCGCTGGTACGGCTTTCCGCACCACGCCCCCGAGCTCCTCGAAAAGGCGCACTACGGCATGCCCGAGCTCTGCGGCGCACCGCCCAAGGAGGGGCTGGTCGCCAACCCCGGCTGCTACCCGACCGCGACGAGCCTCGCGCTCGCGCCGCTGCTCCGGGCTGGTTTGATCGAACCGACCGGGATCGTCGTCGACGCCAAGTCCGGCGTGAGCGGCGCCGGGCGCCAGGCGAAAGAGGCGTACTCGTTCGCGGAAGTCGAAGGCGATTTCCGCGCCTACAAGCTCCTCTCGCACCAGCACACGCCCGAGATCGCGCAGACCTGCGCCGTCGGCTCGCTCACGTTCACCGCGCACCTGTTGCCGGTGCGTCGGGGCATCCTCGCCACCTGCTACGCGCGTCCGCGCGATCCCCGGGCGACGACGGAGCAGATGGTCGAGGCGCTGCGCGCCGCGTACGAGCGCGCGCCGTTCGTCGAGATCACCGCGCCAGAGGAGGTCACCCTGGCGAGCGTGGTCGGCACCAACATGTGCCGCATCGGGCTCGCGACCGACGGCGAGGTCGTGCTGGTGCTCTCCGCCATCGACAACCTGGTGAAGGGCGCCTCCGGTCAGGCGGTGCAGAACATGAACCTGATGCTCGGGCTCGACGAGCGCATCGGGCTCGCCGGGCTGCATCGGAGCTCGCCGTGAGGACGCCCAAGGGGTGGACGTACGCGGGCGTCCACGCCGGGATCAAGGCCGTCCGCCGCGATCTCGCGCTGTTCGCGAGCGAGGCGCCCTGCGTCGCCGCCGCCCTGCTCACGCAGAACAAGGCCAAGGCCGCCCCGATCGTCGATCTCGCGCCGCGCCTGCCCGGCGAGGGCTTCCGCGCGCTGGTGATCAACAGCGGCAACGCCAACGCGCTCACCGGCGAGGCCGGTGTCGCCGACGTGCGCGCGCTCAACGCCGGGTTCGCCGGCGCGCTCGGCGTGCAGGCCGATCAGGTGATCTCGACCTCCACCGGGGTCATCGGGGTGCGCCTGCCGGCGGCGAAGCTGATCGCCGCGGCGCCGCGGGCGATCGAGGCGCTGCGCTCGGGCATCGAGGCCGCGGCCGAGGCCATCCTGACCACCGACACGCGGCCGAAGCTCGCCCACCGCGTGGTGCGGGTCGGCGGCCGCGACGTGACCATCGCGGCGTGCGCCAAGGGCTCGGGGATGATCGCCCCCCAGCCCGCCACCATGCTCGCGGTGCTCCCCACCGACGCGCCGATCCTCCTCCACGATCTGCAGGCGATCCTCGCGCGCGCGACGGCCGGCACCTTCGGCGACCTGGTGATCGACGGCGAGACCAGCACCAACGACGCGGTGTTCGCGCTCGCCAACGGCCTCGCGGGCGGCGCGCCGCTCGAGGGGCGCGAGCTGCACGCCTTCGCCGACGCGACCCACGAGCTGTGCGAGGAGCTCGCGCGGTCGATCGCCGAGGACGGCGAGGGCGCGACCAAGTCGATCGAGGTGCTGGTCGACGCGGCGGCCGACGGCGAGAGCGCGCGCGAGCTCGCGCACGCGGTGGCCGGGTCGATCCTGGTGAAGACTGCCGTCTTCGGCGCCGATCCGAACTGGGGCCGGGTGCTCGCCGCGATGGGCGCGCGCGCCGCAGCGCGCGATCTCGCCTTCGATCCGGCGCGCGCCACCGTGCGCATCCAGGGGGTGACGGTGTTCGCGAAGGGCGAGCCGATCGCCTTCGATCCGCCGTCGCTCAAGGCGCGCATGCGCGAGCCGCGCGTGCGCATCGACGTCGATCTCGGGCTCGGCGCGCACCAGGGGCGCGGCCTCGGGTGCGATCTGTCGTACGACTACGTGAAGATCAACGCCGACTACACCTCGCTGATCACCGCCAGCGCCGAGGGCGTGGTCACCAAGGACGACCGCCTCACCAACTACACGCCGGGGTTCAAGCGCGCGCTCCTCGTCGAGGCGCTCTCGTACATCGCGAAGTTCGCGGGCAAGCGGGCGGTGGTGTGCGTGCGCGGCGACGCCCTGGTGAAGGACTCGCTCAAGGCCACGTTCGCGGCCGACATCAACCTGCTCGACGCGGCGGGCCTCTTGCCGATCGTGGTGCACGGCGGCGGCGAGGAGATCACCCGCACGCTCGAGAAGCTGGGCGCCTCTCGCCGCGAGATCGTCCGCTCGGAGGGCGGTCCGCTCGGGCACGAGGTGGGCGAGGCCGATCCGAAGATGGTCGAGATGGTGCTCACCGGCCGGGTGAGCAACGAGCTGGTCTCGCTCCTCAATCAGGAGCAGGCGCGCGCGGTGGGCATCTCCGGCAAAGACGGCGGCCTGCTCCGCGCCAAACGGAGCGAGGGCCGCCACGGCGAGATCGTCTCGGTCGACGTCACGCTCCTCGAGCTGCTCCTCGGCAAGGAGTACGTGCCGGTGATCTCGCCGATCGGCCTCGGCGACGACGGCGAGGGCTACAGCCTCGACACGCACGCCGCCGCCGCCGAGATCGCGGTCGCCCTGAAGGCCGACAAGCTGATCTTGATCGCCGACGCGCCCGGCATCCTCCAGGAGGGGGAGCTGATCAGCGAGATGACCGCCGCGCAGCTGTCCGAGAAGATCGCGCAGGGCATCGTCGTCGGCGGCATGCTCGAACTGGCGCACAGCGCGCTGCGCGCGATCGCCGGCGGCGTGGCGCGCGTGCACGTGGTCGACGGGCGGGTGCCGCACGGGGTGATCGCGGAGCTGTTCACCGACCGCGGCGTCGGCACGCTGATCACGCCCTGAGCCCGGATGGCCTCACACGAACGCGAGCCGCTCGGGCAGCCGGAACTCCGCGGTCGCGCCGGCGAGCCCGATGGCGATCGCGCGATCCCAGTACCGCAGCCCGGTGACGAACGCGGCGCGATCGGCCCACGACGAGCGGATGCGCAGGTTCTCGGCGGCGGTGACGATCGCGCGGATCGCGGGCACGGCGTAGCGGAACGCGTTGCGTGGGATGGCCAGCTCGTCGGCGAGCTCGTCGCCGATGAGGCCGCGCGCGATGCCGAAGCCGAAGGCCACCTGCTTCTCGGCGAGCGCGCGCTGCGCGGAGGTCTTCGCCATGGTCAGCGGGTGCTCGAACAGCGCCTTGACCAGCGCGCGCGAGTCGTCGTCGGGCTCGCCCATCGTCTGCTCGATGAGATAGGCGAGCTGCCACGCGTCCATCTCGCTCGCGGGGAGCAGGTCGTGGTGCACACCGCTGATCCGTCCGACGTACCGCCACAGCTGGATGTACGCGTCGGACTCGTCTCGGGTCATCTTCACGCCGAACGTGCGCAGCGAGTCGAGCACCGACAGCGAGAACAAGAGCGTGGTGCCCGCCATGTCGTGCTGGTTGATCGGCGCGCCCCACTTCGTCGCGTCCCAGCGGTCCGACTTCAGGATCATGCGGCGCACCATCGCGTGCATCAGCCGCACCTTGACGGTGATGGCGAAGCCCTCGCCGAAGCGGCGCATACCCCCCGGACGGCTCACCGCCTGCACGAACTTCGCGGTCTCGTTCAAGCGCCGCGCGGCGTGCTCCACGAGCCGCCCAGAGAAGACCAGCGGTTTGTTGCCTCCCGGTGACGCGTAACCCATCACGAGGCTGCGCGCGCCGAGCGCGATGCCGCCGAGCACGCCCGATCGCAGGAAGACCGTGCCCCCGCGGTCGAGCACCTCCTCGTCGACCCACGGGGGAACGTCGTCGAGCTCGGCGAACAGCGCGAGCATCGCCGCGGGTGCGTCCGGGACGCTCGAGATGCCGTGCGAGAGCGCACGCTCGAGCATGCGGAACCCACGGCCGTGGCCGACCTCTTCGATCGTCTCGACGACCGCGTCTGCCAGCGTGTCGACTCGGTAGAGCCAAGGTCCGACGCGATCGACGCGCGCGCCGAAGCGCCGCCGAGCCTCGGCGAGGTTGCTGTAGCGGGACGGATACGCCATTCGGAGTCACTCCCTCGCCTGTGATGCCGCAAGCCTCCGAGGGAGACGCAGCAACGGCCGTTCCGGGCTACCCTGAGCCCCTCCATGGGAGCGATCGGGCTGCTCTTGCCCAAGGCGATGTGGCTCGCCGCCGCGGCCTTGCCGCTGGTGCTCCTCTACGTGCTGAAGACGAGGCGGCACCGCGTGCGGGTGGCGAGCGCGGCGCTGTTCGATCTGGCGCGCCGCGAGGCCACCGCGCGCGACCCCTGGAAGCGCCTCGTGCCCGAGCTCGCGCTGCTGCTGCAGCTCCTCGCGTTGATCCTGCTCGCGCTGGCGTTCGCGCGCCCGGTATCCAAGGGGACGGGCTACGACGCCGACTCGGTCGTGATCGTGCTCGATCGATCGGCGTCGCTCGCGACGCGCGTGCGCCCGATCCCCAGCGACAAGAAGGGCGCGTCGCCGACGCGCATGACGCGCGCGCGGGACGCGGCCGACAAGCTGGTCGACGACCTCGGCATCGGCGCCGAGATCGCGGTGGTGATCGCCGGGCGCGACGCGCACGTGGCGAGCGCGCTCGCGCGCGGCGGCAAGCGCGCCAAGGAGGCGATCGCCGCCGTCGAGCCCGGCCTGGTCGAGGGCGATCTGCAGCCCGCGCTCGACGTCGCGCGCGATCTGCTGCGGGGGCGCGCGGGGCGACGGCGCGTGGTGTTGTTCACCGACGCGGCGCTCGCGCGCCAGCCCACCTGGCTCGACGAGGAGGGCGGTCCCGGGCTCGACGTGCAGGTGGTCGACGCGCCGTCGCCCGGCGCCGCGCGCGAGGGCAACGTCGGCATCGTGCGCGTCGACGTGCACCGCGGTCCGACCGCGCTCGCGGCCGATCGCGTCGAGGTGGGCGTGGTGCTCGCGGCCTACGGCGCGCCGCAGGACGGCCGCACGCGCTTCGTCACCCTGCGGCGGATCGATCGATCGACCGCGCTCGACGCGCAGAAGGTCGACGTCGGCCAGGGCGGCCGCGCGTCGGTGACCCTCGGGTTCTCTCCGGCGGGCGACGGGAGCGACGAGCTCGCGACGTTGGCCGTCGAGCTCTCGCCGGTCGACGCGCTCGCGCTCGACGATTTCGCGCAGGTCGTGGTGCCGCCGCCGCGCAAGATGCCGGTGCTCCTCGCGTCCCTCGGCGTCGGCGGCGCGACGTGGATCGGCAAGGCGCTCGCCGCCGATCCCGAGGTCAAGCTCTCGAAGAGCACGCCCGACAAGATGTTCACCGTCGGCCTCGAGCCGTGGTCGTTCGTCGTGGTCGCCGACTCGTGTCCGCAGTCGGCGCCCGGCGGCGGCGACGTGCTGGTCGTGAACCCGCCCCCGGGCACCTGCGCCGGTCGCGCCGTCGGCGCCGCGGTGACCGGCGCCGCGCTGCCGCCGATCACCTCGTGGTCGCCGAGCGATCCGCGCCTGCGCTACGTCGAGCTCGAGGGCGTGAAGCTCGGGCGCGTGGTGCCGATCGGGCCCGTCGGCGGCGACGCGACGCAGGGCGCGGCGCTGCTCGGTCCGGCGGCGCTCGTGCGCGCCGAGTCGCTCGCGGTGATGGCCGACGCCTCGACCCTCGACCGCACCGTGACCATCTGGGGCTTCGATCCCGCCGACGGCGATCTCGCGCGCAAGGCGGCGTTCGTCCTGCTGGTGCGCGACGCGGTCGACGTCGCGCGCGCGCGACGCGATCGTTCGTGGGCGCCGAGCACGCGCGCAGGCATCGCGGCGCGCGTCGTCGCCGCGTCGGGCGCCAAGGAGATCGTCGCCACGCGCCTGCCCGGCGGGGAGATCGCCGCGCGCGCCCCGGTGCTCGAGGGCGTCGCGCTCCTCGAGGGGCTCGATCGACCCGGCCCGTACGCGCTCTCCGGCGCCGCGACCGGCGCGCCGTTGACCGTGTCGTTGCTCTCCGAGCACGAGAGCGACGTCGAGCGCGTCGTCGAGCCGGTGCGGCAGAAGGTCTCCGCGCTCGGCTCGGTGCCCGCCGCCAAGCAGGCGGAGGTCGCAGCGATCCGCGCGCGCGCCGATCTGCGATGGATCGTCGCCGCCGTCGCCGCGCTGTTCCTCGCGCTCGACGCGCTCTGGCTCACGCGCCGCGGGGCGCGCGTCGTCGCAAAGCTCGGCCGTCGACCTGCGTGAGTCGTCCTCTCGCTGCGCGGCCTTGGGCACTTCGTCCTCTCGTTGCGCGACTTCGTCGCGACCGGCTGGCGTCGCCGTTGCTTGATCGAAGCGCGATGTCCATCTCGCGCACACTCGGCGCCCTCGCGGTGGTCGTGACGGCCTTGTTCGGCAGCGCGTGCACGGTGCGCTCGTACCCACCCGCCGCCGATGCGTACGTATACGCGAGCACCCCGCCGCCGCCGACCATCTACCACGCGCCGCGCGGCTATTACCGCGGCTATACGACCTACTGGTACGACGATCATTGGTGGTACCAGTCGCCGCGCGGCTGGGCGTACTTCCGCCACGAGCCGCCCGAGCTGCAGCGCTACCGTCCGTACGTGCACCAGGCTCCGCCCGCGTATCCGTACCCGCGCGGCTACGGCGGCGGGCCGGGCTACGGCCCCGGATACACGCGCCCGCCGCTGCCCGCTCCACGCTGAGTCTCGAGCGGCTCTGATCATCGCGCCGCGCGCGCGAGGAGGGATTGGATCATGTTGCGACGCCTCATGGTGGTCGCCGCGCTCGCCCTGGGCGCCGCGATGTCCGGTTGTTTCGTCGAAGGCGAGGCGGGGGTCGCCGTCGTCCCCGCCGGGCCCGGCGCGGTCACGCTCCGTTGGTCGATCGACGCCAGCTTCGATCCGGCCGCGTGCGACGCGTTCGGCGTCGCCGACGCGCGCATCGATCTGTACGACGTCGCCGGCGCGCCGATCCAGACGACGTTCGTCGACTGCCGCGCGTTCTCCGCGCGCTTCGAGCTCGCGCCGGGGCGGTACTCCGCGCGGATCGAGATGGTCGACGCCGCGCACAACCCGCTGTCCACCTCGCTCCCCATCCCGTCGTTCGTCATCGCGAGCGGGAGCAACCTGAACATCGACTCCGACTTCCCGCGCGACTCGTTCTTCTGATCCGGCGCGCGCGAGCGCATGACCCGCAGGCGTCGTGCGTCTCGCGCGCCCCCGCGCTAGCTTGGGCGCTCCCGTGAAGGCGCCCTCCTACTCGATCGCCGCCGGTCACCCGATCGTCCTTGCGATCGGGCTGCTGGTCGCGCTCGTCGTGGCCTTTCGCCTGCTCCGCACCGACCTCGCGCTCTCGCGGTCGCGCCGCATCGCGTCGTCGCTGCTCGCGTGGCTCGCGCTGCTGTGCGCCGTGCTCGCGGCGGCGGAGGTCGAGCTGGTGCGCCCGGCCGATCGCATGACCGTGGTGGTCGCCGCCGATCGATCACGCTCGATCGATCTCGTGCCCGAAGCCGAGCGCTCGCTCGTCGAGCAGCTGCTCTCCTCCGAGCAGAAGATGCTCCGCGACGATCGCCTCGGTCTCGTGCGCTTCGGGGCGAGCGCCGCCCTCGCGCAGCCGCTGCACGCGAAGGGCGAGGGCCAGCCGATCGTCGAGCCCACCATCGGACGTGACGCCACCGATCTCGAGGCGGGCATCCGCCGCGCCGTCGACGAGGTGCTCGCCGGCGGCGGCGGCCGGGTCCTCGTCGTGAGCGACGGCGTCGCCAACCGCGGCGACGCCCTCGCCGCCGCGGCCCGCGCGCGCGCGCTCGGCGTACCGGTCGACGTGGTCGTGTGGAACCAGCAGGTGCTCCCCGACGTGCGCGTGGTGGCCGCGCGCGGTCCGACGCTCGCCGACGAGGGCGAGACGATCGAGGTCCGCGCGGTGGTGCACACGCCGCCCCGCCCGAACGCCGCCGCCGGCCGCACCGTCGACGTCGAGGTGAAGGTCAGCCGCGACGGCGTGCACGTGAAGACGTTCCTCACCAAGGTCGCCTCCGGCGAGGACGTCATCCGCTTCAAGGACAAGCCGCCGGAGCCGGGCCTCCACCGCTACGACGTGCACGTGCGCCCGCTCGACGCCACGATCGACGCGAGCGCCGAGGACAACGAGGCCACCACGTTCGTGCGCGTGCGCGGCCCCTCGACGGTGCTGGTGCTGCAGAAGGACGAGAGCAGGGCCGGCCCGCTGAGGAGCGCGCTCGAGGCGGAGGGGTACCGCGTGGTGGTGCGCGGGCGCTTCGGCGTGCCCACCGAGCTCGCCGAGCTCGCCGCGTTCGATCTGGTGGTGCTCGCCGACATCCCGGCGAAGGACCTGATCCCGTCGCAGATGGACGCGCTCGCCAAGTACGTGAAGGACTTCGGCGGCGGCCTCCTGCTCCTCGGCAGCGACTCGTCGATGGGGCCGGGCGGCTACGCCCGCACGCCGATCGAGGAGATCTCGCCGGTCACCTTCGATCTCACCAAGGAGCGCCGTCGCTCCGCCCTCACCGAGCTGATCGTCATCGACTACTCCGGGTCGATGGCCGCCCGCGTCGAGGGCAACATCATGAAGATCGATCTCGCGAACGAGGCGGCCGCGCGCGCGGCGGCGCTCCTCGGGCCGGGCGACAAGCTCGGCGTGTGGCACGTCGACACCTCGGTGCGCGAGACCATCCCGCTCGGCCCGGTGCCGCCCGACGCCGGCAAGAAGATCCGATCGGTCGGCCCCGGCGGCGGCGGCATCTTCATCGATCTGAGCCTCCGCGAGGGCTACAAGGTCCTCTCGCGCGAGAAGGAGAACCTGCGCCACATGCTGCTGTTCTCCGACGGCGCCGACGCCGAGGAGCGCTACGACGCGCCCAACCTGGTGAAGAAGGCGACGTCGATGGGGATCACCACCAGCGTGATCGCGCTCGGCGACGGACCCGACGTGCCGGCGCTCGAGCAGATGGCCAAGCTCGGCGGCGGTCGCTTCTACCTGATCACCGACGCGCGCAAGCTCCCGGCCGTCTTCGCGCAGGAGACCATCCTCGCCGCGCGCTCCTCGATCAAGGAGGAGGAGTTCGTCCCGCACGTCCGCACCTCGAGCCCGGCGATCAAGGGGCTGCCGTTCAACACCGCGCCGCCGCTGCGCGGCTACGTGGTCACGCAGCCGAAGCCGCGCGCGCAGCTGGTGCTCGACGGCGTCGAGGGCGATCCGGTGCTGTCGCTGTGGCCGATCGGCCTCGGGCACGTCGGCGCCTGGACCAGCGACTTCACCGATCAGTGGGCCGGTGGGTTCATCAAATGGCCGGGCGCCGCGCAGCTCATCGTGCAGCTCGCGCGCGAGCTCGGTCGCAAGTCCGACGAGGCGCGCGTGCGCCTCGACGCGACGGCGAAGGACGGCGTGTTGCACGTGACCGCCGAGCCGTCGGGGCTCTCGGGGGCCAGCGGGTTGCTCCATCTGCGCGCGCACGTCGAAGGTCCCGACGGCATCGCGCGCGACGTCGAGCTGCTCCCCGGACCGGGCGGCACCTACGTCACCGATCTCCCGATCTCCGCGCCCGGCGCGTACGTCGTGCGCGCGACCGACGTCGGCGACAGCGGGCAGGGCACACAGTCGGCAGGCCTCGCGGCCGCGCTCTTGTCGCGCGCCGACGAGCTGCGCCCGACCGGGAGCGATCGCCGCGCGCTCGAGCGCATCGCCGAGCTGACCGGCGGCACCGTCGACGGGTCGCTCGCCGACGTGTTCACGCGTCGCACCGGCCTCCGGCCGACGACCTTGCCGCTCGCACCCTGGCTGTTGCCGCTCGCGCTCGCGCTGATGCTCCTCGGCGTCGCCTCGCGGCGCCTCGGCGTCCCGCGGCCGATCGAGCGCGCCTTCGCGTGGGTCTGGTCGGCGCCGTCGCGCCTCGTGGCCGCGCGCGCCGAGAGCAAGACCGCGCGCGCCGAGAAGCAGATCACCGTCACCGATGCGAAGGTCGTGCAGGTCGCGCTCCCGAAGGCGCAGCCTCGACTCGACGTCGATCTCGCCGCGCAAGGTCCGATCGCGACCCGTCCCGCCGAGCCGGCGCGTCAGGCGGCCGGGCTGGCCGCGGCGATCGCGCAGAAGCGAAGAGAAGAGAAGGCGCACAAGCAAAATGCGGCGCCGGTGATCGTCAAGGCCGAGCGACCGGCGAGGCCCGCCGAACCGAAGGCCGAGGCCGGCGCGTCTTCGCTGGCGGATCTCGCGCGCAAGCGCCGCGAGAAGAAGGACGGCTCGTGAGCTGGATCCGGCGCCGCATCGATCGCCTCCGCTACCTGTGGCGCATGGCGCTCGAGGAGGCCACCGACCCCGCGAAGTTCGCCCTGGCGGTCGCCGTGGGGACGGCGGTCAGCGCGTCGCCCGTTCCGCCGGT
Organism: Deltaproteobacteria bacterium; assembly: GCA_016182965.1. GTDB lineage: Bacteria > Myxococcota_A > Polyangia > Polyangiales > JADJMO01 > JALHOE01. Next base: position 22,755 of record JACPFM010000032.1, on the reverse strand, counting down.
GCTCGGGCTGCGGTCCTTCAGCGCCCTCGGGGGCGCGTGGCTGGTCCGGTGCAGCAAGCTGACCGCCTGGCTCTCGTGCCACCTGTTCGTCGGTCCGCTGTGGGTCGCCGCCGCGGTGATCGAGGTCCGGATCGGCTCGTTCATCCTCCGCCGACCCTCGCCGGTGTGGGGCGTGACCGCCGGCGACAAGATCGACGCGGCCCGCCACGCGCTGCTCGCCTGGTGGGTCGGCGGCCTGCTGTTCGCGCCGCTCTGCGGGGTGGTCGCCTACTGGATCGCCAAGCCGATCCACGCGCGCTACCTCGCGCGGCGGGCCCGTCGACGGCAGATCGAGCAGCCGATCGAAGGCACGCTCCCGGCCCCTCAGCCGGACGAGGTCGACCGTCGTCCGTCGACGACCGGTTGAGAGGCGCGCCGAGCCTCGCCCGCGATACCGACTCGGTCGAGATCAAGGGTGCGCTGACGTCGTTCCAGCTGTGGCTCGGTCTCGGCGGCTGGAAGTGAGCCGCCGCGTCGATCGCGCCGAGTCTATCGCGGGCGCTCAGCCCGACCAGGAGACGTGCACCACCAGCGGCGCGCCGATCGCGCCCTCGTGGCGTTCGACCGCGTTGCGCGCGCCTGCGAGCTGGACGACGTAGCGGAAGCTCTCGGCCGTGAGCTCGCGCATCAGCGGCGACGAGAGCGAGCAGTGCTCGTGGAGCGTCAGCGTCGCCGACGTCGGGGAGGTGGAGAAGGCGACGAGGCGACCGTCGGTGAAGTCGCCGCGCCACAGCTCCGACGCGCGGCGGACGATGCCGTGCGGGGTGGCGATGGCGAGCAACGTCTTCTTCACGCGGCCGAACCCGTGATCGAGGCCGCGGTCGACGCAGCGGCGGAAGGCCACCGGGTCTTGGCCGAGCGGGCCGTCCCACAGCGCCGCGACCCACGCCTCGAGCAGCTCGACCGGGACCCACTCGCGCTCGAACGCGATGCTCGCGCGCTGCTCGTCCGACAGCTGTGACAGCACGTGGTCGACGGCCGCGGCGCCGTGGAGCTCGCGCGTGGCTTCGCGAACGCCCGCCAGCGCGCGGGCGCGCACGCGATCGGAGAGCGTGATCGTCTGCGAGGACTGCGACGCCCTCGCTGCGGCGCGCTGTTCGATTGCCCCCATGCTTGCTGCCCCCTCTACTCCGCGCAGGCGCGCTCGACCTCCTCGACGGTCTTCGGGATGCTCGACGTGAGATTCTCGTGGCCGCTGTCGGTGACGAGGATGTCGTCTTCGATTCGCACGCCGATACCGCGGAAGCGCTCCGGTGCCTTCTCGGCTCCGATGCCGAAATAGAGACCGGGTTCGATGGTGATCACCATACCGGGTTCGAGAGGACGCTGCGCCATCTTTCCGTCCGCGGTGGGCACGAAGTACGCGCCGACATCGTGCACGTCCATGCCGAGCCAGTGCCCGGTCTTGTGCATGTAGAACGGCTTGTAGGCTTCTTTCTTCAGCAGCTCGTCGACGTCTCCTTCTAGGACGCCCAGCTGGACCAGACCGGCGGTGAGCACCGCGCAAGCTCTCTGGTGGATGTCACCTTGTGTCACACCGGGCTTGACCATCTCGATCGCGGCGAGCTGCGCCTCGAGCACCAGCTCGTAGATCGCGCGCTGCACGTCGCTGAACCTGCCGTTCGCGGGGAACGTGCGGGTGACGTCGCTCGCGTAGTAGCCGTACTCGCAGCCGGCATCGATCAGCACGAGATCGCCGTCCTGCAGCTGCCGATCGTTGCGGCGATAGTGCAGCACCGTGGCGTTCGGACCGCTGCCCACGATCGATCCGTAGGCGGGGCGCTCCGAGCCGTGCTTGCGGAACGTCTCGAGCATCACCGCCTCGAGCTCGAACTCGTGACGGCCGGGCGCGGCGATCGACATGGCGCGCTTGTGCGCCTCCGCGGTGATCGCGCACGCGCGCCGCATCGCCGCGAGCTCCTCGGGCGACTTGCGGAGGCGGTGCTCGTAGAGGACCTCGATCGGATCGAGGATGCGGGTCGGCGCGGCCGCGCCGTTGCGCCCTGCGGTGCGACGCGCGAGCGCGATGGCCGAGAACAGGCGCTCGTCGAACGCCTTGTTCCCCCAGCGGTAGACGACCGCGTCGTGCGCGGCGAGCAGCTCGGGGAGGCGGCGCGACAGCTCGTCGATCGTGAACGCGACGTCGGCGCCGAACTCGTTCTTCGCGCCCTCGACGCCGTGGCGGAAGCCGTCCCAGATCTCGCGCTCCGGATCCTTCGGCCGCACGAACATGGTGAGCTTGGGCGAGAGCTGCTTCGGCTCCTTGTCCTTCGGATCGGCGGCCGGGTCCTTGATCGTCGCGGCCGGCGTGAGGACGACGACCGTGTCGGGCTCGTCGAAGCCGGTGAGGTAGAAGACGTCGGAGTCCTGGCGGAAGTCGTGCTCGACGTCGTTGTTGCGGATGGCGGTGGGCGTCGCGACGAACACCGCCGCGGTCTTGGGGCCCATGGACTCGAGCAGGCGCTGCCGGCGCGCGGCGAAGGGGGTCGTCGTCACGGTGATGGGTGTATCTGGCGCAGGGGTTCGGGGTCGACAAGCCGCGACGGCGTTCGCCGGTGGCCCGAGAACGGACGGTCACAGGTCGCCATCGACAACGCCGTCCTGGCGAAAAAACTTGATTGGCGCGATTCTTGTTCCTGCCGCGCTCCGCAGCCATGAGCCTCCGCTTCCTCTCGCTCGCCGCCGCCTCCGCCATAGTGGTCGTCGCCGCCGCGTCGCCCGCCGCCCGGGCCGACGACCGTCCGACCGACGCGACCTCCGTCGATCCGGCGACGCTCCCGGCGCCGACCCCGCCCGGTACGCCGGGGACCACGACCGTCGTCGCGCCCGCGGGCAGCGGCGGCGTCACCGTGGTCGTCCCCACCGCGGGGGGCGGCAGCGTCACCGCGTCCGGCTGCTCGACCGTCGTCGTCAACGGGAGCCCCACGCTCATCGGCCCGGGCGGCGCGCCGTGCCCGACGATGGCGCCGTATCAGCCCTACGCGCCGCCGCCGCCCTACTACGACATCCGCCCGAAGTACGCGCCCGACCCCGATCGAAAGGCCGCGGTCATCGCGTCGTCGATCGGCTTCGGCGTCGGCGGCGGCGTCTCCGGCATCATGTACCTCGTGCAGTGGGGCCAGGATCGCGACGACTGCCGTGGCGAATACGTGCGGCGGACCGACGGCACCTACGGCAGCGAGCCCGATCCGGCCGCGTGCCGCGGCGGCGGCTCGCGCACGTCGCTCATCACCTACGGCGCGATCATGACCTTCGTGCCGAGCCTGCCGCGCTTCGTCGTCGGCGACACCACCAAGGGCCTCGTCTACACGGCGCTGCGCGGCGTCTCGTTCGCCACGGCGGCGCTCGTCGACTGGGGCAAGGACGGCGACACGGAGTGGCAGGGGCCGTTCCTCCTCGGCTTCGCGGTGCCGGTCACGCTCGGCATCATCGATCTGGCGACCACGCCGCACCGCGAGGACCTCGTCGAAAAGGAGAAGGTCGCCTCGAGCGGCGTGACGGGCGTGTCGCCCGTCGCCATCACCGATCGCACCGGCAAGACACACGGCGCGGTCGTCTCGATCCAGGGGCTGTTCTGAGTGGCCGCGAAGAAGAAGGCCGCGGCCCAGCCCGATCCCGAGGCGCTGCAGCGCGCGTTCGTCGAGCGCGTCGGCGAGGCGATCCGCGCGGCGCGGTGGGTCCGCGAGTGGACGCAGGCCGAGCTCGCCGCCGAGGCCGGACTGTCGCCGAATTACGTCGCGCGCCTCGAGCGCGGCGAGCTCGGGCCCTCGCTCTGGGTCGCCCACCGCCTAGCGCAGGCGCTCGGCATCGGGCTCGACGCGCTGCTGGTGAACGCGAAGAGCGCGCCGCCGCTCGCGCGGACGAAGTTCGCCAAGAGCCGCGCGGCCCGCTACGAGCTCTGAATCGCCCTCACGGGTCGATCAGGTCGCGCCCATGCCCTCGATGGCGCCGCGAACCACGGCGGCGATCGAGGCGGGGTTCCCCGGATCGATGTCCGCGTCGAAGTCCTCGCCGACGCTGCGCGCGTCGACCAGCGCGACCTCGAGCTCCTCGACCATCGCGGCGAGCGCCGGGGAGGGACGATCGAGGGTGACGATGCCGATCGCGCCGGTGGCCACCAGCGGGTAGAGCGGGGCGAGGTCGGGGCGATCGACGACGGTGACGATCTCGAGCCCGATCGACTCGCCGAGCTGCAGCACCGCCGTCGCCTCGACCAGACGATCGGTCGTCGCCTCGCCGCCGACGTCGGAGCCCGGCACCGCCTCGGCGAGGCGCGCGAGGGCCTGCCGCGCGAGCCGGATCTTGGTCGCCGAGCCGGTGAGCACGAGGCGACCCGGGCCGCGGAAGCCGCGCGGGCGCAGGCGACGCGCGAGGCCGCGCAGGACGACCATGCCCTCGGGACCGGCGAGCGACGGGCGCAGATCGCCCATCGGGAGGCGGCGGAGCTTGCCTTGCTCGTCGAGCCGGCTCAGCGCCTCGAGCACGTCGAGATCGTTGCGCGGGACCTCGTCGAGGAGATCGTCGAGCGTGCGCGGCGTGGCCAGCAGATCGGCGATCTCGGACGCGATCGAGTCGCTGGTCGGGACGGTGCGCGGATCCTCGACCTGCAGCGCGATCAGGTGCGACTGGCTGGAGAGCCCGAGGCGCTCGCGCAGCAGGCGGATCTCGTCGACCTGCCGCGTGCCCTCCATGAGGATCGAGTGGATCGGATCGCGGATGCGACGCAGCGGCGGCGTGGTGCCGGGCGCGAAGTGGAAGGCACCCTCGCGCTCGCCGAGCAGGCGGATGACCGCCTTCATGCCCTCGGCGCGGCGGAACATCGCGTCGACCACCTCGCCGTCGGCGAGGCGCAGCTCGCCCGCGGCGTTGGAGGTGGTGACGCTCAGCGTGCCGGTCTTGCGCCCCATCGACAGCAGCTGGAGCAGATCGGGCAGGGGGACCTGCGCGAGATCGCCGCGGATCTCGCCGGAGCCGTGCGGCGACGGTTGATCGGGCGGCGCCGCGGCGGCGAGCGCGCTGGTGACCGCGTCGACGAGGCGCGCGATCGACGCGTCGTCGGTCGCGTCGATGTTGGGGATGTAGATCTCGGGGACGTCGGGGAGCGCGGCGCGCAGCGAGGCGAGCTCGGCCGCTTCGTCGACGCTGCCTCCGCGCTCCGGGATCACCAGCACCTGCGGCGGTGCCTTCATGGCGCGCTCGATCAGCGGCTCGGCCTCGGCGGCGTGCACCGACTCGAGACCGCGCGCGCGCATCTTGCCGACGATCGCGGCGAGCAGGTCGAGATCGGGATGCAGGACGTAGACGACCATCACGAGGGCTTTCCCCGGAGCGCAGCCTACACTACCCGGAGGCGATGGCCGTCTGGACCGCCGAACGCCTCTTCGAGACGTTCTTCCGCCCGCTGTACCCGCCGGATCTGCGCGAGGACGCGGCCGCGCTGGTGGCCGCCCGCACGGCCGAGGCGAACCCGGCGCACAACCCGCGGTTCGCGCGCGAGCTCGACGACATCGCCACCGTGTTCTCGCGCATGGCGGCCACGGTGCTCGGGCGCGACCTCGTGCTCGACCGCACCGACGCGTCCGTCCATCGGCTCGGGGCGGCGATCGATCGCGACCTGCGCGACCGGCTCCTGTCGGCCAGCCGACCGGGCGATCCGGACGGGCCGCTCGTCCCGTTCGTCATCCACGGCGCGGTCTACGTCGGCGCGTGCATCGTTCAGGCGCACGGCGGGAAGTGGGGCGTGCGCCGGCCCCTGTGGGAGAGCGTCGTCACGCTCGAGAGCCGCGCCGGCACCGGCGATCTGTCGCCGTTCGCCTGGTGGCTGAAGTCGCTCGGCGACGCCGAGATCGACCACGCCGGGCTCGCCACCCGCTATCGCGTGCACGTCGAGCGCGCGACCGCGCGGCCCGAGGAGCTGCCGCCCATCGTGCGCGAGCGGCCCGATCGCAAGCTGCCGCCGCTGAAGATCGTCCGCTACGACAAACTGCACAAGTACCTCGTCGCGCACCTGCCCGAGCTCCGCGATCTCGGCCGCGACTTCCCGTCGCCCGAGCAGCTCGACTCGCTCGGCTTCCTCCAGCTCGAGTTCACGCTGCTCGGCGAGGCGCGCCTGTTGTTGATGCACGGCATGGGCAAGGCGGGCCTTCACCTGATGTGGCTCGATCACGCGGGCTTCTCGCACGCGCTGTATTTTCCGGCCGATCCGGGGGCCGGTCACTCGGTGACCGCCGAGGGCGACAAGCTGCTCGTGCGCTTCGAGAGCCAGGGCAAGCCGATCGAGCACGAGATGCTCTACTGGGGATGAAGCGCGTGCCGCGCGGATCTTCGCGCTGACTCGGGCCGGGCGGTCATTGTCTGTCCGCCGGCGGCGTGCACCTCGCCGCGCGATGCGCACGTGTTCGGAATGACGCTCCTCGATCCGAAGCTCGACGTCGTCTTCAAGATGCTCTTCGCCGAGCCGCGCAACGCGCGCCTGCTCACGTCGCTGCTGGCCGCCGTCCTGAGGCCCCCATCGCCGATCACGCAGGTCACCGTCCTGAACCCGGAGCTCCCGGTCGATCTCGCGACCGATCGAGGCGTTCGGCTCGATGTCCTGGTGAAGCTCGAAGACGGCGGGCTCGTCGACGTCGAGATGGAGTGCGACGCGCGTCGCGCCCACGGCGGGCGCTGGCTCTACCATTGGGCGCGTCTCTACTCGGGTCGGCTGAGGCGCGGCGACGACTACGCGAGGCTCGAGCCGGTCGTCTGCGTCGTCTTCCTCGACGCGCGCTCGTCGTCGCGACGCTTCCACTCGATGTATCAGGTACGCGAGGTGCACGATCACGCGGTGCTCTCGGACGACCTCGCGGTGCACGTCATCGAGCTGCCGCGACTCGAGCAGGCGCCCTCCGAGGGCGAGCACATCGAGCTCCAGCGCTGGGCCCGCTTCCTTCGCCTTGGTGACGGGGACGAGCGCGCGCTAGAATCGTTGGCGAGCGAGGCACCCATCATGGCCGAAGCCAAGCACGCCCTCGAAATCCTGTCGCTCGAGCCGTCTGCGCAACGCATCGCCGAGATGCGTCGAGAGGCCGAGATCATGCGCAAGCTCGATCGCCAGGAGGCTCTCGACGACGGCCGGGCCGAGGGGCAGCGCGCGCTGTTGCTGCGCCAGCTCGCCACCCGCTTCGGCGCGCTGCCGGCATCGGCGGTCGATCGCGTGAATCGGGCGAGCAGCCGGGAGCTCGAGACCTGGGCTGAACGAGTCCTCTCGGCCGCCTCGCTCGAGGAAGTCATCGGGGTCTGAAGGTCGAACGCGAAGGTCGAGAGCCGAACGACGCGTTCTTCGACGCCGGTCCTCCGACGTTTGACCGAATCGACAGTGAGCGGATCCGACACGCCTTGCCGCCAGCGGCTAGCGGTCGAAGGCGCGCGCGATCGCGGCGTCGTCGAACGGGTGCGCCTGACCGCCGATGAGCTGCGTGCGCTCGTGGCCCTTGCCGGCGAGGACGATCACGTCGTTCGCCTCGGCGGCGCGGATGGCGCGTTCGATCGCGCGCGCGCGATCGGGCTCCTCCACGACGTCGCAGCCGGGCGCGATGCCGGCGGCGACGGCGCGCGCGATGTCGGCCGGGTCCTCGTCGCGCGGGTTGTCGGTGGTGAGCCAGATGCGATCCGCGATCGACGCTGCCGCGCCCATCGCCGGGCGCTTGTCGCGATCGCGGTTGCCGCCGGCGCCGAACACCACGTGCAGCGAGCCGCTGCAGAGCGCGCGCGCGGCGCGCAGCGTGCGCGAGAGCGCGTCGGGCGAGTGCGCGTAGTCGACGACCACCCACGGGCGCTCGCGCACCACCTCGAAGCGACCGGGGGGCGGCGCCGCGTCGGCGATCGCGCGCGCCGCTGCGTCCGGATCGGCGCCGGCGGCGATCGCGGCGATCCAGGCGGCGAGCGCGTTCTCGGCGAAGACCTCGCCGATGGCGCGCGTGCGCAGCGTGCGCGCGCCGACGTCGACCGTCGTGCCCTCCCACGACAGCGTCACCGCGCGCGCGTCGTGATCGATCGGCATCGCCGCCTCGCCGCGCGACGGCACGCCGTAGGTGATCACCCGCGCGTGCGCAGGAACGACCTCGGCGATGAGCGCGCTCGCCTCGTCACGCCCGTTCAGCACCGCCACCCCGCCTTCGGGCAGCGCGAGGAACAGCTGGGCCTTGCTCGCGAGGTAGTGCTCGGCCGATCCGTGCGCGTCGAGGTGATCGTGAGTGAGGTTGGTGAAGACCGCGACGTCCGCGGGCCACAGTCGCGCATAGCCGCGGGCGAGGGCCTCGCTCGTGTACTCGACGGCGGACCACAGCCCGCCGGCGGCGTCGGCGCGGCGCGCGACCTCCCGCGAGCCCTCGTGCGTCCGCGGGACGTCGACCGGCTCGCCGTCGAGGGAGCAGCCGACGGTCGTGATGCAGGCGACGGGGTGCCCGAGGGAGCGCAGGGCGGCCGCGATCCAGGTCGTCGTCGTGGTTTTTCCGTTCGTCCCGGTCACACCGACTGTGCGCACGGACGAATGGTAGGTGATCCCGGCCGCCGATCACCTTCGACCCTCGGCCCTCGACCTTCGACCCGGTCGTGACGTGCGCCAGTCGAACCCGGCCCCGTTCCGTGCTACCCGATCCGCCATGTCGCGGCTCTTCCTCGCCCTCGCGCTCGTCGCGACGAGCGCCTGCTCGTCGGGGGGCGGCGATCTGAACAACCTCCAAGAGAACCCGAAGCCTCTCTCGACCCCGATCGCCTCGCAGTCCGATCCGAAGACGCGCATCGGCGACGGGCAGACCATCCGCGCCAGCGGCGTGGTGATCGTCGCGGTCGACGCCTATGACGAGACGAAGGACGGCAAGGGCGTCGGCGACATCTTCGTGCAGGATCCGCTGCAGCCGGCCCCGAAGGGCACGCCCTGGTCGGGGCTGCGCCTCTACCGCCCGACCAAGAACCCGCCCGATCTCGAGCTCGCTCCCGGCATGGGCGTCGATCTGACAGGTGATTACCTTGCCTTCACCGGTCCGCCGGGACCTGAGACGAACAAGTTCAAGCCTTTGGGTCTGGCGCAGCCCCAGGCGTCGAACGCGTCGCTGACCCTCACCTACGAGGGTCGAGCGCCCGCGCCCATCGACCTCACGCCCGAGGACATCCGCGATCCGTTCGTGGCGATGCAGTACGCGAGCCGCCTCGTGCGCTTCAAGAACGTCACGCTCGACTCCGACTTCTCGCTCGGCCGGCCCGAAGCCCGGACCCCGATCGTCGTCGAGCGAACTGGTAAGGAAGAGACGACCGGGTACCTGATGGTCTCGTCGAAGTTCTTCCCCATGCACGAGACCACGGCGCTGAACCCGAAGAAGGGCACGACGTACAAGTCGATCACCGGGGTCCTCGACTTCTTCTACACCTTCAAGCTGTGCCCCCGCTCGGTCGCCGACATCGAGCTCTAGTCGCCGCTTCGCTGTTCGCGATCGGGTGCCCGGCCGCGAGAGCGCCGAAGCCCGCGAACGAGCCGCCGAAGCCGCCGCCGGGCGTCGAGGTCCACGCCGCGTCGGGGCGGCCGCGGCTCGTCGTCGTGCGCCGAGACGGCGACCCTTCGGCGGCGATCGCCCTCGAGCTGCGCGGCGATCAGCCCGGTGACGAGCTGCGCCTCGCGCTGGTGTCGGCGCTCGTCGGCGCGCGGCTCGAGGCGGCGGCGTTCGGCGGGGTCGAGGTGGTGCCGGGCACGCAGCTCGCGCGCGTGCGCGCGCTCGTGCCGCAGCTCGGGGCGGCGACGGCGGGGCAGCTCGACGCCGCGCTGAGCACGCCGATCACCAAGGGCGAGCCGGCGATGGCCGCCGTGCGCAAGGCGCTCGACGCGTTCGCCGCGCGGCCGGTGATCGATCCCGCCCTGTCGCGCGCCACGCGTTGCCTCGAGCGACCGACGCGCCCTGCGTCGTTCAAGCCGCCGGACGATCCCGCCGCGTTCGCCGAGGCGGCCCGCGCCGCGGTGGTGCGCGCCGACACGATGATCGTCGGCGCGGTAGGGAGCGGCTCGACCGACACGTTCGTGCAGGCGTGGCGCTCGCAGCCGGCGTACGCCGGCTCGGTCACCGTCAAGGGCGCCGAGCCGCTCCCGCCGTCGCTCGGGACACCGAGCGCCTGGAAATCGACCGCGGTCACGCTCTCGATGGGGCACGCGGGCGGCGTGGTAGTCGTCGAAGGAGGGCCGCGCGCTGCGCTGCCCGGCGCGCTCCCGCTGTTGACCGACGAGGGCGGGCCGCTCGCCTCGCGGCTGCGCGCCGCCGACGACTTCCGCCTGCGCGGTTTGTCGGGCGCGGCGCGCGCCGAGGGCGCGTGCGTGGTGGTCGAGGTCGAGCCCTCGCCCGCCGTCCGATCGTCGCTGAAGGATCCCGAGCGCCTCGCGCTGCGCACCGCGGTCGCGCTCGAGGTCGCGCGCCAGGAGGTGGAGCTCGCGCTGCAGTCGCTCGAGGCGATCGACGACGCGCAGGCGAGCAAGACCGCCATCGCGAGCGGCGGCGATCCGCGCGAGGCGGCCGATCGCGCGGCGTTCTGGGCGTGGCCGACGTCGGCGCCGGCGCCGCTCTCGTCGTGGGCGACGCTGGCGGTGGCCGCGTCGTCGATCGTGAAGGGGCCGTCGATCGACGAAGGCGCCGCGCTCGCGCAGCTCGCGCCCAAGTTCGCGCTCGCCATGCAGAAGGCGAAGCTGGCGTGGACCAAGAGCGAGATCGAGCTGAAGTCCCGCACCGAGGCGGGGCAGGGCGAGCTGTGGGTCGCGCTCGGCTCGCCGTGCAGCGTCGCGCACGAGGGCGTGTCCGACGCCGGCACCGCCTCGATCGCCGCGCGCGCGCTGGTCGCCGCGCACGCGTCGCACGGGTCGCAGAGCGGCGTCGTCGTCGAGCCGTGGAGCGCGACGACCGGTGTCGGGCTCGTGGCCCACGCCGCGGCGCGCCCCGGCGAGTCGGCCGCCAGCGTCGGGCACCGGGTCGGCGACACGGTGGGTCGCTCGTTCCTCGCGTCCTTCCCGGCGGCGGAGCACCTGGCGGCGGCTCGGGCCGACGGCCTCGGGTCACTCGCGACACCGGTTGTCGCAGACGAGCTGGTGCGCTCGGCCGTCCGCTTCTCGTCTCCGCTCCACCCGAGCTGGCTCGATCCGCAGGGCACGCTCGAGGCCGTCGCGAAGGTGGGGCTCGAGCAGGTCGACCTCCGCCTCGCCTCGTTGCGCAGCGGACCGCTCCGTCTCGCCGTGCTGGCCAACGCCGACGAGGCGCAGGCCGACGCGGTCGCCCGCGCCGCCGAGCGATGGGTGCCGCGCCGGCCGGGCGAGGCGCGCGCCTGCCCGCTGGTCGACGCCGGCCCGGCGCCGAAGGGCGCGATCCACGCGCTGACGGTGAAGACCGGAACCGGCGTCGCCCTCGCGCTCCCGGTCGACGAGGCCTCGCGCGAGGCGGCGGCGGAGATCGCGGCGATCCTCGACGGCAAGGACGGCCGGCTGGCCGCGGAGCTGGGCGCAGGCCTCGCCACGCGCTGGGAGGCGCGCCTCGTGCGGGGCGTCGCGCGGCACGCGCTCGTCATCGTGGCCCTCGCTCCGGATTCGAACGTCGACGCGGTCGTCGGGCGGGTGCGCGCGGTGCTCGAGAAGCTCCGCAGCGGCGGCATCGACGCCGCCGACCTGGCCCGCGCCGACCGTGATCGCGCGGCCGCGCGGACGGCGCGCCGCCTCGATCCGCGCGCGCGCGTCGTGGACCTCTTCGCAGGCGACCTGCTCGCACCCGCACCGCAGATGGAGCTATCGCCGCTGCGCGCCGCCGCCGCCAAACTGCTCGACGAGGACAAGACGCAACTCGTCGTCGCGCGTCTCGCGAAGTAGCATGTCGCGGCCATGTCCGACGCCGCCGTCCGCGCCGTTCGTGCCGTTCGCGCACTGATCGCCGCGCGCACCCCGCCGGCCCTCGCCGAGCTCTCACCGTACGTGCCGGATCCGACGCCGGTGCCGGTGCGCCTCGACGCGAACGAGGCGCCCGCGCTCCTGCCGACGCTCGACGAGGCCGAGCGCGCGTGCCTGGCCGAGGCGCTCTCCGCCGTGGAGCCCGCCCGCTACCCGGACGTGCGCGCCACCGCGCTGCGCGCGGCGATCGCCGGCAAGATCGGCGCCTCCGGCGACTCGCTCGTCATCGGCGTCGGCTCCGACGAGGTGATCGCCATCCTGCTCGCGGCGCTCGGACGCGGCGTCGACGGCAAGCCGGCGACGATCGTCGTCCCCGCGCCGACGTTCGTCATGTACCGCATCTCGGCGCGCGTGCACGGCTACGACGTCGTGACGGTGCCGCTCGACGCCGACTGGGACGTCGACGAGCAGGGCACGATCGACGCCATCCGCGCGCATCGTCCCGCGGTGGTGTTCCTCGCCACGCCGAACAACCCGACGAGCGGCGCCTACGATCTCGGGCGCGTGCGCCGCATCGTCGAGGCTGCGGCGCGCGTCGATCCGCCGTCGGTGGTGGTCGTCGACGAGGCGTACCTGCCGTTCCGCCTCGCCGAAGGCGATCCGTGGCGCGGCGTCACCGGGCTCGATCTGCTCGCCGAGTCGTCGCACGTCGTCGTGCTTCGCACGCTGTCGAAGATCGGCCTCGCGGCGCTGCGCGTCGGCTGGGCGGTCGCGCACCCGCTGCTCGCCGCCGAGCTCGAGAAGGTGCGGCTCCCCTACAACCTCCCGACGTTCTCGCAGGCGGCGGCCGCCTGCGCGCTCGGCCCGCTCGCGCCGGCGATCGATCGCCACGTGGCGAACGTCTGCGAGCAGCGCGCGCGGCTGCTCTCCGAGCTGCGCCGGGTCGATCGCGTGCGGTTCGGCCGAGCCGACGCCAACTTCGTCTGGCTCGGGCTCGAGGGCCTCGGCGGCGCCGAGGCGACGAGCGCGCTGAAGGCGCGCGGGGTGCTGGTGCGCAACTTCCCCGCCCACCCCGACCGCATCCGCGTCAGCGTCGGCACGCGCGCCGAGTGCGATCGCTTCCTCGAGGCGCTGCGCGACACCCTGGCTGGAGGCCGCGCATGACCTCCTCCTCCGACGATCACGGCGACGACGAAGCACGCGCGATCGCCGAGGTGCTCTCGCTGCTCGCCCACGATCTGAAGAACCCGCTCGCCGCGGTCGTGACCAACGTCGGCTTCGTCGACGGCTTCGCGCACGATCTCGGGCCCGCGTCGGCGCCGACGCAGGCCGAGCTCGTCGACGTGCGCGAGTCGCTGCAAGACGCGCGGCTCGCGTGCGACGCGCTGCACCGCTTCGTCTCGAACCTCGAGGTGATCGCGCGCGAGCTCGGGCACGTGCCCGCGGGCGAGCCCTCCCCGGTCGATCTGCAGGCGATCCTCGACGAGACGGTCGCGCGCCACGTCGCCGCCGCGGAGTCGCGGCGGGTGCAGCTCGACATCCGCGGCGAGGCCGGCGTCTGGGTGCTCTCCGACCGCGACACGCTCGTCCGCGCCGCCGACAACGCCCTGGCGAACGCGGTGCAGCACGCGCCGAGCGGCACGCACGTCACCGTCGCCCTCGAGCCTCGCGACGGCGAGGTCGCGCTGGTGGTGATCGACGACGGCCTGGTCATCCCCCCCGAGCTCCGCGAAGAGGCGCTGTCGCGCGACGGCCAGGCTCGTCTGAAGGGCCGGCCGGACTGCCGCTACGGTCGCGGGCTCTCCCTCTACGCCGCCGCGGTCGCCGCGCGCCGGGCGGGCGGGCGCCTGGAGGTGGGCCAGCGCGGCTCCCGCAACCTCATCGCGCTCGTGCTCCCCCGTTTCGACGACGCGGTGTAGAACGGGGGACGACCATGGCCGAACCGACCGATCGCGCGCCGTCGACGATCCTCATCGTCGACGACGAGAAGAACATCCGCCGCACGCTGCAGATGGTCCTCGAGGGCGAGGGCTACACGACGCTCGAGGCAGAGACTGCGGAGCAGGCCCTGTCCATCCTGCAGGCGCCCGACCGCCCGGTCGATCTGGCGATCTTCGACGTGAAGCTCCCGGCGATGAGCGGCCTCGAGGCGCTCGATCGCATGCGCAACGACAAGGCGCTCGAGTCGACGCCGGTCATCGTGATCAGCGGCCACGCGACGGTGCACGACGCGGTCGCCGCCATCAAGCTCGGCGCCGCCGACTTCTTCGAGAAGCCGCTCGCCCGCGAGCGCGTGCTGGTCAGCGTGCGCAACGTGCTCGAGCGCGCGGCGCTGCGTCAGCGCCTGAGCGGGCTCGAGGCCGAGGCCTCCAGGCGCTACGAGATGATCGGCGCGTCGCCGCCGATGCGGAGGCTGTTCACCGACATCGAGAAGGTCGCGCCCACCAAGGCGAGCGTCTTGATCGCCGGCGAGAGCGGCACCGGCAAGGAGCTCATCTCGCGCGCCATCCACGTGCTGTCGCCGCGCAAGGACGCGCCGTTCGTGAAGGTCAACTGCGCGGCCATCCCGCGCGAGCTCATCGAGAGCGAGCTGTTCGGCCACGAGAAGGGCTCCTTCACCGGCGCGCAGGCCCGCAAGCGCGGGTTCTTCGAGCAGGCGCACGGCGGCACCCTGTTCCTCGACGAGATCGGCGACATGGACCTCGCCGCGCAGGCCAAGGTGCTGCGCGCCCTGCAGCAGGGCGAGATCTCCCGCGTCGGCAGCGAGCACGTGATCCACGTCGACGTGCGCGTGCTCGCCGCGACGAACAAGGACCTCGAGGCCGAGGTGAAGGTCGGCCGCTTCCGCGACGACCTGTTCTTCCGCCTCGCGGTGTTCCCCATCAAGTCGCCGCCGCTCCGCGAGCGCATCGAGGACATCCCGCTGCTCGCCCAGGCGTTCCTCGAGACCTTCTGCCGCGAGAACGGCATGAAGGTGAAAATCATCGACGAGTCGACCGTCGCCGCCCTCCGCGCCCGCAAGTGGCCGGGCAACGTCCGCGAGCTGAAGAACGTGGTCGAGCGCGCCGCGATCCTGAGCGCGGGCGACCGCATCACCATCGCCGATCTCCCGGAGGACCCGCACGCCAACCCGTTCGAGGAGGAGGAGACGGGCGCCGGCGACTCCGAGCCGCCGGAGCTCGACGAGGGCACGCCGATGCCGCCGCGCGCGGTGACCGGCGAGCGGATGACGCTGCGCGAGTACCGCGATCGGGCCGAGCGGCAGTACATCGTCGACACGCTGCGCGAGCTCGAGTGGAACATCTCGCGCGCCGCGCTGACGCTCGGGGTGGAGCGGACGAATCTGCACAAGAAGATCAGGGCGTACGGGATCAAGCGCGGAGAAGGCTAGAACGTGAACGCGCACGCGAACGCGAACGCGAACGCGCACGCGAACGCGAACGCGAACGCGAACGCGAACGCGAACGCGAACGCGAACGCGGAAGCGGGTCGTGCGGGTGTGACGACCGGCGATCCGATGCGCTCCGCGTGTTGGTTCATGGCATTCGGCGTTGCGCTGGTGGCGCTGCCGGCCCGTGCCGGTGATCTTGCCGTCCGCACCACCGCCGGCGTGGGTATGGTCTACGTCGATCACACGCGTCAGTCGGACGCGCCCATCGACACCACCGAGCGTGGCTTCCTGCCGGCGGCGGCGGTCGAGGCGGTGACCTCGGGAGACCTGCCTCTGTTCGCTCGCCTTCGCGTCACGGCCATCGCGGGGAAGACGGACTATCGCGTGTGGGACCCGACGACCGACGTCTTTCGGGCCACGACCACGAATCGGTGGATCACGCCGGAGCTCGCCATCGGCGGGCGGTTGGAGATCGAAGACGACATACGTCTCGTCGAGTACGTCGGCCTCGCGTATCACTACTGGGCCCGCAGCATCGACGCGGTCGGCGCCGCGGATTGGCAGCAACGCTGGGCCGCGCTGGCCATCGGCACTCGGCTCGAGGCCCGCGTCGCCCGGCCGGTGGACCTCACGATCGAAGCGGCCCTCGTCCCGAGCTTCCACGCCGCGGTGCGCATCGATTCGGAGCGGTCCGCACCGATCGATCTCGAGCCGACCGGCAAGCTCGGTGCGCGTGTGCGCGTCGCGTCGAGCTGGTCGTTCACGCGGCGACTCGCGGCCGGACTCCTCGCAGGATGGGAGTACGCCGCGTTTGGCGAGAGCCCGTGGGCGGTCGTGCGTGACCGCAACGGCGACCCGATCACCCACCCGGCCGGTCCGGGCGGCGTGTGGATCACGATGCATCCAGCGGAGCGCGTGCACCAGCTGTGGATGCTGGCGACGCTCGGCTTCACGATTTGACGGTCTCGCAGCGCTCACCGCGTCGAATCGGTGCCCGGGGCCTCTCTCTTCACGAGAGGAGGGCGCGCTGCCGTTTCCACAGATACGCGGCGTACGCCAACTCGCATTCCGCATCCCTAGCGCCGTCGCCTCGCCGCGCGGCGTCGGTCGAGCAGCCGCTCGAACTCGTCGGCGTCGACGCCGCGATCGATCAGCTGCGCGATCAAGTCCTCGGAGCGCGGATCATGATCGAGGATGCGATCGAGGATCGCGTCGAGCTCCGAGGAGGGCGCGGGCGGCGGCTCGCGGCGGGGAGTCGGCGCGCTCGGCTCGCGGCGGGGGACGGCGAACAGCTCGGCGAACGCGGAGGTCACGCTGTCGACCGTGTCGGCCACGCCGAGGGTCTGCAGCGGATTCAGGCGCGCGCTCGGATCGTCGACGGTGCCTCCGAGATCGACGACCAGGGGGATGGTCCGCGCGAACAGCGCCGGGATGCCGAGCAGCGCGTGGTTGCGCACGACGCGCGCGTCGAGCTGGACGTCGAGGCGCCCGGCGAGCACGCGCGTCCAGTCGATGGTAGTCCAGCCGTTCACGGCGACGCCGTCGACGCGCGCGTCGAGACCGTCGAAGCGCACGCCGCGCTCGCCGAAGCCGAATCGGCAGACGAGCGGCGCGACGCCGACGGGGGAGGGCGTCGAGAGGCCGTGACGCGACAGCGTGGGAGCGAGGAGCGCGATCGCCTCGTATTCGGGCCCGTCGACGCGCAGCTCGCCGTTGCCGATCAGCGGACCGTCGCCGCGGGAGTCGAGCGTCACGGACCCGAGCAGGCCGCCGCGCAGCCACGCGCCGAGCTTGCGCTGCTCGGCGAGCGCGATCTCCTCGATGCGCACGCCGCCGAGGCGAATGCGCCACTGCATGCCGTCGAACGCCGGGCCGAACCCGACGAGCGCCTCGCAGCTCGCCTCGCCGCCGTGCACGCGCGCGACGATCGATCGCACGACGAGGCCCGCGCCGTCGACGGTGAGGCGCGCGGAGACCTCGCGCAAGGGGAGCGGCGCGATCGCCGGGACCTCGAGATCGAGCGCCGCCGCCTCGAGATCGGCGTGCAGCACCGGCTGGCCGCTGGTTCCCGCGAGCGCGGCCTTCACCTTCGCGGCGCCGATCGGGCGCGGGCGGACGCGACTGCGGAAGAGGCCGATCACGATCGCGTCGGCGAAGGACAGGCGACCGCGGACGGTGGACCCATCGAGCGCGCCGTCCGCGCCCACGCGGATCTTGGCCAACATCGCCGACGTCGCCGTCTCGACGCCGATCTCGGCGTCGATCGCGAAAGCGGCCACCGCCACCTCGCCGGTGAGCGCGGCGTCGCGCGGCAGCCACCATTCGCCGCTCGGTCGGGCGCCGTCTCCGGCGACGCGCACCCGCGTGCTGGTCAGTTCGCTGGCGAGCTCGCCGAGCAGCGCCGGTGCGTCGGCGAAGCGCACCGTCACCCGCTCGCGCGAGGCGAGCAGCGCCACCTCGACGTCGCGGACGCGCAGCGTGCCGTCGAACGCAGGATCACGCAGCGGGCCGTCGACCGAGCCATCGACGCTCGCGATCTCGTCGAGCCGAGCGCCCGCCGGCAGGAGGCCGAGCGTGAGGAGATCGCTCGACGCCACGTCGCCGCGCAGCCGCGTGTCGACGAAGCGACCGTCGCGCACCCGCAGCGGCTCGAACGCGAGGCGCGTGCGCGCGGTCGTCACGCGCACCGTCCCGCCGTCGAGGCCGAGCTCGCCGGAGACCCGCGCGTCGTCGGGGATCTTCGAAGTCGCGAGATCGGAGGCCCACTCCGCGGGGACGCGATCGGGCTCGAGCTTCAGCGCGCGCTCGCCTCCGCCCAGCGGGAAGCTCGCGTCGAAGCGCACCGCGCCGTCGTCGACCCCGAGCGAGCCGTGCGCCTTCGCGCCCTGCGCGTCGACGTCGAACTCGACGACCGCGTCCCTCACGGCGCGCGGCGGGAGAAATGACGGGCGCCCGAGCCGCACGCGGAGGACGTCGGCGCGTAGCGTGCCGAAGGTGCGCGGCGCGCGCGTGGTGCCGGAGAGCCGGGCCTCGCAGCGCGCGACGTCGTCGTCGAGCGGCCGCGCGACCGCGGGCAGATCGAACGCCTCCATCACCTCGGCGACACCGATCCGTCCCTCGATGGTCCCGCGCACCGTCTCGTCGAGCGCGGCGTTCGCGACCACCCGCAGCGAGGAACGCTCGGTCGTGGCGCTCACTTCGGCGTCGAGCCCGGATTGCGAGAGCCAGGCGAGCGTTCCCTCGACGCGCGCCTCCTTCAACAGGGTGAGCGCGCCGCTCATGCGCGCGCCGGTGATCGCCAGCGCCGCGTCGGCGAAGTGCGCGGCCCGCGCGTCGCGGAGGTCGACCCGCGCGCTCGAGAGGCGCTTCATACCGCTCGCATCGAGGTCCCCTTCGGCATCGATCGCGATGCGCGCGTCGGCGCACGTGAAGGCGCCGCGCGCGAGCGTCCACCGCGTGGAGGTGACCAGCACGGCGAGCGATCCGTCGAGCGGCGCCTGCTCGCCGGCGGCGTCGACGCGCGGCCAGGTCGCGCGCTCGACCGTCAACGCGCCCTCGATCCACGCCTCGGCGTGCACCTCGCGCGAGGACTCGAAGCGCACCGGGGCGACGAACCCGCCCTCGTCGACGCGCACCTCGCCGGTCAGCGCGTGCAGCACCAGCGGGCGCGTCGCCTCGCCGGTGATGCGGAAGGTGGCGCGCGCGATGGTGAGCCGGGCGCGCGGACCGAGCGGCACGCGCGTGTCGTCGACGTGGACGTCGCGCCCGTCGAGGCGGATCCCGCCGACGTCGGCGCCGGCTCCGAAGCGCGCCTGCAGCCACTCGCGCACGCGCGGGACGGCGCGTTCGAGCAGCGCATTGGCGAAGCCTTCGAAGAACCGCGCCGCTCGACCCCGCTCCTCGGCCACCGATCCGCGTTACTTCAGCGGCCAGCGACCGTCGACCGAGCGGCGCGCGTCGCCGCTCGAGACACGCCGAAGACATGACCATGCGCGCGCGCGTTCGCGGCTGCGAAGCCCGATCGCCGACGCCCCGCGAATCGCTCGCCGCATCGTCGCGGAAAAGCCACAGGATCCTCGAAGGACGGGTCTGGGATCGACCGTTGCATTGGCGCGGCGCACGAAAGAGAGGTGCCCATGCGCGCTCGTCTGACCACCGCCGTCCTCCTGTTCACGTCGTCGTTCGCTGCCGCCGCGCACGCCGAGGTGCTGCCGGCCGCCGACGCGCAGCCGCCGCACGCGGAGGCTCCGCCGACCGCGTCACCACCGCCACCCTCGCCGCTGCCGCCGGCCGCGCCCACGACGGCGAAGGCCACGATCACCGTCGAGACGGCGGCGCCGTCGTTCTCCTCGGGCGCGCCTTCCGTGGCCGCACCCTCGCCGGTCGCCCCTTCGCCGAGCGCGCCGATCGTCGATCGGGCGACGTCTCCGAGCTCGAGCGAGTCGCTCGCCGAGCAGCGGCTGCTGACCGGCTTCCGCCTCGGATACCTCTACGTGTTCGAGCACCAGAAGAAGATCGAGGCGCTCGGCGGTGACAGCCTGGCCGACCGAACGGCGATGCGTTCGCCGCACCAGTTCCTCATCGGCTACGAGGCTTTCTACCGCATGCTGGGGAACTCCAACATGAACGTGCTGCTGGTGAGCAACGTCATGGTCAGCGGCCTCGAGCAGAGCCGGTTCTACCCGAGCGCCAACGGCCTCATCGGCTTCGAGTTCCGAAACAGCTTCCAAGTCGGCGTCGGCGTGAACCTCGCCCCGTTGAAGGGCAGCCAGGCGCACACCATCATCGCCGCCGGTTGGACCCCGCGCTCCGGGAACTTCTACGTGCCGCTCCACGCGTTCTTCGTGCCGGACGTCGACGGCGTGCACCGCGCCGGCGTCACCACCGGCGTGACCTTCTGAAGAGGACCCATGCGTATCGCCGCGCCGCTCCTGGTCGTCCTCCTGACCGCGTGCTCGGCGACGCCCGAGCCGCCGCGCCACCCGATCGCCAGCGCGCCGACGTCGGCGACGGCGCAGACAGCGCCGCGGGACGATCTCGCGGGGCTCTCGAACTTCGCGCAGGTGTCGCCCGTCCTCTACCGCGGCGCGCAGCCGACGGCGGTCGGCTTCCGAACCTTGAAGGCGCTGGGTGTCCGCACGATCGTCAACCTGCGCAGCGCGCACTCCGACCGCGAGACGATCGCGGGGCTCGGCCTTCGCTACGTCGAGCTCCCGTCGCAGGCTTGGAACCCGCAGAGCGAGGTCGTCGCCCAAGTCCTCGCGATCGTGCGCGACCCGGCGAACGCGCCTGTGTTCGTGCACTGCCAGCACGGCGCCGATCGCACCGGCTACACGATCGCGTCGTACCGCATCGTCGAGCAGGGATGGGACAAGGACAGCGCGCTCCGCGAGCTGCGCCGGTTCGGGTTCCACGCCGTGTGGGGCGCGATCCCGTCGTTCATCACGGAGCTCGACGCGCCGACGATGCGCGAACGCGTGCGGCACACCAGGCCGCCCGGCGTCGCGCTCCCCTGAGGCGCACGGGGCCGGAGCAGGCCCGGCCCGGACGCGGTACGCTGGCGCACGTGCGCGTCGTCGCCCTCCTCTCGATCCTTGCCGTCTCCTGCGTCGCCGGCGGAGGAGACACCGCGCCCGACCCGAAGGACGCGGCCTCGTCCGACACGACCGACGACACGACCGGCAACGACGGCTCCAGCATCTTCCCCGTCGAGGACGCCGCGGCCTTCGACGACGCCTCCACGTCGGACGCGGTCGACACGGGCAGCGCCGTCGCCGACGCTACGACGTGCGGTGTCGCGGGCAAGCCGTGCTGCGCCGGCGACGCGTGCGGCACGGGCAGCTACTGCTTCGCCGCGCTGTGTTGGAACCGGCCGACGGCGACCGAGGAGGGCAGCGATCCGGGCCGCTGCTCCGATCTCGGCAAGACGCACGTCTCGCCCGCCTTCTTCGCGCGCTACACCGTGCGCGGACGCCCCAGCGCCAAGGCCTATCGCTACTACGTGAAGGTCAGCTGCGGCTCGGCGCCCCCGTCGCTCACGCCCGAGTCGCCGCTGACGATCGGCGCCGACGGGACCTACACGTTCACGATGGAGAACACGGCCACGACCGACTGCGCCAACGCGAACCTCGGCCGGTACGGGGTCTGGTTCGTCGTCGACGGGATCGAGACCGCCCACCAGCTCGTGACCGCCTTCAACTCGACGTGCACCTCGGTCGCGACGTGCGCGGCGGCGGCGACGGCCTGCCCCTAGTACGCCGCGCCCACGCCCTAGCGGAGCGCTGCTCCACCGCCTCGTCTCGTTGCGATGGCGCAAGCTCGGGGGCATGTTGACGCGAGGCCGATGAAGAGAGAGCAGGGACGGCCCGTCACAACGCCGATCCCCGCCGATCCGGGTCAGGAGCTCATGCGCCTCGCGTCGTTCTGCCTCATGCTCGTCGTCGCCGCCGGCTGTTCTTCCGGTTCGTTCGAGGTCGCTCCGACGACCGACGACGCGTCCGCCGAGACCGCGCCGGTCGACGGCGCGACGGCCGACGCCGCACCCGACGCCACGACCGGCGACGGCGCCGATGCGAACGCTCCCGCCTGCGATCCGGCGGCGGTGCCCGACGACGCGATGGGTATCTTCGCGAGCCCCGTCGGCAGCGACGCGTCGGGCGATGGCACGCGGCTCAAGCCGTACAAATCGATCACCGTCGCGATGAAGGCCGCGCGGGGGCTCGGTCGTTCGCGCGTGTTCCTCGACGTCGGCACCTACGCCGAGGCCGTCACCTTCGCCGACTCGACGCCGGGCATCTTCGTCGAGGGCGGCTGGAAGGCGACGGGCGCGTCGTGGACGCGCAACTGCGCGGCCGGCGCGCGCGCACAGACCGTCATCGCCGCCCCGACCGGCGTCGCGGTCCTCGCCGATCTCGTCACGCACCGCTCGGGGCTCCGCGGCGTCACCATCGCGACGAAATCGAAGGGCGCCACCGTGCCCGACACGTCGGGCGAGTCGATCATCGGCGTGTTCGTCCGCGGCGACGGGTCGCAGTTCGCGCTCGATGACGTCGAGATCGTCGCCGGCTCGGCGGGCAACGGCGGCGCGGCGAGCGGGGGCGCGCCGGGCGTGCCGATCGCGTGCACCGGTTACGCGTGCAGCCCCATCGCCACCGGCACGCACGGCGCGCACGGCTCGCCCGGTCCCAACGGCGCGCCGGCCAAGATCCCCGGCAGTTTCGGATTTTCTGGTTTCGTTCCCGCCGACGGCGCCGCCGGCATCAAGGGCAGCAACGGCGCGCCGGGCGGACCGGGCGGCGCCGGCGCGACCCGGTCGTGCGTCGGCTCGTGCACCGGCGAGGGCGGCGTGTGCGGCGGGTTCTGCGGCGTGATCTCGACGAGCCGCTCCGGCGAGACCGGCAAGTGCGGCTGCCCCGGCGGCGGCGGCGGCCTCGGCAAG
>JACPFM010000193.1 GCA_016182965.1 Deltaproteobacteria bacterium | reverse complement strand
GGTGCACGCGGTGCCGTTGGTCTTGCTGCACTTGCCGAGCGAGCCGGTGATCGCGCACGAGAGGCCCGCGCCGGTGCACGACGTATCGCAGCAGATGCCGCTCACGCAGTTGCCGCTCGTGCACGCGTTGTTGCCGGTGCAGGCGTCGCCGTTCGTCTTCTTGGCGACGCACGCGCCGCCGGCGCAGTAGTAGCTGCCGGTCGCGCAGTCGGTGTCGACCGTGCAGGAGGTCTTGCAGGTCGTCGCGCCGCAGGCGTAGTTGCCGCACGTCGTCGTCGACTGGGTGCATGTCCCGGCCCCGTTGCACGTGCCCGCGTTCGTCGCGACGCCTGCGGTGCAAGACGCGCTCCCGCAGGACATCGAGCTGCCCGGGTAGTTGCACTTCGTCGCCTCGACGCCGTTGCACGTCGACGCGCAGGTGCCGGTCCCTGCGCACACCACGCGCGCCGGGATGGCGGTGTTGATCCGCACGGCCCCGGTGACGGTCACGCACGTCCCCAGCGAGCCGCTGACGTCGCACGCCTGACACTGTCCGGTGCAGGCGCCGTCGCAGCACACGCCGTCGACGCAGAACCCGGTGCCGCACTCGCTCGAGGTCGTGCACGCCGTGCCCTTGACCTTCGAGCACCTGCCGATCGAGCCGGTGATGCTGCACGAGAGGCCCGCGCCGCTGCACGCCGTGTCGCAGCAGATGCCCGAGACGCAGTTGCCGCTCGCGCAGTTGTTGCCCGCGCCGCAGGTGTCGCCGTTGGCCTTCTTCGCCACGCATGCCGCGCCGGAGCAGTAGTAGCTGCTGCCCGCGCAGTCGGCGTCGGTCGAGCACGAGGTCTTGCACGTGGTCGCGCCGCAGGCGTAGTTGCCGCACGGCGTCGTCGACTGGTTGCAGGCGCCCGCGCCGCTGCAGGTGCCCACCGCCGTGGCGACGCCGGCCCCGCACGCGGCGCTCCCGCACGCGATCGCGCTGCCGGGGTAGTTGCACTTCGTCGCGTCGCTGCCGTTGCAGGTCGACGCGCACGCGCCGGTGCCCGCGCACGCGGTGCGCGCGGGGATCGCGAGGTTGACGTGCACCGCGCCGGTCACCGTGACGCAGGTTCCCTGCGCGCCGGTCACGTCGCACGCCTGACACTGGCCGCCGCACGCGGTGTTGCAGCAGAAGCCGTCGACGCAGTTGCCGGTCCCGCACGCGCGGCAGGTCCCCGACGTCTTGCAGTCGGTCGCGAGGTTGCAGGACGAGCCCTGCGCCTTCTGCGCGACGCACGCGCCCGACGCGTTGCAGTAGGAGCCCGAGCCGCACTGTGCGTCGGAGGTGCAGCCGGTGGCGCACGTGGCGCTGGCGCCGTTGCACGCGTAGCTGCCGCACGAGGGACTGCCCGCGTAGGAGACGGGCGCGATCGCGCAGGTGCCGTTCGCCGCGCCGGACCAGCCGAGCGCGGCGCCGTTGCAGGCGTCGCACGAGCCGCCGCACGCGGTGTCGCAGCAGTAGCCGTCGATGCAGTTGTTCGACGCGCAGGCGCGGCAGCCCGCGGACTTGCAGTCGACGCCGGCTTGGGTGTTGCAGGTCGCCCCGTTGGCCTTGCGCGCGACGCAGGTGCCCGCCGCGTTGCAGTAGTACCCGGCGCTGCAGTCGGCGTCGTTGCCGCAGCTGGTCGGGCAGCCGGCGAGCGAGCCGTTGCAGACGAAGGCGCCGCACGCGGGGCTCGCGCCGGCGTTGCCCTGGGCGACGATCGTGCACTTGCCGGTGGTGCACACGTCGCAGCCGCCGCTGCAGGCGGTCTCGCAGCACACGCCGTCGACGCAGTTGCCGCTCGCGCACTGCGTCGCGAGCGTGCACGCCTCGCCGTTCTTCGCGAGGCACGAGCCGGTCGCCGAGCAGGTGTTGGTCCCGGTGCAGGTGTCGAGGTCGTCGTCGCCGCGGACGTCGGTGCAGGTGCCGGGCGTCTTCGCGCACGTGCGACAGCTGCCGCCGCACGGACCGTTGCAGCAGTAGCCGTCCTTGCAGGTGAGCGTCGGCGCGCACTCGTGGCATCCGGTCACGTTGCAGTCGCCGCCGGCGTCCGTGTTGCACGTCTTGCCGGCGAGCCGGCGGACGAGGCAGATCCCTCCCGCGGCGCAGAAGTGCGTCGCGGCGCAGTCGGCGTCGGCCGCGCAGGTCTGCGGGCACGCGCCGGACGCGCCGTCGCAGAAGTACGGACCGCACGTGGGCGACGATCCGGTGGCGCCCTTGGCGAGCACGGTGCAGGTGCCCGGCGTGACGTTGCAGACGTCGCACCCGCCGGAGCACGCGGTGTTGCAGCAGTAGCCGTCGGCGCAGGAGCCGCTCGCGCACTCGGCGTTCGCGACGCAGGACTGCGCCTGCTTCTTGCGGCAGGTGCCGGCCGCGTCGCACGTGGCGACCGCCGCCGGGCACGAGTCGGGATCGTCGGCGGCGACCACCGCGGCGCAGTTGCCGGGGCTGCCTGCGGTGTTGCACGCCTGGCAGGTGCTGCACCCGAGCTGCTCGCAGCACACGTCGTCGACGCAGAAGCCGGTCGCGCACTCGGTGCCGACGGCGCACGCGCCGCCGCGGGTGTAGTACTCCCAGGTGTCGCCGTAGCGGATGCCGCCGCCGCCGCCGTGGAGCACCACCCGACGACGGCCGGTGTCGTAGTCGAGCGAATAGGCGTCGCGCATCGAGGGGCCGGTGGTCGAGGTGCGGGTCCACGTCGAGCCGTTCCACTCCCAGGTGTCGCCGACCCACGTGCTCGTGGCGGTCATCCCGCCGAAGAGCACGCTCTTCTTGCGGATCGGATCGAACGCCAGGCGGATGCGCGAGCGGGCGCTGGGACCGGTGGTGGCGACCTGCGTCCACGTGCTGCCGTCGAACTCCCAGGTGTCGGCGCGGGAGGCCGAGGTCGCGGGATCCTGACCGCCGAAGAGGACGATCTTGCCGCGGCTCGAGTCGAAGGTCATGCCGGCGAAGTAGCGCCCGGGCGGCACCGACGACGAGCACGGCGCGATCGTGCAGACCTGCGTCCAGGTGCTGCCGTCCCACTCCCAGGTCTGGGTCGCGCCGGCGCCGCTGCCGCCGAACATCACCAGCTTGTTGCGCACGGAGTCGAACGCCGCGACCGCGCCCCAGCGGTTGGCCGGGTTGGCGCACGGCGCGACGGTGCACTTCTTGACCCACGCGGTGCCGTCGTACTCCCAGGTGTCGGCGACCGAGCCGCCGCCGAAGATCACGAACTTGCGACGCGCCGAGTCGTACGCGGCCGCGGCGCCCGTACGCTCCTCCGGGAGGGTCGTCGAGCACGGGGCGGTGGTGCACACCTTCGACCAGGTGAAGCCGTCGTACTCCCAGGTCTCCTTCGTCGCGACGCCGCCCGTCGCGCCGCCGAAGAGGACGATGCGGTTGCGGAACGAGTCGTAGGCGCTCGCCGCCAGCTCGCGATCGCCGGTGCGCTGCACCCACGCGCCGCCCTGGAACTCCCAGGTGTCGGAGAGGGTGTTGGAGTAGGTGCCGCCGAACATGACCACGGCGGAGCGGGCCGAGTCGTAGGCGCCGGCGATCTCGCTGCGCCACGGGCCGGTCGCGCTCACGGTGACCCAGGTGTTCGTCGCGCTGATCAGCTCGAAGGTGTCGCCGAGGTATCCGCTGCCGCCACCGCCGTGGACCAGCGCGCGCCCGTTGTGCGCCTGGAAGGTGAAGAGCATGCGATTGCGGGCCGACGGCGGGGTCCCGCTCGTGGTGACGGCGGTCCAGGTCGTGCCGTTGAACGCCCACACGTCGTTGAGGTTCGTGCCGCTCGGCCACGCGGTGGTGCCGCCGAACACCAGCACGCGCGAGGCGGCGCTGTCCCAGGTCATGCCGTGCGCGTGGCGCGCGGACGGGCCGGCCGCCGGCACGTTGGTCCAGGCGGTGCCGTTCCACGTCCACGTGTCCGACAACACGGTCGTGCCGTTCACGCCGCCGAACAAGACGGCGTTGCCCCGGACCGTGTCGAAGGCCATGCGCGCGTGGCTGCGCGAGGGCGGGCGCGTCGTGGAGCAGGGCGTCGTGGTGCAGCGCTGCGTCCACGTGGTTCCGTCCCACTCCCACGTCTCCTGGCCGCCGAGGGTGCCGCCGAACAGCACGGTGACGCCGCGGGCCGAGTCGTACGCCATCGCGGCTTCGGCGCGGGTGCTCGGGCCCGCGTTCGACCGCAGCGACCACACCGTGCCGTCCCACTCCCAGGTGTCGCGCATCGTCGTGCCGCCGCTCGTGCCGCCGAACACGATGGTGCGCTTGCGGGCCGAGTCGTACGCGGTCGCGTGCTGCCGACGCCCGTCGGGGATGCGCACGCGCGGCTCCCACACGATCGTCTCGATGGCCGGGTCGATCACGATCGGGAACTGCAGGCCGCTGCGATCGAGCGTGACCGAGACGAACCGACCGTCCCAGTGCAGCGGCGCGTCGCGCTGGACGCCCGCGGCGTCGACCGCGAGCGCGCGCGGCATCCGCAAGAGGGCGGCGCCTTCCCGGTCGACGAACTCGATCGAGCCGTCGACCGCGTCGCGCGCCGACGTCACGTTCTTCGGGAGCGTCAGCTCGAGCCGGAACGCGCCGGGGGCAGGGTCGTCGGGCAGCGTGTAGGCCCACTCGAGCCGCTCCTCCGAGCCGACGAACGTGACGTCGGTGGAGGGGTACACGTCACGGTAGACGGCGCGGCCGTCCGCGACCCCGACGGGCGCCGCGTGCGCGCCGACGTGGGTGAACGACAGCCGATAGAGCTCGCTGACGCCGACGCCCGCCTCGAAGGGCAGGTTCGCCGACGCGGGGAGCCGAGCTCCGACGGTGCGACCGCGATCGACCCACGCGGCGCGCCACCCGGCGGAGACGACACCGTCTCTGGCGCGCGCGAACCCGTCGGCGTTGGTCGTGAAGCGGCCGGCGAGCGAGGGGACCGACGAGAGCGACCTCGCGACGCCATCGGCGACGGCGGCGACCTCGGGCGCTTCGGGCTCCCGCTCGAGCGCCGAGGTGGCCGAGGTGGCCGATGCGTCCGGTGCTCCGGCGCTCGGCGCCTCGCCGCGCGACGAGCACGCCACGAGGGCGGCGACCATCCACTGCAGCATCAGGCGCGCCACGAGCGCACGCGACCCACGACACGGCGTGTCGCCGATTCTCCGCATCATCCGTCCCTCTGATCTGAGGGCGAGACAAACCCGGAGTGGCTCTGCCCGTCAACCGCGCTAGCGCTCGTGTCGCGGTCGGGCGACGTGCTCGTCGATCCAGGCGACCGCGCGCTCGGCGATCAACTCGGGGCGCTCCCAGTGCACGAAGTGACCGACGCCGGGGAGCACCTCGCTGACGAACGCGCCGCGGAAGAAGCGCCGCTGCGCCCGGCCGACGCCGGGACCGATGCAGCCGTCGTCGGCGCCGGTGAGGTGCAGCGTCGGCGCATGGATCGGACGGCTCGCCACGGCGCGCGCGCGCGCGAGCGCTCCGCCGGGCGGCCACAGCAGCGCGCGGTAATACTCGATCGCCGCCGGGAACCCCGGTGCGATGGCCGCCTTCACGCGCTCGAGCGCGCCCGGCTCGACCCGCAGCCCCGGCGACCACGCGCGAAAGAGGCGATCGACGAACGCGAAGCCGTCGCGAGGGACCGCGCGATCGGCGACGCCGCGCAGCTGGAAGAACGCCATGTACCAGCTGCGACGGAGCTGCGCGGGCGCGCGCACCAGGTCCTCGAGGAACGCGATCGGGTGCGGCACCGACAACGTCACGAGCGACGACACGCGCGCCGGGTGCCGACCGGCGAGGACGTAGCTCACCACCGCGCCCCAGTCGTGGCCGACGAGCGAGAACCGGGGCGCGCCGAGCGCGTCGGCGATCGCGACGACGTCGTCGGCGAGCGCCTCGGCGTCGTACGGTCCCTCGAGCGTCGAGGGCGCGTAGCCGCGGAGGAAGGGCGCCACGGCGCGGTGGCCGCGTGCGGCCGCCGCCGCGAGCACCGGACGAAAGGCGTCGGCGCTGTCGGGGAAGCCGTGGAGGAAGAGCGAGAGCGGCGCGCCCGGATCGCCCTCGGCGAGCAAGGCGAAACGACCGCGCTGCGTGGAGACGACGTTCATCGCTTCGACCTCGATCTTCGCATGATCGCAGGCATCCGAGCTCGAGCGGCTCGGCCCGCACCGACGTTGGAACGGACGCCCCCTTCCTTCGCGCCCGCTCGGACCCCATTCTGTGGATGAGTCCCATGAGAGAGCCGAGAGAGCAGAAGCGCTTGCCTCACGTCGTCATCCTCGGCGCGGGGTTCGGCGGTCTCACCGCGGCGCAGTCGCTGCGGCGCGCGCCCGTCCGCGTCACGGTCGTCGATCGGCGCAACCATCACCTGTTCCAGCCGCTGCTCTACCAGGTGGCGATGGCCGGTCTGTCCCCCGCAGACATCGCGTCCCCCATCCGCTCGGTGCTGCGTGGCCAGCGCAACGCGACGGTGCTGCTCGCCGAGGTGACGTCGATCGATCTCGAGCGCCGCGTGCTGCAGCTGTCCGACGGCACCCTCGAGTACGACTACCTGATCTACGCGCCGGGCACCCAGAACAGCTACTTCGGGCACGACGAGTGGGAGCGCTTCGCGCCCGGCCTCAAGTCGATCGAGGACGCGGTCGAGATCCGCCGCCGCGTGCTCGTCGCCTTCGAGCGCGCCGAGCGGGCGATCGACGACGACGAGCGCAAGAGGCTGCTGACGTTCGTCGTCATCGGCGGCGGGCCGACCGGCGTCGAGCTCGCCGGCGCGATCGCCGAGCTCTCGAAGACCGTCCTCGCGCGCGAGTTCCGGCGGACCGATCCCGCGCGCACCAAGGTCATCCTCATCGAGGCGGGCCCGCGCATCCTCCCCTCGTTCGACGAGGAGCTCTCGCTGCGCGCCGTCGACCAGCTCAGCGATCTCGGCGTCGACGTGCGCCTCGGCGCGCGGGTGAACGCGATCGATCAGGACGGCGTGGTCATCGCGCAGCGCGCGGCTGACGGGCGGGCCGAGACGGAGCGGGTCGAGGCGCGCACCGTGCTGTGGGGCGCCGGCGTCGCGCCGACGCCGCTCGCCAAGACGCTCGGCGTGCCGCTCGATCGCGGCGGCAGGGTGATCGTCGAGCCGGATCTGACCCTGCCCGGTCACCGCGAGGCGTTCGCCATCGGCGACGCGGTGGCGTTCCTCCACACGCCCGACGGCAAGCCGCTGCCCGGCGTCAGCCCGGTGGCGATGCAGCAGGCGCGCACCGTCGCGCGCTCGATCGTCCGCGCGATGCACGGCGAGGCGCACGAGCGGTTCGAGTACTTCGACAAGGGCACCATGGCGACGATCGGCCGCAAGCGCGCCATCGCGCAGACCGGCGCCCTCCGGCTGACCGGCTTCGCCGCGTGGCTCACCTGGCTGGTCGTGCACATCTGGTACCTGATCGGCTTCCGCAACCGCCTCGCGGTGATGTTCGGGTGGGCCTACTCGTATTTCACCTACAAGCGCGGCGCACGGCTCATCACCGATCACTGGAAGCCGCCGGAGGAGCGCGAGGCGCCGCAGGCCTCGGTGCGCGCGCCGATCGCGGGGGAACGCCCGCGCGCCAGCGCCTGAGCCGCCGCGACATTCGCGCGACATTCGCGCGACATTCGCGCGAGCGTGGTGGCGCCCGGAGATCCGCGACAAGATGCGACGATGACCAGGCGCTGGGGCGCGATCGTCCTCCTGATCGCCGGGTGTGGCGGCGAGGACGCGGCCGCTCCGCGCGGGCCGGACGTCGACGCCGCCGATGCCCTCGCGATCGACGCGCCGCAGAGCGACGCGACTGCCGCGGACTCCGGCGACGCCTCCCGCTCGCCCCCTGCCCTCGCAGCCATCGCCGATCGGGTGGTCGCCGAGGACGAGCTGCTCGTCGTCCCCGTCGTCGCGACCGACGCGGTGAGCGTGGCGGCGGTCGGGCTCCCGCCCGGCGCGCGCTTCGATCGGAAGACACGCGCGATCTCGTTCCGCCCGGACTTCATCCAGGGCGGGCTGCCGCCGACGAAGGTGACGGTGCAGGCGCGCAACGCGGCGGGGACGGCGGAGGTCTCGTTCGCGATCACCGTCACCGACACGATCCACCCGCCCGAGCTCGCGGTCACGAAGACCGAGGACCTCGGCTCGTGTCGTCGGCTGACGCTCGGCCAGAAGACCGACGCCTACACCGACAGCCCCGGGTACGCCGGGCGCACGTTCACCGCGATCGCGGTGGTGCCCAAGACCGCCTCGAAGGCCGCGCGCGTCCCTTTGCGCGTGCCGCTGCACGGCCTCGGCGGCGCGCCGAGCGCCTCGACCGGGTGCAGCGCGTACGTGGTCGTGCAGCCGCACGATCCGATGAACAGCTACTTCTGGGGCTATTCGGCCAACCTCCCGGGGGGCAGCCCGACGACCGGGAAGGTGCCGCCGTACACCGCGCGACGCGTGCTCCAGCTCGTCGACTGGGCGCACCGGACGCAGGGCGGCGATCCCAATCGCACCTTCATCACCGGGAGCTCGATGGGCGGCGCGGGCGCGATGACCATCGGCCTCTTGTGGGCGCGTCACTTCGCGGGGATCGACGCGTGGCTCGGCCAGGCGATCGCGCGCAACCACCGGCCGGCGCGGCTCGCCACGCTCGAGAAGCTGTGGGGGACGCGCGCGGCCAACCTCGACGACGGCGCGGGGATGGGCGTGTGGGACCGGCTCGATCTCACCCGCGTGCTGCGCGACGAGGACGAGGCCGCGGGGCAGTTCCTGTTCCTCAAGCACGGCAAGGACGACGCGACGATCCACTTCGGCGCGGTGACGGTCGCGAGCCCGCTGACCAAGCAGTCGTTCTATCAGGCGCTGCGCGGGCACCCCCACTACGCGGTGTGGGACGAGGGCGGTCATGGACCTGCCGATCCGGTGATGCCCGACGGCTGGTGGGACGGCGGCTGGAGCCGCATCGGCGACGCGACCGCGTTCCTCGGGCTCGATCGCGTCGTGCCGGCGTTCGCGAACGCCTCGCACGACGGCGATCCGGGCGACGGCACGGGCAACGGCAAGGTCGCGTGGGACGAGAGCAGCGGGTTCGCCGCGAACGTCACGATCGCGGGCGACACCGGCTGGAAGGGCGAGCTCGCAGGCGCGTTGAATCGCCACCTGCGCTGGGACGCGACCAAGGTCGTCGACACCACCGATCGCCTCGAGCTACCGCTGCGCGTGCTGTCGGGGACCGGCAAGGATCCGCCGCGCGCGGGGTACCCGACGATCGACGACAAGGTCGCGGCGAAGCTGCCGATCGTGGTCGACGTGACGCTGCGACGCGTGCAGCGGTTCGTCGCCGATCCGGGCGAGAAGCTCGCGTGGGAGCACGGCGCGCAGAAGGGCGAGCTCACGGTGGGGTCCGACGGGACGATCACCGTGCCGCGCGTCGCGCTCGGCACCGAATGGACGACGCTCGTCGTGCGGCGCTGACCGCCGCGCCCGAGCTCGACGTCGCTCGGCGCGGCTCACAGCGAGCCCTCCTGCGCGAGCCCCGGGTGCCAGCGCGGCTCCCACACGAGCTGCGGGCTCACGCGCCGCACGCCCGGCACCGCTCCGACGGCGTTCATGATGCCGTCGGTGATGACGCGCTCCATCGGACAGCCCGGCGTCGTCAGGGTGAACGTCACGTCCACGTCGCCGTCGTGGATCTCCACGTCGTAGACGAGCCCGAGCGTCACGATGTCCAGACCGATCTCCGGATCGATCACCGCGCCGAGCGCGCCGTAGACCTCTTTCGTCGTCGAGAGCAGCGCGTCGCTCACTGCGATCCTCCTCTGCGCCGCCGCGGGATGGCGCTTCCTCGGTGCGCCCGCCGTGCGCGCGCTCCACCGTCGTCGCGCGGCTCTGGAGCACGCGGGGTGCCAACCCGTGCGCGCGCGCCGCGCGGGGCTCCCGGCTCGGCGGTCCGGCCGGCGCGTCGCCCATGCCAGAACTGACATGTCGGAGCTGCCAGATCCGGCAGGCGCAGCGCACGGTCGGGCGCGGCGGCGGAGCGCGCCGGATCGGACGCTCTCCGGAGCATGAGCGCGCTCAGAAGAGGTGCCGGCGAAGCCAGCCGAGGAACTCGCCGTACCAGTGGAGCGAGCTCTGCGGCGCGAGGATCCAGTGGTTCTCGTCGGGGTAGTACACGAGGCGAGCCTCGACGCCCTTCGCCTTGAGGATGCCGTACAGCTCGAGGCCGTGGGTGACCGGCACGCGGTAGTCGAGCTCGCCGTGGATGACGAGCATCGGCGTGCGGTAGCCGTGGCTCGCGCGCGCCGGATCCCAGCGCGCGAACAGATCGCGCGCGGCCTGGTCGCCCCACGGCACCGCGCCCATCTCGAGGTCGGTGCCCTGGGTGACGTCCGATCCATAGAGGGTCGATAGATTGAACACCGCCGCGTGGGCGATGGCGCACCGGAAGCGGTCGGTCTGCGTGGCGAGCCAGCAGGTGAGATAGCCGCCGTACGATCCGCCGGTGATGGCGACGCGCTCCTCGTCGACGAAGCCGCGCGCGATGAGCGCGTCGGTCGCGCGCAGCACGTCTTCGGCCGGCTTGCCGCCCCAGTCGCCGAGGATGGAGCGCGCGAACGCCTCGCCGAACGACGCCGAGCCGTGGAAGTTCACCATCGCCACGACGCACCCGGAGGCGGCGATCACCTGCGCGTTCCAGCGGAAGTGCCAGGTGTCGCCGAACACGCCGTACGGTCCGCCGTGGATCAGGTGCACGAGCGGCCACTTCTTCTCCGGCCCCTGCTCGGACCCATCGAAGCCGGGCGGGCGCAGCACGAACATCTGCACGCGATCGCCGCCGGCGCCGTCGATCTCGACCTCCTCGGGCGCCCCGAGGTCGAGCTCGGAGAGCAGCGCGTCGTTGAAGCCGCTCACCCGCTCGAGAGCGGCGCCGGAGGCGCCCGCGAGGACGATGCGGGCGATCTCCGGCGGGCGCACGAGGCTCTGGTGCTGGACCCAGATCGACCCGTCGGCGCCGACGCCGACGCCGTGCATCGTCCCCTCACGCACGAGCATCCGCGGGGCGCTGCCCGCCTCGATCGGCAGCTCGAAGAGGGAGACCCGCGCGCGCTCGTCGACCACGCCGACCAGCGTGCGCGCGTCGCGCCAGGACCACTCGCTCGGCGACATGTCCCACGACTCGGTGAGCACGCGGATCGCGCCGGTCTCCCGGTCGACCAGCGAGAGGCGCACGCGATCGCCGTAGTAGTCGTCGCGGCGCATGCCGAAGGCGACGAAGCGCCCGTCGGGCGAGTAGCGGGGGCGGATGTCGTCGGCCGGCTGCTCCGGGGTGAGGCAGCGCACCTCTCCTGCGCCGGGGCTCTCGGGGTCGTCGGGCGGATCGACGTCGACGGTGTAGAGCGCCCAGCGCAGTCGATCGTGCGGCGGCCGGGAGGAGTTCGCGGCGAAGACGATCTCCTTGCCGTCCGGGGAGACGTCGTACTGCCCCGGCTCGTCCATCAGATCGAACCAGCGATCCGACTCCGGCGTCAGATCGCGCACCGCGCCGGTCTCCACGTCGACCACGAAGAGGTGCGGCACCAGCCCGTCGGTGAGCCACCGATCCCAGAAGCGGTAGACGCGATCTTCGGTGACGTGCGCGCGCACCTTGCGCTTCTTGCCTTCGAGCACGCGCTCGCGGGTGCCGGCGAGGGTCATCGCCTCGCGGTGCACCTGCGCGACCACCACCACGCGACGGCCGTCGGGCAGCCAGCGCGGGTCGTCGCACCCGAGCGGAAACTCGCCGAGCCTGCGCGCCTCGCCGCCCGACATCGACATCACGTGCAGCTGCGCGTGCTCGTTCGCCGGCGCCTCGCCGCGGCGCGGCTTGCGCACGAAGGCGAGCAGCCGTTCGTCGGGCGAGATCGCCGGAGCCGACGCCGAGGCGTCCGGGTCGGTCAGCGGGATCGGCGGCGCGCCGGGCTCGACCCGGTGGAGCACCTCGCGCCCCTCGTTCGCCTGGACGTCGTACGACTTGACGCCGACGACGGCGAAGCGACCGCTCTGCGCGACGCTCGGCAGACCGACGCGCCGGAGCTTCCAGAGATCCTCGGGAGTGATCGGGCGAGGCACGATCCGGACGGTATCGACGACCAGCCCGACGTGTCGAGCGGCCGCGGGCTTCGGGGCCGCGCGGTGCTCGCGCGGAGATTACTGCCTCAGATCGCCCTCGCGCGCGTAGTAGCCGATCGGCCACTGGCGGTACCACGATGCCTGGATCACCAGCTTGCCGTCGTCGGGATCGGTCGCGTCGGTGAGCACGCCGACCACGCGCACGAGCGAGCCGTTGCCGACGCGGAGCGGGCCCGCGTCTTCGTCGGGCTGCAGGCGG
This sequence comes from Deltaproteobacteria bacterium, assembly GCA_016182965.1. Classification (GTDB taxonomy): domain Bacteria; phylum Myxococcota_A; class Polyangia; order Polyangiales; family JADJMO01; genus JALHOE01. The sequence goes on along the minus strand of JACPFM010000193.1, from coordinate 14,655 downwards.
ACGACGGCGTGCACCGTCTCGTGGCCCTTCGGCTTGATGGTCACGCGGCAGCTGTCCTCGTCGAACTTGTTCTCGCAGCCGTTGATCTCGTTGAGCGTGTGGACCTGCCCGGTGAGGTAGGCGCCGCCGCCGGGCGCGTCCTTCCGCTCGGACACGACCATGAAGAACTTCACCTTCTGACCGCGCCACGCCTCGGGCTTGAGCGTGGCCATCGGCGCGTCGAGATCGCGGGCGCCCTCGATCGCCGACTTCTCGTCCTTGGTCGGCTCGTAGTGCCGCGCATGACCCCAGCGGCCGGCGCCGCCGCAGCCCAGCAGGATGCTCGACACGAGAAGGGAACCCAGGAGAAAGCTGGAGCGCTTCATGGCGCGAAAGGAACCCGACCTCCGAGCGAAACGCAAGGATGAGCGGACCGGCCCGGTCGGGCGGAAAAGGCCGGTAGCCGCCGCAGCCGCGGGTGACTAGGGTTGGGGGGTGTACGCCGAGCCGCGCCCGCGCAGCCCGGAGCCCCGACGGCCGACGCGATCCTCTCCTGGGGGCTCTCCCGAGGGCTCTCCTGAGGGCTCTCCGGAGGGCTCTCCGCAGGGAGTGGCCGCGGTCGCCGCGCGCGTCCGCTCCGACCTGTGGGCGCCGCTCTTCGCCGAGCGCGTCAAGGTCGTCGTCGGTCTGCTGACGTTCGCGATCGTCGCGGGGGCGCACCTCGCCCGGGTGGGCACGCCGGCGACGCGCATCGCCGCCGCGGTCCTGCTGATCGCGGCGGTCGTCGGTCCGGCCGTGGCCGAGCTCGTGGTGCGGCGGCGCTCGCGCGATCCGCGGAAGGTGGTCGGCTCGGCGGGGTTCGTCCTCGGGCGCCGCGAGGTCGACGCCGCCCTCGCGCAAGTCGCGCTCGCCGAGCGCATCGAGCGGTCCTCCGACCACGAGGGCGTGTCGCCGGCGCTCGCGCGGCTGCACGCGGCGCGCGCGCTCGGCCGTCTCGACCTCGGCCGCCTTCGTCCGCGCGGCGAGGGCTTCGGCGATCTCGCGCGCAAGCTGTCGCTCGGGGTCGTCGCGCTCGCGCTCGTCGTGCTGGTCGTCGCGCCCGCGCGGTTCGTCGAAGGGCTCGACGTCGCCCTCGCGCAGAAGGGCGTCGCGCCGATCGCCCTGCCCTGGCTCGACGCGGTGGAACTCACCGTCCATCCGCCTGCGTACGTGCACAAGACCGACGCGCGCTATCACGGCTACGGCGCGTTCACCGCCGAGCGCGGCGCCGCCCTCGTCGTGCACGGGCTGCCGCGGCGCACCGGTCGCACGCTGGTGCTCGCCGACGACTACCACGAGGTGCCGTTCATCGACGACGGCAGCGGCGGCGTCGTCGCGCACTGGTCGGTCACGGTCTCGGGCAAGCTCCGCGTGCGCGCGCGCTTCGGCGCGGTCGCGATCGAGGAGCCGCACGGGTGGGAGCTGACCGCGATCCAGGACGAGGTGCCGCTGGTCACGCTCGAGGGCGCGCCCGACACGATCGAGATCGCCAAGACCGACGGCGCCATCGCGCTCCGCTACGACGCGTCCGACGACCACGGCCTGCGCGAGGTCCACCTGGTCATCCGCATCGGCACTCGCGAGGAGCGGCGCGTGCTCGCCAAGCTCGACGGAGAGCCGAAGCACGACCGCGGCGGGCACGTGCTGCGCACCAGCGATCCGCTCATCCGCGCCGCGCGCACGCCGGTCCGCGTGCGCGTCGAGGCGCGCGACAACGATCCGATCACCGGTCCGAAGTGGGGCCGGAGCGCCGAGCTCACGCTGATCCCGCCGGTGATCGGCGCCGCCGAGGCCAAGCGCTACGAGAAGATGCGCGAGGTGCGCGACACGCTCGTCGACGTGCTCGCCAAGGCCCTCGCGTCGTCGAAGGCGCCCGGCGCGGCGAGCGCGAAGGAGCTCGAAGAGGCGTTCGACAAGGCGGCCGACCAGCTCGAGACGTACCTGGCGACCTCCCACGACGGCCTGCGGGCGCCCCCGCGCGTCGCCTCGACCGCGCGCGGTCGGCTGCGCAAGGCGCGCGAGGCGGTGACCGCGCTGGCGAAGTCGCCGACGGCCGCCGCGCACGCCGCCGCCCTCGCGGGGATCGAGAAGCTCGTCCTCGGTGTCGACGGCGCGGTGAGGTCGCTCGGCTTCCGCGACGCGCGGACCATCGGCAAGCTGATCTCCGGCGTGGCCGACGACGCGGCCGACGGCATCCGCGAGCTCGGCCTCTCGGCGAGCGGCATGTCCGCGAAGGACGATTCCAGAGAGAACAAGGAGAACGCCGAGGCCAAGGCGCGCGTCGAGGTCGACGTCGGCGCGATCGACGGCGGCGGCGCGTCGCTGCGTCGCCTCGGCGAGCTCGGGCGCGATCTCGGAGAGATCGTCGAGAACGATCTGAAGCGGGTGGCGCGCGCGCGCGGCGCCGGCGACCACTTCCACGCCGAGCTGGCCATGCGCGATCTCGCGCTGCGGATGCGCGATCCGGTGTCGTCGTTCGGCGGCGGCGGCGGCAACCCGAGCGCGCCCGGCGAGCCGACCGACGACGAAGAGACGGGCGAGCAGAGCGAGGGCGAGTCGGAGGCGGGCAACCAGGAGCAGAAGCTCGAGGACCTCGCCAAGGAGCACGGCGAGAACGTCGGCTCGGTCGAGGATCTGCTGCGCGACGCCGAGGACCCGAAGCAGCTCGAGGGGCTCGAGGAGGAGGCGAAGAAGCGCGCCAAGAAGCTGCGCGACGCGGTCGCCTCGCTGCCGAAGATCGGCGGCCTCAAGAAGACCTTCGAGGCGGCGGAGGCGGCGGCCCGCGAGAAGGTCGAGTCGATGGCCGACGCGCTCGAGAAGCTGCAGCTCGGCGACGCGAAGGAGCGCGGCGAGTCGTCGCTGAAGGCCGTCGACGAGGCGCGCGATCGCGCGTGGGTGGTGCCCGGCGCCGACGAGAAGCTCGAGAGCGTGGGCACCGAGGTGCAGAAGCAGCTCGACTGGATCGACGATCTGCTCAAGCGCCTGCGCAAGGCCGCCGCCGCCAAGGCCGCCGAGAAGGTGAAGGGCGCCGCGCCGCGCGAGAAGGACCTCGGCAAGAAGGCCGAGGACGTGGGCGAGAGCAGCGAGAAGGTCGCTCCCCTGCCCGGTCCGGTGAAAGACCTCCTCGACGAGGCGGCGCGGAAGATGAAGGACGCGGCCGAAAAGCTCGAGAAGGGCGAGGGCGACAAGGGCCTCGAGCTGCAGAAGGAGGCGCAGAGACTGCTCGAGAAGGCGCGCGACGCGATGAAGGGTCAGGAGCAGCCGAGCGGCGGCGAGGGCGGCCAGAAGCAGTTCGACCCCGACGACAAGGTCGACATCCCCAAGGTCGACGATCACAAGGGCCCGGAGGCCTTCCGCAAGCGCGTGCTCGAGGGCCTGCGCGGCAAGGCCTCGCCGAAGCTCCAGGACGCGATCAAGCGCTACGCGGAGGGGCTCGTCCGATGAAGCGCGCGCACGCCATGGCCTTCGCCCTCGCGCTCGCCGCGGCCTTGGTGTCGCGCGACGCGCCGGCGCTCGACGTCATGTCGCCGGTGACCGACGCGATCACGGCGATGGAGCTCGACCGCGCCAAGACGCTGCTCGACGTGATCGACGCGAAGACGCCGGCGGTCGCCTACGAGCACGCGCGCCTCTCGATGTACCAGGGCGACTGCGACGAGGCCGCGAGGCGCCTCGCGCCGCAGGCGGTGCAGGCGCTGCCCGACGCCGGCGCGCTCCTCAACGTCGCGCGCGACTGCATGCGCGCGATGGCCGCGACGATCAGCGTGAAGGACGAGCTGCACGGCGTCATCGTGCGCTTCCAGGACGAGGCCGACGCGCCCCTCGCCTCGTTGATCGGCGAGACGGTCGAGAAGCAGCGCGCGGTGCTCGCCAAGGACCTCGGCGTCGAGATGCCCAAGCCGACGCGCGTCGACGTCGTGCGCGATCAGTTCTCGCTGTCGGCGATGACCGGCCTGCCGCACGAGGCCGCGCGCAAGACGGGCACCGTGGCCATCGCCAAGTGGGGCCGGGTCATCATGGTGTCGCCGCGCGCGCCGGCCCTCGGCTACGCGTGGCGCGACACCCTGGCCCACGAGCTGACGCACCTCGCGCTGTCGCGCGGCACCTTCGATCGCGCGCCGCTGTGGCTCCAGGAGGGCGTGGCCAAGCGCGAGGAGACGCGCTGGCGGCCGCCGCTGCCCGCCGACGACGCGGTCTCGCCCGACACGATCGCCGCGGTGGGGCTCGCCAGGGATCTCGGCAAGCCGCTCGACGGCATCGGGCCCTCGATCGCGCTGCTCCCGTCCGCGCGCCAGGCGATGGTGGTGTACGCCGAGGTGACCAGCTTCGTGCGCTTCGTCGCCGGCGATCGCGCCGGCGAGCCGAACGCGCCGACCGATCGCGAGGCGCTGCCGAAGCTGATCAAGGCGTACGCGCGCGGCCTCGACACCGACGCGGCGCTCCGCGAGGTCACCGGCAAGGACCTCAAGGCGTGGGACGCGGTGTGGCGCCCGTGGGTCTCGGGCAAGAACGGCAAGCTGCCCTCCTCGGTCGGGCTCGACGAGGCGCCGAGCCCCGAGGCGGCGAAGGCCGCGCACAAGGGCGATCGCGAGGCGCACGCCGCCTTCCGCCTCGGCCAGCTGCTGCTCGCGCGCGATCACGTGAAGGAGGCGCGCATGAAGCTCGACCCGCTCGCCGCGCAGCACCCCGACGATCCGTTGATCAGCGGGTGGGTCGCCGAGGCGCGCCTGCGCGACGGAGACGCTGCGTCGGCGCGCGCGCTCCTCGATCCCAAGCTCGTGCTGGGTGACCTCGGCGTCTGGTGGAGCGCGCGGGCCCGGGCGCTCGCGGCGACTGGAGCGCCGCCGAACGAGGTCGGCGAAGCGTGGGCCCTCGGCATGGCCCACGATCCCCTTCTGCCCGAAGTGTCGTGTGGATGGGCCGAGCACAAAGGCCTGCCCCCCTTGGAAGCCTGGTTGGAGTCGGCCGTCCAAGGCCTGTGCTCGGCCGCCCGGGCTCGCCATCTCCCGAAGATGGGACAAGATTGACCCTGCTCGACCGCCCCCCGTAGGATCGTCTCCGTTGTAACTGCGGACGCCTGCGCCCCCGTCCGTCCCTGGTCTGTGTCTCGAGGAGGATCCCCACCCGCATGGGAGTGATGACGTTCGCAGCTGCGCAGCTCCTGCGGGTTCTCCCGCGAAACGCGATCAGTCGCGCGATGGGGGCGCTGTGCGAGGCCGAGCTCCCGGCGCCGATGATGCGTCGGATCGTGTCGGTGTATTCGCGGGCCTACGACGTGAACATGGAGGAGGCCTGCCCCTCCGGCGTTCCCTACACGTCGTTCGACGCGTTCTTCACCCGCAAGCTCCGCGAGGGCTCGCGCCCGCTCGCCGGCGACGATCGCACCATGGTCTCGCCAGCCGACGGCCGGATCGTCGACGTCGGCCGCGCCGACGCGCACGGCACCATCACGGTCAAGGGCAAGCCCTACACCCTCGAGGAGTTGATCGGCGACGAGGCCTGGGCGCGCGAGCTGTCCGGCGGCGGGTTCGCCGTCGTCTACCTGTCGCCGCGCGACTACCACCGCGTCCACGCGCCGTGCGCCGGCAAGATCGTCCGGGTCCGAGGGATCGAGGGCGATCGCTACCCCGTCAACCGCATCGGCGAGGAGCACGTCCCCGGGCTGTTCGTGAAGAACCGCCGCGTGGTCATGGATCTGCGCTCGCCCGAGTTCGGCCGCGTCGCGGTGGTGATGGTCGGGGCGATGATCGTCGGCCGCATGACCGTCGTCGGCATCGACACACCCGACGTGCAGGGCGAGCACGTCCCGTCGCCGGCGCTCGAGTGCAGCCGCGGCGACGAGATCGGCAAGTTCCACCTCGGCTCCACGGTCGTGCTGGTGATCCCGCCCGACCACCTCGATCGCTTCACCCGCGATCCCGGCGACGTGAGCTTCGGCCAGGCCCTCGCCGTCGCGCGCGCTGCCTCTCCCGAGAAGGAGCGGCAGGCGAAGGAGCGACCGCCCAAGACCAACGGGAGCCGCGCATGAGCGCCGAGCGCCCCGCGCGCAAGCCGAGCTCCGAGCCGCCGGACGTCGACAGCCTCATGTCGCGGCTCGACGGCGAGAGCGACGGCGAGCGCATCTCCGATCCGGGCGGCGAGCGTCGGCCGTCGGCCGCGGAGCTCCTCGGCGGGCGGGGAAAGCGCGCGAAGCGCACCATCCGCGTGCCCGACGACGCGGTCCCCGCCGCGACGCCGCCCTCGACGCCGGGCAGGCGATCGGCCCCGCCCATGCCGGCTGCCCCTCCGGTGGCGCCGCAGGTCGCCGATCAGCTGCTCCGCAGCTCGTCGTTCCTGCCGGAAGCGGCGGTGCGGTCGCAGCGCATCATCTCGGTGGGCGGTCCAGGCCCCTCGCAGCCCATGCCGTCGTCGCCGACCCCGCCGGTCAGCGCGCCGGTGCCCACCTCGGAGCCGACGCCCATCGCGCCCGCGGTCGCGGCCATCGCGCCCGGCGTGCTCACGCCGCTGCTCGATCCGATCTCCGGCGCGATGCCCGCGGTCGGCGCCGCGAGCGACGTCCGCCTCGCGGCCGCGAGCCCGAGCGCGCCGATCGTCGAGCCCACGCCGGTGCGTCGCTCGGCGCCGCCGCCGCCGCCGTCCAAGGCGCTGCGCACGCCGCCGCCCTTCACCTCGCCGTTCCTCCCGGGCGCGGCGGGTCCCTCGAGCACGTCGAACGTCGGCGGCGACGCGGGTGAACGGCGGCCGCCGGGTCTCGATTCGCCGTCGCCCGCTCCGATCAGCGTACCGTCGCAGCCGATCCCCGCGAGCGCGCCGGCGCAGCCGGTCGCCGTCGCTCCGGTACAGTCAGTCGCTGTCGCTCCGGCGCAGTCAGTCGCTGTCGCTCCGGCACAGCCGGTCGCGACCGTTCCGCTGGGGAGCGCGCCGCCCGAGCACCTGAAGAGCGTCACGCTGCCGAACCTCGACGCGCAGGTGAAGGAAGCCCTCGCGCTCCTCGATCGCGAGGACTTCGAGACGAGCATCGACATCAGCGTGCAGGACGAGGAGCCGACCAACCCGGCCGCTCCGCGCGTGGAGCTCCCCATCGACGTCGGTCCGGCCTCCGAGGAGAGCCTGGGCGACGAGGAGCTCGAGGTCGTCCACAAGCCCGAGCCCTCGAAGAAGGTCGTCACCGCGCCGAACCCGCCGCCGCGCAAGGCGAGCCTGCCTGGCGCGCAGTCGACGTCGATCATCACCCCGTCCCCCACGGCGATCTCGGCGGCCTCGCCGCACACGCTGCCGTCGGCCACGGCGGCCGAGCCGAGCGCGCACCCTTCGATCGTCGTCGCCGCCGCCGCCACCGCGGTGTCGGCGCCGGCCGCCGCGCCGATCGCGCCGGCCGCGACGCCCCCGCCGGCCGCCGCCGCCCCGGGCGCGGACTCCGCCGAGATCCGCAAGAAGAAGCGGCAGTGGTTCGAGGAGCTGTTCAACGACGACTACGCGCGCACGTTGCCGCGCGTCGATGCGCGCTTCCTCGACCGCGAGGTCGGCTTCATCGAGGAGTCGCTCGGCTGCGAGAAGGGCGCCGCGATCCTCGACCTCGGCTGCGGCCCCGGCGAGCAGGCGGTGGCCCTCGCCGCGCGCGGCTACGAGGTCATCGGAATCGATCTGTCGCTCGCGATGCTGGCGCGCGCCGCCGACGAGGCGACCGAGAAGGGTCAGCGCATCAACTTCCTCCAGGGAGACATGCGCGACCTCACCTTCGACGAGGCGTTCGACGGCATCTACTGCTGGAACACCACGTTCGGCTACTTCGACGACGCGAAGAACGCCGAGGTGGTGCAGAAGATCCACAAGGCGCTGCGCCGTGGCGGCCGCTTCCTGCTCGACATCGCCAACCGCGACTACATCGTCCCGCGCACCCCCTCGATGGTCTGGTTCGAGGGCGAGGGCTGCGTCTGCATGGACGAGGTGCAGCTGAACGCGATCAACAGCCGCCTCGTCGTCAAACGCACGATGATGATGGAGGACGGCCGGCAGCGCGAGATCGAGTACACGATCCGCCTCTACGCGTTGCACGAGCTCGGCAAGCTCCTGCACGACAACGGCTTCCGCGTCGCCGAGGCGAGCGGCGACACCTCGACGCCCGGCCATTACTTCGGCTCCGAGTCGCCGCGCATCCTGATCCTCGCCGAGAAGCGCTGACGTGAGGCGACGTTCGTTCGTGTCGGTGCTGGCGAGCGCCGCGCCCGCCGCTCTCGCCTCGCTCGGGGCGACCGCCCTCACGACGTTCGTCGTGCACGAGGCCGCCGCCAACCCGCCGCCGCCCAAGGTCCTGCCCGATCCGCCGGTGTCGGCGCCGACGGCCGACGAGGCGCCGACGGTGGTGCGCAAGCACGAGGGCTTGTGCTTCGCGCTCTATCCGTCGGGCGGTGCGCTGCCGGTGACCTGTCCGAGCGAGCTGCTCACCGAGCCGCTCGGGCAGGCGATCCTCAAGAACCAGCAGGGGCGTTGCCAGTGGATCCCGTTCCAGTCCGGCGGCCCCGGGCGCACCGGGTTCCTCGCGAAGTGCCCGTCGATCCTCGCCGAGATCGCCAAGGCCAACGTCATTCCGGAGGCGAGCAAGCGCCTGCTCGAGGCGACGGCCGCGGCGCGCGCGCACGAAGAGGTGCAGCCGTGGGTCGATCCGCCGCAGCCGGCGCGCCTCGACTCCCAGCCGCGCCAGCAGGTGGGGTGCGCGGGGTGCGCGACCGGCGCGGGCGGCGATGCGACGGGTGCGGTCGCAACGGCCGTCGCTGCGGCGGCGGTGGCGGCGACGGGGCGTCGTCGCCGGCGTCGTTGACCTGGATCCTCGGACCGTCGGCGAAGATCGACGGCGAAGCACCGTGGGCTCGGCCGCTCGTTGCTCGCTGCGGTCGTCGTCCGTAGCCTGCGAGCGGGAGGCCACCCTTGCGCGTCGGTGCGTTGCTGCTCGTCGTCACGACCGTCGCGTGTGGAGAAGCGCGCGACGAGGCGGAGGCGTGTGCGTCATCCGCGCTGACGCTCGCCGACGGCACGTGCGCGAGAGCCGGGGTGCCGGCGGACGGCTGCGGCGACGGGTTCGCCCCCGACGGTGGGGGCGGCTGCGCGCCGATCCTCCCCAAAGGCCCGTGCGGCGACGAAGCGCTGCCGGTCCTCGGCGACGCCAGGTGTGCGAGCGTCGGACCGCACGCGACGAGCCTCCCCTCCGCCCCACCGAGCTGCAAGCCCGGTGCGTCCGCGGTCCCCGGCGACGCGGAGTGCCACGAGGTGTCGCCATGCGGGAGCGGCAGGTTCGGAGACGATCCGCGAGACGCGGGCACGATCCACGTCGACGCGTCGGCGGCCGCGGGCGGCGACGGCTCCGAGTCGCGCCCGTTCGCCACGATCCGCGCCGCGATCGACGCGGCCCCGCCAGGGTCGACGATCGCGGTCGCCGAAGGCAGCTACGTCGAGGCCCTGACGATCGACAAGCCGCTGCGCCTCGTCGGCCGGTGCCCCCGCCTGGTCGAGATTCGATCGCCGTCGCCGAGCACCGAGGCGGTCATCACCATCGGAGCCACGGCGAGCGTCGCGACCGTGGCGTCCGTCGCGATCACGGGCGGCCTCCGCGGCGTCTCGTCGCTCGGCTCCGACGTGCGCCTCGAGCGAGCGTGGATCCACGACACCGCTGGGCCGTCGGTCCTCTCGTCCCGCGGCGCGCTCGCGATCCGCGACTCGCTCTTCGAGAACGCCGCCGAGGTCGGCGTCGAGGTCCTCGGCGGCTCGGCCGTGATCGAGCGCCTGTCCGTCCGCGACGTGCGCGCAGACACACGCGGTCAGTTCGGGCGCGCGATATCCACGGAGACGCGCGGTGACGTCACGCTGCGTCGGATCGTCATCGAGGGCGCGCTCGAGATCGGGGTCTTCGCCACGGCGTCGAAGCTGGCGATCGAGGACAGCTGGGTGCGCGACACGCGCGGTCGGAAGGCCGACGGCCGTCTCGGGCACGGGATCCAGATCGAGCGTGGCGCGAGCCTCGCGCTCACGCGAAGCGTCGTCGAGAGGTCCCACGACGTGGGCGTCTCCGTCTTCGGCGCCGCCGCGACGCTCGAAGACGTGCTCGTCACCGACGTCGCGCCGCGCGTCTCCGACGGCGCCGGAGGGCGCGGTGTCAGCGTCGAGCCCCACGCCGGTTCGGCGAGCGCGTCGTCGCTGACGATGCGTCGAGCTCGGGTCGCGCGCGCGCGCAGCGGCGGCGTCGTCGTCCTCGGGGCGACCGCGACGATCGAAGACAGCGCGATCCTGGACATCCAGGCGCAGTCGTCGGACGGCCGATTCGGCCGCTGCCTCGCCGCGCAGACGCACGCGGGCACGGGGTGGGGCTCCGAGCTGACCGTCGCGCGCTCGGCCTTCGGGCGTTGCCGCGAGGCCGGGCTGGTCGTCGAGGGCTCGCGCGCCTCGATCCGACGCACGTGGGTGCACGACATCGAGCCGGAGCTCGCGAGCGGTCGCTTCGGTCGCGGAGTCGACGTCCGGATCGATCCGCGCTCGAGCGTCCCCACGGACGTCGTGCTCGGCAGCTCCATCGTCGAGCGCGCGCGGGAGTACGGCATCGGGGCCAGCGGCGCGCACCTCGTCGTCGACGGGTGCCTCGTCCGCGACATCGGGTCGCCCGCCCAGCCCACCGGGCGCGGCATCGACGTGATCGTCGACGCGGTGGCGAAGGTTCCGAGCGACGTCTCGATCGAGCGCTCGATCGTCGAACGCACGCGCGACGTCGGCGTGATCGTCTTCGGCTCACGGCTGCTGTTCCGGAACAGCGTCGTGCGCGAGATCGCCTCGGTCGACGGCGCGTTCGGCGACGGGCTCGGCGTCGGCGCGCTGACGCTCGAGGGCGAGACCTTCCCCGGCACGCTCGTCGTCGAGGGCAGCCTCGTCTCGGGCGCTGCGCGCGCAGGAGTCCTCGTCGGCGGCGGCGCGCTGCAGCTCGCGCGCACACGGCTCGAGTGCGCGCCGGTCGCGCTCGACGCAGAGACGCTGGAGACCTCGCTCGGTCCGATCGCCGCGCGCTTGGAGGATGGCGGGGGCAACGCGTGCGGCTGCGGCGGGAGCTGGTCGCGGTGCCGCGCGATGTCGTCGGGGGTCCGCCCGGTCGATCCTTCGAAGCGGTGAGCACACGGCGCGCCGACACGAGGCTCGCTCAGAGGCACCGGCGCATCAGGTAGCCCTTCCCGCAGTCGAACGAGACGTCGAGGAACCCGGGGCCGACCCGCACCACCTCGAAGCCGAGGGAGGCGTGGAAGTCGATCGACGTGGGGTTCTGCGAGCTGACGAGGGAATGGGCCTCCATCGCGCCGCGCTCCTTCAGCCAGGCGAACCTCGCCAACGACAGCCCCGTGCCGATGCCCATCCTTCGAAGGTGCCGGTCCACCACGAGGCCGAGCATGTACCACCCCGCCGGAGCCGGGTGATGACGCGCCGCCTCGTCCGGTCCGACGTTCCGGATGCGCCCGAACCCCACCACTTGCGCGTGCCGGACGGCGACCATGATCGCGTGCCCGCCGCCGCCGCCGTCGAGCTCCGACGTGACGCGGGAGACGGACGCGCCGACGTCCCGCCCCGATCTCTCGGCCGACAGCGCCGCGATCCGCTCGATGTCGTCGCGCCCGGCGAGCCTGACCTCGACGTCGGTCGCGCGCTCGGCGCGCGCGAGGCGCGGCCTGTATTCCTCGTATGTGGTCGTCATCCGTGGGAGCGATGATTCTGCCACGACAATCAGGTCGAGCCTGCGCTGTCGCTGCGCGTGGGTGCGCGCCACGGGGCGAACGCGATCGCGAGCAGCGCGACGGCGCCGGAGCCGTCGGTGCGTCCGGCGCCGCTTTCGTCACGCGTGCAGCCACGTCCGTCCGACGCCTTGCATCGCTGCGTCCCGGCGTTTGGCGCGACGCGAGCGGCGGCGGCGCCGTTCCCGAGGCCGAGCGTGGAGCGAGGCGGCGCGTGGGACGTTGTTGTACGTTGCCCCGCATGGCGAATCCGACTGCGACCTGCGAGACCTCGCTCGGCACCTTCGAGGTCGAGCTGTTCACCGACAAGATGCCGATCACGGCGGGCAACTTCGTCAAGCTGGCGAAGAGCGGCTTCTACGACGGGCTGCACTTCCACCGCGTGATCAACAACTTCATGGTGCAGTTCGGGTGCCCGTACTCCAAGGACCCGATGAGCCCGCGCGCGGGCACCGGCGACGCGCCGCACGGCACCATCCCCGACGAGCACCCGGCCGACGCGAAGATCTCCAACGAGCCCGGCACGCTGTCGATGGCGAACACCGGCGCGCCGAACAGCGGCTCGTGTCAGTTCTTCATCAACACCGTCCACAACAAGTACCTCGACTGGTTCACCCCCGGCGCGTCGAAGCACCCGGTGTTCGGCAAGATCACCAAGGGCATGGACGTGGTGAAGAAGATCGAGAGCTCGCCGACCGACGCGAACGATCGTCCGCGTCCGCCGGTGAAGATGGTCAAGATCACGGTCCACGACTGATCGTCACGACACGCGGCGCGCGACCGTGTGGACACCGATGATCCGGCTGCTCCACGACAACCCCCTGCTCCTGCTCTTCCTGGTCGCGGGCCTCGGCTTCGTGATCGGGAAGATCAAGGTGGCCGGGTTCAGCCTGGGCGTCGCCGCGGTGCTCTTCGTCGGCCTCGCCTTCGGCGCGCTCGACCCTTCGGTCGCGCTGCCGGAGCTCGTGCAGCTGCTCGGCCTCGTGCTGTTCGTCTACACGGTGGGCCTGAGTAGCGGCCCGGGGTTCTTCGCGTCGCTCGGCGGCCGCGGGCTGCGCGACAACGGGCTCGCGCTCGGGGCGCTCGCCCTGACGGCGGCGACGGTCGTCACGGCGGCGAAGGTGCTCCGCCTGCGCGGCCACGAGGCCGCGGGGCTGTTCGCCGGCTCGTCGACGAACACGCCGGCGCTGGCGGCCACGCTCGATGCCGTCCGCGCGCGCGGCGACGCGGCGGCCGGTCCGCAGGCGGTGGTGATCTACTCGCTCGCCTACCCGATGAGCGTGCTGTTCGTGCTGCTGGCGATCGTCGTCCTGCGTCGCGCGCTGCGGTCCGACGAGGGCTCCGGGCCGCTGAGCCGGCCGCTCACCGGCGCGATCGGCGAGCGCCTCTCCAACGTGACGGTGCGGGTGACCGACGAGCACGCGATCGGCGGGACGGTCGCTCGAATCCGCGAGCGCGAGGGGCTCCACGTGACGTTCGGCCGCCTGCGGCGCGGCGAGCGCGTGTCGGTCGCGCTCGACGACGACGTGCTCGAGCGCGGAGACCTCCTCACCGTCGTCGGCAACGCGTCCGAGCTGGCGCGCGCGATCGCGGTGCTCGGCGAGCGATCGGCGGAGCGCATCGATCTCGATCGCCGCACCGTCGACTACCGCCGCATCTTCGTCTCCGATCCGAAGATCACGCGCCGCCCGCTGCGCGAGCTCGGTCTGCGCCGGTTCGACGCGGTGATCACCCGGCTGCGGCGCGGCGACGTCGAGCTGTTGCCCTCGGGCGACACCGAGCTGGAGCTCGGCGATCGCATCCGGGTGATCGCGCCCCGCGAGAAGCTCGACGAGGTGTCTCGCTTCTTCGGCGACAGCTACCAGGCGCTCTCCGAGATCGACGTCATCACGTTCAGCCTCGGCATCGCCGCCGGCCTCATGCTCGGGAAGGTGCCCGTCCCGCTCGGCGGCGGCCGCCACTTCGAGCTCGGCCTCGCGGGCGGTCCGTTGATCGCCGGGCTCCTCCTCGGGCGCGTCGGGCGCGTCGGCCCGTTCGTCTTCACGCCGCCGTTCTCCGCCAACATCACGCTGCGGCAGCTCGGCCTCGTGCTGTTCCTCGCCGGCGTCGGCACGCGCACCGGGTGGGCCTTCGCGAGCGCCCTCCGCGGCGGCAGCGCGCTGCCGATCCTGGCGAGCGCGGCGGCCATCGCCTTCGTGGTGCCGAGCCTGACGATGCTGATCGGCCGCACGGTCCTGCGCATCCCGTGGGGCGTGCTGCTCGGCGTCGTCTCCGGGATCCAGACGCAGCCCGCCGCCCTGGCCTTCGCCAACGAGCAGACCAAGGACGATCTGCCGAACGCCGGCTACGCGACCGTCTATCCCCTGGCGGTGATCACCAAGATCGTCATCGCTCAAGCCATCTTGTCGTTCGTATGAGGCGTTCGCGACTGGGTCGCTAGGGCGTTCCCTGAATCCCCCCGGGATGAATCCCGGGGCACCGAAAGCTTCGTAAGCCTGCTTCGCAGGCTCCTCGCACTGTGCGCGGGAAAGGCGGGGGGCGTGGACGTGGTCGACCCAAGCGCCGACGGCGAGCAAGTCGCAACTCAACGCCCGCGCCTCGGCGGCGATGCTGTCGGCGAGCCACACGTCGTCCGCAGGCCCGAAGACCGGCTGACGCTCCGAGGACCACCAGATGAGATGAACCAACAGAAGCGTGTCGCTGTGAGCGCCGAGCATGCCCGGCATCGACGGACCCACCCCCCGGCGGCGGTTGACGTGCGCCGTGTGCGAGGAGCCCGCTTCTGCCTCATGATGGGACAGTTTCTTGGCCCATGGCAGCGCGTCGCGGGCTTACGCCCGCATGAACGCGCCGCTTGAGCCGACGGAGCTGTCGCACG
>JACPFM010000194.1 GCA_016182965.1 Deltaproteobacteria bacterium | reverse complement strand
GGTGCGCGACCTGGTCCTGCACGAGCGCGAGCAGCGGCGAGACCACCACCGTCGGCTTGGGCAACAAGAGCGCGGGCAGCTGATAGCAGAGCGACTTGCCGCCACCGGTCGGCAGCACGCCGATCGCGTCGCGGCCGGCGAGCACCGCCTCGATGAGCTCCCGCTGCCCGGGCCGGAACCGCTCGACCCCGAACCTCCGCGCCTCCCGCAAGACGCGCGTCCACTCGAACGCGACGCCGCGTGTCGTCTCCATCGCTGCGCTCATGACGTCCTCCTGGAAGGGAGAGCGGCCGCGAGCCGACGCGGCGGCGTTCTGCACGCCTGCCGCGTCGGCTCGCGCGCGCCGGCTCAGGCATTCGGCGCCGGGGCGGGCTGGGGCTTCAGGTTCTTCTTGCGCGTGGCGGCGCGCTTCTGGTCGATGCGGCGCTTGCGCTCGTAGAGGCTCGTGGCGCCGCGGGCGATCTCCGGCTGGGCGCGGAACACGAACTTCGCCGCCGCGCGCACCTCGCGCACGCGGACGTCGAGGAGCTGCAGCACGCGGTTGCGACGCGCGAGCGCCTTGGCCGACGCCGGGGACGGGGCGGAGCTCGGCTGCGCGCGGAGCTCGGTCGCGAGCGCCTTCGCTTCGGCGATCAGCGCGGTGTCGAAGCCGCCGAGGCCCTTGATCCCCTTCTCGTGCATCGACGCGAAGGCGGCGTACTCCTCGAGCGCGAAGGCGAGCGCGTCGGCGTTGTCGGGCGCGTCCTTGTGGGCGGCGACCACGTTGGCGAGGCGCGCGTCGTCCTCGTCGGCGATGCCGTCGTCGAGGTAGAAGTCCAGCACCGCGCCGATCTCGCTGATCAGGAAGCGCGCGCGCTCGAGCTTGCTGGTGTCGGCCTTCGGATCGACCGTGTGGCGATACGCGCTCGAGGCCGCGCTCGCCTCGGCGATCAGCGACTCGATCTGATCGGCGAGCGAAGAAGCGAGCCCGGCGTCGGCGAGGCCCGGCAGGCCGTTCTTCTTGTCGGCCTTGTAGTGCTCGCGGAAGTACTTGGCGACGTCCTGCGCCTCGCCGAGCACGCTCCACAGCGGCACGGTGAGGCGGTACTCGTCGGAGGTGAGCGTCGCGATCTCGGTGGTCCAATCGAACTTCGACTTCGGCATGATGACGATCTCCCGTCGGTGCGGTCGCAGGAGCCGCGGGACGTCCGCGGGCCTCGACCGGTTTCGCGGGACGGCGTGAGCAGGGGGCGTGCCGGAGTGGATCTGCGGGATTTCTCCGGGATCTCGCGTCTCAGGGGCCCGGGGGGAGGTGAGATCTCATGAGACGTCTCACGGGGGAGTGAGACCGCGTGAGACCGCCGCGGCGCGGTCATCCTCCGGGGAGGCGGTACGCTGTGGTGCCGTGAGACTCACGCTCGCCGCTTCCGTCGTTGCGCTCGCTGCGTGCCGCGGCGAGCCCGACGCCGCGAACATCGCACCCGATCCGGCACGCAGTATTGCGCCGAGGCCGACGTCGATTCCCGCACCCTCGCCGCAGCCGGCGCCGCCGAGACGGACGCCGAAGGTCACGCCGGGTCCATTCGACGACGAAGCCGCACGCCGCGCGCTTTCGGTCGTAGACGTCATGCCGTGCGGCGCAAGGGACGTCTACACCGTCGTAAGCTTCCGAGGCGCGGGAACTGTGAGTGACGTCCTGATCATCAGCGGGCCGGCGCCGTCTCCGTCGGTTTCGGCGTGCATCCGCCGCAAGCTGTCGTCGGCGAGAGTGCATGCCTTCGTGCCGCACGGGGTGGCGGACGCGGTCTTTTGGAAGACGCAGTGACAGCCCGCGGTTGGTGAGCGATTGCAGCAGGCTCACCGCCCGGAGAGGCACCTCACTCGTCGGTCTGCATCGACGCTTGCTCGAGGAAGCTCGCGATTGCCCGAGATGCGCAGCGTCTCGGGCCCGTTCGCCGGTGGGCCGATCAAAGCGCCAGCCGATGATGCCCGCGTGCAGGTGATACTGCACTGGTGCGCTACGCCACGCTCGAGGGCTACTGGATCGCCGAGAAGGTTGCGCCCCTCATCGAGCCGCATGCGCGGCGGCAGGAATAGAGCAGCCACGACGTCAGACCGGCGAGCAGAGTGTGCGAGATCACGGCCGTGATCTACGCTCCGCGCGTGGACACCGCGGCCGCCGCCGAGCAGCTCCTCGGCGAGCTCGCCAGCGGCGCGCCGTGCGCGATCGACGACGCCCTGGCGATCTGCGCGGATCTCCACGTCAGTGGCGAACACGCGCTCGCCACGCGCTTGTTTCGCGCCCTCGGGCCGCGCCTCGGGGAGGCGCGCCGGGACGGCTGGGCGCGCACGCGCCTCGAGATCCTGGGCGAGCTCGAGCGAGTGCACCTCATGCGGCACGATCATGGTCCGCTGCTCGAGGCGATCGCACGGGCGACGCTCGCCGGCGACGAGGGTCCGCTCGACGAGCTCGTCGAGCGCGACTTTCAGACGGCGCGGCTGCCGTCGGAGGTCGCATTCGCCGGGCTGACGCACCTCCACGGCGCCTACGTCGCAGCGCTCGAGGTCCCACGCGCCAAGCGGCGCATCAGCGACGGGGTGAAGGGAGCGATCCTGCTGGCCGTGATCACGGCGGTCGGTCTCGCGTGGGATCTCCTTCCCGCGCTGCTGCACGCGATCGGCTTCCAGCGCCGCTGATCTCCCGGGCGACGAGCGCTGCTCTGCGCGGCCGCCGCGCCTGCAAGGTCCGATCGCGTGGAGCCGAACCTCGCGCCGGCACCCACGCGGTCCTACTTCACCCAGGCGTGCAGCTTGCCGGTTCCCGATCGCGTCCAGAGCACCATCTTCCCGTCCGCAGCGATCGAGCTGCCTGGTTCCGTCGACAGGTCTCGTACGATGCCGCCCGCCTTCTGAACCTGGTACACGCCGCCCTCGATGTCCGCGACGTAGACGAAGTCGTCGTCGAGGGCGAGCGCGTAGGCGCGGGTCGCGGTGGCGGGCTTCTCGACCGAGCCGCCGGCCTTGAGCGCGCGGTAGACGCCGCCCGCGTCGGGCGTCGTGGAGAACGACGTCCAGTAGGCGTGCGTGGCGTCGACAGCGATCCAAGAGGGGTTCAGCTGCTTCGAGGCGACGAGGCGCGAAGGCCCGCCCGCCATCGGCACCGCGCGGACGGCGCCGGATTCCGCGTAGTTCGTGAAGAACACCTCGGGCTCGGCGAGCGCCAGGCCGTAGGGCGTGCCCGTCGTCAGGACGCGCGCGTCGGTGCCGTCCAATGCGACCGAGTGAAGACCGTTGAAATCGGCCCAGAACACTCGGCCGCTCGAGTGCGCGAGGCCACCGGGCGAGTCGAGGTCTTTTGCCAACACGACGGGCGCCGCTCCGCCCGCGACGAGCATCACCGAGCCCGTGCCCGGCACGAAGCTCAGCGTCGAACCGGACGATTCGAGATCACCGCCGTTCGACCACGTGATGGACTCGTCGGTCGCGCTGATGAAGAGCGGGAACTTCTGGCCGGAGGCGATCGTGCGCTTGGCGCCGCTCGCACGATCGATGGCGGTGACCCGCGTCTTCGCCTCGGCGAGATAGACGGTGCTCTTGGTGACCGCGAGCGCGATCGGGGTGACCAGGCCCTCGGCGAAAACGTACGGTTGGCACTGACCCGACTCGCACGCGCCGCCGAGGCAATCGTGACCGCAGCGTCCGCAGTTGCGTGCGTCGCTCATCAACGACGCGCCGGGGCATGTCGACGCAGGCGCGTCGGCGTCTGCAGCGGCGTCGGTCGCCCCCGAATCAGGAGACGTAGCCGCCCCCGACGCGCCGCAGCCGGCCGCGGCGACGAGCAGCATGACGACGGCAGCGACGGAGGTTCTCAGCGACGTCATGCGTGAAGGCTACCTCGGACCCGTCGGCCGGTGTCGGGCCTCGCCCGCGCGGCGGTGTAGCCGACGACCCCCATCTGCCCACCGACGGCGACGTTCGACCCGGGCGGAAGGCCACTGCAGCGACCAACGGTGACGCAGCCTCGCGGGCCTGGCGTGGTCGCCTGCGAGACGGTCGAGGGCGTTGTCGCCGAGCTTCATCCGGCAACGACCGACAGGCGCATACGTTGGCCTGTTCCAGGCCGGGTGCTAGTGCGATCGGCGTGCGCGTTCGACGCCTGCGACCAGCGATGTACATGGTGCTGCTCGTGGGCGGATGCGCTGCGCAAGACCCGGGCTGTGACGTCCACGTCGATCTCTCGGCATGCTCGGCGGACTCCGACTGCCCCGGCGGCGGCTTGGCGTCGTTCGTCGGTCCGGGCGTGTGTCGCGAGTACGTGTGTCGCAACGAGCATTGCACGACCGAGGTGGTCCCCGACGGAACGGGTTACGTGCCGGATCTCCCACTACCCGTCTTGCGCGACTGGTGCGTGCGAACTGCCTGCATCGCTGGTGAGCCGACGGAGGTCGCCGACCCGTCGCACAGACCGGAGAGCTCCGAGTGCAGTCGCTATCGGTGTGAGGGCACCTCGTTGGTCGTCGAGACCGATCCGAGCTGCTACGGGCCGAGGCCTGACGCAGACGTCGGGGGGGACGGCAGCCCCAGCGACGCCGACGTGAGCGACGGCGCAGACGTAGCCGACGACAGCGACGTCGCAGAGGCCGGAGCGGAGCTCGATGCAGCCGACACGCCCGACGCGTTCGGCGATGTCGTCCTCCCGGACGCCGCCGACACCGGCGCCGACGCTACGTGACAGCGCCGCCGGGTTTGCTGCCCTGCGTCTTTGCTCACGCTTGCCGAGCTCCGCGTCGCCACGCGACGGAAGGTGACGCTCGCGGCGGACGCCGGTCGTGGCGGCCGGCCTGCCCAGGCGTGCGGTTGCGCCATCGACCGCACGCATGCGAGGCTCCGCCCAGGGCCGGCATGCAGTGGAACGCGCCATGACAGTGGGGCGGAAGAGCTCTTCGGGCGTGACCGCGGCCTTGGTCCTCGTGGCTGCGACGTCGCTCGTGCTCCCTGCTTGCCGGCGAAAGGAGCTCGCGGCTGCAGACGTCCCGGTCCCTGCGTTCGTGGGCGACGAGTCGGCGGACGTGTTGAAGACCAGGTACCAGGCCGTCGACGCGTTCACGCTGCCGCAGGCCAACGGCTCGTATCGAGTGTTGGTCTTCAAGCTCAGGAAGATCAACGACGCCGACTCTGATTACCGAGTCGTCGCTTACAGGCGGCAAGGCGACGTCTACGTGCGGCAAGGCGCGGAGATCAACCTCCTCGACTTCGAGCGACCGAGGTTGAGCAAGGGACCGACGCCTCGGATCGAAACCACGATGAACCGATTGGGCGTCCGCTTCCACGTCGTGCTCGACCAGACTGGGGCGCAGCTGGTGCCCACCGAGGGAACGACCGACGGCGGCGGGCTGATAGGTGCTGATGTCGACCATCTGACCATCCGCGATCGGTGCTGAAACTCCGGACTCTCCCGGAGCCGCGCTCGATGCGGTTCGGAGGTCAGGATGGCGAAGCGGAAGCGCCGTGTCTACACGGGCGAGCAGCGTGAGGCGGCTCT
>JACPFM010000195.1 GCA_016182965.1 Deltaproteobacteria bacterium | reverse complement strand
GGCGACGCTGCCGACGTCGCGGCTTGTGGTGGTGACGACGCACGCTGGCGCGGCGATCGACAAGGCTAGCAGGACGAGGGCGTTCTTCATGATCGCTTCTCCGTGGCGCTTCCGGGTGGCTCTTCCGGGTGAGAGGGGCTCCCTCGTGAGACGTACCCGGCGTGGAATCATTCTCGCGGAAATCGCGGCGGGGCGCCTGCTTCGCCGGAGATCCCGCGGCGACTACCGCCGCTCCGACACAGCCCGCGCAGCAGCGCGAGGGCGCGCGCTATGCTGCTCCCTCCAATGGCGCAGGTGAAGGGGAGCGGATTCACGGGCATCCGCTCGTTCCTCGACGAGCGCGATCCCGACGCGCGGCAGCGCATGCGAGCGCTGCTGTCCGCCGACGACGCGGAGATCCTCGAGGAGGCCCTCGCGATCGGGTGGTACCCGATCGACACCTACGTGCGCGTGATCGCCGCGATCGGGCCTGCCATCGGCTTGGGGAGCGCGGAGGGCGCGCGCGAGCTCGGTCGCTCCTCGGCGGACTACGATCTGTCGAAGATCCACCGGCTCTTCCTGCGCCTCGCCAACCCGGCCTACGTGCTCGAGAAGGCGGGCGAGTACTGGGGCCGCTTCTACGACGTGGGCGAGTGGCGGGTCACGCGCGAGAGCCCGCAACGCGCGGTCGGCGAGCTGCGCGGTTTCCCGGTGCCCGACGCCGCGTACTGCGAGTTCCTCGTCGGTTACATCGGGCGGATGTTCGAGCTCGTCGGCGCGAAGAACGTGCGCTTCACGCACCCGCGCTGCCGGCTGCACGGCGCCGAGGCGTGCGTGTTCGTCGGCGAGTGGCGCTGACGCCGCGAGAGCGGCCGAGCGCTCGGGGCCGAGCCCGCATCCTCCCAGCGGGATGATTCTTCGGGATCCCGCGCTGCCCTAGCGTGGAGCGAGGCGCTCGAAACCCGTCTCCCCCACTCGCTGGAGGGTCGCTCATGAAGCTCTCGGCTCCCGTGCTCCTCGCCACGTCCGCCTTGGTACTCGGGTGCGTCGGCTCGTCGCCGACGGAGGAGGTCGGGCGCGCGAGCGCGCCGGTGATCGAGGAGCTCGATCGGTGCGACAGCGTCCTCCGCAGCGAGACGATGGTGCGCGTCGCCGACGACGTCGCGCTGCACGTCATCGAGAAGCACACGCCGCGCGGCCTCGCCGCGAGCCCCCGACGCGCGCTGCTGATGCTGCCGCCGACGCTCGCGACCAACGCCATCTACGACGCGCAGGTCCCCGGCGACGGGAGCACCTCTCCGGCGAAGTCGAGCGACTTCGACGCGCTCGAGCGCGCGGAGCGCAAGGGGTACCTCGCGTTCGCTCCGAGCTACGAGGGGTACGGCGCGAGCACCCACCCGGCCGACGGCGCAACCGTCACCAAGGCGCGCTGCCTCGCCGACGTCGCCGCGCTGGTCGAGTGGATCCACAAGACGCACGCCGTCGAGCGCGTCGACGTCTTCGGCATGAGCATCGGCTCGTCGCTCGCCGTGGCGCTCGGCAGCACGACCAGCGGCGAGGTGAGAGAGCACGTCGGACGCATCGTCGTGACGTCGAACGTCTACGCGTCGGTGACGCCGTTCTTCGCCTCGGCGTTCTTCAACCCGGGCCTCCTCGCGTTCCTGCAGTCGGCGCCCAACGGGTACGTCGCGACGACGCCCGAGGCGTACGGGCTGCTCCTGTCGAACAGCGAGCCCGCGGCGGTGACCTGGCTGAGCACGGCGCTCCCCGGCACGTACGCGACCGGGCCCACCCTCGAGGGCTTCACGCTCCCGCTGTTCGACGCGTCGCTCGCCCGCGCGCCGATGCTGCAGATCTGGGGGACCGCCGATCCGGTGACGCCGCCGGAGGACGTCGCCGCGTTCCAGGCGGCCTACGGCGGGCCGGCGTCGCTCCGCGTGATCGAGGGTGGGGCGCACTCCCTGCCGTTCGAGCCCGGGCGAGAGCAGCTCTGGTCCGCGACGTTCGACTTCCTCGACGCCGGCCGTCCGTCGATCCGCGAGGTCGCATGCAACCCATGAGCTCCCCGGTCTTCGAGGCGGCGATCCCGCTCTCCGAGAGGCCGTCGTCGCAGACCCGCATCGCCGTTCCGCGCACGGTCGCGAGCGAGCTCGTGCGCACGCTGACCGACGCCGGCGTCAGGCACGCGTTCGGGCTGATCGGAGGCGCGGTCGCGCCGATCGCGCATGCGCTGAACGAGAGCGCGATCGAGCTCGTGCACTTCCGGCACGAGTCCGGCGCGGCCTTCGCGGCGATCGAGGCGTGGTTCGCCAGCGGGCGCCCGGTCGTGGTGTTCACCACCGCGGGCCCCGGCCTCGCCAACGTCGTCGCCGGCATGGCGGCCGCGCGTTGGGAGGGGGCGAAGGTGGTGCTGATCTCTCCGGCCACCGCGCCCGCCAACCGCGGTCGGCGCGCGTTCCAGGAGACGCACGGGTTCGACGTCCGCGGGCTCGCGCCCGGCGAGTCGCTGTTCGACTACTCCGCGCTCGTCGACGATCCGGCGGCGCTCGCGGCGGTGGCGCCGGCCCTCGCGCGCGGCCTCGCGCGCCCCGGCCCCTTCCTCGCGCACGTCCAGATCTCGATCGCGGCGCAGACGGCGCCGGCGCCCTCGATGCTGCGGGCGGTGCGCCACGACACCGGGCCGCTCGGGTGCGCCCCGGCGATGCTCGATCGCGTCGTCGATCAGCTCGCCGGGCGCTCGTTCGTCCTGTGGGTCGGCGCGGGCGCGGCGCGGTGCCCCGAGCAGGTCCGGAGGTTCGCCGAGGCCACGCGCGCGCCGGTGATGAGCACGCCGCGCGGCAAGGGGATCTTCCCCGAGGGGCACCCGCTCTACCTAGGCGTGACGGGGCTCGGCGGGCACGCCGCGGTCGACGAGTACCTCGCCGCGCACCGGCCGGACTGCATCGTCGTGCTCGGCTCGCGCCTCGGCGAGATGACCTCGTTCTGGGATCGGCGGATGCTGCCGCGCGAGCGGCTGATCCACGTCGACGTCGACGAGACCGCGTTCGGCGGCGCCTACCCCGACGTCGCGACCACCGCCCTCGTGTCCGACGCGGGCGAGCTGCTCGACGGGCTGCTCGAACGTGCGCGGGGAAGGCTCGTCTCTCGCGCGCCCGCGCCCTCGGCCTCACCGTTCGGAGCCGCCCCTGCCCCGCGCTCGGGCGGCCCGGTGCGCGCGCGGGTGCTGATGGCGTCGCTCCAACGCGTGCTCGACGCGCGCGGCGAGGTGCCCGTCCTCGCCGAGGCCGGCAACTCGTTCGCGTGGACGACGCACTCGCTCCGTTTCTCGCGCCCGGTGCACCGCGCCAGCACGGGCTTCGGCTCGATGGGGCACGCGACCTGCGGGGTCGTCGGCGCGGCGATCGCCGCCGGCGGCAAGGCCATCGCCGTGGTCGGCGACGGGGCGATGCTGATGAACAGCGAGGTGAGCACCGCCGTCGAGCACCGCGTGCCGGCGGTGTGGATCGTGCTCAACGACAGCCAGTACGGGATGATCGAGCAGGGGATGCGGTCGGTCGGGCTCGCGCCCTTCGCCACGCGGATCCCACGCGCCGACTTCGCCAGCATCGCGCGGGCGGTCGGCGCGCGCGGTCTCCGGGTGCGCAGCGAGCTCGAGCTCGACGCGGCGCTCGCCGAGGCGATGGACGCGGCCGGGCCGTTCGTGGTCGACGTCGACCTCGCCGGAGACGAGGACGCGCCCACGCGCAAGCGCAATTCGAGCCTGATCGATCAAGGGATCGCGCAGAGGACGGGAGACGAGTCATGAGCATCTCGGTCGGCATGCGGTCACTCGCGACCGCGTTCCCGCGCATCGTGCGCAACAACGCCCATTTCCGCGAGCGACACCCGGAGGTCGTCGCGGCCGCAGAGGAGAAGGCGCTCGCGCGGCTCTGGCAGAAGGGGGCGCCGCGCAACCCGTTCGCCTCGGAGATGGAGCCCTACCTGGCCGACCCGTTCCGCGGTGCGGTCGAGCGGCGCGTGCTCGCGCCCGACGAGTCGGCGCTCTCGATCGAGCTCAAGGCGGCGCAGGAGGCGCTCGCCGCCGCGCGGCTCGGCGGCCGCGACGTCGACTGCATCATCGTTGCGTCGTTCCTGCCGAACCAGATCGGCGTCGGCAACGCGCCGCGGCTCGCCGAGGCGATCGGCGCGCGATGCGCGGCGTGGAACCTGGAGACGGCCTGCTCCGGATCGGTCGTCGGCTTGCAGACCGCCTCGGCGCTGGTGCGCTCCGGCGAGCACCGGCAGGTGCTCGTCGTCGCCTCGTGCACCTACTCGCGTTACGTCGACGAGCGCGACACGCTCTCGTGGTTCCTCGGCGACGGCGCGGGCGCGTTCGTCGTCGGCCCGGTCGAGGAGGGCCTCGGCTACCTCGGCGGGACGTCCATCCACTCCGCCGACACGTGCGGCACCTTCTCCTGGGAGCTCGAGGTCGACGAGGAGGGCTATCCGAGGATCGGGATGGTCGCCTCCCCCTCGACCGGTCGGGTGCTCGCCGAGACGGCCGAGAAGTACGTGCGCGAGTGCTGCGTTCGCGCCGCCGACCGCGCCGGCGTGCGCCTGTCGGACATCGAGCTCTTCGTCTTCCACACGCCGGTCCCCTGGTTCGCGCCCTTCGCCGCGAGGGTGCTCGGGGTGGCGCCCGAGCGCACCACGTCGGTGAACGCGTGGACCGCGAACATCGGGCCCGCGCTCATGCCCGCGAACCTCCACCACGCCGCGCGGCTCGGTCGGCTGCGGCGCGGCGATCTCGTCATGGTGCAGTCGATCGGCAGCGCGTCGTCCGCGGCGGCCGCGGTCATGCGCTGGAACGAGCCCGCCCTCGGTCCCCGCGCGCTCTGAGCTCCGGATGGTGGAGCGCCAGCATGAACCAGGCTCACTCGAGGGTCGTCGCGGTGCTGTCGAAGCACGTGTCGCGCCTCAACGCCGAGGGAGCGCTCGGGGCGGCGCTGCGACGTCGCGGGATCGCGTCGACGGACATGCGCCTCGATCACGTGCCCCAGATCCTCCCCGACCTGCAGCGCGCGCTGAAGCTCTTCGGCTCGGTCGATCCGACGCGGCTCCGCGACGAGCTCATGTCGTTGACGCCGCCGACCGGCCGAACGGTGCCCCCGCCGGCGCCCACCGTGCGCCGGATCGAGATCCGGTCGGAGGACGACATCGTGGTCGCGCGCAGCGCGACGCGCGAGCTCTGCGAGGAGATCGGCGCGGGGAGCTTCGCGACACAGCGCGTCGCCACGGTCGTCGCCGAGCTGGCCCGCAACATCGTCTCCTACACGCCGGGAGGCACCATCGAGCTCGAGCCCAAGGCCAAGGACCGGCGGATCGTCTGCATCCGTGCGCGCGATCGGGGGCGCGGCATCCCCAACCTGCAGGAGATCATGAGCGGACGTTATCGGAGCGCGACGGGGCTCGGCCTCGGCCTCCTCGGCACCAAGCGCCTGTCGGAGTCCTTCGCCGTGAAGACCGGACCGAGCGGGACCGAGGTCGACGTGCAGGTGCGCACGTGAACGCGGCGCGCTTCCACCTCGTGCGCCCGCGCGTCGGCGAGGTCGCCTGCGGCGACGGCGCGATCGTGCGCGACGAGGGCGGGCGGACCCTGCTCGCGGTGGTCGACGCGCTCGGCCACGGGCCGCTCGCCGCCGAGGTGACCTCGCTCGCCCTGACCTGCCTCGCGCGCGTCGCGCTCGACGGCGGTGCCGTCGGGGTGCAGTCCGAGCTGAACGACGCGCTCCGCGGCACGCGCGGCGCGGCGGCGATGGTGTGCCTGCTCGAAGGCGAGCGGCTCACCGGCTGCGGCGTCGGCAACGTCGAGCTGCGCACCGATCCGAGGAGCGTCCCGGTGGTGCTCAGCCCGGGGATCCTCGGGAGCTCGGTGCGGAGGTTCCGCAGCTTCGAAGGGGCCGTGCCGCGGGGATCGCGCGTGCTGCTCTTCAGCGACGGCGTCTCCGGCACCCGCCTGCGACTCGACGAGCTGCGCGCGCTCGATCCCGAGGCGGCCTGCCGCGCGATCGTCCAACGCTTCGCCTACCCGCACGACGACGCCTCGGTGCTCGTCGCCGACGTGAGGGCCCCGTGACCGAACGCATCCCGATCCTCTCGTTCTGGAACGTCCTCCTCGTCCCCATCCAGGGCGAGGTGCACGATCGGCTCGCCGTCGACCTCTGCGAGGAGGTGCTCGGGCGCATCCACCGCGGCGGCGTGCACGCGCTGGTCATCGACCTCACGGGCGCGTGGATGATCGACAGCCACCTCTGCGCGGTGCTCTCTCGGCTGGCGACGTCGGCCGCGCTGATGGGGACGCGGACGGTCTTCTCGGGGATGAGCCCGGAGGCGGCGCTGACGGTGCAGACGATGGGCATCGACATGCCGCACGTCGACACGGCTCGCACGCTGGCGAACGCGCTCGAGCTGGTCGGGCTCCGACGCGTGGTCGAGCGCGACGACATCGACCTGCGCGTCGACGATCGCGTCGGCGCCGTTCGTGGCGAGTTCGCGTTCGACGTCGAGGAGCGGTGAGGAACCGGAAGGGAGGCGCGGCATGACGGATCGGCTCACCAAGGGATTCAACCTCGAGCAGACGCTGCTCTTCATCGACAGCGCGTTCTCGGCGCAGGAGCGCGATCGCATCCACGCGCGCCTGCCCGAGGAGCTCAAGGCGCGGCTCCGCGCGCTGCGGACGGGCGACTGGTACCCGATCGCCGATCAGGTCGCGTTCCTCGACGCGATGGTCGCCGTCGTTTCGGACCCGGAGGAGGGGGAGCGCAAGGCGCGCGCGCTCGGCCGCTTCATCTCGGACGCCGCGACGGGGACCTTCATGCGCCTCGTGCTCAAGGTGCTGACGCCGCCGATGTTCTTGAAGAAGGCCGGCGACATCTGGCCGCGGATGTTCTCGTTCGGCGTCTTCGAGTGCGATCCGTCGGGCTTCGGCCAGGGCACGGCGGTGATGACCCTGCGCGACGTCGACGGCTTCGCGCACGTGGCGCCGGTGTCGGCGGGGTGGATGGAGGGGGTCTTCGCCGCGATGGGCTTCGCCGACGTGCGCGTGCGCTACGGGCCGCTCGGGAACGGCGCGGCCTCGTCGGGATGGCGCTTCGACATCGACTGGTCGTAGGGAGGCTGCTTTGGACACGATGCAACCGATCATGGACGTGTCGGGCTCGATCGCCGACATCCTGCTGACGCTCGCCGACGTCGGCGCCGGCGACTACGCGGTCCGGCTGTCGACCGATCTGCCGGAGTCCGACCCGTTCGGCGCCTTGCGGGTCGCCATCAACGAGATGGTGGCGTCGCTCGCGGAGGAGCGGGAGCGCGCGCGCGCCTACCAGGCGGAGCTCGAGGACAAGCTCGCGACGATCGAGCTGCAACGCGAGGCGATCCGCGATCTGTCCACCCCGATCATGGAGGTGTGGGACGGCGTGCTCTGCCTGCCGGTGGTCGGCGTCATGGACTCGCACCGCTCGGCCGAGATGACCGAGGAGCTCCTCAAGGCGATCGTCGCGAAGGAGGCGGAGTGCGCCATCATCGACATCACCGGCATCGAGGTGATGGACACCCGAACGGCCGATCACTTCCTGCGCATGGCAAAGTCGGTGCGGCTCCTCGGGGCGCACTGCTTCCTCACCGGCCTCAGCCCGGCGATCGCGCAGACCGTCGTGCACATCGGCGTCGATCTTCAAGGCGTACAGACACACCGGAGCCTCCGCGACGGCCTCCGGTTCTGGGTGGCGCGGCGTCATGCCCGAAAAGAACGCACCGACCGCCCCTGACGCGACCTACACCGTCGCGGTGCGCGAGTGGGGCGACGTGCACGTCGCCGCCCAGGCCGCCCGCCGCAAGGCGGTGCTCGCGGGCTTCCCGGCGCGCGGCCAGGTCGAGCTCGCGATCGTCGCCACCGAGCTCTGCACGAACATCCTGCGACACGCGGGGTCGGGTGAGCTGCGTGTCCGAATTGTGGATGATCCGGAGCGGGGCGTCGGGGTGGAGGCCGTCGCGCGCGACTCGGGGAGACCGATCCACGACCTGCCGACGGCGATGCTGGACGGCTGCGACGACACCGGGCCGATCCCGCCCGACCGCCTCGTCCGCCACGCAGGGCTGGGCACGGGGCTCGGCGCGATCGCGCGGATGACGCACACGTTCGAGCACATGGCTTTCGCCGGCGGAAAGGAGATCCGCGTTGTCCGATACGTAGATCTGCATCAACTCGGGCGAAGTAGGCAGCGCTAGGTGCACGTGCGCGATGCGACAAACGGTGACGCTCGCGCCGCGGGCGACGTACACTGCGCCGCAGTGAGCCCCCCGTTCCTGTTCCTCGTCGTCGAGGACGACACTGCGCTCGCGCGCACGCTCGCTCGCTACCTCTCGCAGTTCGGAGCCGTCGAGGTCGCGCCGTCGATCGCTGCGGCCGACGCGGCGATGCCGAGGCTGCACGGGATGACCGGGCTGCTCGTGGACGTGGGGCTCGGCGACGGCTCCGGCCTCGACTGGCTGCGGAGGGTGCGCGCCGCCGGAGTGCGCGTGCCGGCGCTGGTGCTGACGGCGAACCGCGGCACCGAGGTCATCGCGGAGGCCCAGCTCTCCGACGCGTACTACCTGCCGAAGCCGCCGCGCCAGGCGAACCTCCTCGCGTTCGTCGAGCGGAGCCGCCGCGAGCGGACCCGACTGCACGACCAATTGCTGGAGGACGTCCGCGCGTTCAGCCAGAAGCATGCGCTATCTCCGCGCGAGGAGGAGGCACTGCGGCTCGCGGCGTCGGGCGTGCAGCGCCACGAGCTCGCCGACGCCCTGGGCGTCGAGGAGACGACGACGAAGACCATCGTGCGCAACCTGCTGCGCAAGGTGCACAAGAACGCCCTCGCGGACGCCGTCTCCGAGATCCATCGCAACGTCTTCGGCGAACGGACGGGATGATCGATGCACCCCCGTCCGAGGACGCGGACCGCGGACGCGGCGAGCTGAGCCTCCGTATCGTCGGCGGTCTCCTCCGGCACCTCGAGGAGACCGCGGGTCCCGCCGTGGTCGCC
Organism: Deltaproteobacteria bacterium; assembly: GCA_016182965.1. Lineage (GTDB taxonomy): Bacteria > Myxococcota_A > Polyangia > Polyangiales > JADJMO01 > JALHOE01. Next base: position 118,619 of record JACPFM010000195.1, on the reverse strand, counting down.
GAGGTGCTCGAGGAGACGCACATCACGCGCGAGGACGTCGCGCGCGGGCACTGGGCTCCGCTCGACGAGCTCGAGCGCCTCCTCGCGAACGCGCGCCGTCACTACCCGGACGACGACCGCTTCACCGAGGCGTTCGGCTACCGGTTGGCCGAGACGCTCGGCCCGATGCGCTACCTCGCGTGGGCGACCTCGCCGATGGAGCTGTTCGTGCGCGGGCTCCGGTCGATCGACACGCTGTCGAGCATCAGCCACGCGGAGGTGACCGAGGTCGGGCGCGGTCGGCTTCGCGTCCGCTACTGGAGCGATCGCGTCGAGAGTCGCCTCGTCTGCCTCTCGCGCATCGGGCAGCTGGCGGCGCTGCCCACCGTGTGGGGGCTGCCGCCGGCACTCTTCGAGGAGAGCGCGTGCATCGCGTGGGGCGATCCGCACTGCATCTACCACGTGCACGTCCCCGAGCGACGGAGGCTGCTGCCCGAGGTGCTCGGGCTCGCGCTCGGCCTGACCGTCGCGCTCGTGAGCGCGCGCGCGTACGGAACGCAGCTCGCGATGGTCTCGCTGCCGCTCGCAGGGTTCCTCGCGGGTCGCGCGTGGGCCCGCGAGCGCGAGGCCCGCGCCCACCGGGACTTCGCCGCGCAATCGGCGCAGGCGCTACGGGACCTCGTGCTCGAGGAGGCGGAGGCGCGGCGAGAGCTCGTCGAGCTGCACGAGCGGCAACAGAAGTGGACCCGTCACGTCGAGGCGCAGCTCGCCGAGCGCGTCGCGGCGTCGCAGCGGCTGATCGCGCGCTTCGCCGCGGAGCGCGAGGCGCACGCGCACACCGTCCGCGGCGTGTCGCACGACCTGCGCAACCCGATCTCGACGCTCGTGCTCCTCGAGTGGCAGCTGCGCCGCGCGCTCCACGACGACCCGAGCCACCGCGAGATGCTCGACGACCACACCGCCGCGGTCGATCAGCTCGATCGCCTGGTCGACGAGCTGGTGCGCGCGGTCCACGGCACGAAGATCGCGCGCGCGACCGATCACCTGGAGATCGCGCCGATGGTCGACCGGCTGCAGAGCCGCCTGCGCGCGCTGGTCTACCCGCGCGACATCGGCGTCGCCGTCACCGCGACCGGCGCCGCGCCGACCGCGATCGAGGTGGACTCGCTCGTCTTCGACCGGGTGGTCGACAACCTCCTGACGAATGCGGTCAAGTACACGGATCGCGGTCGCATCGAGGTCGAGCTCGGAGGCGACGCCGAGCAGCTGTCGGTGCGGGTGACCGACACCGGGCGCGGGATCGACGAGGATCGCATCCAGGAGATCTTCCGCACGCCCGCGGAGCCGGCGCGCGACGCACGCGGTCGGCCGAGCAAGGTCGGGCTGTCGACGGTGGTGCAGCTGCTCGCGGAGATCGGCGGCCGGCTCGAGGTGACGTCACGGGTGGGTCTCGGGACGACGTTCTGGGCGCACTTCCCGGTGCAGCCGGTGCAGGTCCCGAAGTCGGGGCCGGAGGATGCGTACGGCGAGGAGCTGGTGCGGAGGATCGTGCGGTTCCGCAGTGATCCGCCCGCGGATCGGCCGAAGCGTCCCGAGTGACGCGCTCGCCGCTGCCCGTGCACGCGTCAGGACGAGGCGTCAGGACGCACGCACTCGCCAGACCGACTCCGCCGCGACCGCCTCGCCCTGCACCTGCCCCCGACGTCGGAGCTCCGCCTCGATGCCGTTGAGGACGCGCCACTTCGACGCGCACCAATCCGGCCCGAGCAGCAGCGGCGGCTTCGCCGTCGCGGTCAAGCGGTGGAACACGACGTGCTCCGGCGTGCGCGCGACGAGGTCCGCCGCCGTGGTCACGTACTGGTCGAACGTCCACGGCTCGTAGTGCCCGCGCCGGAGAGCCGCTGCGAGCACGGTGCCGGAGACGACGTGCAGCGGGTGGAGCTTCAGACCGTCGACGCCCAGGTCGAGGACGCGATCGAGCGACACGCGCGCGTGCGCGTCGCTCTCGCCCGGGAGACCGATGATGAGGTGCGTGCAGATCGGCAGGCGCCGCGCCCGCGCGCGCCGCACGGCGCTCACGTAGGTGGCGAAGTCGTGGCCGCGGCGGACGCGTTCGAGCGTCTCGTCGAAGCTGGACTGCAGGCCGAGCTCCAGCCAGACCTCGCGCCCCGCATCGCGGTGCTCCGCGAGCAGATCGAGCACCTCGTCGGGCACGCAGTCGGGCCTGGTCCCGATGGAGAGCCCGATCACGTCCGGCTCGGCGAGCGCCTGGTCGTAGAGCGCGCGCAGAGACGACACGTCGCCGTACGTGCTGGTGTAGGCCTGGAAGTACGCGACGTACCGCTCGGCGCCGGTGCGCCTCCGGACGACGGCGCGACCTGACGCGATCTGCGAAGGCACCGAGGGCGAAGCGCCCTCGTTCGGGCTGAACGAGGCGTTGTTGCAGAAGGTGCACCCGCCCCGCCCCTTGGTGCCGTCGCGGTTCGGACAGGTGAACCCGGCGTCGATCGCGAGCTTGTGCACGCGCACGCCGAACCTTCGCAGGTAGTGACGCCCCAGCGTGTTGGCTACGTCCGAGAGCGCCATGCCTCGGCGAGGAGGTAGCGCCGTTTTCGCCGGCGGGACAGCCCCGCGAGATCAGCGCCGGCCGCGATACGGCGCGTCGGGATCGCCGATGCGGTGACCGTACCCGCCGTACGCCGCGTCGGGCGGCGGGCGCCCCTCCTCGTACCGCGTCGCGTGTGTGTGCCACGCGCCGAAGCGCGGGGGTGCCTCGCGCTCGTACTCGCGATCGTAGTCGCCCGCCCAGGCCTCGTCGGGCCCGCCCATCCACTCGTGCGCTCCCGCCTGGCCGCGCGAGAAGGCGGCCTCGGCGTCCTCGTGGTGACGACGGACCTGCTCGCGCGTCGGCCGCTCGCCGAGCGCGCGGCGCAGTCGCGCGGAGGCGCGGGCGTAGAACTTCCCCTCGTCGGCTCTCATCGGTGTCGTTCCCCGGCTCGCCATTGCAGACCGAGGTCGCAAACGCCGTGCCCATCGCCCGCTGTCCCGCGCGGCCAGCGTTCAGGCGGCCAGCGCTCAGTACGAGGGGCGCGCCACGCCCGTCCGGTGATGAATGCGCTCGCTGAACGACTCTTCGTCGCCGACCGAACGGCGCACCGTCAACACGGGACACGGCGCGTTGCGCACGACGGACTCCGCGACGCTACCGACGAGCGCTCGCAGGCGCCCCACCCGTCCGTGGGTTCCCATCACGATGAGATCGGGTCGCTGTGCATCGGCGACCTCGAGGATCTTCCCGACGGGATCGCCGCTCTCCGTTCGCATCGCGAACCGGCCGCCGAGCCGGCTCCTGGCTGCTGCGACGGCGTCGTCCATGTCGCGGTCGGTCTCGGCTGCACCGCGCTTGCGAATGTGAAGCACGTCCACCGTCGCCGAGAGGTCATCCGCGAGCGTGACCGCCTGCTCGAGCGCCGCGATCGACGCCGGCGAGCCGTCGACGGGCACGAGGATCTTCTGGATGTGGGCCATGCCCCTGGCTCACGTTCAATCGACGTGCCGCACCGAGCTCACCGTCGCCCTCGGTCACCGGGCGAACGGGTACCGGGCGAACGGGCACCGAGCGAACGCGACCGGAATGGCCGTCAGGGCGTGGCGCAGGTCGCGGTCACGAGACCGGACGTCCGCACCTTGTCCGCATCCGCTGGAGGCATCACGCCGAGCGCTGCGGTGCGCTTGATGGTCTCTCCCGGCTTCACGACGAGCTCCGTCTCGGGCGTCAGCTGCTTCTCGCCGCCGCTCCAGGTCACGCGGTAGCTCGTCACGGTGCACGGCCGCTCGCCGCGGTTCGCGAGCTCGATCTCGACGGCGTAGCGCGGCACGCTCTCGAGGCCACCCGTCACGCCGACGACGCGCGCGTCGACCGCCGGCGCGGCGAGGGGCGTCGTGGTCGGCGGCACGCTCCGGCATGCCGCGCACGCCGCCACAACCAAGACGAGGATCACGCTTCGCATCGAGGTCATCGCGAGCTCCGGAAGAGGGTCCATGCGTGGTGCGCACGCGCGCGGCCATGAGACGTATCACGCGCCTTCCGGCTTGGAACGCACCTCGCCAAGGAGATCGCGAAGTACCCGGAGCTGACCCAGCAGCTGCAGATCGCGCGCCAGGCGATGGCGACTCCCAGCGGCGCAGACGATCTCTGGAGCGAGGGCAACCTCAATCTGTGAGCGCGCTCGCCGACGTCAGGCGCCCGGCAGCAGCACGATCACCCCGACCCACTCGCTCTTCTCGCCGCGGATCGCGCCGCCGACGTAGAGACCGGCCTTCGACCAGCCGATCTCGGAGCCGTTCATCGACAGGTCGGTCAGCGTGACCTTGCCGAGGAACTTGCCGTCTTTGGTCCAGCGCAGGAGCGAGGTGCTCGAGAGCGGCGAGTCGAGCACGCAGAGATCGCCGCCGCAGCTCGTCGCGTGCTTGATCGAGTACATCGCGTCGTCGGCGTGACCGCCGAGGACGAGCCGGCGCTTGCCGTCGAGCCCGTGCACGCCGACCTTGTGGACCGACTTGCCCTTCTCGATGTCGACGCCGTGCGAGACGAGCTCCTCGCCGAACAAGCCGACGACCTTCGGCTGATCGTACTGGGGCACCGACGGGTCGAAGCCGTTCAGGAGGCCCTTGGCGTACTTGCCGGTGCAGCCCTCGCCGCGGGTGACGTTGCCGTCGGCGACGACCAGCGGCGACCAGGCGTCGGCGCGGATGAAGTCGCTGCAGTGCTCGGTCACCTCGTTGCCGACGATCTTCTTCGGCGCCTTGTGCCACGAGAAGTACACGGCGCCCTTGTCGTCGGTCGCGACGTCGTTGATCACCGAGCCGCGCGACGACTGGAAGTCCATGACGCCACCCTTGCCGAAGGACTCGTCGAGCGCGAGCTCGCAGCCGCCCTCGGACTGGTTCACGTAGTGGCGGAGCTTCTGCTCGTGGTCGACGACGTAGAGCGTGCCGTCTCTCGCCACGGCCATGCCGGTGAGCGAGTGGTGCCACCAGTCCTTGTCGATCATCGGCGGCGCCGACTCGTCGAGCTTGCAGACGACGACCTTGGTGTCTTTGCCGGCGAACGTGATCGCCTTGTCGGACTCCGCCGAGATGGGCGGCGCCGCGACCTTCACCTTCTTCTTCGCCTTGGGCGCCGCGGCGGCGACCGGCGCCGCGGACTTCGCCGGGGCGGCGTCTTCCTTGGGCGCCTCGCGCTTGCAGGCGAGCAGGGTCGACAGCACCAGGAGAGCGAGGGGCCAGCGCATGGCGGCGACGCTACCGCAAAACACCCGGCGATGGGCCCGACGAGGGCATGAGGGGTTCGTCGGTCGCCGCGAGACTCGGCCGAACGAGGGCCGAGGCCGCGAGGAGGGCCGAGGCCGACCGACGATCCCCAGCGAGGCGTGATGCACCGTCAGATCAGGTGCAACCCCCAATGCGCGACGGCGCCGAGCATCGCGAGCAGGGCCATTCCGATCATCAGCTTGTCGTGGGCGCACATCCCCTCGTGCGACTTGCAGCCGGACATCGGGCACATCTTTGCCATGTCGTTCTCCTCGATTGCCACGCGACTCCGCGCGACTGCGGAGCGGCGGGAACGACAGCGATACGCGCCGGGTCGGAGTCGGTTTCGGCGGCGCCGGAAGATGTCACTGCGGCGCGAAGGCGACGCCCCGGAAGACTTGCAGCGAGGGCGCCGTGCGCACCACGCGCTGCGTGGCCGGCGCGGTGCCGCCCGCGTCGACCCAGCTCACCAGCTTCGACGACGAGCTGTTGCTGATCGACGCGAAGAGCACGACCTCGGTGCCGCGGACGTAGCCGGTCACGTGGCGGATGGTGTCGCTCGAGGGGACGGGGATCGTCTTGGTCTTCGCCCAACCCGACGCGCCCTTCGACCACTGCTCGACGCCCGGCGCGCTGCTGCGCTCGTCGGCGATGTAGATGCGGTCGATGGTCGTGCCGGACATCGAGAGCGCCACCATTCCCCAAGGATCGGCGGTGCCGCCGGCGTTGGAGTCGAGGACCGCCGTCGCGCCGATCTTCGTCGTCGGCGCGGTCACCGGCCAGAACAAGACCGTCGCCGCGGTCGCGAGGTAGCGGTTGTAGTACAGCTCGCCGCCGAAGAACCCGGCGAGGCCGATGTCGCCGTCGGCGATCGAGGTCGCGAGACCGGCCCCCGCGAACGGCACGTACACGATGCCCGCGGAGCCGAAGGCGTAGAACGACGTGCCGTCGTACGATCCGGCGCCGCGGATCGAGGCGGAGCTGAAGCTCGTGGTCGTGGTGCTGGTGTCGATCGTGCGCGCCGCGTCGATGCGCGCGATGACCCGCGGCACGGTCGACGTCGACGTGCCGACGGGGTCGGCGGTGCCGGCCGCCGTCGCGTAGCCTGCGATGATCACGTACTTGCCGTTCGCGGTGCGGAGCAGCTGTCCGTCGCCGCTGGTCGACCCGCCGGAGAGCGTCAGCGGCCGCCCGGGCGGCATCGTGGTGGACGGCAGCGTGATCGAGCCGAGGACCGCGTCGGTCGCCAGATCGATGCGATCGATGCTCACCGGCGCCGAGCTCGTGCTGCCGCTGGAGGGGAGCGTGACCTTCGCGACCCACAGCTCCGTCGGCTCCTTGCTCCCGACGCAGGTGCCCCACGCGCCCCAGCCGCACGCGTCGCTGCACGTGCGCGAGCGCTTGCCGCCGATGCCGCACGCCTCCTCCTGCGTGGTCGCCGGCGCGCACACGCCCTCGCCACCACAGACGCTCCAATCCGACCACTTCAGATCGGCGCCGCAGACGCGCGTCTGCTTGCCGCACTTGCCGCAGGCCTGCGTCTCGCTCGCGCCCGCGGTGCACCCGAGGAGGTCGCCGACGCAGACGCCGAAGTCGCCCCACGCGCAGCTCGTCGTGCAGGTGCGGGTCTTGGTGCCGCCGATGCCACATGGCTGCGCGTCCTTCGCACCCGGCGCGCAGACGCCCTCGCCCGAGCAGGTGCTCCAGTCGGACCATTTGCCGTCGCCGCCGCAGACGCGGACCTGCTTGCCGCACCTTCCGCACGCGAGCTCTTCGGTCTTGCCGGCGGTGCACGTCGGATCGCCGGCGCAGTCGCCGAAGGCGCCCCACTCGCACGTCGCCTCGCAGGTGCGCGTGCGCGTGCGGCCGTCGACGCACTTCTCGGTCTCGATCGCGCCCGGGCTGCACGAGCCCTTCTCGTCGGTGCACACGCTCCAGTCGGACCAGGTGCCCTCGAGTCGGCTCCGTCGGCGCTCGAGGCGTCGGTCGTCGCGTCGCCGCCGAGGCCGACGTCCTCGTCGAACACCGAGGCGTTCGATGCGCCCCCACACGCGGCCCCCCCGCACGCGGCGAAGAGGAACGAGGAGACAAGGGGAAGGAAGGTGTGGAGCGTGCGCTTCACGGCAACCTCGCTCGTAAGAGAGCCGTCATCGGATCGACCAGTGCGATTCGACGCATCCGGTCGACGAACATTCATATCCTACAGAAATCTGCGAACGGGACGCGCGCGCGCCGATCCGACCTCGGCGAGCGAGAGGCGGCGGGACATGTCCGCTTCGCCTCGAATCCGCGTCCGGGACCGCCGTGATCCTGGCCGGCAGCGTTCAGCCCGCGGCCAAGGCCAGGATCTTGCGAGCGATAGCTCGTGCTGGCGTCCATCCAAGGGACGAGGGGGCATGGAACACGACCGGGACGTCACCGCACAGCTCGCGCGCGCCCTGTCGTACGGCGGCGAAGCTGGCGCGATGATCGCCGCGTTGGACTGGGCATCCACGCCGCTCGGTCCGCTCGCCCGTTGGCCGCGAAGCCTCCAGTCCGCCGTCAGCCTGTGCCTGGGAACGAGCTTCCCGATGGTCGTGAACTGGGGGCCTGAGCTCATCCAGATCTACAACGACGCCGCCCTGCCCGTCTTCGGCCGCAAGCACCCGGCCGCGATGGGCCGGTCCGCGCGCCAGAACTTCCCGGAGTTCTGGGAGCTCACGCCGGTCGAGCAGCTCGTCGACCACATCTGGAAGACAGCCATCCCCTTCAACGGCGACGATCAACGCCTCGCGATCGACCGCCGCGGCTCCCTCGAGGACGCGTTCTTCCGGTTCTCGCTGAGCCCGCTCATCGGCGACGACGGCGCGGTGCTCGGGTTGCTCAATACGTATCTCGAGACGACGCCCCGCGTGCTCGGCGCGCGACGCCTCGCGACGCTGCGCGCGCTGGCCGAGCGCGCAGCGCAGGTCGGCACCGTCGAGGAGGCGTGCCGCGAAGCGCTGGCGGCGCTCGCGACCAACCCGTGGGACGTGCGCTTCGTCCTCCTCTACCTCGTGCCCCCCGACGGATCGTTCGCGACGCTCGCGGCGACGCACGCCATCGAGCGCGGACACCCCACGGCGAGCCCCGAGCGGGTGACGCTCGCGGACGAACCGACGAGCGAGGTCGTGTGGCCGATCGCGCGGGTGTTGCGCACGGGCGAATCGGAGCTGGTCGAGGACTTCCCTGCGCGCGTCGACGTGCGAACGATCGTCTCGCGACGCATCCCGCCCCGTGACGCCATGGTGCTGCCGATCGCCCGCCTCGGCGAGGACCGCCCCGCCGGCGCCCTCGTCGTGGGGCTCGGCGCGCGCGTGATCTTCGACGACGCGTATCGGAGCTTCCTCCGGATGGTCGCCGGTCACGTCGCGGCGGCGCTCGGCAGCGCCCGCGCATACCAGGACGCGCGCGAGCGGGTCGAGAAGCTCGCGGAGCTCGATCGCGCCAAGAGCACGTTCTTCAGCAACATCAGCCACGAGCTCCGCACGCCCCTGACGCTCCTGCTCGGGCCCGTGGAGGACCTGCTGCGCGGCGTGAACGGACCGATCACGCAGGCGCAGCGAGAGCAGCTCGACACGGTCCACCGCAACGCGCTGCGCCTGTCGCGCCTCGTGAGCGGGCTGCTCGACTTCGCGCGCATCGAGGCGGGTCGCCTCGAGCTCGCCCCGGAGCCGACCGATCTCGCTGCGTTCACCCGCGAGCTCGCCGGCGCGTTCGAGACCGCGGTCACGCAGGCGGGGCTCCGGCTGACGCTCGATTGCCCGCCGCTTCGGCGCGCGGTCGCCGTCGATCGGCAGATGTGGGAGAAGATCGTGCTCAACCTGCTGTCGAACGCGCTGAAGTACACGCAGCGCGGCGAGATCGCCGTCACGCTGCGGATGGTCGATTCGCGCGTGCAGCTCACCGTCCGCGACACCGGGATCGGGATCTCCGCCGAGGACCTCCCTCACGTCTTCGAGCGCTTCTACCGCGTGCGTGGCGCCGCCGGCGCGCGCTCCGCCGAGGGCGCCGGCATCGGACTCGCGCTCGTCCACGAGCTCGCGCGACTCCACGGCGGGAGCGTGACGGCGACGAGCGCCCCGGGTCGGGGGAGCATCTTCACGGTCGAGATCCCGGCCCCGCAAGTCGCCGCGCAAGACGAGGGCAAGGTCGTACCGGCGCCCGCGCCGCGCGTCGTCACGCCCTGGATCGAGGAGGCGCAGAGCTGGCTGTCCGATCGCGACACCGAACCGGCGCCGGGCGAGTGTATCTGCGGCGAGCCGCCCGCCGTGCCGCGCGAACGGGTGCTGGTGGTCGACGACAACGCTGACGTGCGCTCGTACCTCGCGCGCCTGCTCCGTCCGCGCTTCGACGTGGAGACCGCGTCCGACGGCGAGGCGGCGCTCGCCGCCGCGCGCGCCCATCCGCCGGATCTCGTGCTCAGCGACGTCGTCATGCCACGCCTCGACGGGTTCGCGCTGCTGCGCGCGCTCCGCAGCGACGTCGCCACGCAAGCCATCCCGGTGGTGCTGCTCTCGGCGCGCGCAGGAGAGGAGGCCGCCCTCGAGGGCCTCGGCTGCGGCGCCGACGACTACCTGATCAAGCCGTTCTCGGCGCGCGAGCTCCTCGCGCGCGTACGCACGCACCTCGATCTGTCCCGCGCGCGTCGCGAGGCGGCGCAGTCCCAGCTCAAGGACGCGTTCCTCGGGATCGCCTCCCACGAGCTGCGCACGCCGCTGACCAGCCTGAGCCTCCAGATACAGATCGCGCTGCGGGCGCTCGAGGGGACCGGGTCGCCGGCGGTGCCCCGGCTCGCCGCGATCCGAAAGTCGATCGCGCGCATGGAGTCGCTGATCGAGGAGCTCCTGAGCGTCTCCGCCATCCAGGCCGGGAAGCTCCGCCTCGAGCGAGGGCGCCACGATCTGATCCCGATCTGCCGGGAAGCGGCCGAGGAGCAGATCCTGCTCTCGGGTCGCGCCGTGACGCTGGAGCTCCCGAACGAGCCGATCGAGGCCCTCATCGACGCGCCGCGCGTCCTCCAGATCATCACCAACCTGCTGTCGAACGCGCTCAAGTACTCGCCGCAGGACAGCCCCGTGGTGCTGTCGCTGACGCGCTCGGGCGAGGAGGCCGTCCTCGCGGTGAGGGACCACGGCCCGGGGCTCTCCCCCGAGCAGATCGCCCACGTGTTCGAGCGCTTCTACCGCGTGACCGGCATCGAGGTGCAGAGCGGCTCGCGCACGGGGCTCGGGCTCGGGCTGTACATCTGCAAGTCGATCGTCGATCAGCACGGCGGCCGCATCTGGGTCGAGAGCGCGGTCGGTCGGGGCAGCACCTTCTCGGTCGCGCTGCCGCTCGCGAAGTCCGAGCCGACTCGCCCCTCGACGCCGCTGCGCATCCGACCGCCCGCGGCGCGGCCCGGGCTCCACTGAGGCCTGCCGTGAGCTCCGTCGGACCGCCGTCCCTCGACTCGCGCGTGTGCATCGTCGGCGCCGGCGCCTCGGGCCTCGCGGTCGCGCACGAGCTCGAGCGGCTCGGGTACCAACGAATCACGTTGCTCGAGAGGGAGCCGCGCGTCGGCGGGAAGTGCCGGACGATCGTGCACGAGGGACGCACCTACGAGCTCGGAGCCGGCGCGGTCACGCCGGCGTATCGCAAGGTGCGCGCGCTGATGCACGAGGTGGGCGTGCGCGCGGTGCCCAAGATGAGCAACCTCTTCGTCGATCTCGATCGCGGCACACGCACCGTGCTGCCACCGTTCTCGCTCGATCGGGGCATCGCCGCAGAGAGCGCGCGGCTCGCGCTCGAGTTGCTCCGGCACCGCCACCTCCGGCGGCCGGGCTTCTCCCACGTGCGCCCCGAGCTGTGGGTGTCGTTCGCGGACTTCTGCCGCGCGAGAGGGCTCGAGCGCGTCGGCGCGATGCTCGAGCCCTGGATCACGGGCTTCGGCTACGGACCCTACGCCGAGGTCCCCGCCGCGTACGTCTTGAAGTACCTACCGCTGTTCCGGGCTCCGCTCTTCGAGCTGCTCGACACCGGCTACGGCGGCTTGTGGCAGAAGGTCGCCGACGCGCTGACGGGGGTCGACCTGCGCCTCGACGTCTCGGTCGAGCGGGTCGAGCGCGACGAACGCGCGATCCGCGTGCAGACCAGCCGCGGAACGCTGGACTGCGACGCGCTCGTCGTCACGTGCGGGCTCGACGACGCGCTGCGGTTCCTCGACGCGGGAGCCGAGGAGCGCGAGCTCTTCTCGAGCATCCGGTACTTCGATTACTACGCGCTCGGGCTGTCGGTGAAGGCGCTGCCACGCGCGCGCTGCCTCTTCTTCCCGCGCAACTTCTCGCGCGAGCAGCTCGGTCAACCGACCTTCGCGTATCAACGCTGGCCCGGCAGCGGCCTGTCCTTCTTCTACGGCTACGCCCGCGAGCCGGCGTGGGAGTCGGCCGCCGTCGCCGCGGCGCGCGAGACGATCGATCGCCTGGGCGGCACGTTGCTCGGCGCCGAGGTCGCGATGCGCTGGCGCTACTTCCCGCACGTCGGTCCGGAGGACTTCGCGCGCGGCTGGTACGAACGGGTCGAACGGCTGCAGGGTCGCCACGCGACGTTCTACTGCGGCGAGGTCCTCGCGTTCACCTCGGTCGAGACGGTGGTCGAATACGCGGAGGCGTTGGTCGACCGCTGTTTCCGCGGCGAGCCGGCGCGCCGTTGATCGCTCCCCTCATGAAGTCGAGGAGCGACGCTCAGTCGACGCGCTCCAGACGCCACCGCTGGTTCGCGCCGTAGTGACAGTCCCACTGCTGGAGCGGCGCGCCGTCGTTGGAGCTCCACTCCGTCACGTCGAGGCACTTGCCGGAGTGCACCGAGACGAGCGACACGGTCCCGTCGGCGTGCGGCCGCAGCGTCCACAGCTGGTTCTGGCCCCGATGACAGTCCCACTGGATGATCCGCGCGCCGTTGTCCTTGCTCCACGCGTCGACGTCCAAGCACTTCCCGGCGTGCGCGCTCACGATCTCGTAGCCGGCGCCCGCGTTGCGGAGCGTGAACCGCTGGTTGCCGCCGCCCCACCACGACCACTGGATCAGCCGCGCGCCCGAGGCGGTGCTCCGGTCGGCGACGTCGGCGACCCGCCCGCTGTGGGCGGAGACGAGTCGGACCTTCGCGCCGCTGCCGACCGACGAGCCGCCGCCCGGCGGGTAGAGGAAGTTCACGCCCGCCACGTCGGTCGGCGACATGGTCGTGACGCCGCCTCCGTTGCAGTAGTTCATGATCGATTTCGCGTCGTACGCGCCGATGTACACGTAGCCGTCGGCGCCGTTCGCCTGGCGCTTCGTGTCGCCGCCGCACTGCGGGGAGTCGGTGCGCGTGTGCTCGTGGCCGAGCCCTGCGGCGTGCCCGAACTCGTGGACGGCCGTGCCGCGCGTCGACGCGATCGCCCAGTCCCGGTACCACTTGCCCGCCGGGTACGCGCCGGTGTTCCCGATCTTGAGGTGCATCGACGGGCTCCGCCAATCGCCCTGGGCCTTGCCGAGGTACGACCAACCTCCACCCGCGGAGGCGCCGCCGTTGGTCGTCCAGTCGTGCTCCTTCGAGAACTGGATGCGAATCGCCGGCACGTTCTGGTGCTGCGGGCCGCACGCGCCCCAGCCGACGAAGCGGAGCGCCGTACGATTGAAGTCGTTCGTCACCCAGCTGCGCACGTCGTTGACGATCTCGTCCGAGACGCCGCCGCGATCGAGGATGCACACGTTGATGTTCTTCGGATCGGGCCAGCGGTTCGCCGTCCAGACCAACGACTCCGACTCGCGGTCGTCGTCGTCGTCCGCGGCGCCGATCGCGCAGCCGGCGCCGAGCGGAATCACCGCGAGCAGCGCGGCGTGACGGAGGACGCGGATCGAGCGGAGGGTGGCGATCGAGCGGTGTTGCATGCCCGAACGCAACAGCACGCGCCGTACCGCAGCCGTGTAGGCGCACTCCTGCTGGACATTTCGACGAAAGCCGCGCGCCGACCCCCGGGAGGCCCGTGATTTGCGCCCTCTGCGGTCCTCCTGCGCTCCGCGCGTTCGCGGGACATGTCACGTCCGCACGACACGTGGGGAGCTCACCACCCGGGCGGCGCTCCCCAGAGCGGCGCGGGCTCGACGCCCTCGATCCAGGCGAGGCCTCCGTCGCCGCTGCGCTCCAGCGCGACCCGTCCGTCACGCGCGCGCGAGAGACGGAAGTCCACCGTGCCGGTGCCGATCGGCACGCGATCGATCGCCAGCGCAGGCAGCCACGAAGGGAGCCACGGAGCCACCTGCGCTCGGCCGCGTGGCGCGTCGGGGCAGAGGCCGAGGAACAGCTGCGCGGCGAGGATCGGCGCGGCCGCGGCCCAGGCCTGCGGACTGTTCGCGCGCTCGTAGGGCACGGGTGATCCGCCCTCGCGCGGGAAGCCGCACCACAGCTCGGGTAGCCTGTCGTCCTCGAAGCCGGCGGCCGCAGAGAGGACCGCCTCGATCAGCGTAGCGGCCTCGTCACGCAACCCATAGCGAGAGAGGCCCGCGGCCGCGAGGGCGGTGTCGTGCGGCCACACCGAGCCGAGCTGGTACGAGAGCGGGTTGTAGGCCGGGTTCTTCGAGGACAGCGTGCGCACGCCGAAGCCCGAGAACATGTCGTCCCTGAGCAGCCTGGCAGCGACGCGGCGCGCGCGCTCGGGACGCGCCAGACCGCACCACAGGACGTGCCCGGGGTTGGAGCCGATGCTCGCGACGCGCGCCTTCGCCCCGTCGAGCGCGACCGCGTACGTCCCTTCGTCCTCCATCCAGAAGCGCTCCTCGACGACCTCCCGCAGCGCGCGCGCAGAGGCTCGGAGGCGCGCCGCCTCGCCCTGGTCTCCCGCCGCCGCGAGGAGCTCCGCCATCGCGAGGCGCGCCGCGAACAGGTACGCCTGGAGCTCGATCGTCGCGATCGGCGCGTCGGCCGGGCGGCCGTCGGCGCGCACGATCGCGTCGCCCGCGTCCATCCACGCCTGGTTGCGGTACCCGAGGGGGCTGCGCGTGCGGTACTCGATGAGTCCGTCGCCATCGAGATCCGCCGGGCCGTCGCACCAGGTGAGCGCCGCGCGCGCGGGGGCGAGGAATCGATCGAGGAGCGCGCGATCGCCCGTCCAGCGCCACGCGTTCCACAAGGCGAGGACGAACAGCGCCGGAGCGTCGTGCGTGCCGTAGTACGGCGTGTGCGGGATGCGGCCCGATCGCGCGAGCTCGCCGATCCGCAGCTCGTGCGGGATCTTGCCCGGCTCGGCGTCACGGAAATCATCACGGTCGGTCGCCTGGAGCCGCGCGAGCGCCGTGAGCGCGCCGATGGTGCGGGGCTGGCCGAGGAGCGACGTCATCAGCGCGGTGACGAGCGTGTCGCGGCCGAAGAGCGCGAGGAACCACGGCGCGCCCGCTGCGACGAACGGTGGCGCATCGGGCTGCGGGATCTCGAGCCGCGCGAGATCGCGTTGCCCGGCACGGAACGCAGGAGCGAGCGGCCCCGCCTCTCTCACGATCGGTCCGTCGGGGGCGCGCTCCGGCTCCGTCGCGCGCTCGGCGACGCGCAGCACCCGGCCGTCGACGACCGGCGACGCGTCGATTCGACACCGCCACTCCGCGTGCGCCGACAGGTCGAGGTCGAACACCAGCAGGCTGGCGACGCGCTCCGGCGGCCCCGAAGTCGCGTCGATCCGGATCTGGAGCCCACGGCGGAAGCCGCGGCGCTCGTAGAGGAAGTCGATCCCGTCCGGCTGCGGCAGGCGCAGCACCGACAGCCGCGGCGAGATCGTCCCCGACTTCACCTCGAACAGGTCGGCGAAGTCGGCGTCGAGGCGGAGCACGAACCGGAGCGGCGCGCGGGTGCGCAGATAGCTGCCGAGGGTCAGCTCGTCGCGCAGGCCACCGTCCACGCGGCGCAGGACGCGCAGGTAGACCGTCCCCTCCGGGACGACGCCGGCCGGGTGCTGCACCGTCGCGTTCTGCATGTGCCACTCGGCCTCCGACGGGCCGCGGCGCACGCGCGAGAGCACCTGGAACGGATGGCCGGCGAGGCTCAACCGATACGTCGACAATACGCGGGTGTCGCCCGCGAAGAGGCCGTGCAGCTGCTCTGCGTCGAGGTGCCCGTCGAGCGCGCACGCGAGCCCGACGCCGCCGCCGTGCAGGACCTCGATCGGGTGCGGGATCCGCGCGGGCATCGGCTCACCGCGGCACGTACAGGAGGCCGACGAGCGCGCCCCATCCGAGGTGAATGAGCATATTGGTCAGCGGGTACGACCACGATCCCGTCTTGCGACCCATGAACCCGAGCCCGGCCATGGGCGCGACCAGCGCGCCGGCGAGCGTCAGGGAGAGGAACGCGCCGAAGGCCGCCCCCTCGACCCAACGCGGCCACGCGAGGCTCGGCTCGATCACCGTCGCGAAGGCCAGCGTGAGGATCACGCTGTTGGCGAGGTGCGACACGAGGCCGAGCATCCACGCGCTCGGCCGATCGGAGACCATGTAGCGACGCCCGAAGTCGGCGATGTCGACCGACGCGAGGCCGCGGACGCGTCCTGCCCAGAGCCCGGCGAGCGCCATCACGTAACCGGCGATGACGCCGGCGAGCGCGACGCCGCCGAGGTCGATCTGGCGAACAGACAGGACGCTCACGATGCGGTGTCTGCGATGCCGGAGCGCCGCGCTCGCTGCGAACCCGTGGCGCAGCGCCCGCGATGGCGCGCGGCTCGATCGGGGTTGCGCTCGGCTGCCATCGCGCGCGGGCGTCGCACCACATCGTCCTGCAGCGGCGCGTCTCTTGCTGCCCCGATGGGCCATGCACGCGGCGATTCGCTGGGGCACGCTCGCGGTCGCCCTGGCGGCGACGACAGCGGCCGCGGCCGCGCCGAAGCCGCCCGAGCCGTTCCCGCTGTTCATCGCTCGGGACGTCACCGGGCAGCGGCAGAGCACGGCGACCTGGCGCGGCGCGCCGACGCTGGTCGTCGCCATCACCGATCGTCGAGCGAGCGACGCGATGCGAGCGTGGTTCCAAGACGCAGAGAAGCGCGCGCCGGCCGTACGGCTCAAGGGGCTCATCTCCATTCGCGTGCCCTTCTTCATCAGCGACTCGTACGCGCGCGCGCGAGCGCGCGAGAGCATCCCGATGAAGCACTGGCACGACAACCTGCTCGACGTGCACCTCGGGATCGCGAAGGTCCTCTCGGTGTCCGAGAGCGACGTGCCGTGGGCGTTCGCGCTCGACGCGCAGGGCCGCGTCGTCGCGGTCGCGCACGCGACCGTGGACGCGCCCGAGGCGAGGGCCGTCCTGAGATTCCTCGACGCGTCGAAGTGATGGCCGGGCTCGCGCGTACGATGCTCGAGCGTGCACGCGACGGCGCACGGCACGTGCGGTGCAGTCGTTGGTGCGGGGGTGACGTGATGGCCAAGGACCAGGCCGCCGCGGGGCTCGCGCGGCGCACACGCTTTCGGGTCGCGGTGGCGACGGCATTCGCGGCGAGCGCGCTCGGGTACGAGCTGCCCGCGGGCGCAGGGTCCGGTGAGTACGTCGTCGACGCCGAGCGCAGCAAGCTCATGGTGCACGTGTTCCGCGCGGGTGCCTTCTCGCCGTTGCTGCACGATCATCACTTCGCGGCGACCAACTGGAACGCGCGCACGAGCTTCGATCCCGATCGGCCCGGCGACACGCGCGCGACCGTGACCGTGCAGGCGAGCTCGCTCCGGGATCAGCAGCCCGCGCTCTCGGAGAAGGACCTCGCGAAGGTCAACGCGCAGGTGCAGGGCCCGGAGGTCCTCGACGCTGCAAGGCACCCGACCGTTCGCTTCGAGCTCGAGCGGCTCGAGCTCGCCCCCGGAGCGCTCGATGCGGCGAAGGGCGTCCTTCGCGGGAAGCTGGTCGGCACGCTCACCCTGCACGGCCAGACGAGGCGGATCTCGATCCCCGTCGCCGCGAAGTGGTCGAGCGATTGGCTCGCGGTCAACGGCAAGGTCGCGTTTCGGCAGAGCGACTTCGGAATCAAGCCATATCGGAAGATGGGCGGCGCCATCGCGGTGCAGGACGCCGTCGAGGTCGAGCTCGCGCTGAACGCGACCCGCGAGAAGAAGTAGCGCAACGCCTTCGGCGGTGACTCGCTCGAACGAGGGATGCGCGCGCTCCGGTCGGTCGGTTGGGTGATCGCTTGTGGACTCGCGTTGGCGCTCGCCTGCGGCCGCGCGCTGACCGCGTGCGGTGGCGGAGAGCCCCGCGCGCATACGCCGGACCCGAGCGACATCCCCTACCCGAGCGCACCAAGCAGTGCGTCAGGCACCGCGCCTTCGACGAGCGCGCCTTGAGCTGGCCGTGGCTTCGCGCGACGGTTTCACGGCCCCCAGTGAACGAGGAACACGAGGGCAGCGCCGATGGCGAGGCCGAGGATCATCGATCCGGCGAGCCCGGCGCGCGTCCACATCGGGGCGGTCTGTCCTTCGCCGCGGAACTTCGGCTCGCCGGTGGCGAGCATGAACACGCCGCCGAGGACGAGGATCGGCGCGACGCCCAGGAGGTACGGGTAGTACCGATTGAGAACGAAGATCAGGACGAAGTTGCCGGCGGCCAGCAGGACGCCGAGACCGGCGGCGGCGAGCGCGACGAGGCGAGGATTGGTGAAGCCCTCGCCCGTGGTGACTGCGGAGAGCAACGCTCCCGGCGACAGATCCTTCATGTTGAACTCGCTCATCGGCTCAAGGTACGGCCGGCCATGCAGCCGTGTCATCGGCTTTCTTGGCGTATTCGTCCCCGTTGCGTGACCGCCGTCATCGAAGTCGATGCTTCACACGGCAGAGTGAACGACTTGCGTTCGGGAGCGGCGTCGCCATGGTTCTGCATGCCGGGCAGGCACTCGGCCGCCGTGCGAGGGCATGCGAGCGCGGAGGTCGGCTGGTTGCTCAGGAGCTCTCGCCGGAGGAGATCGGCGAACCGGGGGTGCCGCCCCCGGGGCGCGGGGGGGACGAGCGGTCGGGTGGCGCGCACCCGTCTCTCGTCGCGCCACGGCGGCGACGCGCCGCGAACGCCGCCTGCAGCAGAGATCGCGGGTCACGCAGCACTCGGTGTCCGCGGTGCACGAGGTCTTGCACGCGCCCGCGGCGCAGGTGGCGGCGGGCGCACAGCTCGGGTGGCCCGCGGCTGGAGCGCCGGTCACCGGGCTGCAGGTGCCGAGCTTGCCCGCGAGGTTGCACGCCTCGCACGCGCCGTTGCACGCCTTGTCGCAGCAGCGGCCGTCGACGCAGTGCGCGCTCGTACACTCGCCGTCGGCGACGCAGGCGCTGCCCATCGGCTGCTCGGTGAAGATCTCGGCCTCGAGGATGCTGCCGACGCCGTCCATGCTCCCGCCGACGATCACGACGCGGCCGTCCGTCATCGCGATGGCCGTCGTCTCTTTCCGCACGAACGCGCTCCGGCCCGCCGGGAGGAACGTCTTCGTCGTCGGGTCGAAGACCTCGACCGCGTCGTCGCCGGTGCCTCCGACCAGCAGCACGCGGCCCGACGGCAGGACCGCCATGCCGGGCTGCATGCGCGTGCGCGACGGCACGTTGGTCCAGGTGTTGGTCGTCGGGTCGTAGAGAAACGCCGACATTCCCACGACGAGCACCTTGCTGCCGACGAGGACGCCCTGCGGGGACTGCAGTCCGCTGTCCATGGCGCCGGCGCTCGACCACGCATTCGTCGCCGGATCGAAGAGCTCGGCGGTGGAGACGAAGCCGGTCATGTCGCCGCCGCTCGCGACGACGACCTTGCCGTCCGGCAGCGTGACGACCGCCGCCCCACAGCGGGGCACCGACGTCGGGGCCACGCTGGTCCAGCTGTTCGCCACCGGATCGTACAGGTCGACGGCCGCGGTGCAGGCGGACGTCGCCGCGCTCGGCCTGCCGTTGCCGAGGAGGACCTTGCCGGCCCCGACGCGCGCGCTCCAACCGAACAGGTGCGGCCTCGGCGGAGGAGCCTTCGCGGTCCAGGTGTCGGTGACGGGATCGAAGACCTCCGTCGCCAGGATCTCCGCGCCCGGGGTCGAATCGATCACGGAGAACACGAGGCCGTCGCCCCCCCCGATCGATACGGGCACCTGGAACCAGCGAGCGGCAGAGACATCCTTCCAGCTGCCCGTCGGGCCGAGGCGCTCGCGGTGGCTGTTCGCGTTGTCGGTGATGAGCGCGCCGCCCCCGGCGAGGCCGATCCCGTACGGGCTGCGATACGCGAAGGTCGTCGTGCCTCCGAGGATCATCGGCTGCGCCACGCGGGCCGTCGGGAGCGGGCGCTCCTCGCGTGGGCTGCACGCCGCGAGCCACGCGGCGAGGCCGAAGAACCCGAGCGGCGATCGCCGCCGCCGCAATACGAGCAGCATCGCGAGCCCGACGAGCGCGAGGCCGCCGGAGGGTCCGCGCGCGCGCGGCGACCACGTGCAGCCGCCGTCGTCGGTCGACGTCTCGGCGCTCACGCACGCGCCGTCCGCGCAGGCCGTTCCGGGGACGCAGTCGCTCGAGGTGCCGCACGTCGTCGGGCACTCGCCCGCGCGACAGCGGAACGGGGCGCACGGCGTGGTCACGCCGTCGACGCCGATGCGGCTCGCGAAATCGGTCGAGCACGTCGGCGCCGCGGGGCGGCAGACGCCGCCGTTGCAGCGAAAGTCTGCGAGGCAGTGCTCATCGGAGGCGCACGTCTCGCGGCATGCGATGCCTTCCGCGTCGCACGCGAAGCCGCCGCAGGATTTCGTGACGACCGCGGGACACGCGCCCGCGCCGTCGCAGGACGCAGGCGCGCTGGCGTTGCCGTCCTTGCAGCTCGGCTCGCGGCACGAGACCTCCGGGCCGGCGAACGCCGCGCACGACGTCGCCTCCTTGCCGTCACACGACCGCGCATCGCAGAGGCCGCTGCCGCCTGCGCACGCCGCCCGGCCGCCGCGCGGCTTCCCTCGCGCGGGCGAGCACTTGCCGGTGAGCGCCGGCACGTCGCAGGCCTCGCACTGGCCCGTGCAATCGCTGTCGCAGCACACGCCGTCGACGCACTTGCCCGACGCGCACTCGTCCTTGCCGAGGCAGGCGACGCCCGCGAGCTTCGTGCAGGTGCCCGCCTTGCCAGGCGTCGCGCAGGTGGCACCGGCGCCGCAGCTCGGCAGGCCGCAGCAGACGCCGTCGGTGCAGAACCCGGTCGAGCACTCCGCGCCGGTCTTGCACGGCTCACCGAGCCCGGGCGCGGGGACGCACGCGCCGAGGACGCAGACGTTGCCGGCGGCGCACTCGGCCTTCGTCGCGCAGGCCGCGAGGCACGACGCGACGCCGCACGCGTAGGCGCCGCAGGATTTCGGCGCGTCGGCGCACGCTCCCTTGTCGTCGCAGAGGCTCGCGTGCGTCTCCTTGCCGTCGACGCACGCGTTCTTGCCGCAGGGCCGTCGTCCGGCCGGCAGGTAGACGCAGGTCGCGGTGGTCGTGCCGTCACACACCTGACCGCACTCCTTCGCGAAGTCGGTGCACGGCGCGCGACTGCCTCGCGGCGCGCCGACGACGGCGGTGCAGGTGCCCTCGTAGCCGGGCACGTCACACGCCTCGCACTGACCGGTGCACGCGGAGCCGCAGCACACGCCGTCGACGCAGCTCGAACCGGCGGCGCACTCCCTCGTCGCGGTGCAGGTCGCGCCGGCGCCCTTCCGAGCGACACAGGCCGCGCCGACGCAGTAGGCGGTCGTGATGCAGTCGGTGTCCGCGGCGCACGTCGCGGCGCAGGACCCGGCCGAGCACGACGCGAAGGGCGCACAGCTGCGCCCCACGTGGGGCGCGCCGGTCATCGCCGTGCACGAACCGCTGCTGCCGCTCGCGGCGCACTGCTCGCACGGTCCGGTGCATGCCTTGTCGCAGCACACGCCGTCCGCGCAGAACAGCGACGCGCAGTCTCCGACGCGATCCGCCGTGCACGTCACGCCGAGCGCAGCGCCTTGCCAGATGGCCGCCGTCGCCACGATCGTCCCCGTGGACAGCTGGCCCCCCGCGAGCAGCACGCGCCCACCGCCGAGCGGGATCGCCGCCGCCGCGAGCAGCGGCGCGTCGGTCGTCGACCGGAACGCCCCACCGAGCTCGTCGAACACGAAGGTCGGCTCGATCGGCGTGGACCACCTCGGCGTCAGAAGCGCGCGTCCGGCGCCGATCGCGGTCAGCCCCGGATCGTAGAGGGGCAGCGCCGCGACCGACGTCCAGGTGGCGGTTGCGGGATCGAAGAGCTGCGCGGTCGACGTGCCGCCGGCGAGCGGGATGTGCCCGCCCGCGACGAGGACCTTCCCGGAAGGCAGCGCGACGTGCGCGGCATACGCGGCACGCACCGGACGTGGCGTCGTCGCCGTCCAGGTGTCGGTCGCCGGATCGTACAGATCGGCGTTCGAGTAGCCGGTGCCCTTGTTGGAGTCGTAGCCGCCGACGACGAGCACCCGGCCGTCGGGGAGCATGGCCTCGCTGGTGCCGCCGCGCGCGTAGGGAGCGGCGCGCCGCTGCTCCAGGTGTTGGAGCCCTCGTCGTAGATGCGCGTGAACGCCATCGCGGCGGGCGAGTCGCCATAGTGGAAGAACGTGACGGCCTTGCCGGTCTTGGCGAGAAAGCCGGCGCTCCCGACGTAGCTCGGCGACGACGCGCCCGCTGGCGACCACGATCGGGAGACCGGATCGTAGATCTCGGGCATGTTGGCTGCCGTCAAGACGCGGCCGCTCGCGAGCAGCACGAGCCGAAGGCGGGCGTGCTCGTTGAGCATGGACCCGACGGTGGTCCAGGTGTTCGAGGCCGGATCGTAGACCTCGGCGCTCCTGGTCGTCGTGCTCGTCGCGTCGTTTCCGCCCGCGACCAAGATCTTCCCGTCGGAGAGCACCACCGTCCCCGGCGACCAGCGCGGCTGCGCCATCGGGCTGACGGTGCTCCACACCGGGTCGATCACGATCGGCGGCACGAGCCCGGGCGCGTCGAGGGTGATCTCGACGTGCGCGCCTCGATCGCCCATCGTGACCCGCGGCGAGAGCTCGACGCGCGTGCCACCGGCGTCGACCGCGAAGATCGGCGCGGTGCCGAGCAGGACCTTGCCGCGCGCGTCGACGCACTCGATCCGACCCTCGCGCGCCCGGACGGAGGCGACGGCGGGGCCGAGGCCCAGCCGATAGCGGGCGACGTGCCGCCCCGCCCCGCGCAGGATGCGAGCGTCTTCGACGAACAGCGGCGATGCGAGCAGCGCGATGTCACCGTCGTCGAGGGCGCCGACGAACGCGACGCCGCGCGGGGCGAGTGACGCCGCCACCGCCTCGACGCCCTCGGGCGCGACGTCGACCCAGGCGTCGGGAGTCGCCGTGTTCGAGAGGTGCATGACACCACCCGCTCGGCCGGGGAGGTCGACGGCGAGGGGCCCGCCTCGGGGGCCCTGAAACCCCTCGCCGACTCGCGTCAGCGGCCACGCGCCCTCGACCGATCCGGCGAGAGCCGGTGTCGCGCCGAGCACCTCGAACGCGCCGGCGGCCGAGGCCACCGGCAGGTCCGTGCCCGAGTGCGCGCTGTTGCAGCCGAGCCCGACGATCGCGAGCAACAGCGCGGTTCGATTCATGCTCCCCTCCGCGCGCGAGCCTACGCGCGTTGGTTCACCCGCGCTGCACGATCTTCGCCGCCTTCGAAAAAAACGAAACGCCGGATCCCGCGGGTGCCGCCATCCCGATCCGCGAGCCGTGGAGGGCGAGCAGGCCTACAGCGGCTTCTTGATCCAGAGCTCCACGTTGCGGTCGGCGACTGCGGCCGCATCCTTCGGCAGCCAGCCGGACATCAGATCGACGACGCCGGCGCGGCGACCGTCCTCGGCGACGCGATCGCCCTCGACGGCGAGGTCGACGCAGGTTGCGCGCATCATCAGCCAACCGTTGTCCTGATCGAAGATCTCGACGACGCGGAACTGGTGCGGCCAGTCGGCGATCGCGCTGGTCATCACCTCCCAGTAGCGATGACCAGCCTCGGTCCCGATGATGTTCAC
The DNA here is from genome assembly GCA_016182965.1 of Deltaproteobacteria bacterium. Lineage (GTDB taxonomy): Bacteria > Myxococcota_A > Polyangia > Polyangiales > JADJMO01 > JALHOE01. The sequence goes on along the minus strand of JACPFM010000195.1, from coordinate 95,303 downwards.
CCGATGCCGGTGCGAGTGCCCGACCATGCTGATGATGACGTTGGGGTATCCGGCGAGCAGCGTCTCCCACTGCGTCGGCGTCAGCGCGTCGGCCACCTTCGTGCCGCCCAACCCCGTGCCGTCGCCGAGGCTGCTCGTCGCGTGGTGCGACGCGAGGATGACCCACTTGCCCTTGGCCTTGGCCTCGTCGAGGGCCGGCTTGATCTCCGCGTCGAAGTGCGACTGCCGGATGACGCCCTCCGACCCGCCGTTCTCGTGCGCGGTGTCGATGACCAGGACGCGGAGCGGGGTGTCAGCGACGTCGAACGTGTAGGTCGCGCGGCCCGACGCCTTCTGAGGGGCGCCGATGCCGTGGCCGTCGCCGTGCGCGGCGAGCTTCGCCATCAGCTCGACACCGTTGAGCAGCGCGCGCTTGGGGTCGGCGACGACGAATTCGCCGGTCTCGATCTTCCCTCCGGTCAGGTAGTCACGCGTCCCGGCGGCGGCGTAGTTGCCGACCGTCGTGGCGCGCCGTTCGGCGTCGACCGGGAGGTTGCCCTGCACGAGGATGTCGTGGTTGCCGGTGACCCACTTCCAGGGCATCGAGAGCCCCTCGGCGGCGAAGGGATCTTTGCCGTCGTTGTCCGGCCCCGCGACGGGATCGTCGTCGGAGCCGGAGTCGCACTCGAGCTCCGACGCGCCCGAGAGGATGCCGAGCACCCAATCGACCTCGTTGGTCTGCGCGTCGTCGGCGTTGTCGCCGCCCATCAGCGTGAACGCGATCGGGTCCTTCACGTGGAGCGCGTTGATCGTGCGCACGGCGGCGTTGGCCATGCGGCACAGGTACATGTCCTGCGGCCGGGCGGCCGACGACGTCGCGCCCGCCGAGTCGAAGCGCGCGAGCCGGCTCGGCGACTCGTCGTCGGCGAGCTGCAGATCGGCGAGGTGGGCGAAGCGCACGAGGCGCTTGGCGCGGGGCCCGGCGGGCGGCGGGGTGGACCCGTCGATCGCGCGAGACGCGTGCGGCTCGCCGGCGGCGGGCGCGAGATCTCCGAAGCCGCGCGTGAGGTAGCTCGCGAGCGCGTCGGGATCGGCGGGGTTGGGGCCGTCGGTGTACTTCTGCTTCGAAGCGGTCGGGCTCAGCATCCGGTCGACGGTCGTCGGCGCGCTCGCGAGGCGCGGCAGCGGCGTGAAACGAGCGCGGGCGGGTGTGTCGTCGGAGGGCGACGAGCACGCGACGACGAGGACGAACGCGGAGAGGGAAGGAACCAGGCGCCGGAGCATCGTCCCTTCCTAGCACCGAGCGCTGGACGGGCGAATCGCCGGCGACCGCGCCGAAGGCGCTTCGCGCCGGTGCTGATCACGCCCGGGGCTCGCGGCGCGAGCCCGCGCCCGCGAGTCGCGATCGGCACGCTTCACTGGAACGTGCGATCGACCTCGCCGGCGCCCTGGACCTCCTGCCCCGTCGTCGAGGGAGGGAGCGCGAACGGGCGCGCGAGGACGATCGGCACGGCCGGGCCGCGCGTGTCGGCCGGAGTGTCCTCCGCCGCCGGCCCGCCGCCGGTGCGCGGCGGCATCCGATCCGCGCGGACCAGGGTCGGGAAGATCGGGTACGCACGGCCGTCGACGTGCAGCCGATCGAAGCGCGCGATCACGTGGTCGCGCTCGACCTCGAGCACACGACCGGTGAGCCTGGTTCCACGCGGCGCCACGACCGTGCCGTCGCCGGCGACCAGCGGCTCGTCGAGGCGCGCGGTCAGCGGCTCGCCGATGCGCGCCCGGTCGGACGAGAGCGGCCCCTCGAGGCGCGCGCGGAAGCTCGTGCCGGACGAGACGATCGGGCTCTCCGCCGCTTCGAGGTGCGAGGCGGTCACAGCCGAGGCGCCCGGAGACGCGCCGCGCCGACCTGCGCACGCGCTCGTGACGAGCGGAAGCAGAGCCGCGAACCCGAGAGCGAGTGAGCGCGTGGGGAACACGGCATCGAGCACAGCGAGGCACGTGCCAGGACCCGTCGTCGAGCGGACGCTCGAGCTCGACCCGTCGAGCCGCGCGGGGCTTCCGCGTCTCGGCGGACGAGCGCGAGTGAAGATTACGCGGATCGCGCCTCACCGGCGCGACATCGCGAGCGCCGCGTAGCGATGATCCTTCCACGCGAAGGCCAGGTCCCGCTGATCCTTCAGTCGCAGCGTCTCGGCGACCAGCACGGGGTTGGGCACGACCACCGCCTTGCCGGGCGCGCGCGGCTTGATCGGTGGACGGGCGGCTTTCGTCGCGGGCCGATGGACGACGCGCGCGTCGCCGATCGCCGCCGGAGGTCCGTCGATGCACGCGGAGGCGCGCATGTCGTCGACGACGGCGCGCGGCGGCCGAGCGGCGCGGGCTTCGGTGTCCATCGCCGTGTTCATCGCCGTGTCCATCGCCTTGTCCATCGCCGTGTCCATCGCCACGAGGGGCGCGTCCGACACGGGTTCGACCGCCCCGTCCGCGGATGCGTCGCGCGTCGGTCCGGACGCTGCGAACGCGGATCCGATGCCGAGCAGCATCATCGCGCAGGCGACGGAGAGCGCGGCCCGCCGCCGGCGCAGCGCGCTCGCCGCGATCCTCGGGCGCGACGGCTCCGGCGGCGGAGGCGGCAGGGTCGAAGGCGTCGAAGCGCTCCCGCCGAACGCGCCTGGCCGCGCGCGGCGCACCGCGCGGACCGCCTGCAGCATGGCGGCCGCCGACGGCCATCGCTCGTCGACCGCCATCCGGGTGGCGCGATCCACGATCGCGGCGACCTCGGGCGAGACGTGGGGCGCGACGTCGCGCAGCGCGCGCGCAGGCTTCGTCGCGACGAGGACGAGCAGCTCCTGGCGGGTCCGCGCGGCGTGGAGGTACTCGGTGGTCGCGAGGTGGAACAGCGTCGCGCCGAGCCCGAACACATCGCTGCAGGGTCCGATCTGGTCGCGCAAGCCGAGGGCCTGCTCGGGCGAGATGAACCCGGGCGTCCCGAACGCGACGCCCGTGGTGGTGCCGTAGTAGCTCTCGTCGTCCTCGATCAGCCGCGCGATGCCGAAGTCGAGCACCCGAATGCGGCCGTTCGGCTCGAGGAGGAGGTTGTCGGGCTTCAGGTCGCGGTGCACCACGCCCGCCCCGTGCGCGGCGGACAGCGCGCCGCAGACCTGCTCGGCGACCTCGAGGAGCTGGTCGTCGTCGAAGCATCCGTCGGCGATCGCCGCGGTCAGCGTCCGCCCCTCGACGAAGTCCATGATGAGGAACGGGGTGCCCTGCTCGTCGACGTCGTCGTCGAGGACGCGCACGACCGCGGGATGGTCGATGCGGTTCGCGGCGTACCCCTCCCCGACGAAGCGTGCGCGGAGGTCCCGCGACGCAGCGGAGTTGCCGTGGAGCATCTTGATCGCGACGCGGGCGCCGTTGCGGTGCCGCGCCCGGTACACGGCGGCCATGCCGCCGAAACCCACGAGCTCCTCGAGGACCCACTTGCCGCGGACCCGCTTGCCGACTCGAGCGGCCGCCTGACGGAACATGGCACTCTTCGACATCACGACGAAGACCCTCGCAAGCGACGTTCCCGTGGACGGGTCGGCTCGGGCCGGGCATCGACCGCGGCGAAGTTGCGCATGGCGCGTGCGCCGGCCTGCCCGCCGTGACCGGGGGCGCGCGCCGCCATGCGCACGCCGCGGGCGTCGTGATCACTCCGAGACGTGGCCAGTTCGAAGCCGACGCGATCGGCGGCAGCCGACGTCGGTGCACGCCGGGACCGAGGGCGGACCTCGAGGGCCTGGCGTGGCTCGACCGTGCGTCGCTCGCTCGCGTTTCCCTGGCGCGAGACCCATGGGACCTCCGCGACGACTTGGTAAGCTCCCCGGATGGGCGACGGTTACCAAGACCCGGAGCGGCACGACGGTCCACGCGAGCGGCAGGACGGCCCTCGCGACACGCGGTTCCTCGACCTCGAGATCTCGCAGGTCCTCGTCGAGGAGGGCCGCCAGCTGGCGCGCGACGCCGCGCGACAGCTCGTGTCGGAGGCGATCCGTGAGCGGCTCCGAGAAAGGCTCGGCGATCGTCTGAAGGCGATCGGCGAGCTGGTCGCCGACGAGCTGGCCGACGACATCGAGACCAACCTCGGCATCGAGGCGCGCATCGAAGACCGCAAGAAGACCCGCGCAGGGCTCGACGAGAGGGCCCGCGCGATCATGAACGCGCAGCCCAAGGCCGCGAAGCCCCGGCGCGCCCGGTGATCGCCGAGTCCGAGGCCTCGACGACCGGGGCCATCAACGGTTGAACCGCACGTTCACGGTCGTCTGCGCCGTCGCCGGCCGGCCGGCCTCGTCCAATCCCGCGGTGAACGTGCGCGCGAGGAGACAGGTGCGCGCCGCCGCGCCGAAGCCCTGGCCCTTCGGAGTCTCCGCGATCACCGTCGCGCCCTCGACCGCGCCGGTGGCGCGCACGATCACGCGCAGCGTGACCAGCGCGTGATCGTCCTCGGCGCTCGCCGGGAAGTAGCCCTTGCAGGCGTCGGGGACGTCGAGCGACGGCTTGCGCGAGAGGTTCGCGACCGGCGCCTCGACGAACGGCTTGGGCGCAGCGGCGGGCGCGGCGGAGGCGACCGGGGCGGCGACCGGCGACTTCGCGCCCGGCAGGCCGACCGCCGCGGTCCCTCCCTTGGCGACGACGCCGCTCCCGTACTCGCCGCCGTTCTCGTCGGTGACGAAGCTCACCGGCTCTTCGCCCTTCGGCGTGGGGGCCTCCTCCTTCGCGACGAGCACGGCGCCGGCCTTCGCGGGAGCGGGCGCCGCGTTCACGATCGGCTTCAGGGGCGCAGGCGTCGCGGGTGCGCTCGGCTGCTCGTCGGGCGTCGGCTTCGGCGGCTCTGGCTCCCGCGCAGGCAGCGGCGGTGGCTCCTGCACGAGGTCCACCTCGATCGCCGGCGGCGGCGCGGGTCGCGCGGCCGAGGCGTCGCGGGCGAGGACGAACGCGAGGGCGACGTGCGCCGCGGTCGCCGCGATCAGCCACCCCGACACGCGGCCGCCGCGCATCGCGAGCACCCGCTCGAACGCGACGCGGGTCACAGCGTCTTCTCCGCGCCGAACGCCACCTTGGTCACGCCCTCCAGGCGCAGCACGTCGAGCACGTGCAACACGGCGCCGTGCGTGGCCGCGCGCGACGCGTGGATCACGGTGCGCAGCTCGCGCGTCTTCTGCAGGGCCGCGCGCGCCGCGGCGCGCAGCGTACCGTCGTCTTTCGCCTCACGACCATCGGCGCGGACGACGCCCTTGTCGTCGATGCTGACGACGAACACCGTCTGCGTCTCGCCCGCGCTCGCCGCCTTGGGCAGGTCGAGCGGCACCGCCGAAGAGACGATCAGCCTGGCGGTGACCATGAAGATGATCAGCAACACCAGCATGATGTCGACGAGCGGGGTGACGTTGATGCCGACGATGCCGTCGTCGCCCGGTTCGGCGCTCGCGGCCATCACGCTCGGTCTCCTTCGAGGTGCGCGAGGAGCACGCGCGAGAGCGCGTCGGTGCGGCCCGCGATCGATTTGATCTTCCGCTGGAACCAGTTGAACGCGGCGACCGCGGGGATCGCCACTGCGAGCCCGATCGCGGTCGCCACCAGCGCCTCCGCGATGCTCGCCATCACCTCGGCGGGCGCACCCGCGGTCGTGCCGGCCTGACCGAGCCGCTCGAAGGCCATCACGATGCCGACGACGGTGCCGAACAGCCCTAGGAACGGCGCGTTGTTGCCCAGCGTGCCGAGGAACGCGAGCCGCCGCTCGAGCTTCATCCGCTGAATCGCCATCGCGCCGGCGATCGCCTCGCGCGCCGCCGCAACGCCGTTCGGCGCTTCGATCACGCCCGCCACGACCACCGCCGCCTCGGCCGACGGCGAGGCCTCGAGCACGCCGCGCGCGCCCTGGAGGTCGCCGGCGCGGAGCTTGCGCGACAGCGCGTCCGCGAGCGACTCCAGATCGTCGTCGATCGCTCGGAAGAACCAGAGCCGTTCGAGCACGATGGCGAGGCTGACGATCGACAGCGCGATCATGAGCCACATCACCGGCGCCGCCCCCATCGCCAACATCAGCGTCTTCGACTTCGCGACCACGTTCATGGATCGACCTCCGACCGTGCGTGCCCGGTCGGCCCCGCGCCGTTCATCGAGGCGCGCGTGAACGAATCGTTCGCGACCGGGAACGACCCGCCGAGATGCGCAACGCCACGGTCCTCTTCGCGCTTGCCCTGCTCGCCACGCCGCCGCGCGCGCTCGGAGCCGACCTCGTTCCGCCCAAGCTCGAGAGATCGGCCGGGCCCGTCTACCCGGAAGGCAAGAAGGCGACCGGCGAGGCGGCAACGGTGTCGTTGCTCCTCACGATCGACGTAGAAGGGAAGGTCACCGAAGTCGCCGTGACGCAGTCGGCCGGTGACGACCCCGACGCCTCCGCGATCGAAGCCGCAGGCAAGCTCGAGTTCGCGCCTGCCACCCGCGACGGAGCGCCGATCCCCGCGAAGATCCCCTTCAAGTTCGTCTTCAGCCTCGCGCCCGCGCCCGCGCCCGCGCCCGCCCCTGGTCCTGCCCCTGCCACTGCCCCTGCGCCTGCGCCTGCCCCTGCCCCTGCGCCCGAAACACCGGTCGAGATCGCCGTCGCCGGCGAACGCCCGCCGCGCGAGCCCACGAAGCACGTCCTCGAGGGCTCCGAGATCCGGAAGCTCCCCGGCACGGGCGGCGACCCGGTCCGCGCGATCGAGTCGATGCCCGGCGTCGCGCGTCCGCCCACGATGAGCGGAATCCTCGTGGTCCGCGGCGCCGCTCCGCGCGACACGCAGGTGTTCGTAGACGGCGCGTGGATCCCAGCCGTCTATCACTTCGGCGGCGTCACCTCGGTGATCCCCGGCGACGTGCTCTCGAAGATCGACTTCTACCCCGGCAACTTCTCCGCCGAGTTCGGTCGCGCGCTCGGCGGCATCGTCGACCTCGGCCTCCGCTCGCCGCGCCGGGACCGCCTCGGCGGCATGGGGCAGGTCGACATCCTCGACGGCCGGCTGCTCGTCGAAGGGCCGCTCGGCGACAAGACGCGCTTCCTCGTCGCGGCGCGTCGGTCGTGGGTCGACGCGTGGATCGATCCGTACCTGAAGCTCGGCGGGCAGAGCGTGCGCACCTCCCCGCGTTACTACGACGCGCAGGCCGTGTTGGAGCACGACCTCGGCGCGCGCACGACCGGTCGGCTCGCGTTCTTCGGGTCGGACGACAAGATGGTGCTGTTCATCGACTCGCCGGCCGCCGGCGATCCGGCGCTCGGGGGGACGTTCTCGCAGCACGTGCGGTTCTGGCGAGGTCAGCTGCGCTTCGACACCCGCGTGGACGACGACACCCGGTGGGTCAACATGGTGTCCTACGGGCAGAACGTCGAGTCGGTGGTGCTCGGCGGCAACCGCGTCGAGACGTCGTTGCCGATCGCCAACGCACGCACCGACCTGCGCACCAGGATCGCGCGCGGGGCGACCGCGATCGTCGGCGCCGACGTGATGTGGCTCGGCTACGACGTCACGCTGAAGCTCCCGCCCGACTTCAACGACACGGCCGGTCCGCTCTTCGGTCGTCCGACGCCCGAGATCCGCGGCAGCGGCGCGAGCCTGCGCCCCGCCGCCTACGCGATGCTCGAGTGGGCGCCCGCGGCGGGCGTGAAGGTGCTCCCGGGCGTGCGCGTCGACTGGACGCCGGAGACCCGACGGCTCGACGTCGGCCCACGCCTAGCCCTGCGCTGGGACGTCGTCCGGGGGCTGCCGCGGACCACGTTGAAGGGCGCCGTCGGCGTCTACCACCAGCCGCCGCTCGAAGAGTCGGCCAAGCCGTGGCGCGACGGCTCGATCAGGAGCCCGACCGCCTGGCAGGCGAGCGCGGGGATCGAGCGCACGCTCGGTGAGCGTGTCGAGGTCTCGCTCGAGGGGTTCTACAAGCACCTCACCGATCTGATCGTCGCGCGCCCGAATGCGACGCAGCATGTCGGAATGGCCTACGAGAACAGCGGCTCCGGGCGGGTCTTCGGCCTGGAGACGCTGCTGCGCTGGAAGCCGGGCGGGCGGTTCTTCGGGTGGATCGCCTACACGCTCTCGCGCAGCGAGCGGCGCGATCGCGACGGCGAGCCGCTGCGCGTCTTCGCGTGGGATCAGACCCACCTCCTCTCCGTGGTCGGCAGCTGGGATCTCGGGCACGGGTGGAGCCTCGGCGCGCGATTCCGCTACACCAGCGGAACGCCGTACACGCCAACCGTCGGCGGGGTGGTCGATCTCGACGCCGGCGCGTACGAGCCCGTGCCCGGGCGCACGTTCGCCGCGCGGACCGGCCCCTTCCACGAGCTGTCGATTCGCGGCGAGAAGACCTGGGTCGTCGGCCCGATGAAGCTCGGCGCGTACCTCGACGTACGCAACGTCTACAACCGGCAGAACCCCGAGGGCGTCGTGTACTCGTACGACTACGCGCGCTCGGCGCCGGTGGCCGGTCTGCCCATCCTGCCCGTCGTCGGATTGCGAGGTGAGCTGTGATCATCCCTGCGGGCGCTCGCCTCCGGCGAGACGCGCTCTTCGGTCTGTTCCTCTCGACGGTCGTCGGCTGCGGGAGCCAATTCGATCCGCCCTCGCGCGTCACCAAGCTCCGCCTCCTCGCGGTCACCGCCGACCAGCCCTGGGCCCACGCCGGAGAGACGGTGACGCTGCAGGCGCTGGCGCACGATCCGGCCGGTCGCGCGATCCGCTGGGGCTGGGCGACGTGCACCAACCCGGCCGCCGCCACGGTGATGGGCTGCCTCGCGAGCCTCGACCCCGGGTCCTTCGTGCTCGGGACATCGAGCCACACCATCGCCGTTCCACCGAGCGTGCGCGTCGGGCGCGGCGCGATGATCGGCGTGGTGACCATCGCCTGCCCCGGCACGCTCGCGCAGGTGCCCGGTCAGGTCCCCTTCCGCTGCAACGACGGCGCGCGCGATCTCGCGACGAACGAGTTCGAGATCGGCATGAAGCGCGTGCTCCTCCGCGCCACCGATCGCAACGAGAACCCGCGGATCGATCGCGTCACCTTCGACGGCGCCGACTGGCCGGAGGACCGCGTCCCCGAGGTCGGCACGTGCGCCGAGGAGAAGGTCGACGACTGCCCCGACGCCCACGCCATCGAGGTCCGCGCCTCGCGCGTGGAGTCGGGCGTCGACGAGCTCGGCACGCCGTATACGGAGCAGTTGGTGATCCAGTACTACGCCACCGAGGGCACCTTCGACGTCGAGGTCCGCACCGTGGAGCTGCCGGAGACCAGGTGGATCGCCCGACCGCACACGGCCGGCACCACGATCGAGGTGTTCCTGGTCGCCCGAGACGACCGCGGCGGCTCGATCTGGGCGCGCCGTCGCGTCCGCGTGCGGTAGCCGAACTCGCGGCGCAGCCGAGCGTCCGGGTCTCCGGGCGAGCGCCTGCCCTGCGGCGCCGCTCGGTCGTAGGATCGGCGCTCGATGAAGCTCCGCCCGATCGCACCTCGAGACGACGCGGCCGTGGCCGCGATCATCCGCACCGTCATGTCCGAGCACGGCGCCGACGGGGCGGGCTTCGCCATCCACGACGCGGAGGTCGACGCGATGTACGAGACGTACACCCGGCCGGGCGCCGCCTACTTCGTCGTCGAGGACGACGGCGGTCGCGTGGTCGGCGGCGGCGGATTCGGCCCGCTCGCGGGCGCCGATCCGAGCGTCTGCGAGCTGCGCAAGATGTACTTCCTGCGATCGGCGCGCGGCGCCGGCTCGGGCAAGCAGCTGCTCGAACGCTGCCTGCGTGACGCGCGCTCCGCCGGCTATCGCACGATGTACCTCGAGACGCTCACCGGCATGGACGCCGCGCAGCACCTGTACGCGCGGGCCGGGTTCGAGAAGCTGTGCGCGCCCATGGGCGCGACGGGTCACTTCGGCTGCGATCGCTGGTACGCGCGGCCGCTCTGACTCGGCTTTCGCCGTTTCGGGCTCGACAGCCGCTCGTTGCAGCGCTCGCGCAGGCACACGCCGTGCACTGCTTGCACTGCGAATGGCCCAGACGCAGCGGCTCGGCGAGGCGGCGCGCGCGCTCGACGATGGCATGCGCTGGCCGCCCGAGCTCGTCGGCCTCGTGCGCGAGCGCGTCTCGAACCACGCGGCGCTGGCCGCCGTGGCGGACGTCACGATCGAACGCCTGCTCACGATCGTGTTCTTCGCGAGCCTGCAGAGCGAGGAGCTCGAGCGCCATCCGATTCGCGTCGCGTTCGTCGGCCATCGCTCTCGCGAGGCGATCCCTGCGGCACCGGACGCCGTTGCGGCCGCGCACTATCGATGGCGCGCGCTGCCGTTCCGGCGCGCGACGCGATTCGACGCTCGCCATCTGGTCAAGCTGGCGCGCGCGGCCTCGTCCCACCGCCTCTTCTCGATGGTGGCGCTGGCCGGCGACGCGCTCGAGATCGTCGGCATCGCTCGGGAAGGTTTCCTCACGGACGGGAGCGCCGTCGTGAAGGTCGTCGCGCCCTCGCCGGGGACCCTCGAGGTGTGGTGCGGATCGACACGGGTGCTCGCGTACGTGCGCGGTTTCGTGCAGACGCCTCCCGAGAACGTGCTGCTCGCCGCAGGCCCGGTGCGGCGCGCCCTCGAGTCGTTCGCCTGCACCGAGGGTGTGTCGGACGGGTACCTCCCCGCGGTCGCCGGCCTCGTCCGCGGCGTCGCTGCCCACGGCTACGGCGGCATTCTGGTCGTGTGCGCCGAGCGCGATCCGGCGCTCGCGGACGAGGAGGGGTTCGTCACGGACGCAGACGTTCCGCTGTGCGTCCTGCTCCAGCACGTCGAGCGTGACGACGTCGCGTCCACCGCCCGGGAGTCGTGGATCGGCTCCTCACCCTCGCAGGACACCGCGCGCACGGTCGTCAGAGACGCGCTGCGCGCCGAGATCGAGCGCACGGTCGCCGAGATCGGCCGGCTCACGGCCCTCGACGGCGCGACGATCCTCGACCGGTCCCTCGGCGTCCGTGGGTTCGGTGTCGTTCTCCCGATCGCGCCGCGCGTCGCGGTCGTCGAGGCGCTCGACGCCGAGGCGCAGCACCGGGCCGAGTTCATGCTCGAGCGCCGCGGCGCTCGCCATCACGCTGCGGCGTCGTACGCGTCGTCACACTTCGGCAGCGTGGTGTTCGCCGCCTCCACCGACGGCGGGCTCGCGTGCATGCTCCGCGAGTCGGACGCGTCGCCGGTGCTGCTCTGGAGGTTCCAGCCGTTCGACGTGCGAGGCGCCGGGCCGCGCGGATGAAGCGAGCTCGCCGGTCCCGCATCGCGGGGCCGACGCTGCCGAAAATTCGGCAGGAATCATCGTCCCCTGCGACTGGCTCACGGCGTCGCCGTCGAGCGCGCGAGCCACGACCTCAGCACCTCGTAGACCTCTGCGCGATACAGCAGGTCGAGGTGCCCCATTCCGTAGCCGATCCACTGATTCTCCTCCGAGAACTGCACGGCGAGCTCGGGCCTCTCGTGCCGTCCGAGCGCGCTGCTCACGGGGACGAGGCCATCGCCCGGCAGTGACTCTCTCTCGGCGGCCGCGGTCGTGCCCGCGATCGCGAAGCACTCGACGCCCGCCGGCAACGGGACGGGCGTGCGGCGATCTTCCCCGAGCGCGAACCGATCGCGCCCATGCCAGTGCTCGTCGAGCAGGTTGCCGAACCGCATGTCGGTGACGCCCGCGCTCCGGATCTTCCCGAGCCGAGCGAGCGGCGCGCTGTATGGGCTGATGCCGAGGAGCACCTGGACCCAGTTCCCGCCTCGCTCGAGCGGTGCGCCGTGGTGCGGCGTGCCGACGAAGAGCAGCTTGCGCTGCTTGGTGCGCCACGCGTGCCCGGCCGCGTCGGCGTAGTGGCATGCGCTGCGCGTGACCAGCCCGCCCATGCTGAACGCCACGATCGAGAGCTCGTCGATCGGCTCGGGCCACGACGAGACGAGCTGTTCGAGCAGCGCGTCGAACGCGCGCCCGTTCGTCGAGATGTGCAAGCCGCTGTTGTACTGGACGTGAATGGGCGTGTAGCCGAGGTCCCTCGCCAGCGAACCGCCGAGATCGAGCTCACCGCGCTTCCATTGCTCGACGCTCATGCAGGAGCCGTGGACGAAGACGAGCGCCTTCGTCGTGGCGGCGGGGATCGCCGCGCGCAGCGCCTCTCGTTCGAGCTCGAGCGCGTGCCCCTCGTGGTGCAACAGCATCTCGATCGCGAGCGGATTGCCGGACTCGGAGAGGTGATCGCCGAGCACGCCGTTGAGCGCCGCGATCACCGCCCCTCGCACCGGTCCGGGCGCGCTCTCGCCGAGGAGCGGCGCGAGCTGCGCGAGCGCGACGTCGAGGGAGCCCCCGACCAGCTGCGTGACCGCGCGAATGCTCCAATACACCGGCGCGGTGAAGAGACGCACCGCCCCCGCGAGCGGGCGGCCGAGAATGGGCGGCCCGCCACCGATGACGTGGTGCATGGCCTCGACCACATCGGTCACGCCCTTGGTCGCCTCGACGGCGAGCCGGGTCGCGCCGCGGAGATCGTCGGTGTGACTTCGCTTCTTCTTCGCCACGATGGCAGCGTAGTCCGGAACGGGGCCCGCCGCGCGCTCCGCGCTGGACGGCGCGTCGTCGTGTCGCGTCGCAATCGCGTACGTCTGCGTGGTGGAAGACTCGCGTTCTCGGGCACACCTGAGCGGGTTTCGGGCGCGCACCTGCCGGCTTGGGAGGCGCTCGGCCGCGCCTTGGGAGCCGAGCCGTGCGGCGCACGCCGCTGGCAAGAGATCGCAGCCACAGGGCCGACGTGGCTGAAGGAGGAGGCGAGATGAGGAGCATGTATTGGAAGATCGTCGCGCTATGCGTTCCGATCGCGTTCGCATCGCAGACGGCGTGCTCGAGTCACGAGGAGCCGGGGCGAAGCGGTGGCGCGCAGAATGGCACCGAAACGCCGCCGGAGCAGACGCCTCCGGAGCAGACGCCGCCGGAGGAGGAGGGCGAAGAGGGTGAAGGGCCCGGTGCGCCTGACGCCGGCCCGACCGACGCAGGTGGCGCCGCCGACGCAGGTGGCGCTGCGGACACCGGCACCGGCGGGACACCGGAGCCGCCCGACACCGGCGCCGGCGGGACGCCGGACACCGGCGGCCCCCTCGACACGGGCCCGACGACGATGACCCACCGCGTGGAGGTCGGGAACAACTTCTTCTCGCCGCGGACGCTGACGATCAACGTCGGCGACACCGTCGAGTGGACGTGGGAGGGCCCCGGGCACACCGTCACGTCCGGCGCGTCCTGCACGCCGGACGGTAGGTTCGACAGCGGCCTGCGCTCGTCGGGCAGCTACTCGCAGACGTTCACGACGTCGGGCACGTACCCCTACCACTGCGTTCCGCACTGCGCGGAGGGCATGACCGGGACGATCACGGTACGGTGAGGCAGGACCGGCGCGCGCCTGCGCTCGTACGCGCAGGCGCGCGTGTGACCGGACGACTCCGCGCACTTCGCGAGATGGCGTGACGACGGCCCTGCCGGCGTGTCATGCTCGATCGCGGCGATGCGGCTCCCCACCTTCTTCGTCCTGTTCGCTTGCGCGGCCTGCAGCGCCGATCGCCCCGTCGACCCGCTCACGCCGCCGAGCGGCGACAGCGGGTACGACGCCTCGGGCGGCTTCGACGTCGGGATCGAGGACACCGAGCCCGCCGAAGCCGGGTGCGCGACGAGCCAGAGCCAGGCGTTCGCGCCGCCCGTCGACCTCATCTTCGCGATCGATCAGTCGGAGTCGATGGACGCCGAGATCGACCAGGTCAAGAAGAACATCAACAAGCTCGCCGACCTGCTGGCGGCGACGAAGCTCGACTATCGCGTGATCATGATCGCGCGGCCGGGGCCCGACGCGTTCGGCGTGTGCATCCCTCCGCCGCTCGGGGCCGACGGCTGCGGCGACAACCTCCCGCGCTTCAAGCGGTCGGCGCAGCAGGTGATGTCGAACGACGCGCTCTCGCTGTACCTCCGCACCTACGACAGCGTCGATCCGCTGATCGGTTGGTCGAAGTACGTCCGGCAGAACGCGGTCAAGGCGTTCGTGCCGATCACCGACGACAACGCCACGCAGCCGCCCCCTGCGCCCTACTGGCAGACCTTCGACAACGAGATCCTCAAGCGCGGTTCCGGTGCGTTCGGCAAGGCCGCCGATCGGAACTACGTCTTCTATCCGATCATCGGCGCGAGCGTCGGTGACCCGACGAAGAAGTGCGCGACGGACGTCGTCGACGTCGGAACCGAGTACCTCGAGCTGACGAAGCTCACCGGCGGCCGCTATTTCCCGATCTGCGCGACCGACTACGGTCCCATCTTCCTCGAGATGGGCACGGAGCTCGTGACGAAGGTGGTCTGCCGGCTGCCCATCCCGAAGCCGGCGGCGGGAGAGACCCTCGATCGGAACAAGGTCAACGTCTCCTACACGCCCCCCGGTGGCGCTCCGACCGATCTCTTCCAGGACAACTCCAAGCCGTGCGACGGAGGCGCGAACGGCTGGCAGTACAGCGCCGACGGCACGAAGATCCTGCTCTGCGGCGACGCCTGCAAGGCCGCGCGCGAGAATCCCGGCACGAAGGTCGACGTGATCTTCGGCTGCACGACGCGCGTTCGTTGACGCGGCGCGCCCTCGTGGGCGTGACCTCTCGTCGCAAGGCGAGACGCGCCGACGCCGAGGTAGCGAGCGGTGAGGCAACGAATGCCGATGTGCGTGCAGCGCCTTTCGCGCGGACTCGACTTGGCCGCAGCGTCGAGCTTGATAGACTCGACCAAAGCGTCCGGTTCGTCTGTCAGACGCAAGGAGCCACGTGAATGGTCGGCAAATCGTTTCGTGGCGCGTGGTTGATCGCGCTCCTGACGTGCGGAGTCCTGGGCACCGGCTGCGCGTCGGGCGAAGAAGCGGTCGAGGAGGTGCCGACCGGCGACGACGTCGGCGCGGTCGACTCCGCGAGCGGTGAGGCCAGCGCCGATGCGACAGACCCTGACGCAACGGTCGACGGCGGCGAGGCGGGCGACGGGTCGAGCGACGACGCGGCCGACGCGGCGGAGGACGGCAGCGGCTGCGATCCGGAGGCCGGCCTGACGATCTCCTGCGGCGTCGGCGAGTGCACCGTGACGATGTCCGCGTGCGACGAAGCCGGCGCGCCGGCGATCTGCAAGCCGAAGGACCCGGGCACCGAGATCTGCAACGGCAAGGACGACGACTGCGACGGGCTCGTCGACGAGGACCTGGGTGACACCACCTGCGGCGTCGGCGAGTGCCAGCGCACAGTGAAGAACTGCGTCGACGGCGCGCCGAAGACCTGCGTGCCCGCGACGGCGAGCACCGAGGTCTGCAACGGCAAGGACGACGACTGCGACGGCGCGATCGACGAGGACCTCGGCACCACCACCTGCGGCGTCGGCGAGTGCGTGAACACCGTCAACAACTGCGAGGCGGCGACCACCAAGACCTGCGTGCCGAAGGATCCGAAGACCGAGATCTGCAACGGCAAGGACGACGACTGCGACGGCGCGACCGACGAGGACCTCGGCACCAGCACCTGCGGCGTCGGCGAGTGCAAGAACACCGTCGACAACTGCGTCGGCGGCGTCCCGCAGACGTGCGCGCCCAAGGCGTCGAGCACCGAGATCTGCGACGGCAAGGACAACGACTGCGACGGCGTCGTCGACGACGGCATCGCCGATCTGACCTGCGGCGTCGGCGAGTGCAGGAACACGGTGACCGCGTGCGTCAGCGGCGTCACGCAGACCTGCACGCCGAAGACGGCGGGGACCGAGGTCTGCAACGGCAAGGACGACGACTGCAACGGCAGCACCGACGACGGCCTCGCCGATCTGACCTGCGGCGTCGGCGAGTGCGCGAACACGGCGGCGGCCTGCGTCGGAGGCGTCGCGGGCACCTGCACGCCGAAGGCGAGCAGCACCGAGACCTGCGACGGCAAGGACAACGACTGCGACGGAACCCCCGACGACGGCAACCCCGGCGGCGGTCTGACCTGCAGCACCGGCAAGGCCGGCGTCTGCGGCGCCGGCACCACGCAGTGCTCGGGCGGCGGCATCATCTGCGTGCAGAACGTCGACCCCTCGGGCGAGACCTGCGACGGCAAGGACAACGACTGCAACGGCGTCGTCGACGAGTTCAACCCGGGCGGCGGCGTCACCTGCTCGACCGGACAGCAGGGCGTCTGCTCGGCCGGCACCACCTCCTGCACCGGCGGCGCGATCGTCTGCAACCGCAACGTCTCCCCGAGCGCCGACGTCTGCGACGGCCTCGACAACGACTGCGACGGCTCGACCGACGAGGGCAACCCCGGCGGCGGCGTGTCGTGCGCAACCGGGGAGCCGGGCGTCTGCTCGCCGGGCACCACCGCGTGCACCGGCGGCGCGATCGTCTGCAACCGCAACGTGACGCCGAGCACCGAGACGTGCGACGGCAAGGACAACGACTGCAACGGTTCGACCGACGAGGGCAACCCGGGCGGCGGCGTGGCATGCACGACCGGCGAGCTGGGCGTCTGCTCCGCGGGCACCACCGCGTGCACCGCCGGCGCGATCGTCTGCAACCGCTCCGTCGCGCCGAGCGCCGAGACCTGCGACGGCAAGGACAACGACTGCAACGGCGTGGTCGACAACGGCAACCCCGGCGGCGGCGTCAGCTGCTCGACCGGCAAGCCGGGCGTCTGCGCGGCCGGCACCACGGCGTGCACCGGCGGCGCCATCGTCTGCAACCAGAACGTCGCTCCGACCACCGAGATCTGCGACGGTCTCGACAACGACTGCGACGGCATCGTCGATGACGGCAATCCCGGCGGCGGCGTCAGCTGCTCGACCGGCCTCTCGGGCGTCTGCTCCGCGGGCACCACGGCGTGCACCGCCGGCGCGATCGTCTGCAACCAGAACGTCACTCCGTCCGCCGAGACGTGCAACGGCAAGGACGACGACTGCGACGGCTCGACCGACGAAGGCAACCCGGGCGGCGGCGTCGCGTGCGTCACCGGCCAGCTCGGCGTCTGCGCGGGCGGCACGACCGCCTGCACCGGCGGCGCCCTCGTCTGCAACCGGAACATCGCGCCGAGCTCGGAGGTCTGCGACGGCCAGGACAACGACTGCGACGGCTCGACCGACGAGGGCAACCCCGGCGGCGGGTTCGCCTGCAGCACCGGTCAGATGGGCGTCTGCGCGGCGGGCACCACCGCCTGCGCGTTCGGCGCGCCTGCCTGCGTGCGCAACGTCGCCCCGAGCAGCGAGGTCTGTGACGGGCTCGACAACGACTGCGACGGCTCGGTCGACGAGGGCAACCCCGGCGGCGGGCTCGCCTGCAGCACGGGCCAGCTGGGCGTCTGCGCGGCCGGCACGACCGCTTGCACCAGCGGCTCGATCGCCTGCAACCGCAACGTCGGGCCGACCTCCGAGATCTGCGACGGCAAGGACAACGACTGCGACGGCAGCGCCGACGAGGGCAACCCCGGCGGCGGGGTCGCCTGCAGCACCGGTCAGCTCGGCGTCTGCGCGGCGGGAACGACGGCCTGCACCGGCGGCGCGTTGGCCTGCAACCGCAACATCGCGCCGAGCGCGGAGGGGTGCGACGGCCTCGACAACGACTGCAACGGGTACACCGACGACGCCCCGGTGACGGCGATGTGCCCCGCGCCCGCGAACTCCTCGACCACCGCGTGCACCAGCGGCGCGTGCAACGTCACGACATGCAACGCGAACTACTACAACATCAACGGCACCTTCGGTGACGGCTGCGAGTGCGCCGACACGCTGACCACGCCGCACACCTGCGCGGGTGCGTACGACGTCGGCGCGGTCGCCGTCGGCTCCAGCAAGGTCTTCACCTCGAACGCGCCGGTCCCCGGGCGCGCGGACTGGCTGAAGGTGACCTTCAACAACGTCGTCGATCGGAAGGACGCGAAGCCCAAGATCCAGATCACGACGAACCCGGGCAACGTCTTCCAGTTCGACGTCCAGTACGGCCCGTGCGCCTCTCTGACCTCGCCGGCGTGCGGCAACGGCGGCACGGCCGTCGGCAAGAACATCTTCGAGACGTCCTACGCCCCGGTCCCCGCCGGCGTGTACGGCGACCCCGCGTGGGGGCCGATCATGGCCTACTCGCTGGTGTCGACCGTGAACGCGACGGTGTACGTGCGGGTCACGCAGAAGACGGGCACGGCCGCGACGTGCGCGCCGTACACCATCACGTTCAGCAACTGAGCCGCGTCCCGCTCGGGCACGTGAAGCCCTCGACCGCTCGTGATACCAGCAGCACATGCAGTTCAGTCACGTGCGCGCCGACGGCACCGCTCGTCTCTTCGTCCACGCCCCGAACGCTCACGACGTCCGCGTCACCGGCTCGTTCCTCGGCTGGCAGACGCCGGGCCGCCCGATGCTCCGCACCCACGAGGGGTGGTTCTTCGAACACCCGGTCGGCCACGGCGAGCACGAGTACAAGTTCGTCATCGACGGGCGCTGGACGCCCGACCCGGTGAACCTGCTGCGGGCAGGCGGCGACAACTCCGTCCTCACCTCGGCCCGGGGCTCGGTGCACCACCTCGAGTTCCATTCGCCCGCGCTCGGCGAGCGTCGCGGCTACGTGGTGTACCTGCCGCCCGGCCACACCTCGGGCAAGCGCTTCCCGACCCTCTATCTGCTCCACGGCGTCCTCGACTGGGAGCGCACCTGGCTCGAGAAGGGCGCGATCGCCGACGCGCTCGATCGCCTCCGAGACGACGGCTCGATCGGCGAGATGATCGTGGTGATGCCGTACGAGAACGGCGGCTTCTTCCGCGCCGACGGGCGCGTCGCCGACTACCTCGCGCGCGACGTGGTCGGCCACGTCGACTTCGAGTTCCCCACGCTCGCCGACGCACGCCATCGGGCGCTCGACGGCCTGTCCACCGGCGGCTTCACCTCGACGCTCGTCGCGGCCTCGCGTCCGGAGGTGTTCCGCTCGATCGGCAGCATGAGCGGCTCCCACGATGCGCGATCGTTCGACGCGATCGCCGCCTGCGCTCCCGCGATGCGCGAGCAGCGCCATCTCGTGTCGGCCGGCCACGGCGAGCCGCACCTCGACACCTGCCGCGCCGTCCACCACACGCTCGGCGCGCACGGCGTCGAGAGCGCGTGGATCGATGCGCCGGGCGACCACGACTGGCCGCTGTGGCGCGCCCTGCTGCCGCGTCACCTCTCGTTCCACTGGTCGAACCTCCGCTCGCAGTGATCCTGGCCGACCCGCCGGCGGCGCGCGGTCGCGGTCCCTGCTCCGGATCAACGGGATGCGCCGGCGGAGCGCCTGATTGCGCGGCCTGGCGCGCCGGACGTGTCACGATGTGGGCCGCCATGCGCGCGCGCCTCGCCCACCTCCCCTTCGCCCTCCTCCCGTTCGTCCTCCTCCCGTTCGTCCTCGTCCCATTCGTCGGGGGTTGCTCACGCGAGGAGGCGACGCAGGCCGCCGCCGACGTCAGTGACGTCAGTGACGTCAGTGACGCCAATGACGACGTCGCGGTCGATGCGCCGTCCCCGTTCAAGAGGGGACCGTACGGCACGACGCCGCGCAGCGTGGCCGGACCGTTCGTCGCGCCGACCACCGCGGGTGATTGGTCGTTCGAGGAGAAGTTCGACGGCGAGGACCACTACGTGTTCGTCGCGTATCAGTCGACCAACGCGTACTCCAAGTCGCTGTTCAAGCCCCTGTCGCTGCAGAAGCTGCTCGCGCAGTCGCCGAAGAACATGCACTGGTTCTTCCTCTACCGCGACGATCGCGCCACCTTCGATGCGTTCGTCGCGGCGGCCGCGCCGATCCTCGACGAGCATTGGGCCGCGCGCGTCCACTTCGTGACCACGCGCGCCGACGAGCTCGAGGGCTGGCTCGGCGACGTCTTCCGCGAGCGCACCAAGGCGAAGCTCCCCTATGAGCGCTACGACCGCATCCACTTCGGCGTCGATCGCACCCAGCACGTGCGGGAGGTCGGCATGCTCGGTCGCCTCGGCGGCAGCGCCGGCATCACGCCGGATCTCTCGTTCGCTGCGCAGGAGCCGCTCTACTGGGAGTTCGAGCGCGCGCGCGAGGCGAAGCTCGCGTCCGTGAAGGCGACGATCGTCCCGATGATGAGGGACGAGGTGGTGGTCGAGGACGTCTACAAGGAGGTGGAGCTCCCCGACGAGGCCACCATGGCGACCTTCGACACGCTCGAGGTCGACCTGACGATGAACTGCGTCAACCACCGCGACGGCGAGTGCGGCGCATGGGACTACATCTCCGATCTGCGTCTCTGCGGCGACGCCCCGTCCGACGGCGGGAAGCCCGCGTGCGACGTCGAGCTCGCGCGCTGGATCACCACCTACTGGCGCGAGGGGCGTTGGGTCACCGACATCAGCGGGATGCTCGCGTTCCTGAAGGGCGGCGGCCGCAAGACGCTGCGCTGGTACGCGTCGAAGCAATGGGACCCGCGGCCCGCCAACTACGTCGCGTCGCTCTCGCTGCGTCTGTCGAACACGGGCAAGGGAATGCGCCCGGTGAGCGCCGTCCGCCTCTTCGAGGGCGGCGCGCTGAACGACAAGTACGGAGCCGCCCACCCGCCGGTGAAGGTCGACGTCCCGACCGGCACCAAGAAGGCGGAGCTCTACGCGCTGATCACCGGTCACGGCTCCGAGACCGATCAGTGCGCCGAGTTCTGCAACCACACGCACCACTTCACGCTCAACGGCGGCACGAGGCGCTCGCTCGAGTTCCCGATGGCGAAGTCGAACGACGGCTGCCGCAAGCGCGTCGAGGAGGGCGTGGTCCCGAACCAGCACGGCACCTGGTACTTCGGCCGCGGCGGCTGGTGCCCCGGCCTCGACGTGCGCCCCTTCCTCGCCGACGTCACCAAGGACGCCGTCCTCGGCGGCGACAACACGTTCAGCTACGAGGCGTTGATCGGCACGAGCGCCCCCGCGGCGGGCAGCGCCTACGGCAACGTGCATATGAACGCCTACCTCGTGCTCTGGCGTTGACCGGGTTGACGGGGCTCCCCGACCCCATGCTGCCGCACTCGCTCGCGCGCGCGTTCGCCGAGAGCGCGACGATCGGCAGGATCACCCAGAGGGCCCGCATGCCGCGAACGTAACGCAGGCCGGGAGACGGTACTCGATGCGCGAGGATCGTCGCGCTCACTTGGAGAAATCGCAGCTCCCGCCGGCGCATCCCGGTGGGACGACGATGCGCGGCTTGCCGGCGAAGACCGAGGCGACGAACGCGCGAATCTGATCGCGCGCTGCGATGCCGGCAGGCGTGTCCTTCGCTGCGAAGCCGTGCACGTCGTAGTCCGAGGCCGGGGGGACCTTGTACTGCGTGAGCGCGCTGAGGTCTTCGGCCTCGGCCGTGGTGCCGACGCCCTCGATGGGCGCGAGCACGGAGCCGAGCTGCACGGAGCCGGTGGTGCGGGCGACGTTCTCGGTGCCGACGTTGGGGAGCACCGTGTCGCCGATGCTCTCCTGCACGAGGAAGGTGACCTTGCGATCGGCGAGCGCCTCCTTCCAGATGCCGCCGTCGATGTCGTCCCAGTTGCTCTGGTTCATGAACATCGCCTGGAGGACGCCGAGATCGTAGCCGTACCCGCCGACGATGAACGGTTTGATCTTCGGGTAGAGGACCGACTCCGGAATGAAATGGGTCCAACCGGCGCCGGGGACGTTGAGCACCGCCGCGCGGATCTCCGGCGAGGCGGCGGTGAACACGAGGCCCATGGTGCCGCCGAGCGAGCCGCCGGCCCAGACGGCGATGGAGCCGTCCGGCTTCCGTCCGGCCGCGGGGTTCGCCGCGCCGCCGAGGGTCG
Organism: Deltaproteobacteria bacterium; assembly: GCA_016182965.1. Taxonomy (GTDB): domain Bacteria; phylum Myxococcota_A; class Polyangia; order Polyangiales; family JADJMO01; genus JALHOE01. The sequence continues at coordinate 73,453 of JACPFM010000195.1, read as the reverse complement.
CCGCGGCGAGCGCTTCGCCGATCGCACCGGTCATCGCGGCCTGGATCGCCGCCCCGTCGGCGACCGCCTGCATCAGCCACGCGCTCGACTGCTGCGTGCCCGTGAACATCTTCTTCAAGTTGAGGAAGGTCGCGAGCGCCTCGTCGGTGGTCCAGCCGTGGAACTGGATGCCCACCTTCGCGATGCCCTCCTTCGCGAGCTCCTCGTCGAAGGCGGTGTCGCGGAACTCGCCGCCGGTGCCGTGGCCGTACATGACGAAGCGGTAGTCGCCGGAGCCCTTCGGGAGGGCGACGCGGAAGGGCGCGTCGCGTGTGCCGCTCTCGACCGGCAGCCCCTCTGCGTCGAGCTCGATGCCGGACGCCGAAGCGAACGCCGGGAGCCCGCCGAGGCGACCTTCGATGTCGAGGGCGACCGAGCCGCTGCCCGGCTTCACCTTGTCGATGATCGCCTTCGTGCGCCCCGCGGAGACGGCCGCACGCGACGCGGCGAGCATCGCGCGGAGACGGCGCGTGCCGTCGTCGACCGAGCGCGTGGTGAAGGTCCACATGCGCAACACGCGGCTCGCATCGACGCCGGCCTTGCGGAGCAGCGCGCGCGCGGGAGCATGATGACCGTGGAGATCTGCGTCGGGCTGCGACGACGCCTTCTCGAGTCCGAGCGACACGCGCGAAGGCCGCTCCGGCGCGATCGCGCCGCCGCCTTTCGCGCGCAGCGCGTCGGTGACGACCACGAGGTACTCCGCGTTCGGCTCCAGCAGACGCTTGGGCGTGGCGACGAGGAGCGTACGCGGCGCCTCGTCGGAGCTCGGGAACGTCGACACGCGCAGCGGCACGGCCTCGCCCTCGTGCGCACGCCCCGGCTCGGCGAGGAACAATCGAATCGCGTCGGGGGCCGACGCGTCGAGCTCCGTGTCGAAGGCGGTGACGATCGGCGTCAGGCGGGAGAACCCGTCCGCGCGGTTGAGCCAGGTGGCGTCGTCCTCGGGCCCGAGCGAGGTGAGATCGACGGACAGGCGCACGCCCGTGGGCGAGCTCGGATCGCGCCTCGTGAAGACGCTCGACGGCCACGGCAACAAGCACCCGGTCGGATCGACCTCGTCGTCGCACTTCGCGGTGCGCGGCGCGCGCTCGCCGGCGAGGCGATCGGGCGCGGTGTAGCTCGGCTCGGACGAACAGCCGGCGAAGGGGACCTGCAGGAGGACCAGGGCCGCGCAGGTGGACAGGACAGAGCGAAAGGACCGCCGCATGGGGTGTCCATTTCTATAGCGGGCGCGGCCCTCGTGCGGGTGAGCGATCGCCACGCCCCTGCCCCTCCCCCGCGCCTCCCCCGCAGAGGGGCAGGGGCTGCGCGTCGCGCCAGTGGACGCGCTCGGATCGGGCAGGTCCGCGCTGCGAACGCGACAACGTGGGCCGACGTCGTTCGCGACGACGCGATCTCGGGCCGGCGGCGGCTCGGTTGCCCAAGCCCTGGCCACCGGACGTAGGCGCGCCGAGCACGTCGGACGCGGATCGTGTGCAGTTCGGTCGTCGCACCGAGCCGCGCACCTGCTCCTACAAGGGAACGTACCTTGCGACGCCGTCCCCCCGTTCGAGCTTCTCGACCATGAGAGGCCGGAAGGGGGGACGAATGGAATGGAGGAAGGCTGCGCCCCGACGGGCGTTGCAGATCGCGCTACTCAGCGTTCCGCTGTTGGCCGCGGGTGCAGTGGGAGTCGCGTGCGGCCAGCAGGGCGGCACCTCGACCAAGCAACAAGCGCCGGAGCCGCCGACCGACAAGGCGAGGCAGGCCGTCCATGGGGACGGCGGCATCGGCGACCTGTTCGAGATCGACGACCCCGCGAACACCATCAACGGTTCGACGCCGGGTGACGACTGGCAGAACACGATCGGCGAGGCCGCTCAGGGCGGCACGCAGACCTCGTCGGCCACGCGGGTGACCCGCCTCGCCGACGGCCTGAGCAACACGACGATCTTCACGGGCGGCGGCTCGAAGGACCCCGAGGACGTGTCGAAGTGGAAGTGGAAGAGCAACACGGGCAGCGTCCCCGACAAGGACGACATCGTGAACGCCTACGCGGCCGCGTACAACGACACGAACGGCGATCTGATCATCTACTTCGGCGCCGATCGCTTCGCGACCGACGGCGACGCGCAGATGGGCTTCTGGTTCTTCCGCGACGACGTCCACTTCGTGCCCACGCCGTCGGACTCGGGCGAGTCGGAGGACGGCACGTTCAGCGGCCATCACCTGGACGGAGATCTCCTCGTCCTCGCCAACTTCCTCAAGGGCGGCGCGGAGAACCACCTCCAGGTGTTCAAGTGGTCGTGCGGTACCACCAACCCGGCCCTCTGCGGGAGCACCGGTACGCTGGTGGCGCTCACCGGCGAGATCGTGACGACCGCCACGCGCGTGTGCAACCCCGCGGCCGGCACCATCCCCGCGGACGCGGCGTGCGTCGCGACGAACAAAACCAACTCCGTGCGGGCATACTGGCCCTACCAGTCGAAGGACGGCACCAGCGCGACCGAGCCCACGATCCCGCCGCTCGGCTTCGTCGAGGGCGGCATCAACGCGACGCAGCTCTCGGGGCTGCACTGCGTGTCCAGCTTCGCGGCCGAGACGCGTGCGTCCCAGTCGCCGACCGCGACCCTCAAGGACATCGCCGTCGGCGAGTTCCCGACCTGCAGCCTGAGCATCACCAAGGAGTGCCTCGGGACGACGCTCTCGACCATCCCCATCGACGGCGGCACCGCGGTCGTCCCGCAGGTCAGCTACCGCTGGGTCGTCTGCAACGGCGGCGTCGGTACGGTCAACAACGTGGTCGTGACCGATCAGCTGGTCGGACACGACGCGAGTGTGCACGACGTCGGGAGCCTCGGCGGACAGCAGTGCTTCGACGCGGGTGTCCGCACCTACATACCGGGAGCGGTCGACGACGGAGGCACGAACCCCTGCCAGGCGTCCTTCACCAACTCGGTGTCGGCGACCGGCGGCCCGGATGCCTCGCTGAGCGCGTCGGCGAGCGCGTCGTGCCCACTCTGCCCGTGCAACGTCGGCGGAGGTGACGCGGGAACCGGCGGGTAGCGCCGCCGAGCGGGACGAAGGGCGCCTCTTTCGGGAGGCGCCCTTCGGCATCGATGATGATCGCCTTCGGTGCGCGCAGGGCCGGAGGTCACTCGTCTTCGAGGGTGATGATCAGCGAGACGCGCTCCGCGTCGCCTCCGGTGCCGCCGCGACCGATGAGCTGAAACGTCGAGGTCGAGCCGTCGCCGTCGAGATCGCCGTATGCGGTCGCGGTGTAGCGCGCAGCGGTCCCGCTCTCGCCGTTCCACTCGTGGCGATACGCGTAGTACTGCGGATCGTTGATCGAGAACTTCAGGCACTGCCATGTCGGCGCGCTCCACTCGGCCGCATCGACCTTGACGCGCTGGCTTCTGGGCACGGAGGCCGGCAGCATCGTCGAGGTCGGGCAGAACGTGTGGACGAAGGGGCCACCTTCGACCAGCGTCACCGGCTGCCCGAAGCGAGCCCGCGCGCCGATCTCGATGTTGCCGAGGACGCGCGTCGCCTCGGCTGTCTTCGCGTGTCGGAGGTACCCGGAGACGCCGACGGTCGCCAGCGCCGCGATCACTCCGAGGATCGCGACCACCATCATTGTCTCGACGATGGTCATCCCCTGGCTCGTTCGATGCGATTTGCTCACCTCGTCATCATGACAGCAGGCGCACCAAACGGGCACATGTCCTGCTTTTGGAATCACGACGAGACTCCGCGTGGGTGGCGAGCGAGCGAGCCGTCTTGCCATTGGACGCTGCGTATCGACGGCCTCATCAAGCGCCCCCAGGCCAGGTGCTTGCATCGACGACCCTCGATGCCGATGCCGACCCATCCACCCGAGCCTCCGCTCCCCGTGCACGAGCCCGAAGAAACAGACCCGGCCGATCGGGGCGTGCAACGGCCGACGCCTGCGGTACCGGAGGATCCGTTCCAGAAGCCCGAGCTGCCTCGTCAGCCGAGACCCGATCGCTGAGAGGGTGTGCACGCACACCTCCCCGCTCGAGAGCTGCGCGCGAGCTCGAATGCGAAACCGATCCGCCAGCCGCGACTCTGAGGACCGATGGCCAGTGGATCGACCCAGCTAAAGGGACCGGATCTCGCGGCCGGGGTGAAGCTTTCCGACGTGCCCGACGGAGGCGTGCTCCGCGCGCGCGTCGGCGACGAACCGGTATTGGTCTTCCGCCGCGGCGAGGAGGTGAGCGCGGTCGGCGCGACCTGCACGCACTACGGCGGGCCGTTGGCCGAAGGCCTGGTCGACGGCGAGCAGGTCGGCTGCCCGTGGCACCACGCCTGCTTCGATCTACGCACGGGCGAAGCGCTCCGAGCCCCCGCGCTCGACCCCCTGCCCTGCTGGAACGTCGAGCGCCGCGGCGATCTCGTGCGAGCGCGGCCGCGCGAGCCACGTCACGTGCTCTCGGGCAAACGCACGCCGACGCCCCGGGCCTCGAACGCGACCGGCTCGGTGCTGATCGTCGGCGCGGGCGCGGCCGGCGGCGTGCTGGCGGGAGAGCTGCGCAAGCTCGGACACGCCGGGGCCATCACGCTGCTCGGCGAGGAGCCTCCCGTCGATCGACCGAACCTCTCGAAGGACTACCTCGCCGGCAACGCGCCCGAGGACTGGATCCCGCTGCGCCCGAGCGAGTACTGGGCCGAGCAGCGCATCGAGCTGCGCCTCTCGACGCGGGCCTCTGCGATCGATCTCGCCGGCAAGGCGGTGTCGCTCGCGAGCGGTGAGCGTCTCGCGTTCGACGCGCTGGTCCTGGCCACCGGCGCCGAACCGATCCGGCTCGATCTCCCCGGCGCGGAGCGGGCGCTCACGCTCCGCAGCTTCGCCGACAGCCGCGCGATCATAGACGCAGCAGGCGCCGGCGGGGCCGGCGACGCAGCAGGCGCCGGCGGGGCCGGCGACGCCGCCGAGCGCAGCCGGCGGGCGGTCGTCGTCGGCGCGAGCTTCATCGGACTCGAGGTCGCGGCGTCGCTGCGCGCGCGCGAGCTCGAGGTCGACGTGGTCGCCCCCGACGCAGCGCCGCTCGCGCGCGTCCTCGGCCCCGAGCTCGGAGCGTTCGTGCGCCGGCTGCACGAGGAGCACGGCGTGCGCTTCCACCTCGGCAGGAGACCGCGGTCGATCGAGCCGACCTCGGTGACGCTCGACGACGGCACGACGCTGGCCGCGGACCTGGTCGTCGCTGGCGTCGGGGTGCGCCCGCGCACCGAGCTCGCCGAGAACGCCGGCCTGCGGTGCGATCGCGGGGTCCTCGTCGACGAGCGCCTCGAGACGAGCCACCCCGGCGTGTTCGCGATCGGCGACGTCGCGCGCTACCCCGACGCGGTCGCCGGCGAGCACGTTCGCATCGAGCACTGGGTCGTCGCGGAGCGGCAGGCGCAGTCCGTCGCGCGCACGCTGGTCGGCCGCCCCGAGCCCTACCGCGACGTGCCGTTCTTCTGGAGCCGGCACTACGACGTCTCCATCGCCTACGTCGGTCACGCGACGAGCTGGGATCGTGTCCGCATCAAGGGGAGCATCGAGGGCAAGGACTGCCTCGTCGGCTACGAGCGCGCCGGGCGCATCGTCGCCCTCGCCTCGATCTTCCGCGATCGCGAGAGCCTCGAGGCGGAGGCCGCCCTGCGCCGCCGAGACTTCGCCGCCGTCGCGCGCCTGTTCGACTGACCGTCCTCGGGGCTATCCTCGCCCGCCATGCAATTCCGCGTCGAGCACGCCTACGAGGGCGTCACCTTCCCCGAGTACGAGACGATCCACTTCGACGAGGCGTTCAACGCCGCCCTGTGCGAGGCGACGAAGCTCGGTCGCGAGGTCCTGAAGCTCGAGCGCACGCCCGAGCGCATCGTCCGCCACACGCGCATCGAGCCCGCGCGCGAGATCCCCGGACCGGTCGCGAAGCTCCTCGGCGGAAAGAGGTTCTCCTACGTCGAGGAGCTCGAGTACGAGATCGGCAAGGGGCGCGGCCGCTGGCGCACGATCCCGAACATCATGCCCGAGAAGATCGACTCGCGGGGCACGCTCGAGCTCGTCGCCACGCCCAACGGCGTCAAGCGCGTCGTCGCCGGCGACATCAAGGTGTCGGTCTTCGGGATCGGCGGCATCATCGAGAAGTTCGTGGTGAACGACGTCGAGAAGAGCTACGAGGCCGCCGCGGAGTTCACGCGGAGGTACCTGCGCGAACGCGCCAAGGGCTGACGGGCGCGCGGAGGCGGCTCCGGGACCCCGCCTCCGCTCCCGAACCCGTGCGTGAAGCTCACTCCGCCGCGAGCGTGTGCCCTGCCTGTCGGTACACGTACCTGCCGAGCGACCGCACCGCCTGATCGGACGACCGGAACACCGGCAGCCCCGCCTTGCGGATCGCGCGCGCCAGCGGCTCGTACGCCGGACCGGAGTCGACGACCGCGACCAGCGGCTTCTTCGAGTCGGCGAAGCACCGCCCCAACCTCGCGGGCAGCGCGTCGTCGGCCTCGAGCTCGCCGGGGACGGTCTTGAGCATCGCCGTCAGCGGCACGATGCCGACGATGACGGCGTCGACGTCGTCGGCCTCGAGCAGCGCGCGCGTGGCCTCTTCGTACGTCGCCTCGTTGGCCATCGGCGTGAGGTCGATGGGGTTGCGCGCGTTGACCAGCTTGCCGAGGCCGCCCTTCTCGAGCGCGGTCCGCAGCCGCGCCTGCGTGTCGTCGCCGAGCTTGGCGATCTCGACGCGGTAGCGCTGCCCCAGGACGGCGTCGGCCATGCCGACCGTCTCGAAGCCGGCGTTGGAGACGACGCCGAGCCGGACGCCCGACACGGTCTTGTCGTGGAGCGCGGTGCACAGCTCGAGGAGCTGCTCGAACTCCTTGAAGGTGTCGACGACGATCGCGCCGGCCTGCTCGGCGGCCGCCTGGCAGATGTCGTAGTCGCCGGCGACCGACGCGGTGTGCCCCGCGGCGGCGCTGCGGCCCGACTCGGTGCGCCCCGCCTTGTAGAGGATGACGTCCTTGCCGGCCTTGGTGACGGCCGCGATCTGGCGCAGCAGCGACAGGCCGTCGAGGTCGTTGAAGCCCTCGGCGTAGATCCCGACCACCGCGATGTCGTCGCGCGTGCCGACGGCGGCGAGCAGATCGGAGACGGTGACGTCGAGCTGGTTGCCGATGGAGACGGAGAACGCCGGATCGAGCGTCTCGAGGTTGCTCAGGCGGGTGATGATGAACGCGCCGCTCTGCGAGAGGATCGCCGCCTTGCGCGCCGGCGCGTGAAGCCGCTTGTCGAGGCGCGAAGCCGGGATGAACAGCGTGTCGTACTTGCCCGGGCGCGACAGCACGCCGAGGCTGTTCGGGCCGAGGAACGCCGGACCGCCGTCGGGGCGCGATCGCCCGCGGGCGATCGCCGCCTCGACCTGGGTGACCAGATCGGACGTGCCCTCGGTCTCGCCGACGCCGCCGGGGACGAGGATGACCGACTGCACCTTGCCGCTGTCGATCGCCTCGGTGATCAGCTGCGGGAGCTGCTGCGCCGCCGCGGCGATGACCAGGAGATCGATGCGCTCGGGCACGTCGCGCAGCGTGGGGACGCAGCGCGCGCCGTCGAGCTCCCGCAGCCCGTCCTTGATCGCGTAGAGGCGCGAGCGATCGAAGCCGGCCTCGATGACGTTGCGGAGGATGATGCGTCCGAAGTTCACCGAGGTCGCCGAGGCGCCGAGGACGGCGATCGACTGCGGCTCGAGCATGCTCGAGAGCTTCTCGATCGGGCGCGCCGGCTTCGCCTTGGCCGCCGTCTTCAGCCGGGCGCGGCCGTCGAGCGGGACCAGCGCGTTGCCGCGGAAGGCGAACGGGTTGACCTCGAGCTCGGCGAGATCGGGCCCGACCTCGCCGCGATCGACGCAGAACTTCTGGGCGAGGTGGATGAACGCGCGGAAGCACCGGAGCAGCTCGCCGTCGGACACGATGCGCTTGTGACCGCGCACCTTGCCCGCGAGGATCTCGTAGGCGACCGTCTTCTTGAACAGCTCGAGGAAGTCCTCGGCCTTCAGGTCCGCGGCGACCGCCTTGGCCACCGCGAGGCCGGGGCGCATCTTGGCCGCCAGGTACTCGGTGTCGACGCCGCCGAGGCCGGCGGCGATGACCGGCCCGAACTCGCGGGTGGCGCGGATGCCGACGAACAGCTCGCGACCGAAGCCGCTCGCCGCCTGCTCCACGAACTCCACCACCAGCACGCCCCGCACCTCGGCGTTCGCGCGGTGCCGCTCGATGAAGCGATCGATCTCCGCGCGCACGAGGTCGTAGCGCTTGGGCACGAAGATGACGCCCTGCGCGTCGGACTTGTGGGTCAGCTGCGGGGAGACGATCTTGAGGACGACCTTGTCTCCGGGGAACTGCGCGAGCTGCTCCTCGGAGATGAGATCCTCGGGCTTGAGGAACACGTGGAGCGGCGGGCTGATCGCGCCGACCAGCTGCACGATCTGGTAGACCTCGTGCTCGAAGAGCGGGCGGTGCTCCTCGTACGCCTGGAGCAGCGCGTTCTCGACGGCGTGGCTCTCGGCGCCGGTCAGGCCCTCGCCGGTCTGGGCCGGATCGAACACCGGCGCGTCGGGCGGCTCGGGGCGGGCGAGGTGGTCGGCCGACAGCGTCTCGATCCAGTGCCGGACGGCGACCGACGTGCCGCCGCGCTCGAGGCCGCTGAGATAGGCCTGGGCGGCGTTGCGGCCGAAGCGGAAGGCGCGCCGGTTCACCTCGACGACGCGCGCGCCCTTGCTGGCGAAGCGCTGGGCGACGGACTCCTCGAGCTCGCGCGGCTCGATCTTGAGGAAGAGCGACGCGGCCCCGAGCATCACGATGTTCGCCGCGCGGCCGGAGCCAGCGGCGCGCGCGATGCGTTCGGCGTCGACCAGGCAGTGGCGCGGCCACCTGGCCACCTTCTCGAGCACCGACTCGATGGGCGGGTAGTTGCCGATGTTAACGAACGCGCTGCTGCTCGTGAGCAGCATGCCCTGGCTCGAGAGGTACTGGGTGTAGCGCAGCGACTCGAGCGGCTCGGCGGCGATGACCAGGTCGGCGTGGCCGAGGCCGATGGTGTCGCTGTAGATCGGCTGATCGGCCAGCCGCAGGTGCGACTGCACGGCGCCGCCGCGCTGGCTCATGCCGTGCACCTCGGCCTGCTTGACCTCGAGGCCGCGCACCAGCGCCGCCGACGAGATGGCCTCCGCGATCGTGAGAATGCCCTGACCGCCGACGCCGGCGAGGATGATGTCCTGTTTCATGGCGATTCTCCGATTACGCGCTCGGGGCTACGTGGGCGGCCGTGGCCTCGGCCTTGGTCTTGACCTTGAGGTGGATGCACTCGCGATCCGAGATGATCACCGACAGACCGCGGTGGGCGACGGCCTTCGTGATGATCGCGACGTTCTCGGCGTGCTTGCTCGGGTGCGGATCGATGACGTGCAGGTGCTCGGGCTTCACGCCGAGCCCTCGCACCACGTCGATCAGGCGCTGCCCGGTGGTGAGCGAGCCCTGCGCGCCCGTCATCGCGGTGGTCGAGTTGTCGAGGATCACCACGGTCATGTTGGCGTCCTGCTGCGCGGCGCCGATCAGCGGCGTCATGCCGGAGTGCGCGAACGTGGAGTCGCCGATGGTGCAGAGCACCGGGTGCGCCCCGGCGCGCGCCGCCCCGTGCGCCATGGCGATGGAGGAGCCCATGTCGACGCACGAGTGGACGGCGCGATAGGGCGGCATGACGCCGAGCGTGTAGCAGCCGATGTCGCTGAAGAGGAACGGCGCGGCGCCGCTGGTGGCGTCGACGATCGCCTTGAAGCTGTCGATGTGCGGGCACCCGCGACAGAGCTGAGGCGGCCGCGCGGCGAGATCGTCGTGCGACCTCGTGGCGCGCGCCGGGAGGCCGAGCGCGGTCGCCAGCAGGTCGGGCGAGAGCTCGCCGGTCGCCGGCAGATCGCCCGAGAGCCGCCCGCGGATGCGCTTGCCGGGCACGCCGAGCACGCCGAGGAGCTTCTTCTCGACGAACGGATAGCCGTCTTCGGCGATGAGGATGTCGTCGCAGTGGGCGACGAGATCGCGCACGAGCGAGGTCGGCACCGGGTAGTGGCCGATCTTCAGGATGCTGAGGTCGCCCGGCCCTCCGCCGCCGTCGCTCATGGACTTCGCCTCGAGCAGGTAGTTGTGCGCGATGCCGCACGCGATGACCCCGCGCCGACCGGCGAGCGTCAGCTTGTTCATCGGGCTCTTCTGCGCGTCTTCGTGCAGCCTCCGCTGCGCCTCGACCAGCGCGGCGTAGCGGGTGCGGGCGATCGAGGGCACGAGCGTCCAGCTGTTGCCCGTCGGCCGCGGGCGCTGCTCGACGACCGGCTTCTCGCCCCCGTTCGCGCCGTTGCGCATGCGGACGTTCGCGCGGCTGTGCGAGAGGCGCGTGACCAGGCGCACCATCACCGGGAGCCCGACCTCCTCGGAGTACTCGAACGCGCGCAGCGTGAAGTCGTAGGCCTCCTGCTGCGTCGCCGGCTCGAAGACGGGGATCTGCGCGAAGTCGCCGTAGTAGCGGCTGTCCTGCTCATTCTGCGAGGAGTGCATGCCGGGGTCGTCGGCGACCGCGAGGACGAGGCCGGCGTTGATCCCGGTCAACGCCGAGTTGACGAAGGGATCGGCCGCCACGTTGAGGCCGACGTGCTTCATCGAGACGATCGCGCGGCGCCCCGCGTAGGACATCCCGAGCGCCTCTTCGTAGGCGACCTTCTCGTTGGCCGACCAGTGCGCGGAGATGCCCGCCGCCTCGGCGTGATCGTCGTCGCCCGCCTCGCGGGCGCGATCTGCAATGTACTCGAAGATCTCCGTCGCCGGGGTGCCGGGATACGAGAACGCTCCACCGATGCCCGCGTCGATCGCCGCCTGCGCGACGCCGCCGTCGCCGAGGAGCAACTTCATCGGCATGTGGACCTCCGGATCTCCACGCGCCATGCGGCGCGAAGAGCGTTACGCGCATGACGAAAACGTTGCGCGAAATGCTGTTCAACGTGCGAGTGCCGCTCGACATCGAGCGCCTCGCGCGGCGAGATACATCGTGTGCGTGTGGTGAGTCATGACTTCCGACACGCGTCGTCGGCGTCATGACTGGATCGGCTCAGCTCGACTCCGCTGAGGTCGCGCCGGTCCGCAAATCGCACGCAATATTGCACGCAATATGGAGGCGGCGATCGGCTGAGCTCGTCCTCGACTCCCGAGCCCGCCCGGACCAGGGTCATGAGGCTCAGCAGCTCACCGCGCGATCACCCTCCGCGCCAGCTGCACGTACGCGCGCTCCGGCAGGATGCGCGTGGCGCCCAGCGCGGAGGCGAGCGGCTTCGGGAAGGCGACGATCGGCGCACGGGCGTCGAGGCCGCGCATGATGACGTCGACGGCGTCGGAGAGCTCCATCAACATCGGCATCTTGTAGGTGCGACCGGCGGTCAGATCGGTCTTCACGTAGCCGGGACGCACGTCGGTCACGAAGACGCCGCTGCCCGAGAGATCGACGTGCAGGCTCTCGAGGAACGTCGAGAGCGCGGCCTTGCTGGCGCTGTACGGGGCGGTCTTCGGCAAGCCACGGATGCCGGCGAGCGAAAAGACGCCGACGAGGTGCCCGTGTCCGCGCGCGATCATGCGCGGCAGCCGGCGCAGATGGTGGCGATGGCGCCGAGCGCGTTGACCTGCAGGACCGGCGCGACCTTCTTGAAGGTGATGTCGCGCGCGGCGATGCTCCCGCGAGGGCGCGGCCGATGCCGGCGGAGGCGCCGGTGACGAGGGCGGTGCGGGGGACCTGCATGGCGGCGCGATGGTACCCGCAGGCGCGCCATCGACAACGGGAGGCGCGCCAGGTTGGGCCACGTGCGATCGGGCGAGGAGCTGGAAATCGCTGCAATCCGCGGCTCGTCGCCTTGGCATCCGGGTTGCTGGCGCGACGACCATGCGTCGGATCCTCTTCGTCCTCGCGTTCGTCTCGATCGGTTGCGGCGGCAGCGTCGGCGAGTCGTCGCCCAGCAACGGGCACGACGCCGCGGCCGACGGCACGACCGACGCCGCGCTCGGCGACGGCGGCTGCCTGCTGCCGACCGAGGGCGCCGCCTGCAAGAGCACCGACGTCGTGTGCCCGCCCGTCGGCGACGTCTGCTGCATCGGCTACGTGTGGAGCTGCGAGTCGTCGAGCGGCACGTGGCGGAAGCTCGGTCTCGGGTGCCCGTGCGTGCCGGAAGACACGGGCGCCGAGGACGGCGTCGTCGCGGACACCGGTCAGTTCACCTGCGGATCGAGCGCGTGCAGCGCCGGGCAGATCTGCACCAAGCGCCCGCCCGGCATCCCCACCGATGGCCCTCCGCCGCTCTATTACTCGTGCTACCCGATGCCGACGGCGTGCCTGAGCACGCCGACCTGCGAGTGCGTGAAGGCGAACATCGGCGGCATGTGCACCGTGACCGACTGCACCGTCGAGGACGGCCACGTCGTCTTGGGTTGCATGGGCGCGTGAGGTCTCAGTACGGCTCGTCGCCGCCCAGCTCCACCGACGCGAGGCTCTCGTCGATGAACGGCGCGTACGCCGCCCATTTCTCCTTGGTGAAGACCATGCGGAGCATGGTGACCTCGCCGGGGGCCGTCTCGAACGCCGCGAACACCTCGTGGCCGCCGTCGGCGCGCGTGCCGTCGACGCGCGACACCTCGAGCTGCTTCGCCGCCACGCTCTTGGAGGAGAGCTCGTGCACGCCGCGGACGTCGGCGGTGAGCCTGGCGATCGCGGCGGGCGTCGCCGCGATCGGCGGCAGCAGCCGCGCCGTGTAGACGTTGCCGCCCAACGCCACGCCGGCCTCGTCGCGCAAGCGCACGATCGACCCGGACTCGCGCACGTCGAGCGGGTCCTTGGCGTCGCCGACCAGCATGCCGAACGTGCGACGCGACGAGGGCACCGCGTCGACGCCCTCGGGCAGGCGGATCTTGTGCTTGCCGATCGCGGTGGCGCTCGGGGCGATGCGCGTGGGCGCGCGCCAGCGGATCGGCCGCGCCGACGGCGTCGGGCGCAGCGTCGAGGTGAGCGCCTCGCTCCACGCGCTCAGCGAGCGCAGATCGCCGTCGATCTCGGCGTAGAGCACGTACAGGCCGTCGTGCGCGCCGAAGTAGACCGACGCCGACGGCCGCGCCTTCGGGCCGGTCGGCGCGTTGGTGCTGACCACCACCTCCGGACCGAGCGCCTGGCCCGCGGTGGGGCCGGCGGTGGCCGTGAGCACGTCGATGGTGCCCGGGACGCGGCGCAGCTCGCTCGCCGCGTCGTCGCCCGTCTCGAGCGTCATGCGGTGGCGCACGAGCACCAACGTCACGCGCGCGTCGCCCTCGGCGTCGACGATGTTGCAGCCGGCGAGGAAGTCGGACTCCTCGTCGTCGATCAGCTGCGCGACCCGGACGAACCCGGGGATGTCCAGCGGAACGCACCCGCGCGGCAGCTGCAGCTCCACGTTCTTCGCGAGCAGGCGCGCGCCGTCGAGCGGCGTGGGGAGGAACGTGCCGCGCGCCTCGATCGCGGTCGCCATCTCGTGAAGCTGGGGCCGCGCCGGGCGCGAGACCGCTGCGGGATGCGAGCTGCACCCGAGCGCCCAGACCGTGATGAACGCGGCGAGAGCACCCATCCCGAGGACGGAACTGGCGCGAGCGCGGTTGCGGGACCTGGTCGGGTTGGACTGCACGGCTCCTTGAAGCGTTCCGCTTCCTTTGCGATCGGTCAACCGGCGCGATCGCGCCTTGCCGCCGGGTGCGCCCGCCTACACCATCTCACGCGTGAACGTCCCGAGCACCTCCCCGAAGGTCACCGCTCTCTCCGAGTCGCCCTCCGACGCCGCTGACCCCGTGCCCCCGTCGCGTGAAGCGGAATTCGCCGCCGAGGTGGCGGCGGCCGTCGAACCGGACGTCTCCGAGCGCTCGCAGTTGGCCGTCGCGCTCGAGAAGGCGCTGTCACGCGCCGCCGATCTGGCGTGGCCCGCGCTGCAGAAGCTGAACGAGACGCTGCCCGGAAAGCCCATTCACCCGAAGTGGGCCCCCGCCCCGCTGCTCCGCCAGCGGGAGCGCTCCCATCCGCAGCTCGGCTTCCCGCGCGAGACCGACTCGCTCTGCCCCAAGTGCGTCAAGGAGGTCCGCAGCGCGGTCCTCTCGGGCGAGCAGGACCTCTCGGTCTACGTCGAGCAACGCCCCGGCGAGGTCCGCGCGAAGATCGTCGAGCGCGACGGGCAGATCGTCATGGAGAAGGAGTGCCCGGTGCACGGGCGCTTCGAGGACCTGCTGTCGATGGACCCGGCGTTCCTCCGGCGCATCGAGTCCCTCTTCCCGGGCCGCGACTTCCTCGCGCCGCTCACCAGGCTGCGCAACCACGGCTCGTCGAGCGTGAAGTACGGGCGCGGCGCGGTGCTCACCGTCGACCTCACCAACCGCTGCAACATGATGTGCGACCCGTGCTTCATGGACGCGAACCAGGTCGGCTACGTCCACGAGCTCGAGTGGGACGAGGTCAAGCAGATCCTCGACGACGCGGTCTCCATCAAGCCCAAGCGGCAGATGTCGATCCAGTTCTCCGGCGGCGAGCCCACGCTGTCGCCCCACTTCCTCGACGCCATCCGCTACGCGCGCGCGGTCGGCTACTTCGCCGTGCAGTGCGCGACCAACGGCGTGCGCTTCGCGCAGGACCCGGAGTTCGCGAAGCAGGCGAAGGAGGCGGGCCTGCGCATGGCCTACCTGCAGTTCGACGGCGTGACCAACCACGCCAACTCGCACCGCAAGGTCGGCAACCTGTTCGACGTGAAGCTCCGCGCCATCGAGAACCTGCACGCCGCCGGCATCGACGTCATCCTGGTGGTGACGGTCGTCAACGGCGTCAACAACGACCAGGTCGGGCCGATCGTCGAGTTCGCCGTCGAGAACGCCGACAAGATCACGGTCGTCTCCTTCCAGCCGGTGTCGTTCACCGGGCGCGACGAGGACGTCACCGACGAGCGCCGCCGCGCGCAGCGCTACACGCTCAGCCACATGGCGTGGGACCTGAAGCGGCAGCTGGGCTCGATCGAGCCGCACCGCGACTGGTTCCCCCTCTCGTCGATGGCGCCCTTCGCCGACCTCACCGACATCATGCTCGGCGAGCAGGCGGAGTTCGGCGCGGTCAACTGCGGCTGCCACCCGAACTGCGGCGTCGGCACCGTCCTCTTCGTCAACAAGCGCACGCGCGAGATGGTCCCGCTCACGCGGTTCCTCGATCTCGAGCAGCTGATGCGCGACGTGCAGTCGATCACCGACGGCGCCCACGGCAAGACGGTCACGGTCGCCGAGCTGCTCGTGGCGCTGCTCCGCAATTTCAAGCCCGATCAGGCGCCGCCCGGCTACGGGTTCCTCGACCTGATCAAGCAGTTCACCTCGCAGATCGGCGCGCGCGGCAAGAAGGTCGGCGAGTTCGAGAGCGACGCGGCCCAGTTCGAGTGGCGCGTGCTCTTCGTCGCCGGCATGTGGTTCCAGGACCTCTTCAACTACGACTTCCGCCGCACCGAGATGTGCATCATCCCGTACGGCACCCAGATGGGCGAGATCTCCTTCTGCGCGTACAACACCGGCGTCGGCTTTCGGCAGATCATCGAGCAGATGAAGGCCAACGCCACGGTCGCCGACTGGTACCAGAAGAACGGGCGCCACGCGGTCTACGCGAAGAACCAGAAGCTCCCCCTGCCCGCCTCGCTCGGCACGGTGCGGCTGCCGGACTCGGCGCTGCGCCTCGAGGCCGAGTCGAAGAACAAGCGCCGGCTCAAGATCGTCAGCTGACGGGCGCCGGCGGGTGACTCGGCCGGCCCGATGGGCTTTCGTCCGGCTGTCGCTGGCTCGGGGCTCGACCCGGGGGCATTCACGAGTCGTTTGATCGTATCCTCGCCCCGATGGCGAGGTGCACGCAGTGCGGGGCGGAGGGGGACGGGCGTTTCTGCGGCACCTGCGGTGCGCGCATGCCCGAGCAGGTCGCGGCGCCCGCGCCGATGCCGTACGCGGCGCCGCCGCAGGCGCCGTACGCGGCGCCGCCGCAGGCGCCGTACGCGGCGCCGCCGCAGGCCCCGTACGCGGCTCCGCCGCAGGCCCCGTACGCGGCTCCACCGCAGGCGCCGGTCGCGCCCGCGCCGCAGCCGGTGAAGGCCCGCGAGGTGCGACGCCCCAAGCCGTCGCCGTTCGCGGTGAGGTTCGGCGCGCCGATCGACGAAGGCACGAAGCTCGTCGTCGAGCAGGGCGACGCCTTCTTCGGCCTGCGCTTCGGCGCGTGCACCGCGACGTGGGAGAAGGGCACCCACACGATCGGCGAGGAGCTGGAGGACGGCTGGTTCGTGCTGCGCGACGGCTTCGAGATCCGCGTCGAGGCGCCGCTCGGCGTGCTCGAGGACAACCACGGCAACCGCGCGCGCGTCGGCATGAAGGGCAACGTGCGGCTGCGCATCG
The DNA here is from genome assembly GCA_016182965.1 of Deltaproteobacteria bacterium. Taxonomy (GTDB): domain Bacteria; phylum Myxococcota_A; class Polyangia; order Polyangiales; family JADJMO01; genus JALHOE01. The sequence goes on along the minus strand of JACPFM010000195.1, from coordinate 56,938 downwards.
ACGAGCCGGGCGACTTCGCGGCGGCGATGGGCGTCGAGGGCGTCGTCGACCTCGATCAGATGTCCGCGCGCGTCCGGAGCAAGGTCGTCCACCTCGTCGAGGAGGCGATCCGCGATCTGCTCGCGAAGGACCGCTATTTCACGTCGCTGCGCTCGAAGAAGGCGACCGACGAGATCAGCAAGGAGACGCGGCTCAAGTGGGCCGGCGATCCCGACTGCGATCCGTTCACCTCGATCGAGGTGACACGGCTCGACCTGTCGACCGAGACCGTCGTCGACGAGCCGGCGCCCGAGTCGGAGGCGAAGTTCGAGTTCGAGCCGCCGCCCGCCGGCCCCGTGCTCGGAGCGGTGCCGGCGCAAGCGCCGCAGCCCGCGGTCGCCAGCGTCCCTGCGGAACCTCCGGGGCCGGCGCTGCCTCCCGACGGCGCGCACGTCGAGATCGACTGGGGCAACGGCCAGCGCTACCCGGCGGTGGTGCGCGCGAGCGGCTGCCTCGTGCGCTTCGAGGACGGGCAGGAGCACTGGATCGCGCTCGATCGCGTGCACGTCGTGAAGTGAAGGTCTGTCGGAAAATGCCCTCGGACGAAGGTCACTTCAGTCCGGTGGGATTTCTCGACGGCTCTTGAGTGCGACCCACGGTGTCGCTGCGCGCCAGGCGAATCGACGACGCGCGCCGAACGAAATGACCACGCACCGACGGAATACTCACGGCAACGCGCTACGCGGCGCGTCGGGCGTTCGACGCGAAGCGGGATTCGCTCACGCCACGCGACAGGTCGATCTCTCGGGAAATCTCGCTCCGCGGCCGTAGGCACGCCCCTCGCAATGGGCGCCGCCCGTCACGCGCCGCGTTCCGAGTGCGTCGGCGCACGTTCGGGAGGATGAGAGATATGGCCAATGCACTTCGTAACGTCGTCGCTCTGTCGCTGATCACCGGTGCGCTCGTCGGTTGTGGCGCCGAAGGACCCGAGGGGCCGGCGGGCGCGAACGGCGAGACCGGCGCCGCCGGACCGACCGGCGCGACCGGCGCGATCGGCGCGACGGGCGCCACCGGCCCCGCGGGCGCGACCGGCGCGGCAGGACCGACGAAGCCCGCGCGTCTCCTCGATTGCCGGCAGCCCTTCTGGCGCACCGAGGTGCGCGCCGCGATCAACGACATGATCTCCAGGAAGGGCATCGCGAGCGCGACGTGGGACGCGTCGCACCGACCGGTCGCGGTGTTCGACTGGGACAACACCGTCCTCAAGAACGACATCGGCGACGCCACGTTCTTCTGGATGATCCAGAACGACAAGATCCGTCGCCCGGCCAGCTGGGCGGCCACCAACATGGCGCTCAAGCCGCTCGCCGCCGCGTCGCTCGAGGCCAAGTGCGCCGCCTCCGGTGCCGTCGGCGAGCCGATGAAGACGAGCACCAACGCGGACTGCGCGAAGGAGCTCGTGAAGATCTACGACTCGGGCAAATACACACCCGATCCTTCGGTCGAGGACACCTCGGCGTGGAACACGCCGCTCACCAGCACGATCAACCAACAGTATGCCTGGGTCGCGCAGCTCACCGCCGGCTACACGCCGGCCGAGATCCGCGGGTTCGCGCGCGCCGCATACGACGAGAACTCGGCCAACGCCATCGGCGCGACGCAGACCATCGGTGGCGCCGCCGGCTACAACCACTACGTCCGCCTCTACTCGCAGATCCAGGACCTGATCGAGACGCTGCACGCCAACGGCTTCGACGTGTGGATCCTCACCGCGTCGCCGCAGTACTTCGTCGACGCGATCGCCGAGGACCTGGTCGGCGTCGACCGCGACCACGTGATCGGCATTCGCAGCGTCCTGACGGACGGCAAGGTCACCTACGACGTCGAGGACTGCGGCGGCGCGGCCAAGAACACGCTCATCACGTTCGACCGCGGCAAGCGCTGCTGGATCAACAAGGTCATCTGGAACGAGCCGACCGAGAAGCAGCTTCCTGTCAACGTCGCGTCGCGCCGCCCGGCGTTCGTCGCCGGCGACTCCGACACCGACATCGCCATGCTGAAGGACGCGACCGATCTGCGCCTCGTCATCCACCGCGCCAAGACCCAGACGATGTGCAACGGCTACGAGAGCCTCGACAAGAAGGACGGCGGCTGGTTCATCCAGCCGATGTTCATCAAGCCGCGCAGCAAGAACAGCAGCCCGTTCGCCTGCGCGACGGCCAAGGACAACGACGGCGCCGCCGCAGTCGACGCCGCGGGCACCGCGTTCACCAAGAGCTACGAGGACACGGCGTTCGAGCTCGGCCCGGTCAACGCCTGCCTGTGAGCTCGATCGTGCGGGCGCGCACCTCTTCGAGCGTGCGCGTCCAGGTGACGTTGGCCGGCGGCGGCTTGACGAGGCCGCCGCCGCCCGCCCACACGGCGACCGTCTTGGGGAGGGAACGACGGATCGCCGTGAGCGCGTCGTGAGCGGCGCGCGGGTCCATCGCGACGATCGACACGATCGCCGCGTTGGCCCGCGCGCCTCTCACGGCGGACGCGAGGTCCTCGGCGGAACCGCGCAGCGCTCGTCCGTTCAAAAACCTCGGGAAATCCCGGGGGGCTTGAAATTGAAAGTCGTTTTCGTTAGACTGTCGGGCATGAACACCTCACGTGCTGCCGGCGACGGTCTCGCCCATACGCTCGACGCGCTCGCCGTCGGTCGTCGCGCGCGCGTGCATGCGATCAGCGGCGACAGCCACGTGCGCCGCCGCCTGCTCGAGATGGGCATGTGCAAGGGTACCGGCGTCGAGGTCGTGCGTCGCGCGCCCTTCGGCGATCCGATCGAGCTCCGCGTGCGCGGCTACGCGCTGTCTCTCCGCGCCGAGCAAGCCGCGCTCGTCCTGGTCACGCCCGAAGGCTGAAGCCCATGAGCCCAGCGGCACGCGTCGCCGCCACACCTGCGCCGCGGCTCGTCGCTGCGCTCGTCGGCAACCCCAACGCCGGCAAGACGACGATCTTCAACGCGCTCACCGGGTTGCGCCAGAAGGTCGGCAACTACCCCGGGGTCACCGTCGATCGGCGCGCGGGCGAGATGCGCCTGCCGGGCGGCGACGTCGCCGAGATCATCGACCTGCCCGGCACCTACAGCCTGGTGACCGTCTCGCTCGACGAGCAGGTCGTGAGCGAGGTGCTGCGCGGCACCCGCAGAGACGCGCGCCCGCAAGCGGGCGACGACGTCACGCGCCCCCAGGCGATCATCGCGGTGGTCGACGCGAGCAACCTCGCCCGCAACCTGTTCCTCGTGAGCCAGCTGCTCGACCTGCGGCTGCCGACCGTGATCGCGCTCAACATGGTCGACGTCGCCGAGGAGCACGGCCGTCCGGTCGACGCCGCGGCGCTCGCCGAGGCCATGGGCTGCGCGGTGATCCCGGTGGTGGGCAACCGCCGCGAAGGCATCGACCAGCTCGGCGCGGCGCTCGTACGCGCCACGCCTTCGCCGCCGATCGCGTTCCCGATCGCGCGCGAGATGCTCGACGAGGAGTCACGCCTCGCCGCGATCCTCGGCGACGACGGCCCGTCGGCGCGCCGGCTCCTCGCCGTCGAGCCGGGCGCCGATCTCGACGCGCTGCGGGCGCGCTTCGAAGGCGACATCGAGGCCGCGCGCGACAGGCTGCAGGCGCAAGGGATCGATCCGGCGCAGGAGGACATCGAGGCGCGCTACCGCTGGATCGACGGCGTCGTCGCCAAGGCGGTGCACGAGCCGGAGCACCGCCGCCGCACCACGACCGACCGGGTCGACGCAGTGCTGATGCACCGCTTCTTCGGCCTCGTCGTGTTCGCGCTGATCATGACGGCGCTGTTCACGTGCGTGTTCTGGCTCGCCAAGCCGATGATGGACGCGGTCAAGGACGGCGTCGCGATGCTCGGCACGAAGGTCGGCGCGTCGATGGCCGAAGGCCCGCTGCGGGCGCTCGTCGTCGACGGCATCTTCGCCGGCGTCGGCGCGGTGCTCGTCTTCGTGCCGCAGATCGCGCTGTTGTTCCTCTTCCTCGCCGCCCTCGAGGACAGCGGGTACCTCGCGCGCGCCGCGTTCCTCATGGACCGGGTGCTGTCGAAGATCGGCCTCAACGGCAAGAGCTTCATCCCGCTCCTCAGCTCGTTCGCGTGCGCGATCCCCGGCATCCTCGCGACCCGCACCATCGAGGGCAGGCGCGATCGGCTCGCCACCATCCTGGTGGCGCCGTTCATGACCTGCAGCGCGCGGCTGCCCGTGTACGCGCTGCTCGTCGGCGCGCTGATCCCCAACGCCACCGCCTGGCAGCAGGCGCTCGTGCTGTTCGCGCTCTACGCGGCGGGCATCCTCGCGGCGGTCATCACGTCGCTCCTGCTCTCGCGGCGCCTCGATCGCGCGCACCGCAGCTCGTTCATCCTCGAGCTGCCCACCTACAAGCGACCGCAGGTCTCGCAGGTGCTCTGGCAGGTGTGGACCAACACGCGCGCGTTCGTCACGCGCGCGGGCACCACCATCCTCGCCCTGAGCATCGTGCTGTGGGCGCTGCTCTACTACCCGCGCCTCCCCGCCGAGCAGCTGGCGAGGCACCCCACGGCCGAGGCGCAGCAGGCGGCGCAGACCGAGCACAGCTTCGCCGGACGCGCCGGTCACGCGCTCGAGCCGGCGGTGCGGCCGCTCGGCTACGACTGGAAGATGGGCGTCGGCCTGGTGAGCGCCTTCGCCGCGCGCGAGGTCTTCGTCAGCACGCTGGGCATCACCTACAGCGTCGGCAACACCAGCGAGGACACCAAGGATCTGGCGCAGGCGATGGCCTCCGATCGCCGGCCCGACGGCTCGCGCGTCTGGACGCCGCTCGTCGCGGTGTCGCTCATGCTGTGGTTCGTGCTCGCCATGCAGTGCATCAGCACGATGGCGGTCGTCCGCCGCGAGACCGGCAGCTGGAAGTGGCCGCTCGCGCAGCTCGCCTTCATGAACGGCGTGGCCTACGTCGTCTGCCTGATCGTCTACCAGATCGGGCGGCGGTTCTTCGGGGGATGACCATGCCGGTCTGGCTGCAGCACGTGCTGGTCATCGCGCTCGCTGTCGGGTGCGCGTTGGTCTTCGTCGTGCGCCGCCTCCGCGCCCTCTCGAGGGGCAACCCGTGCGACAGCTGCGCCCACGCCTCGGCGCACAGGGACCGCGGCTCGGTCGAGCCGGCGCCGGGGCGCGACGTGCCGATCCCGCCGCAGGCGCTGATCCGCCGGTCGAGAGCTTCTCGCCCGGCCTGAGAAGGCCCGCGTGATTTCTCGGATGAGATGAGACGACGGCCGCAGCCGGACGTCTCCGCGAAGCGACCGCGCTCGACCGGCCGCATCGATCCAGGGAGATGTCGCTCGAGGGGTCGGGGGTCGCGCTCGTCACCTTCCGCCTCTTCGTCGCGGTGTTCCTCGGCGCGCTCATCGGGATCGAGCGCGAGGAGCGCGGCAAGCCCGCGGGGCTCCGGACGCACGTGCTGATCACGATGGCCAGCGCGTCGTTCGCGCTGCTCGCCGAGCGCCTCGCGACGACGCAGGTCCTCCACGACTCGACGCGGATGCTGCAGGGGATCATCGTCGGCGTCGGGTTCATCGGCGCCGGCGCGATCGTGCGCGATCGACAGTCGAACGAGGTCCACGGCCTGACGACCGCGAGCGCCATCTGGACCGCCACGGCCATCGGCGTCGCCGTCGGGATGGGGTGGCTCGCGCTCGGGGCGTTGACCGCGGTGTTCGCGCTCGCGATCAACGTCGGGCTTGCGTGGGTCGAGCGCCGCTGGCTCCGCCACGGCCGCAGCGATCGGCAGTGACCGCTACTTCACGCAGTGGGTGTGCGCCGTCTCGCAGTGCTCGCGGTCGTGGTAGAGGCCCTGGCAGTCGGCCCCGGTGCAGTTGCAGGCCTGGGTGAAGATGCAGGAGCTGCCGTCCCAGACCCAGCCCTCGGGGCCGGAGCAGCCGGTCTTCAGACCGTTGGCGTCCATCGCCTCGCACGAGCCGATGCGATGACACGCTGACGCCGAAAGGGCGACGAAGAGCAGGAGCACGAACCGCGGGACCACGGCCGAAGTGTACGGCAAATCGCGCCGCGATGCGGTACGTTCGTGCGCGCGTGACCCTCCTCGTCGACTCCGAGATCGAGCGCCGCGTCGCGCGCATCGAGCTCCCCTGGAGCCAGGTGGGCGTCGATCCGTACGGCGTCGAGAAGACCGCCGTCGCCCGGATGATGACGGCGCTGAAGCTCCTCTATCGTCACTACTTCCGCGTGAAGGTCAGCGGCGTCGAGCACGTCCCTGCGCGCGGGCGCGCCATGCTCATCGGCAATCACTCCGGCGGCGTCGCCATCGACGCCGGCATGGTGATGGCCTCGTGCTTCTTCGAGCTCGAGCCGCCGCGGCTCGCGCAAGGGATGGCCGAGAAGTTCATCGAGAACGTCCCCTTCGCCTCGACGTGGGCGGCGCGCTGCGGTCAGTTCACGGGCCTGCCGGAGCACGCGGTGCGCCTCTTGAACGACGGGCGGCTGCTCATGGTCTTCCCCGAGGGCGCGCGGGGCACCGCCAAGCTGTTCACGCAGCGAGACTCGCTCGTCGACTTCGGCACCGGCTTCATGCGCCTCGCGCTGCAGACCGGCACGCCGATCATCCCGTTCGGCGTGGTGGGCGCCGGCGAGGCGCTGCCGACCGTCTACAACTCGTACTCGCTCGGCAAGGCCTTCGGCGTGCCGTACGTGCCCTTCACGCCGTGGCTTCTGCCGGTGCCGGTCCCGGTGCAGATGGGCGTCCACTTCGGCGAGCCGATGGTCTTCGAGGGCACCGGCCGCGAGGACGACGAGGTGGTGCGCGGGCACGTCGATCGGGTGAAGGAGCGCATCGCCGCGCTCATCGCGTGGGGGCACACGCAGCAATGAAGGTCCTCATCCCCGGCATCTCCACGCCGATCGCGCGCATGTTCGCGGCCCGGCTCGCCGCGCGCGGCGATCAGGTCGTGGGCATCGATCGCCGCGGCTGGCCCGACGCGCCGGCGAACGTGGAGGTGCACGCGGTCGACGTCCGCAAGCGCGCCGCCGAGGACGTCTTCCGCAAGTCGCGGCCCGACGTGGTCGTGCACATGGCCACGGTCTCGCATTTCGCCGAGGCGACCGAGGAGCGCTACCGCATCAACCTCGGCGGCACGCAGACGGTGTTCGAGCACTGCGCCACGTACGGCGTCGGTCACGTGGTGTTCGTCGGCCGCCACACCTTCTACGGCGCCGGCCCGGAGTCGCCGCTCTATCACGTCGAAGACGAGCCGCCGCTGGCGCTCGCCAGCTTCCCCGAGCTCGCCGACCTGGTCGCCGCCGATCTGCACGCGAGCAACGCGCTCTGGCGCGCGCCGCAGATGACCACCACCGTCCTGCGGTTCTGCTACTCGCTCGGCTCCACTGGGCACGGCACGCTGGCCGGCTTCGTGCGCGGTCGCCGCGTGCCCACGGTCATGGGCTTCGATCCCCTCTTCCAGTTCCTGCACGAGGAGGACTTCGTGTCCGCGCTCGAGCTCGCCGTCGACAAGCGGCCGCGGGGCGTGTTCAACGTCGCCGGTCCGCCGCCGGTCCCGCTCTCGATCGTCATCCGCGAGACCGGTCGCACGCGCGTGCCTCTGCCGGAGCCGGTGCTCGCCGCGATGCTCGGACGCTTCGGTCTGCCGCGCATCGCGCGCGGGGCGATCGAGCACCTGAAGTTCCCCGTGATCGTCGACGCGAGCGCCTTCCGCGCCGCGACGGGGTTCGCCCATCGCATCGACGAGCTCACCGCGATGCACGCGTTCCGCGCCGCCTTCCCGCTCGGGGATTGACCGAAGACCTGTCGGAAGCTCTTGAGCTTCCGGTGCGCTGCTCCAGTGCGGAGCGCGCCGCGAGCAGGTCTGGCGCTTGCATCGGTCCATCCTGGCGTGCATCCATGATGGTGTTGTCGAGATCGCTCCCCCTGATGCTGCTGCTGGCGTCGACGGCGCTCGGCGCCTGTCACCCGAACGGCGGCGCCGGAACGCGCGAGCTGCGGGTGTGCGCCGAGGAGGAGAACATGCCGTTCTCCAACGCGCGCGCCGAGGGGTTCGAGGACAAGATCGCGCTGTTGTTCGCGCAGGACGTCGGCGCGCACGTGCAGCACGTGACGGTGCCCACCGGCGCGGTGCTCGATCGAGGCGCGATCGAGGCCCACGCGTGCGACGTGGTGGTCGGCGTGCCGCGGCGCCTCGCGCTGATGCCCGCGACGCGCCCCTACTACCGCGCGGGCTGGGTGTTCGTCACGCGCAGCGCCTCGGGCGAGCCGATCCGCTCGTTCGACGATCCGCGTCTTGCGACGCTGCGTGTCGGAGTGCCGGTGGTCGGCGGGCACGGCGCGGAGCTCGCGCCGGTGCAGGCGCTCGCGCGGCGCGGCATCGTCGAGAAGGTGCGGAAGTTCCCGGTCTACGTCGACGATCCCGCCGACCCGGCGCCGCTCGCCGAGCTGCGCGCCCTCACCGCCGGCGAGATCGACGTCGCGGTCGTGTGGGGACCGCACGCCGGCTGGTTCGTCGAGGATCGCACCAAGGTGTCCATCGCCAAGGTGGAGCCGGAGGTCGATCACGGCGTGCCGCTCGCCTACGACGTGGCGATCGGCGCCCGCGACGACGCGCTGCGCGACGAGCTCGACGGCTTCCTCGCGCGGCGCGCGGACGACGTGGAGGCGCTGGTGCGGACGTATGGGGTGCCGAGGTGAAAGTCGTCAGTCATCAGTCATCAGTCATCAGCGAGACGTCGCAGTGCACGCCAACTGGGCGCCCGTCTCGGCTGACGACTGACGACTGACGACTGACGACTCAGACGATGCGGCGCAGCACGCTCACCGCGTTGGTCACCGCCGAGCCGCCGACGTTGAACGTCACGCCGACCTGCGGCGTCTTCTTGGTCGGCTTCGCGCCGATCGGCTCGCCGATCAGCTGCTTGTAGACGAGGGCGTGCATCGACGCGCCCGTGGCGCCGACCGGGTGCCCCTTGGCCTTCAGACCGCCCGAGAGGTTCACGCAGCACTTGTCGTCGTCAGGCCCGAAGCGGCCGGAGGCGTAGTCGAAGCCGGACTTGCCGTCGGGCGAGAGGCCGAGGGCCTCGGTGGTCAGCAGCTGGTTGATGGTGAAGCAGTCGTGCACCTCGGCGAGGTCGACGCTGGAGATGTCGATGCGCGCCTCGGCGAACGCCTTCCGCACCGCGTCCTTGCCGGCCTCGAGGACGTGCTTGTTCGGGCGCTTGGACAGCGGCAGGTACTCGGCCGAGTGGCCGATGCCGGCGATCTCGACGACCTTCTTGCGCGTCGCCTTCGCGCGGTCGGTGGTGGTGAGCACGACTGCCGCCGCGCCGTCGCTGACCAGCGAGCAGTCGTGCAGGCGGAGCGGCGGGGCGATCATCATGTTGGAGCCCTTCCCGCTGTCGGGCAGGGCGAGGATCGCCTCGGCGGTCGCCGGCCCGTTCTGCACGTGCGCGAGCGGGTTCGACGCGGCGTTGCGGTAGCAGAGGGCCGCAACGTGCGCGAGCTGCGCGCGGAGCTCCGCCTCCGGGAACTTGTAGTGGGCGGCGTAGGCCTTCGCGAGCTCGGCGAAGAGGGCCGGGAAGGTCATCCCCTTGGCGCCCTCCTCCGGCCAGTACGAGCAGCCCGCCAGCGTGGCGGTCATCGCGGGCGTGTCGAGGAGGGTCATCTTCTCGACGCCGATCACCAGCACGTTCTCGAAGCGACCCGCCTCGATGGCGTAGGTCGCGTCGTAGATCGCGACCGACGACGACGCGCACGCCGCCTCGGTGCGGGTCATCGGCTTGAAGCGCAGCGCCGGGTCGATCATCACGCCGATGGGCGCGACGTGCTCCTGGTTGACGAAGCGCGACGGCGAGCAGCTGCCGATCCACACCGCGTCGATGTCCTTGGCCGAGAGGCCCGAGTCCTCGATGGCCCCGCGCCCGGCCTCGATGATCATGTCGTAGAACGACTTGGTGTCGGTCTTCCGCTTGAAGGAGATCATGTCCTTCACGTCGACGTGCGCGCCGAACTTCGTGTTGTAGGCGCCGATGATGCTGACCTTGCTCATGATGAAACCTCGTATGCAGCTCGGGGGGCGTTCCTACTTCGCGAGACCGTTGGCGATGAGGCCGCCCGTGATCTCGAGGCACGTCGCGTCGATCGCGTCGTTCTGCACGGTGTAGACGATGGAGTCGGCGATCTCGCTCGGCTCGATGAGGCGGCCGATGTGCACGCCCTTCAGCAGCCCGGCGAGCGCCTCCTGGTTCATGCCGCGGACCATCGGCGTGCCGACGTAGCCCGGCGCGATGGCGACGCAGCGAATGTTCTGGATGCCGCGCGCCTGGAACTCGCCGACGATGATCTTCGGCCACAGCGCGAGCGCGGCCTTGGCCGACGAGTAGTTCATCTGGCCGACCTGACCCGCCTTGTTCACTGAGGAGATCGGGATGAGCACGCCCTGCCAGCCGTTGTTGACCATGCGCAGCGCCGCCTCGCGCAGCGTGATGAACGCGCCGACCAGGTTCACGTCGATGACCGCCCGGAACTGCTCGGTGGTCATCGCCTTCTTCACCTTGCCGGTCTCGCGATCGACGTTGAGCATCAGGCCGTCCTTGATGATCCCGGCCGAGGCGACGCACACGTTCAGGCGGCCGAACTTCGCGATGGCGAGATCCATCAGGTCGGCGACGTCCTCGTCGCTGGTGACGTTGCACTTCGCCCAGGCGACCTCGCCGCCGGCGGCGGCGATCTCCGAGGCGACGCGCTCCATGCCCTTGGGGTCCATGTCGCCGATGACGACCTTCGCGCCCTTCGCGGCCAACGACTTCGCGACCGACTCGCCGATGCCGCTCGCGCCACCGGTGACGACTGCCACTGCGCCTTTGAGTTCCATGTTCGACCTCTCGTCTGGTTCGTCTTGCTTGCGGAGCGGCTCGCGCCTTCGGGCGGACCGCCTCGCGGGGTGTCCCCGGGGAGGGATGCTGCAGTGCACTATGACGCGGACACGTAGAATCATGCTTCGGCCCGGCGTCAAGTGCTGCACTGCAACATGACGGGCCGTACCGTCCGCGACGGCCTCCCGGCGAGCGCAGCCGTAGGGCCGGGGGAGGGCCGAATGGCTCGGCAGCAGCGCGGATTTTCCTTCCCGCTTGTCGTCGGCCGGCGTCTCTGGGATGAGGGATCCCCAGTGCGCCGCCGCGTCAAAGAAGTGCAGAGGACAGTCGATGCTCTCGTCGCCGAGCTGACGGCGGCCGTCATGCGGGCAGTGCGAGAGAGCCTGCGCGAGATGCTCGCGGCCCGGAGACCGGCCCCCGCGACGCGCGCCGCGAAGCCGCCCAGGCGGCCGACCCCGAAGCCCAAGAAGGCCGCCGCGCAGGTGACGAAGAAGATCCGTGAGCGCGAGGCGCCCGCGTCGCGCGCGCGCCCTCGGTCGCTCGAGCAGATCGAGCAGGCCCTGCTTCGTCACCTGCGCGGCGGCGTCCTGCTCATGATCGACGACGCGCGCTCGCTCGGCAGCTCCGACGAAGCGCCGCTCGTCCACGCCGCGATCGAGCGCCTCGTCGCGCAGGGCCTCGTCGGGGTCACCGGCGAGGGGTCCGATCGGTTCGTCTTCGCCACGCGCGGCCGTCCCGCTGCGAGCCCAAGGCGACGGAGCGCGCCGCCGCGCGCGACGCCCGCGACGACTGCGACGACTGCGACGACTGCGACGAACATGAGGCGTCAGAGCACGCCGGCGCCCGCCGCGCCCGCAGCCGCGAAGAAGCCCGCGACCGAGCCTCCGCCTGCGCCCCAGACCTCCGCGCCCGAGGCCGCACCCGCGCCCGCGCCGAGCGGACCGCCCGCGGGGCACCCGTTCGTGGTGCGTCGGAAGAAATCGGCGTAGCGCGTGGAGTCTGCGCGCGGCAACGCTCGAGCACGTGGTTGAGGAACGCCGTTGTCGGTCTTCGGTTCCTGCCGTCCCACCGTCGAGTGGATGGCCTCGAGGACCCGTCGGGTCGTTCGTATCGCGCGGAGCTTCTCCTTCGGCGGAGTCACTCCCGGGGCACGGCTCAGCTTTCGTCTCTGGTGCTCCTCTTCATGACGCGCCTCCGATCAAGTGGCGCGGAGGAACGGATCGCTGATCTCCACCCCCGTGCGGATGTACACGAGCGTGCGGTCGGCCCGGTCGTGGGCCAGCGTCCGCCGCTCGACCAACCCGTGCTGGGGCCGATTGCGTTACCGCCGAATCAACCAGTGCGCTCGGCCCAGAGCAGCTCCACGAAGACCTCCGCCGCGCGCGACGCGCCGGTCTCCGGCGTCGCGACCGCGATCTGTCGCCCCTCGGCGACGCCGATCAGCTGCAGCTTCGCGATCCCCCGCGCGCGCTCGACGGCCATCTCCGGCACGACGGACGCGCCGAACCCGAGCTCCACGAGGCGGATGAGCACCTCGACGCTGCTCGAGTCCATCACCACGCGCGGCGACACGCCCTCGCGCGCGAGCGCCTGCTCGACCCACGCGCGGGTCGAGGTCGTGGCGTCGAGCAGGATCAGCGGGCGCTCGGCCAGCTCGGCGAGGCGGATGCGCTTGCGACGCGCGAGGGGATCGCCTGCAGGGACGATCGCGACGTCGCGCTGCGGCGCCAGCGGCTCGAGGCGCAGCCGGTCGACGCGCCGACCGAGCGGCACGGTGATCACCCCGAGGTCGAGCTCGCGGGCGGCGACCCGCTCGGCGATGACCGGAGACGGCCGCGTGTCGATGCGCAGCTCGACGCCCGGGTGCCTCTTGCGAAACGCGGCGAGCACCGGCGGCAGGAGGTGACACGCGAGGGTGTCGGTGGTGCCGAGCGACAGCCGACCCTCGAGCAGCGCGCCGAGCGCGGCGACGTGCTCTCTCGCGCGCGCGACCTCGTCGAGGATCTTCTCGGCGTGGACGAGCAGCGCCTCGCCCGCCCGCGTGGCGACCGCCGCCCGCGCCTCGCGCACGAACAGCTTCTGGCCGAGCTCCTCCTCGAGCGCGGCGATGGCCTGGCTGACGGCCGGCTGCGAGCGGCCGAGCCGGCGCGCGGCGGCGGAGAAGCCGCGTTCGCGGACGACGGCGATGAAGACGACCAGGCGATCCAAATCCATTCGATGTTCTAATGGACTTTATCATCTACGATTGCGCCAACGAATGGTTACGCGGGCGCACGTTCGTGGCCGGTCTCCGGCGGGATGTCGTCCCACGGTCGTGGACACGCGGTAGGGTCGAGCCGTGGCTGAGCCGACTCGTCCTCGCCCGCATCGACCGATGAACCGACCCTTGCTCGTCGCGGCGCTGCTCGCCGCATCGACGACGGCGATCCACGTGTTCGTCGGCACACCCGAGATCGCTGCGCCGCTCTTGCGCTCGGCGATCGCGCCCGAGGTCAAGCTCGTGCTCTACGCATGTTGGCACGTCGTCTCGTGCGTCCTCGCGCTCTCCGCCGGGGCGCTGTTCTTCGCCGCGCATCCGGCGCGCACGGTCGCGCTTCGGCCGCTGGTGACGTTCGTCTCGTGGATCTGGCTGGCGTCGGCGCTGGTCTTCGTCCTCGTCGCGTTGCTGCAGTCCGGACCGAAGCTGCCCATGCTCCTCGCGCTGCCGCAGTGGAGCGTGCTCGGCCTGACCGGCGCCCTCGCCCTCTGGGCGGCGCGACGCGCCGTGCCCGACACCGATCGCGCCTGACTCGTCGAGGGACGGGGGCTGAGCGTGTCGCCGCGCGCAGGGGCTCCCCTGCACGGACGGCGCGGCGACACTCGGCCGATGCAACGTCGAGCCGTCGTCATGTTCGGAGCCTCGCCGATTCCAGTCGGGCACCGCGTCGAGGTGTTCGTGCTGTGCCGCGACGTCGGTGTCTTCGGTCGCGACTTCAAGCCCCAGCCCACCGAGCCGCTGGTCCACGATCTCTCGACGGGGGTGTGGTACGGCCGCACCTGGCACTTCGACCCGAACGACGCGGGTCTCCTCGAGCCAAGGTCCCCAGGTCCGGCCCCAGGCACGCCCGTCGTCGAGCGTTTCTCCGGAGTCGTCGCCGAGTGCGTCGTCGTGAACCAGGGCCAGAGCCCGGTCGACGCGGCGACGACCTTGCACCTGGACGTGGAGTGAGCCGGCGCCGACGGCCTTCGATCGGCCGGCCGGCCATTCGCCCAGCGAATGGCTCGTATCACCGATGATTGCGTTGCCGAATGGCGCGAGCCGCCCCATGAAGGAGGCATGCTCGTCCTGCCCGGCGCCCCCGCCCTCTCGGCCGCTCGTCTCGAGAAGAAGCTCGCGCTCGTGCGCGCCGCGAACCCGCGGGTGACCGCGCTCGCGGCCGATCACGTCCACTTCATTGATCTGGAGGATCTGGAGGATCTGGTCGAAGGGGAGCTCTCATCCGTCGGCGGCGTCGCCGGCGCCGAGGACCAACGCGACGTGCTGGAGCGCCTGCTGAGCCATGGCCCGCGCGCGGCCCGCCGGGCCCTCGAGGGCCGGACGATGCTCGTCACGCCGCGGCTCGGCACCATCTCGCCGTGGTCGTCGAAGGCGACCGACATCGCGCGCATCTGCGGGCTGACCCGGGTGCGGCGCATCGAGCGGGGCGTCTCCTTCACGATCGCCGGGGCGGTCGACGACGAGGCCGCCCTGCGTCGCGCCCTGCACGATCGGATGACCGAGTCGGTCCTCGACTCGATCGACGAGGCGGCGAAGCTGTTCGAGCACCACACGCCCAGGCCGCTGCAGACGATCCCCATCGCCGAGATCGCGCGCGCCAACGGCGAGCTCGGGCTCGCGCTCTCGGCCGACGAGATCGAGTACCTGCAGCGGAGCTTCGGCGCGCTCGGGCGCGAGCCGACCGACGTCGAGCTGATGATGTTCGCGCAGGCCAACAGCGAGCACTGCCGCCACAAGATCTTCAACGCGACGTTCACCATCGACGGCGAGCGGCAGGACCGCTCGCTGTTCCAGATGATCAAGCGGAGCACCGAGGCGAGCCCGGGCGGCGTGCTCTCGGCGTACAAGGACAACGCCGCCGTCATCGAGGGCTCGATCGGTGGCCGCTTCTTCCCCGATCCGGCGACGCACGTGTACGCCGCGCACCGCGAGCCGGTGCACGTCTTGATGAAGGTCGAGACGCACAACCACCCGACGGCGATCTCGCCCTACCCCGGCGCGGCGACCGGCTCGGGCGGCGAGATCCGCGACGAGGGCGCGACGGGTCGCGGCGCCAAGCCCAAGGCGGGGCTCACCGGCTTCTCGGTGTCGAACCTGCGGGTGCCCGGCCTCGTGCGTCCGTGGGAGGTCGACCACGGCAAGCCGGGGCGCATCGTCTCCGCGCTCGAGATCATGATCGACGGCCCGCTCGGCGGCGCCGCGTTCAACAACGAGTTCGGCCGGCCGAACGTCTGCGGCTACTTCCGCACGTTCGAGCTGGAAGTCGAGGCCGCAGGCCTCGCGACGGGGGTCGCGAACGGCCGGCGCGAGGTGCGCGGCTACCACAAGCCGATCATGATCGCCGGCGGCCTCGGGAACGTGCGCGAAGGGCACGTGCACAAGGGAGAGATCCCGGTGGGCGCGCCCATCGTCGTGCTCGGCGGGCCGGCGATGCTCATCGGGCTCGGCGGCGGCGCGGCTTCGTCGGTCGCCGCCGGCACCTCGCACGAGGATCTCGATTTCGCCTCGGTGCAGCGCGAGAACGCCGAGATCGAGCGGCGCTGCCAGGAGGTGATCGATCGCTGCTGGCAGCTCGGCGAGCGCAACCCGATCGCCTCCATCCACGACGTCGGCGCGGGCGGCCTGTCCAACGCGCTCCCGGAGCTGGTGCACGAGAGCCGCCGCGGGGCGACGTTCGAGCTGCGCAAGGTGCCGAACGACGAGCCGGGCATGTCGCCGCTCGAGATCTGGTGCAACGAGGCGCAGGAGCGCTACGTGCTCGCCATCGACCCGGCGCGCATCGACGAGTTCGCCGCGCTGTGCGCCCGCGAGCGCGCGCCCTTCGCGCTGGTCGGCCACGCCACCGACGACGGCCGGCTGCAGCTGCACGACGCGTTGCTGAAGACCCGAGCGATCGACATGCCGCTCGACGTCCTGCTCGGCAAGCCGCCGCGCATGGAGCGCGACGCGAAGCGCGAGCCCGCCCTGCGCGCGCCCTTCGACGTCTCGTCGATCGACGTGGAGGACGCGGTGCTGCGGCTCCTGCGGCTGCCGACCATCGCCGACAAGACGTTCCTCGTCACCATCGGCGACCGCACGGTCACCGGCCTGGTCTGCCGCGATCAGATGGTCGGCCCGTGGCAGGTGCCGGTCGCCGACTGCGCGGTCACCGCGACGAGCTTCGACGTGCACACCGGCGAGGCGATGGCGATGGGCGAGCGCCCGCCGATCGCGCTGCTCGACGCGGCGGCGTCGGCGCGCATGGCCATCGGCGAGGCGCTCACGAACCTCGCCGCGGCGGCGATCTCCGAGCTCTCCGACGTGAAGCTCTCGGCCAACTGGATGGCCGCCGCCGGTCACCCGGGCGAGGACGCGCGCCTCTACGACGCGGTCCGCGCGGTCGGCGCCGAGCTCTGCCCCGCGCTCGGCGTCGCGATCCCCGTCGGCAAGGACTCGATGTCCATGCGCACGGTGTGGCAGGACGGCGACACGAAGAAGAGCGTGATCGCGCCGCTCTCGCTGATCGTCTCGGCGTTCGCGCCGGTCACCGACGTGCGGCGCACGCTGACGCCGCAGCTGAGGCCGGAGGGCGCGCTGGTCCTCGTCGACCTCGGGCGCGACCGGCTCGGCGGCTCGTGCGTCGCGCAGGTGCACGGCGCGCTCGGCGAGGTGCCGCCCGACGTCGACGATCCGGCGAAGCTGAAGGCGTTCTTCGACACCGTCCGCGACCAGGCGCTCCGCGATCGGATCGTCGCCTATCACGACCGCTCCGACGGCGGCGCGATCGTCGCCGTGCTCGAGATGGCGTTCGCCGGCGGGTGCGGGGTCGAGATCGAGCTGCCGACCGTGGCCTCGCTCTTCAGCGAGGAGCTCGGCGCGGTGCTGCAGGTCGAGGACGCGCAGCCCGTCCTCGAGGCGTTCGCGCGCCATGCGATCGACGCGCGGGTCATCGGCCGCGCGGCCTCTGGCGATCGCGTCGTCGCGCGCGTCGCCGGGAAGACGGTCCTCGATCGCGCCCGAAGCGAGCTCCGCGGCATCTGGGCCGAGACCACCCACGCGATCCAGCGCCTGCGCGACGACGCGGCGTGCGCCGACGAGGAGCAGGCGGCGCGCGTCGACGCGTCCGATCCCGGCCTGAGCGTCTCCCTGTCGTTCGACCTGAACGACGACGTCGCCGCGCCGCTCGTCTCCCGGGGGGCGCGGCCGCGCGTCGCGATCCTCCGCGAGCAGGGCGTCAACGGTCAGGTCGAGATGGCCGCGGCGTTCGACCGCGCCGGCTTCGAAGCGGTCGACGTGCACATGACCGACGTGCTCGAGGGGCGCGACGATCTCTCCTCGTACCGCGGCCTCGCGGCCTGCGGCGGGTTCTCCTACGGCGACGTGCTCGGCGCGGGCGAGGGCTGGGCGAAGTCGATCCTCTTCCACCCGCGCGCGCGCGAGGTCTTCGAGCGGTTCTTCCACCGGCCCGAGACCTTCACCCTCGGCGTGTGCAACGGCTGCCAGATGCTCTCCAACCTGCGCGAGCTGGTGCCCGGCGCCGAGCTGTGGCCTCGGTTCGTGCGCAACCGGAGCGAGCAGTTCGAAGCGCGCGTCGCGACGATCGAGGTGATGGACTCGCCGTCGGTGCTGCTGCGCGGCATGGCCGGCTCGCGGCTGCCGATCGCCGTCGCGCACGGCGAAGGTCGCGTCGAGGTCGCGACGGACGCGCAGCTGCAGCAGCTGATGGAGCGCAACGTCGTCGGCGCGCGTTACGTGGACAACCGCGGCGCGCCGACCGAGCGCTACCCGTTCAACCCGAACGGCTCGCCCGGTGGCGTCACCGCGATCACCACGCCCGACGGTCGCGCGACGATCCTCATGCCTCACCCCGAGCGTGTGTTCCGCGCGGTGCAGTACTCCTATCACCCTGGCGACTGGCGCGAGGACGGTCCCTGGATGCGATTGTTCCGCAACGCGCGCGTGTTCGTCGGGTAGCGATCTCGCAGACGACGTGCCACCGTGCGCGCGCGATGCGCAAGCCCACCGCGTACTGGGACTACATCAAGGTCGAGGAGCTGCTCTCGCTGCAGTCGGGGCTCGCCGCCTCCGACGCCGAGCTGTGCAACGACGAGGTGATGTTCATCACCGTGCACCAGATCGACGAGCTGTGGTTCAAGCTGGTGCTCCGCGAGATGGTCTCGGTCCGGAACCTCTTCGCGCAGCCGAAGGTGCCCGAGCAGGCGCTCGCGTCGGCGGTGCGCGGCATCCGGCGCATGGAGCTGCTCCTCCACCACGTCGCCGCGCACTTCGACGTGATGGAGACGATGACCACGCACGACTACCTGGGCTTCCGCGACAAGCTGAGCCCCGCGAGCGGCTTTCAGTCGGCCGGGCTGCGCGAGATCGAGATCCTCGCCGGCCTCGGCGACAAGGAGCGCATCCCGCTCGGCTCCGAGAAGAACTACCAGCAGGCGCTCGCCGACGCCGCCGGCGGCGCGTCGCCGGCGCTGCATCGCGTGCGCGCCCGCCTCGCCGATCCGCCGTCGCTGCGCGACGCGGTGCACGAGTGGCTGTACCGAACCCCGATCGACGGCTCGATGCCCGGCGACCCGCGCCGCGGCGAGGGAGGTCGCGTTCACGCCGGAGGACGTCGCGCGGCTCGAGGGTCGCTACCAGAAGGAGGCCGAGTCGGCGCGCGCGTTCCTCGATGCGGTCGACGTCCCGGCAGAGCAGCGCGCGCGCACGCGCCGCATCCGCGCCGCGCTGGTGTTCATCGAGAGCTACCGCGAGCTGCCGCTCCTCGCGTGGCCGCGCGAGGTGATCGACGCGATCGTCGCGTTCGAGCAGGCGTTCGTCATCTTCCGCCAGCGCCACGCGCGCATGGTCGAGCGGGTGATCGGGCGCCGCACCGGCACCGGCGGCTCCGCGGGCGTCGACTACCTCGACAAGACCGCCCTCGAGTACCGCATCTTCCGAGAGGTCTGGGCGGTGCGCACGCTGCTGGTGCCGAAGGCCGATCTGCCGCGGCTGCGCGACTCCGAGTTCTACGGGTTCGTCGCCGCCACGTAGCCGTCGCGCGAACCGGCGCGCGCTTGCCCATTCGTCGCGCGGCAACGATCATCCCGGCGATGGACGCGGCTCCGCCGGCCACCGGCCCGACCGAGCGAGGCCCGGGCACGGGGTGGCTCGCGCTCCTGTGCGTCCTCGCCGGGCTCGCGGGCACCTTCAGGGTGTTCGACTTCGACGCGTTCTGGCACACCCGGACGGGCCGGTGGATCTGGGAGCACCGCGCGGTCCCGCTGCGCGATCCCTTCGCCCACACCTCCGACGGTCCGCTGCGCTACACCGAGGCGCTCGCGCAGCTGGTCTTCCACCTGTTCGATCGGGTCTTCGGCGGCTTCGGCCTCTCTTTGCTCGGCGGCGCGCTCGCGGGCGCGTTCGCGGCTGCCGTCCTGTTGGCCACCGCCCGTCCAGAGCGTCTGCGATGGGAGTCGCGCGCCGTCGCCGTCGCGTGCGTGTTCCTGGCCTCGAGCTTCCGTTTCGGTCCGAAGACCGAGCTGATCTCCTTCTCGCTGTGGGCGGTGCTCACCCATCTCGTGTCTCGTCACGAGGAGGCGGCGGAGACGTCGGCGCCCGGCGTCCGCGATCATGCGCGCTTCCTCGTGGCCGTGGCGGCGCTCTCGTTCCTGTGGGGCAACTGCCATCGCGCGGGAGGGCTCGTTCCGTTCGGGCTCGGCGCGGTCGCCGTCGCGTGGGCGCTCCGCGCGGCCACGCGGCCGCTCGCGCCGGTCGCCGTCGGCGCGCTCCTGGTCTCGGTCTTCGCGCTCACGCTCAACTCGGGCGGCGCGTACTACTTCCTCTCGACCTTTGCGGTGACCACGCGCGCGACGTTCGCCGCGAACTTCGCGCAGCAGCGGCCGGTCAGCTGGGAGTTCCTCGTCGACGTCGACCCGTGGGTCTTCCCGCTGGTCGCGCTGTTTCTGCTCGGCGCGCTCGTCCGCCGACGCCTCGACGCGTCCCTCGCGCTCGCCGTCACCTCGCTCTCGCTCCCGTTCGTCAGCCTGCGGTTCATCCCGTTCGCGGCCGTCGGGATGGCGCCCTTCGCCGCGCGCGCCGTCGACGCCTTGATCGACCGCGGAGCCGCCGCGACGCGCCTCCGCCTTCCGTCGATCGCGCGCGGCGTCGTCGTGCTCTCGGCGGCGGCGCTGCCGATGGCCGCGCAGCAGGTCGCACGCCACGCGCCCTCGATCGTCGGTCTCGGCGTCGTGCGGTGGCGCGTACCCGTCGGCGCGGCGGACTTCCTGCGGCAGCACCCGCCGGTCGGCCGCATGTGGAACAGCTACGACTTCGGCGGCTACCTGATGTACGCCCTCGCGCCCGGGCAGAAGGTCTTCGTCGACGGGCGCTACGACACTCCGTACAGCCAGGCGTTCGTCGAGGAGTCGATCCTCGCGCAGACCGACGACTCGGTGCTCGCGCGCCAGTTCGAGCGCTTCGGCGTCACGTACGCGGTCATCGCGTGCTCCCGCCTCGAGGAGACGCGGTATCCATGGCTGCTGTCGAGCCCCGAGTGGGGGCTCGTCTACTTCGACGACGTCGCCGCCGTCGTCGTGAAGCGGACGAAGGAGAACGCGCCGCTCCTCGCGGCGCACGAGTACCGCGCGGTGAGCCCACGCGACGCCATCCGTCGCGCCTCGTCGCTGGCCGGGCTGACCGGCGAGCAGCGCGCGCTCTTCGAGCAGGAGGTCGAGCGCGCCGTGCGCGACGCGCCGGACTCCATCCGCGCCCACGTGCTGCGCGCGCTGGTCCTCCGCGCGCGCGGCGAGCTCGAAGCGGCGAAGCGCGAGGCCGAGACGGCGCGCGCGCTCGGCCGTTCGCGGCGCGTGAGCGTCGACCTGAGGCTCTGACCTCGCGCGCCGATTGCCTCCGGCGCGCGTCCCGTCTTGGATGGGCGACATGCCGCGCGAGACGGGGCCCTTCCAGCTCGTATGGGCGCTCGTGCGCCGCGTGCCGCGCGGGCGCGTCACGACGTACGGGCAGCTCTCGCAGCTGATCGGCGGCCGGCTGTCGCCCCTCGCCGTCGGCTGGGCGGTGCGCGCCGCGCCCGAGGGCTCGATCCCGTGGCACCGCGTCATCAACGCGCGCGGCGGCGTCTCGACCGACGCAGACCACCCGGGGCTTCAGCGCGCGCTGCTCGAGGCCGAGGGCGTCCGCTTCTCGGGCGCCGCGGTCGACCTCGCGAAGTATCAATGGCGCCCGCGCGCTCGCGCGGCGCGCCGGTCCGAGTCAGCGGTCGCGATTCCGGGAAACCGTCTGCCAGTCGCTGTGTCGGCTTGGTCGTCAGTCGTCAGTCGTCAGTCATCAGCCAAGCCGAACCGGGGACGGAAGAACTCTCGATCTCGCCCTGACGACTGATGACTGATGACTGATGACCCAGTCTGCGCGGTCCGCCACAATCCGACGTCCCACAATTGCGACCGCTAGTCGAGGTGAACCGAGGTGCCGCTGACGCTCGCCGATCTCCGTCGCTTCGCCGTCGCGCGGAGCCTCTTCGCGCCGACGTCGCTGAAGGAGGCGATCGAGCGCCTCGGCTTCGTGCAAGCCGATCCGATCCGCGCGCCGGCCCGCGCGCAGGATCTGACCCTGCGCCATCGCGTGGACGGGTACCGCGCCGGTGACCTGGAGCGCCGCTACGCCGAGCTCGCGATCGAGGAGGACGCCTTCATCAACTACGGGTTCCTCCCGCGTCGCCACCTCGACCTCATGCACCCGCGCTCGCCGCGGCGACCGTGGGATCGCGCGACGCGCCGGCGCGCGACCCAGGTCCTCGAGGTCGTGCGCGAGCGCGGCGAGGTGCATCCGCGCGAGGTCGACGCGCGCCTCTCGCTCGGCACCGTGACCAACTACTGGGGCGGCTCGTCGAGCGCGACCACCTGGCTGCTCGAGGAGATGCACTACCGCGGTCTGCTGCGGGTCGCGCGGCGCGAGTCCGGCGTGCGCGTCTATGCGCCGCGCGACGCAGAGCGGCCTACGCTCGGCAAGCGCGCGCAGGCCGACGCGCTCCTCGCGCTGGCGGTCGGCAAATACGGGCCGGTGCCCGGACCGAGCCTGGGGCAGCTCGTAAGTCGCCTGCGCTACGCCGCGCCGCAGCTGTCGACCGAGCTCGGCGCCGCGCTGCAGCGGGCGAAGAGCGGCCTGCCGCGCGCCCGGGTCGAGGGCGTCGATTGGTACTGGCCCGAGGGCGAGCAGCCGGCCGAGGCCGCGCCGGCCGAGGACGTGCGCCTGCTCGCGCCGTTCGATCCGGTGGTGTGGGATCGCCGACGCTTCGAGCTGTTCTGGGGCTGGGCGTATCGCTTCGAGGCCTACACGCCGGCGCCGAAGCGCAAGCTCGGGTACTACGCGCTGCCGCTCCTCTTCCGCGACGCCGTCATCGGCTGGGCCAACCTGACCGTCGACGCCGGCGCGTTGCGCGCGGACTTCGGCTGGGTCGCCCGCCGCCCGCGCGATCGCGCCTTCGCGGGCGCGCTCGAGGCGGAGGTCGAACGCGTCCGCGCGTTCCTCGATCTCTGATCGAGCCCTGGAGAGGGCCGTCAGCGTCGCGAAGAGGGCGGGGCCTCGCCGCGGGAGGTCGCCGCCGCGATCATGCGGCGCAGCGGCTCGAAATGCGCGCTGGTCGCCGGGCGGAACGCCTC
Source organism: Deltaproteobacteria bacterium (assembly GCA_016182965.1). GTDB lineage: Bacteria > Myxococcota_A > Polyangia > Polyangiales > JADJMO01 > JALHOE01. The sequence goes on along the minus strand of JACPFM010000195.1, from coordinate 34,131 downwards.
GGCGCGGAGCACGAAATCGATCGCGTCGCGCAGCTTCGCGTCGGGCGACAGCAGCACCGAGATGAGCTTCGCGCGCACATCGGTCGGCACCGAGACGTGCGCAAAGATGGCGTCGTTGGGGATCGGCGCGGTGAGCGCGACGACGTCGACCGGCTTGGGCGACGTGCCGTCGGGGGCGGTCCAACCGGCCTGCAGCACGCGCAGCGTCCGCGGATCCATCGTGCAGAAGGTCGCGCCGACGTCGGCGCGGCCGCTCACCACCATGTCGACCACCCGGTCGTGGGTCCCGGCGAAGGACTCGCTCGAAAACAGCGTGCGGACGTCGAAGCCGGCGCCGACGAGGTGCATGCGCGGCACGACGTACCCCGCCGCGCTCGAACGATCGACCCACGCCACGCGCTTGCCGCGTAGATCGTCGAGCGACTTCGCCGCGCCGCGGTGCGCGATGATCGCCGACTGGAACGAGGTCGTCCCTCGGCGCACCGGCAGCGCGATCGGCTCGACCTGACGGCGATCCTCGAGCTCGATCGCCAGCATCGGCGGCAGCCACGCGAGCCCGAGCGTTCCACGCTCGATGCCCTCGGCGAGGTCGCGGTAGTTGAGCGCCTGGTGCGGGTAGATCACCACGCCGAGCTGGCGCGAGAGCAGCTCGCATGCCTCGGTGAACCTGCTGCGCGCCGCCGTGGAGTCGAACGAAGGAACGATCCCGAACCCGAACGACGTCCGTGAGACGCGCACGTTCTCCACGGTAGCACGCGCCCGGTAGCCGAGCCCATCGGCTCGTGCGTCAGCGCCTTCTCCCGAGCAGCGCGCCGATGGCGACCGCGACCGGCACCGTCAGCCAACCGGCGAGCACGAGGCTCCATGCCGACATGACGAGCGCGCCGACGATCCCGTCGATCGGTCCGACGGTCCGCTCGCCGAGAGACGAACGGGCGCCGCCGGCCCACTGCGCGACGATGAACAGCCACCACGCCACCGGGTGCGACGCGACGCCGACGAGCGCGCCCAAAGCCCAGCCGCGCACGCGATCGGCGAGCAGTCGAAAGGCGAGGCCGCCGACGAGGAACGCGGCGATCGCCGAGGTCGCGATCATCCCGCGCCAGCCGGAGCCGACCGCGCGCAGGAAGAACGGCGTGGCGCACGCGGCGCCGGCGACCGCGAAGACGTGCGACGATCAGGACGGGAAGACGAAGTGGAAGAACTCCGCGCGGCTCGCGACGCCGCACTTCGCGTAGATGTGCGTGATGTGCTGACGGATCGTCTTGTCGCTGTTGCCCTCGACGCGGGCGATCTCCTCGCTCGGCAGGCCCTTGAGGACCAGCCGCGCGATCGCGAGCTCCTTGTCGGTCAGCCCTGCGCGCGAAAGCGCACGATCGACGAAGTGACTCGAGCTGTCGGCGTTGCGGAGCACGCGCTCGAGGACCGTCACCAGCTCGGCGACCGAGAACGGCTTCTCGAGCAGGTACTCGGCGCCGGCGTTCAACGCCTCCTTCACCTTCCCGAGATCGGCGTAGGCCGTGATCACCACCACCGGCGGCCGATGGGGAAGCGCGGCGAGCCGCGGGAGCAGATCGAGGCCGCCGCGCGGGTCGTCGCCGAGCACGACGTCGACCACCGCCGCGTCGAAGAACGACGCGCGCGCGAGCCGCAGCGCCTCGGCCGCGTCTCCCGCGGCGGCGCACTCGAAGCCGACGCGGCGCAGCCCCCGCTCGAGTGACGCGCGGGCGTCGGCCTCGTCCTCGACCAGCACGATTCTACGCATCGAGCTCCCTCGGCAGTCGGACCTGGAACGTCGTCACGAAGCCTTCGCGCTCGACGATCTCGAGCTCGCCCTGCATGGCGCGGGTCAACGCGCGCGCGATCGACAGGCCGAGGCCGAGCCCCGCCGACTTCGTCGTCGCGAGCGGCTCGAAGATGCGCGCGCGGAGCTCCGGATCGATGCCCGCGCCGTCGTCCGAGACGCGGAGGATCGCCCCCTCGGGCGCGGCGCGCAGCTCGAGGTCCACGCGGCCGCCGCGGCCGCGCAGCGCGTCGAGCGCGTTGGTGAAGACCGCGTCGACGACGATGCGCACGTGCATCGGATCGGCGCGCACGCGCACGTCCTCGAAGCGAGTGGTCACCGTGACCCCCTGCCCGCGCGCCCGCGCCTCGTGCGCGCCGACCACGTCGCGGATGAGGTCGCCGAGCGCGAACGGGACCGGCTCCCGGCGCGCCGCGTCGGCCAGCTGACGCATCGATCCGATCGAGGTGCGGACGCGCTCGACCTGCACCCGCGCGCGCTCGACCAGCCGCTCGCGCGCCGCGTCGCCCTCGGGGATCTCGCCGAGCTCGTCGAGCAGGAGCCCGAGCGCGTGCAGCGGATTGAGGACGTCGTGCAGCGCGGCGCTCGTGACCAGCCACACCGCCTGCTCGCGCTCGATGCTGCGCAGACGGGTCGCGAGCTCTTCGGCGCGCATCGCCTCGCGGTCGGCCGCGCGCGAGCGCGCCTGCCAGAGGAACACCGCGAGGCCGAGCAGCGCGCCGGTGACGATCGGCAGCACCTGATCGACGAACGAGTGGAGCGAGAAGACACCGGCGACGGCGTGGCGGCTGCGGTCCCACCGATCGAACACGGTGTTGAGCGCCGCGTAGATCGCGCCCACCGCGACGCCGGCCAGCAGGTACACGCCCGGGCCGGCGGGCAGTCGCCTTCCAGCGGTCGCGCGCGGAGCCCCGTCCATGGCGGCACGCTACCACCGCGGGGGGACGAGACCGACGGGCGGGCGCTAGGACATTTGTCGGAGGGCGGCGGAACGCGCCGTGCTCCACGATCCCGGCGATGGTCCTGCGCCCCTGGGTTGCGCCCTTCGCCGCCGCGGTCGCGTGCGCGTCGGTCTCGCCGCAGGCGCGCGCGCAAGACGAGATGGTGGCGGTGCGCTCGATCTCGCGCCCGATCTCGCGAGCGATCGCGTGGAGCGAGGGCGCCGCGCGCGGGCCCAACGTCGCGGTGGCGAGCGCGGCGGCGAACGCCGCCTCGAGCGTGCCGCAGATGGCCACCGGGCTGTCGCTTCCCCCGCGCGTCACCTTCGCAGCCGGGCCGCGCTACGGCAGCCTCGGCAGCGGCCTCGATTACTCGGTGACCGCGTTCCTCGACATCCCGCTGCGACCGCTCGCGTCGGCGCGCTCGAAGGTCGGCGACGCCCTGGTCGTGGCGACGAGCACCGAGCTCGCGAGGGCTCGCATCGACGGTGGGTTCGCAGCCGCGGTGGCGTGGTCGCACGCGCTCGAGGCCAAGGAGGTCCTCGCCGTCCGCACGCGCGGCGAGAAGGGCATGGAGGGCATCGTCGGAATCGCGTCCAAGCGCGTGAAGGCCGGCGTCGGGCTTCCCAGCGAGCTGATGCTCGCGCGCGGCGACTACGGCGCGGCGGGCGCCGCGACCCTCGACGCCGAGGGCGGCGTCATCGACAGCTACGCGGAGCTGCGGCTCGCCATCGGCGCGCCCGTCGACGAGGCGATCGATCCCGTCGGCGAGCTCTGCAAGACGAACGACGCGCCGATCGACGAGAAGGCGGTGTACGCCGAGGCCGAGACGAGCGCTCCGATCATCGCGTCGGTGAAGGCGCGCTCCGCGCTCGCCGCCGCCGACGTGTCGCTCGTGCGCGCGAGCTGGGGACAGACGATCGGCTTCGGCGCACAGTACGCGCGCGAGGGGTTCGGCGAGCAGTCCGTGCTCGGCATGGTGTCGATCCCCCTGCCGATCGTCGACCCGGCGCGCTTCGACACCGCGCGGGCGAAGATCGCCGCCGCCGAGGCGACGGCCGACGTCGAGCGCGCGCGCCTGATCGTGCGCAAGCTCGTGGCCATCGCGCTGCACGATCGCATCCACACGCGCGAGGTGCGCAAGAAGCTGCTCGACGACGCGCTCGAGCCGCTGCGCGAGGCGGTGCGGCTCGCGCACGTGCAGTACGAGACCGGCACGCAGGACCTCACCGCCGTGCTGCTCACGCGTCAGCGGCTGTTCACCGTCGAGGAGCAGGTGGTCCGCGCGTGCGGCGCCGTGCACCGCGCCGATTTCGCGGTGCTCCACCTCCTCGGCAAGGCGCCGTCATGAGGCGTCTCGTCGTCCCGCTCGCGGCGGCGCTGCTCACCGTCGCGTGCCCGAAGAAGCAGGAGGCGCCCGCCGGCGGCGGCCCCGCGCCCGCGGCGAGCGCGTCCGCCGAGGTCAACACGCTGAAGGTCGATCAGGCGCTGATCGCCTCCGGCCGCGTCGTCGTGGGGAAGGTCGAGCGCCGCGTCCCGCGCGGCGAGCGCCGCGTCCCCGGCGAGGTGCGCACCTCCGAGAAGGGCCGCGCCGAGGCCGGCGCGCTCGTCAGCGGCCGCGTGTCCTCGATCGAGGTGGCGCTCGGCGATCACGTGAGCAAGGGCGCGGTGCTCGCGTGGATCGACGCGCCGGAGCTCGGCCGCGCGGTCGCCGACGTCCTCCGCGCGCGCGCGCGCGTGTCCGCAGCCGGGAACAAGCTGCAGCGGCAGCTCGAACTCGAGAAGCAGAACGCCACGAGCAAGAACGCCCTCGACGAGGCGCGCGCCGAGAGCCTCGTGGCCCAGGCCGATCTGGCCGCGGCGCGGACCTACCTCTTCACGCTCGGCGGCAGCGAGCCCGCGTCCGGCGCGGTCGGCGCCCGCCTCGCGGTGCGCGCGCCGATCGAGGGGACGGTGTCCAAGCGCGACGCCGTCCTCGGCGCGCCGGTGTCGCCGGAGAAGAGCCTCTTCGAGATCGTCGCGCCGAGCGATCTCCACGTCGTAGCGCGCGTGCCCGAGACCGTCCCGTTGCCGCCGGTGGGCACCCTCGCGCGTCTCTTCGGGCGCGGTCGGCCGGACGACGCCGGCTGCGAGGCCAGGTCGGTGTCCGACGTGGGCGTCGTCGACGAGGCGACCCGCACGCGCGCGCTCCGCTTCGCGCCCACCGCGCCGTGCGCGATGCTCGTCCCCGGCGGCTTCGTCGACGTGGCGCTCCCGACCACCGAGGGCGCGGCCAAGGCCGAGATCGTCGTCCCGCGCGAGTCGGTGGTGGAGGTGCACGGCGCCAAGGTCGTCTTCGTCGCCAAGGAGGGCGGCTACGTCGCGCGGCCGGTGCGCGTCGGCGGCATCACCGGGCTCGACGCGATCGTGGAAGACGGCCTGCGCGAGGGCGAAGTCGTCGTGGTCCGCGGCGCCATCCTCCTCAAAGGGGAGCTCCTCCGGTCGGAGCTCGAAGGCGAATGATCGGCGCGCTCGTCGGCTGGTCGCTGCGCAACCGCGTGGTGGTGGCGGCGCTCGTGGTGCTGCTGACCGTCGTCGGCGTCCGCTCCTGGATGGCGCTGCCGGTCGACGCGGTGCCCGACGTCACCAACATCCAGGTGCAGATCCTCACCAACGCGCCCGGGCTCGCGCCGCTGGAGGTCGAACAGCTGGTGACACGGCCGGTCGAGCTGTCGATGACCGGCATCCCGGGCGTGCAGATGATCCGCTCCATCAGCCGCTCCTCGGTGTCGGCGGTCACCGTGGTGTTCCACGACGACGTCCTGCTCGCCGACGCCCGCACGCTGGTGTCGCAGCGCCTGCCGAGCGCGCGCGACGCCATCCCGGCGGCCGCCGGAAGGCCCGAGCTCGGCCCGCTCACCACCGGCCTCGGCGAGATCTACCACTTCACCGTGCGCTGGCCCGGGCACACCGCGGCCGAGATCCGCACGATGTTCGACTGGGAGATCGCCTACCCGATGCGCTCGGTGCCGGGCGTCGTCGAGGTCAACGGGTGGGGCGGCGACACGCGGCAGATCGAGGTGCGCCTGCGGCTTCCGGACATGCAGGCGCTCGGCGTGACGCAGGCAGAGGTCGAGGAGACGCTCCTCGGCGCGGGCAACAACGCCGGCGCCGGCGCGCTCGAGCGCGGCGGCGAGCAGGTGCTCGTTCGCCTCGACGGCCAATACCGCACCGCCGAAGACGTCGCCGGCCAGGTCATCGCCACCCGTCCGTCGGGTGTCCCCGTCCGCGTCCGCGACGTCGCCACCGTCAAGGACGGCGTCGCCTTCCGCGTCGCCGCCGCGACCGCCGACGGCACGGGCGAGACCGTCTACGGCATGATCCAGCTCGTCGCCGGCGGCAACGCGCACGAGGCCACCGAGCGCATCCGCACGCGCCTCGACGAGGTCAAGCGGCGCCTCCCGGCCGGCATCGCGGTCGAGCCGTTCTACGATCGCGCGCACCTGGTCGACCGCGTCCTCTCGACCGTGAAGCGTTCGCTGCTCGAGGGCGGGCTGATCGTGATCGTGGTGCTGCTGGTCTTCCTCGGCGACGTCGCCGCCGGGCTGGTGGTGGCCACGGCCATCCCCTTGTCGATGCTCGGCGCCTTCGCGCTCATGGGCATGCTCGGGATGAGCGGCAACCTGATGAGCCTCGGCGCGATCGACTTCGGCCTGGTGGTCGACGGCGCGGTCGTCGTCGTCGAAGGCGCGCTGGCGGCGATGGCGGCCCACAAGCTCAGCGCGCGCGAGGCGCTGGCCAAGGAGGCGATCGCCTTCGGCGGACCGATCGCCTTCGGCGTCTTCATCATCGCGGTGGTCTACACGCCGGTGCTCCTGCTCGAGGGGTACGAGGGGAAGATGTTCCGGCCGATGGCCTGGACGGTGCTCTTCGCGCTCGGCACGGCGCTGGTGCTCGCCTTCACCTGGATCCCGGTGCTCGCCTCGCTGGTTGTTCGCAAGGCGCACGAGGGCGACGTCCTGGTCATGCGCCTGATCCGGCGCGCGTACGCGCCAGTGCTCGAGCTGTTCCTGCGTCGCCCGGCGCTCTCGGCGCTGCTCGCGCTCCTCCTGGTCCTCGCCGGCGTCCTCGCGGGGATGGGCCGCGGCGCGGAGTTCGTGCCGAGGCTCGAGGAGGGCGACCTCGCGATCCAGCTCACCCGACCGCCGAGCGTCTCGTTGACCGAGGCCGTCGAGGGCACGAGCGCGATCGAGCGCGCGCTGAGGAAGTTCCCCGAGGTCAGGCGCGTGGTCTCGCGCACCGGCAGCCCCGACGTCGCCACCGACATCATGGGCATCGAGCAGAGCGACGTCTTCGTCATCTTGAAGCCGCGCGCGGAGTGGACCACGGCCGACAATCGCGAGGCGCTGGTCGGGATCTTTTCGACCGAGCTGCACAAGGCGCTCCCGGGCACGGCCATCGGCTTCACCCAGCCGATCGAGATGCGCTTCAACGAGCTGCTCGGCGGCATGAAGAGCGACGTCGGCGTGAAGGTGCACGGCGACGATCTCGGCGAGCTCACCCGCATCGCGCGCGAGGTGCAGCGCATGCTCTCGACCATCCCAGGCGCGGCCGACGTCCGCGCCGAGCCGACCGCCGGCCTCGCCGTGGCCACCATTCGCCCGAACACCGCGAAGATGGGCCGCCTCGGCGTGCGCACCGAGGAGGTCCTCGCGGCCATCGAGGCGCTGCGCGCGGGGCGCATGGTGGGCAAGCTCGTCGAGGGCGAGCGCCGCTTCGACGTCGCGGTGCGCGTCGACGCGCCGCCGGCGCCCAACGAGGAGGCGCTCGCCGCGCTGCCGCTCGCGGTGTCGGGCGCGGGCGTCATCCGCGTCGGCGACGTGGCCGACGTCTCGGTCGGCGAGGGCCCCGCCCAGATCAGCCGCGAGCGCGCGCGCCGCCGCGTGCTCGTCGAGTGCAACGTGCGCGGGCGCGATCTCGCGACGTTCGTCGGCGAGCTCAATCGACGCCTCGCGGGCATCCCGCTGCCGACCGGCTATCACTTCAGCGTCTCGGGTCAGTACGAGAACCTCACCCACGCCGCCGCGCGCCTCGCGATCATCGTCCCCGCGACGCTCGTCGGCATCTTCTTCCTCCTCTATCTGTCGTTCAAAGACTTCCTGCCCGCGGTGATCATCTTCCTCAACGTGCCGGTCGCCGCGAGCGGGGGCGTGCTGGCGCTCGCCGGGCGCGGCCTGCCGATGTCGATCTCCGCGGCGGTCGGCTTCATCGCGCTCTTCGGCGTGGCCACGCTCAACGGCGTGGTCCTGCTCACTTCGCTCCGCCGCTGGGAGGCCGAGGGCCTCGATCCGGTCGAGGCCGCGCGGCGCGCCGCGCACGATCGGCTGCGGCCCGTGCTGACCACCGCGGTCGTGGCGTCGCTCGGGTTCGTCCCGATGGCGCTCGCCACCGGCACCGGCGCCGAGGTCCAGCGCCCGTTGGCGACGGTGGTGATCGGCGGCCTCGTGACCGCGACGGTGCTGACGCTCGCGCTCTTGCCTTCGATCTACGCGCTGGCGCGGCGCAAGACGGCGCGCTGAACGCGGGTGCTCGAGAGCTGTCAGGTCCCCCGGACTGAAGTCCGGGGCACCGACAGCCGGGCGAAGCCCTCCGGGCTACGAGCTGCTCTCTGTCGAGGAAGTGACGCGGTCGACGGGCCCACTGAAGTCGCCGGCACCCGGGTTTCTCAGGCCCGTTCGCCGCTGGACGTCCATGCGGCGACAGCCCCGAGCCAGCCTGGCGAGCCGGTGAAGTCCGAAGGACTTGAGGTGCAGTCGGTGCCCCGGACTTCAGTCCGGGGGTTCGACAGGTCCTCAGTGGATCGGGACCATCGCCACGTCGAGGACGTGCGGCGACGACGCGCGCACCGACTCGAGGTCCGCGTCGGCCGCCGCGTGGTCGACGTGGATGCGCGCGACCGCGGCCTGTCCGCCCTCGAAGACGATGTTCTCGGTCTCCTGCACGTTGACGCCCGCGCGCTTGAGGATGTCGAACACCGCCGCGAGGACGCCGACGCGGTCGTAGTGGCGCACGACCAGGAGGTGCGTCGCCTTGGACTTCTTCGCGAGGTTCACCACGTTCGGCGCGCGGCGGGTGTCACGGAAGGAGAGGACGATGCGCACCGTCTCGGCGGCGGTCGCCTCCTGGGCCTGATCGGTCGACGCGCCGATGTGGTGCGAGCCGATCACGCCGGGGAGCGTGAAGATCTTCGCGCTCACGCTGCCGGTGCCCCCCTCCGGCTCGCCGACGAACACGTCGAGGCCGGCGCGCACGCCGCGCTCGCGGACCGCGCGCTCGAGCGCCGCCTCGTCGATCACCTCGGCGCGCGAGGTGTTGATGAAGTACGCGCCCTGGCGCATCGCCGAGAAGAACGCGTCGCCGATCAGGCCGCGCGTCTCGGGCACGAGCGCGACGTGGACCGTGAGCACGTCGCACTGCGCGGCGAGCTCGGTCGGCGAGGACACGCGGACCACGCCGAGCTCCGCGGCCTCTTCGTTCGTCATCCCGTGGCTCCACACGACGACCGGCATGCCGAACGCCTTGGCGCGCGCGATGACCTCGCGGCCGATGTTGCCGGCGCCGAGCACGCCGAGGGTGCGCCCGAAGAGGCCCTTGGCCTTGGAGTACGCCCTCTTGTTCCACTTGCCGTCGCGCAGATCGGCGGCGCCGTCGACGACGTGCCGATCGAGGGCGAGCATCAACGCGAACGCCAGCTCGGCGACGGCGATCGCGTTCTTGCCCGGGCAGTTGGCGACCTGGATGCCGCGCTCGGAGGCGGCCTTCACGTCGATGGTGTTGGTGCCGGCGCCGGCGCGCACGACGAGCGCGAGCTTGCCGCCCTCGAGCATCGCGCGCGTGACCTTGGTCGACCGGACGATGAGCACCTCGGCGCCGCTGTCGGCGATGGCCTTGGTCAAGCCATCGCCGGTGAGCTCCGGCTCGTAGAGCACCTCGAACCCCGCCTCGGCGAGGCCACGGCGACCACTGTCTTCGAGCTTGTCGGCGACGAGAACCTTCATGCCGCGCAGGATACTCGCGCGGCACGAAAAGGGGTCGTCAGGACGGCGGCTTGATGCAGCAACCGGTCAGACAGTACTGACCGACCGGACACGGCGTTGTCGGGCTGCACACCGCGAGGCCCCCCGGGCAGGTGGGCGGCGGCGGCGTGGTGTCGATCGGGGCGTCGACGGCCGCGTCCGGAGGCGGCGCGTCGGGGGGCGGCGCGTCGGGGCCAGCGTCGGGGCCAGCGTCGGGGACGGAGGTGCACTCCGGCGGGAGCGAGGTCTTGCCGAGGCACCAGTCGCACTTGCCGCAGGGCGGCGCGGAGCACTCGGGCAGCTTGGTGCAGGTGGGGCACTTGGTCTTGTCTTCGAGCGTCGCGTAGGTGCACTCACCGACGAGCTTGACCGTGTAGACCTTGTCGCCCTTGTAAATGTCGCAGCAACCCGCGCAGTCGCAGCCCTTCGGCGTGAGCGGCTTGCAGTACTCCATGCACTTCGCCGACGGCGCCGGGCACTGCTTGGGGTCGGCCGCGGCGACCGGGTCGTAGGGGCACTTCGGATCGGTCGATCCGGGGAGGCACTTGCCCGGGAACAAGCAGCCGTCGTTGCCCGAGCCGCTGTTGCCGTCGAACCAGCAGTCCTGCTTGCACGGATCGATGTTGTCGCCGGGGATGCCGGTGCCGAACGAGCTCTCGTCGTTGTCGAGGGGGCTCGTGCACTCCGGATCGAGCCAGTCGATCAGCCCGTCGCCGTCGTCGTCCTTGCAGTTGGTGCACTGCGTCGCGCCGGGCACGCAGCCGACGAGGCCGCCGTCGACGTAGGTCCCTCCGCCACCGACCTCGACCTCGGGGACGTACGCGTCGTACTCGACGTCGGGATCGTAGGGCGCGTCGCCGCCGGTGCCGGTATCGAGCACGAACGCGTCACCCTCGGTGTCGCCGCCGCCGTCGATCTCGCCGGTCTCGGAGGTGGTCTCGTCCCCGCCGTCGATCGGGGGGTTGCACGACGGATCGCCGGGCGCGCACTCTTGCGCCTCTTCCGTGGTCGAGCTGCAGGCAACTGCGACGACGCCTGCGAGCGTCAGCAAAGCGACGCTCGCGGCCAGGGTTTTCATCTTCATTCGGGTCCTTCCGTGCTCCGGTGGGATCGTGCGCAGGAGCAAGTTGCGAGCCGCCGTGGAGCTCCGTTCGCTCCTCTCGTTTTGGGCGAACTCCGCGCCACCAGGCACCAACCGGGTGAGGCGAACAGGTCGCAGCACGAGCGAGAACCGAGGACTGCCGACCGCGATGCGTCACGATTCGCCGCTTCGCGCAGCAGCGAGAGCGCCTCGGGGCGCGAGCTGGTTCCTCCACGGCACCCATCCCCGCGACGCCCCGCGCCCCTTCCCCGCGACGCCCCGGGCCCCTTCCCCGCGACGCCCCGGGACCCCTCTCCGCGACGGCCCGCGGAGGCGTGTATGCTCGGCTCCCCATCCACGGAAGACAGGCACGGAGGAGGATCCATGGCCGCGGCCAAGAAGGCGAACGCAGCGTATCTCGAGCAGCAGGCAGAAACCGTCCGCGGCGCCCTCGCCGGCTCGACGAAGGGCGAGGAGCTGTTCCGGGTCGCCGCGGAGGCCGGATACCTCACGGCGCTGGCCGACGGCACCGAGGACGCCGCCGAGCGTGAGGCGCTCGTCGAGTCGCTCGAAGCCCTGTCGAAGGGCAACGTCATCGAGTGGGAGACCGAGGGCTTCCTCGGCGAGGCGTGGGGGCGGATCTCCGCCGAGGGCGTCGACGCGCGCTGCGCCGCTGTCGGCAAGCGGCTGAAGGAGCTCGGCCATCCCGAGGCCGGGCTGCTCATCGGCGCGATCGTCGCGTACGCGAGCAACGGCATCGACAAGAGCGAGGCCCAGGTGCTCGAGAGGATCGGCGCCGGCGCCGGCGTCGCCCGAAACCAGGTCGCGGCGATCGTCAAGAAGGCGCGCGGCTGAGGGCAGTCGTCAGTCGTCAGTCGTCAGTCATCAGTCGTCCGTCGTCGGAAGTGAGAGAAGCGGGAGACGCCGATTGCCTTTCGCGAACTGACGACCGGCGACCGATGACTGACAACCCGGCCTTCGTGTCTCGTTCGACCTTCGACCTTCGACCTTCGACCCGGTCGCCGCGGCCGGCGACACGGCCGGCGCCCGAGAGTCGCTGACAGCGCCTACAGGATCATCGTCCGCCGGCCCTCGACGATGACGCGGCGCTCGAGGTGCGCGGTCACGGCGCGCGCGAGGACCACGCGCTCGACGTCGCGGCCGACGCGCACCATCTGCTCGGGCGACACGTCGTGTCGCACGCGGGCGACGTCCTGCTCGATGATCGGGCCCTGATCGAGGTCCTTGGTCGCGTAGTGCGCCGTCGCGCCGATCAGCTTCACGCCGCGCTCCCACGCCTGGTGGTAGGGCTTCGCGCCCTGGAACGCCGGGAGGAAGCCGTGGTGGATGTTGATCACCGGCGGCGCCGCCTCGAGGAAGGGCTCGCTGAGCACTTGCATGTAGCGGGCGAGCACCACGAGGTCGATGTGCAGGCGCTCGAGCAGCTCGAGGACCATGCGCTCCTGCTGGTGCTTGGTGTCGGCGGTGACCGGCAGCGCGAAGAACGGGATGCGGAACGACTCGGCGACGGGCTCGAGCGTCGCGTGGTTGGAGATGATCACCGGGATCTCGCACGGGAGCTCGCCGTTGCGGTGCCGGAGCACCAGATCGTAGAGGCACGCCGGATCCCTGGTGACCAGCAGCGCGACGCGCGCCTTGACGTCGTCGTAGCCGACCGACCAGGTGCCGGAGAGCTCGGCGACCAGCGACGCGAACGCCTCTTCGAGGGCCTTGCGGGTAGCGTTGCCGCCGAGCTCGGCCTGCGCCTTCGGCGACGAGAGGGCGCCGAGGTCGACGACCAACCGCATGTAGAAGCGCGCCGTCGACGGCTCGCTGTGGTTGGAGGCGTCGACGATGTTGAGGCCGAGCCGGAAGAAGAAGCCGGAGAGGCGGGCGACGAGGCCGGGTTGATCGGGGGCGGAGACGAGGAAGATCGCGCGGGGGGTCACGGCCGGTGACTGTAGCGCGCGGGCTGCGTCCGCGTGCGTCCTGTTGGAGGCGTCGTGTCGGAGGCGGCGCGCGAGCGTCAGGGCTGCACGCCGACGGTGCCTACGATGTTCACGTATCCATCCGGATACGCGAGCTTCGAGACGTCGGCCACCGTCGCGTCGGTCCGGAACTGCAGCTGACGCACGGCGAGGTTCTCGCCGATGAGCACGCGCCCCTTCAGCGGACCGCGCGCGATCAGGGCGGCGACGTAGGGCAGCTGCGGCTTGCCGTGCACGTAGGCGAGCTTGCCGGCGTTGACGAACGGCGCGGTCGGCGAGGCCTGCGTCTTGAAGAGCGTGTAGCCGTCCTTGCCGTCGGAGTTGAGGACCAGGGCGGCGTTGCCGTACGGCGAGGCGACGACCGTCGCCGGGTTGTCGAGCGTGAACACCTGCCGCGGCACCAGCTTGTCGCCCTCGATCGACACCACCGCGACGCGGTTGCCGACGAGGATGCCGTTGTCGGCGACCAGCGCGAGCTTGTCGTCGGGCATGATCGCGATCGACGACGGGATCGCCTCGCGATCGGGGAACGCCGCGGTGCTCGCGACCAACGAGGGCGGCGCCTTCCAGTCGAGGAGGTGGGTGTCGACCGTGTCGGGCGAGCCGAGCCCGGGTCCGCCGGTGGCGATCGCCCGCGCGCCCGAGGTCAACCAGGCGAACACCTGCCAGCTCTTGGCGGTGACGAGCTTGCCGCGATCGGTGAGCGCGCCGTCGCACCCGATGTCGACCACGTACAGCCCGCCGCCGTTCTCGACGGTGTTGGAGTCGACGACGATCGCGCGCTGCCCGTCGGGGTGCATCACGACGCGGCTCGCGTAGAACGAGCCCTTGAACGCGGCGTGCACGACCGTCACCTCGCCCGCGTCGTCGAAGCGGAACACCCCGAGCGTGCCGTCGTCTTCGGGGACGAGGCCGATCTTGCCGTCGGGGGTGAAGGCCATCGGCTCGAACGCGGCGGCGCCGAGCGCGAAGGTCTTGCTGCCGCGCGTCAGCGTGCCGTCGGGCGCGAGGTCGAGGACCTCCATCGCGCCGGTCTTCTTGGCGGACGCGTCGAACGGGTGCGAGACGACCACCTTGCGCGCCGCGCCCTCGGGACTCGGCGTGCGCGGACAGGCGGCCGGCGCGTCGGTCGCGCCGCCATCGACGACCGCATCGGTGGACGCCTCGCTCGCGACCTCTTCGGCGACGTCGGGCGCGGCGACGTCGGGCGCGGCGTCGCCGGGACCGCCGTTCGCGGGGTCGCCTTCACTGCTGCCGCACCCGAGGGCGGCCAACGAGCCTACGAGGAGGGGCGCGAGGAGGCGGATCGACATGGCCGACCACTGCCCCCGACGCGGCGCCGGATCAACCGTCAGCCGAGGTGCATCCCCTCGCCGGCGAAGTGCTTCCGCAGCCGCGCCGCCCGCCCGAGCGGGCCGATCGACATCGCGGCGAGGATCGCGGACACCGCGGCGCTCGCCGGCGTGAACACCGAGTAGAGCGCGATGAAGCCGTGCGCCACCGCCAGGAGCAGCCACAGCCCGGAGACGAGCGCGAGGACGCCGGTCGAGAGCAACGTCGCGAGGGCCGCCCACCCGCGCATGCGGAACAGCGCGACCGCGCCGACGAGCGACGACGCCCCGAACGCGAGGATCAGCCACGGGAACGCCACGTAGGCGCCCCGCAGCCGCACCATGTCGAGCGTCTGCCAGCCGGCCATCAGCGCCATCGCCGACGTGAACAACGCCGCGCCCGCGGCCGTGCGCGGGAGCTTCGGGGTCATGACCGAGGGATCGCGATCGTAGGCGGCGAGATCGTCGCGCGCGGCGCCGGTGATCGGCGCGGCGGTGCCTTCGCGCGGCGGGGCGTAGACGTCGTGTTCGGGCATGCGGGTCGAGGCTCTGAATAGCACCACTCCGACGCCGGCGGCTGCCCGCCGAAGCGTGGACCGCGGCGGCGTGCCGGGCGCACGCGCGATCGTGTGCGTCCGCGAGGGGTGCGGCAAGCGGTGCCGCACCGATCATGTCTGCCGGTTGACTGCGCGCTGACCTACCACCCGGCGTCTCGAGGGCGCGGACGTTGCCAACGCAACGACGGTTGCCTCCGCGAGGCGATGGAGCAGGTCGCGCGCAGGAGCACTTCGAGTGGAGGTTCGTTCGCTCTCGTGACACGATCGCGGTGATCCCTTGGACTACCGCAAGCCCGCACCTTTGGCGCCGCGCGAGCCCGACCCGGAGGAGAAGCTGCGCGCGCTCGCCGAGAAAGGGCGCCGCGAACGCGCCACGCTCGATCGCAAGGTCGAGCAGGAGGAGCTCGCCGAACGCCGCGCAGCGGACCGTGAGCGCGTCGAGAAGGAGCTTCGATTCGCGGCGAGCACCACCCCGCTCGGCATGTGGCTCGACCCCGACGTGTTCTGGGGCCTCGGCGTCGGGGGCGGGCTGCCGCTGACGATGGTGACCACCGCGCTGCTCGCCGGGTTGGTCACCCGTGTGGCTGCGACGGTGGTGCCGGTGCTGTTCGTCGTGGGCCTGCTCGGCGTACGCATCGCCGCGCACCTCGCGCGTGAGAGCGGGCTTTCGCGCGAGCGCGCGTGGATCGCGAGCCGCGCTTGGCGACTGCACGGATACGAGAGCGCGCTGGCGTCGGAGCTGCGCCTGACGGCGTTACGCGTTCGCGTCACGTTCGCCTCGAGCGCACCGGAGGGCCCGATGGTCCGTGATCTGGGCGCGTTGATCGGTGCCCGGGTCAGCGAGAGCTCCGATCGGACCGTGACGCTCGGCATGCGCTGGCCCAACCGGCTCTTCATCAGGGCGAACCACCACGTGTACCGTTTCGTGCACGAGCTCGACGACCGGATCCTACGAGCGCTGCACGACGTGCACCCGATCGAATCGATCGAGCTGGAGATCGGCGATGGTGATCCGTTCGATTGATCACTTCGCGCGGAACGCGCCTGGACGCTTTCTGGGCGAATGCGCCGCATTCGTGCTGCGGGTCGACCCGGGTCGAGCGATCAGCGCACGAACACCCAGCCGAAGGTCGCGGTGCTGCGATCGCCCTCGGCCGACCCGCACGAGCCCACGTTGCCGGTGGTGACCGGCGTCGCGCCGCCGAGGCAGGCGACCGGACCCGCGCCGAAGCCGATGAACGAGTCGGGCGTGTCGCAATCGTTCTCCCCGTTCGCGAGGATGCCGATGCGCACGCGCGCGTAGCCGGCGACGGCGTTGTTGAAGCCCTCCCGCCCGCAGTTCGGCTGCAGCGTCGGCGCGGCGAGGAGCGAACGCCACGCCGTGCGCCCGGCGCCCGTCGCGAGGAAGCCGGTCGTCGTCGTGAAGTAGCTCTGCAGCGAGGTGCCGGCGACGTTGACGGTGATCCAGCGGTCCACGCCGCCGTCGCGCATGCCGAGCCGCAGTTGGCTGAAGGGGAGCATGGTGAACGGGGCGAGCTTCGCCTCGGTCAACGAGAGATCGGCCGAACCGGGGTTGATAAGCACGCCGCTGGTCCAGTACCCGCTGTCGTACGCGAAGGTCGTCTTCGTGCCGTCGAGCTTGAGCGCGAGCGTCCAGCCCTCGCTGCCGATCATCTCGCACCAGGCCTTGAACGGCGAGGTTGGACCGACGCCGTCGGGATCGATCTTGTAGGCGCCGCTCGCCGAAAGCGGCCTGATGTCGCGGAGCGCCTGACAGTCGATGGGATAACGGCAACGGCCGTCGTTGCAGACCCCCTCGTAGCCGCAGGCGTTGCCACACGCGCCGCAGTTGTACGGATCGCTGGCGGTGCTCTTCTCGCAGCCGTCGAGCCAGTAGTCGTTGCAGTCCCGGTACCAGCCGATGCACGACCCGAGCCCGCAGGTCCCGGAGGTGCAGGCCGCAGTGCTGTGGGGCATGGGGAGGCACGGCCTGCCGCAACTTCCGCAATTGGCCATGCTGCTCTGCACGTCCACCTCGCAGCCGTTGGCCACGTTGCCGTCGCAGTCGGCGAAACTCGGCTTGCAGCTCGCGATGGCGCAGGCGCCGGAGCTGCAGGTGGCGGTGGCGTTCGCCAACGCACACGCGGCGCCGCACCCGCCGCAGTGGCTCGTGCTGCTCGCGGTGTCGACCTCGCATCCGTCGGAGACGCTCGAGTTGCAGTCGCGGAACGGCCCGCTGCACGCGGCGATGCCGCACGCGCCGCCGACGCACGCCGGCGTGCCGTTCGCGACCGTGCAGACCTTCCCGCACGTGCCGCAGTGGGCGACGTCGCTGGTCAGGTTCACCTCGCATCCGTTCGCCGCGTTGCCGTCGCAGTCGGCGAACCCGGTGAGGCACGTGAACCCGCACGTCCCGGACGAGCAGGTCGACGTCGCGTTCGCCACCGCCGGGCACGCGTTGCCGCAGCTGCCGCAGTTCGCGGTGTCGCTCGCGACGCTCCACTCGCAGCCGTTCGCCGCGTTGCCGTCGCAGTCGGCCCACGGAGACTCGCACGCGCCGTACCCGCACGTGCTGCTCGTGCACGCAGCGCCCGTCGCGTGGGCGGGCTCGCAGTTCGTGCCGCAAGCGCCGCAGCTCGTCAGAGACGTCGCGGTGTCGACCTCGCAGCCGTTCGAGTAGTCCTTGTCGCAGTCGGCGAGCGTGCCGCTGCAGCTCGCCACCGCGCACGCGCCGGCCTCGCACTTGGCGCTGCCGCTCGTGACGCTGCACTTCTCGCCGCACTTCCCGCAGTGGTCGAGGTTCGAGGCCACGTCGACGCAGGCGCCGGTGCAACAGGTCTCGCCCGTGGGGCACGGTTTGCTCGAGCTGCAGCCCTTGCTGCAGACGTTCCCGACGCACAGGTACCCCGGGGCGCAGTGATCGTCCTTGGTGCACTCGACGCACGTGTGCGTCGCGACGTCGCAGCGGGGCTTGGTCGACGCGCCGCCCTCCGCCGCGTCGTCCGCGTCCTCCGCGTCGGCGCCGGCGTCGCCCGTGGCGGGCGCGCACCCCTCGTCGGCCTTGCAGCCGGACACGCACTTCATCGCCGCGGGATCGCAGTGCTCGCTCGGCGCGCACACGTCGCTCGTCGCCGTGCACGGCACGCAGTTGCCGCTCGCGACGTCGCACGCCTTGCCGGCGGTGCTCGACGCGCACTCGCCGTCGGTCTTGCACGGGACGAAGCCGTCGCCGGTGTCGGCGGAGACGTCGCCGGGATCGATGGAGGCGTCGCCGGTATCGACGGAGACGTCGCCGGTCGTGGCGTCGTCGAGCGTGTCGGCGGCGCCTTCGGCGACCTCGCCGCTCGATCCCGAGCAACCGAGGGTCAAGGAGGCGAGGACGAAGAAAGCGCGACGTCGCATGTCGGCATTCTCCTTGCGGAGTGGCGGAGCGCATAGGCGGGGCGTGTCGGTGGCGGCGGATTCCCTTCGGGAGATACGGTCGAGCTTGCGAGCTGCGCCCGCTACGCTCGCACTCGAAGAAGCGCCTCGGGAACCTGCTCGTCGCGACGCTGCTCCTGACCGCGTGCGGCGACGACGGAGAGTCCACCGGCGCTCCCGACGCGGAGCCCGACGCTTCGTCCACGAGATACACGCGCACATCGCGTGATGGCCTCCGGGACTGTCAGCCTCCGCGCCGCGCGCGATGCCATCGCGGCCTGGCTGCAGCCGGTCGACGCACGAAGGCCATGCCGACGAGCGCAACCGCGCCGCCGACGATGGCTCCCGAGCCGCGTAGTGGGCGGGTACTGATCGCTCTCGACCACGCGCATGACGGCGTCGCGCTCGACGAGCTTCTTCTATCGCCACCATGCGTCGCACATTGCGGCGTGGGCGAGCCGGTCAAGATCGCGCAGCCCGTCGGCCGCCTCGTGCAGGATGGTCACCGCGTCGGCGGTGTCTCGTCCGGACCGCCGGCATCGATGTGTGCCGCGGCGCCGCGGCTTCGAAACCGCACCGCCCCATCGACGGGCTACCCGGGCGTCGCTTCGACTGCTTCGCGGCCGCGCGCGGGCGCACGTCGCCGATTGCAGCTGACAGCTCGACGCCACCGCGGGAAGCTGAGGACGTGCGTTGGCTCACCGTCGTCCTCGCGCTCGCGTGCCTCGGCGCCGACCAGGCGAGCGCGTTGCAGGTGGATTGGAGCGCGCACGCCGGCTGCGGCGACGTCGACGAGTACTGGCGCGCTGTCGGCGCTCGCGCGCCTCAGATCGCGCGCGCCGGTCCTTTCGCGGTCGCGCGCCGCGTTCGGATCGACATTCGCGCGGTGGGCGCCCGCAGCGTTGGAACGATCGTCGTACATGGGCAGCCCGCGCGCACGATCGCCGCAGATACGTGCACGGAGGTGATCGACGGGCTCGCCTTGGTCACGGTGCTCATCGTCGATCCGTCGGCCCTGACCGTGTCCGCGGCCTCCCCGGCCGCTGCGTCGGCCACGCCGCCGAGCGCTCCTGCGGCCGTACCGCCGCCCGTCACCGCGCCCTCTCCGCCGAGCTCCTCGGTCACGCCTGCGGTCGCGCCAACCACTTCGCCGCACCCGATCGTGGACTCGGGGCCGGCCCCTACCTCGGCTGGCGGCGCAACGAGTGGCCTACGCGTGGGCGGCGGCCTAGGCGTCGGCCTCATGTCGACCGGCGTCCATCCGGTGTTCCGACCTTCGATCATGCTGGAGCTGGCAAGGGAACGAGTAGGGTCGCTGCGTCTGAGCGGAGCGCTCAGCGAACCGATGACGACCGGCGATGGGTCCAGGACCACCGCGTCGTTCCGCTGGACGACCGCCCGCCTCGACGGCTGCGCGTTCGGGTTCGGCGACGACGTCGTGGTGCGCCCGTGTCTTGGCTTCGAGCTCGGGACAGTTCGCGCCAACGGCGCGGGCGTCGAATCGGCGCGCGCAGAAACGCGCTCCTGGATGGCTGCGCACCTGCTTGCGCGCGCCGAGCTCAGGCTCGGGAGCGCGTTCTTGCTTGACCTCGAGGCCGGCGCGGCCGCACCAATCGTTCGTGACGAGTTCGTGATCGAGCCCGACCACCGTCTCTATCGGCCGCCCGCCGTGCTCCCGTCCGCCCGTCTCAGTCTGTCGGTGTTCTTTCCATGATCGTCCGTGGCGTCGCCGGCCAAGTAGAAGATGTGGTCCGCGCGACGACCGACACCCCGCCGCTCGCAGCCGCGACGGAGGAGGACCCCACCGTCGATCTCCGCACGTTGGTCGAGACGCATTTCGATTTCGTTTGGCGATCGCTTCGGCGGCTCGGCGTGGAGGACGCCGCGCTCGACGACGCCGTGCAGCAGGTGTGGGTGGTCGCGTCGCGCAAGCGCGAGGCGATCCGCGAGGGCGGCGCGCCGTCGCTCCTGTTTGCGATCGCGATGCGTGTCGCGTCCGACGCGCGGCGCGCGGCGCGTCGTCGTCGCCACGTCACCGACGACGACGCCGTCCTGGCCGCGCTCGACGACGCCCCACTGCCTGACGAGTACCTCGATCGCGGGCGCGCGCGCGCCGTGCTCGACGCGATGCTCGAGGAGCTGCCCGACGACCTCCGCGCCGTTTTCGTGCTCTTCGAGCTGGAGCAGGCGACGACACCCGAGATCGCCGAGCTGCTGACGCTCCCCGTGGGGACCGTCGCCTCGCGACTGCGTCGTGCGCGCGAGCTCTTCCGGGCCGCCGCTCAGCGACGGGTCGCACGGAATGGAGGCGATCGATGACCGAGCCGCACCGGCTCCTCGAGGAGGGCACGCGCTTCGAGAGGACGCTGCTCGCGTCGGCGAACGACGACCGCCCGTCGCCTGCGCGCCGCCGACGCGCAATCGCCGCGATCGCTGCCGGAACGACGCCCCTTGTGACGGCGGCCGGCGCGAGCGCGGCCCTCGCGCCCTGGAAAGTCCTCGCAATCGTCGCCGCGGCAGCGGGGGTCGGGGTCGCGGTAGTGCGCGGCGTCGATGGACCGGCCGACCGACCATCGGCAGTGGTGAGCCAGCCGCCCGCGGCGGTCGCTGCGTCCCACCTGCTCCCGCCGCCCGGCGCTGCGCCGACGACGGCGGCGCTGCCCGTCGAGTCGGCGACGGTGGTCGCGCCGGACCCGACGCTGGTGTCTCCGGCCAAGGCCACGCCCCCGCCCGCGCCCGCGAAGGCGGCACCCGCCGCGTCGAGCGCCGCTCCCGCGCTGTCGCACGAGATCCAGCTCATCGACGCGGCCCGGCAGGCGATCGAAGCGGGCGACCCCACATCCGCGATCGCGGCCCTCGATCGTTACCAGCGCGAGTGCCCGACCGGTGTGCTCGCGCTCGAGGCGCAAGTGCTGCGTATCGAAGCCATCGCGCGCTCGGGCGACCCGGCCGGCGCCGCGCAGCTGGCGCGTCGGTTCCTCGAGGGGCACCCCGACTCGCCGTACGAGGCACGGGTGCGGAAGCACCTGCCTGGGGAGCCATGATCGCGCGGCGTCGATCCGGCCAAGAATCATCAGGGAGGCGCGCGTCGCATGAGGTATCTGGTCCCGGCCCTCGTCGTTGTCTCGCTCTCCGGCTGCGGAGCGCGCGTGGTGCTCGGGGAGCGAGGAGGCGACGACGACGCGCTCGGCTCGCAGCTCGCCTTCGACAGCGGCGCTGCGACCGACACGAACGGCGCCGCTCCCTCCGGCTCGCCCCCCTCCGACGCCGTTGCCACCGACGCCGTTGTTACCGACGCCGTTCCAGCGACGGATGTCGGACCGCCACTCGTGCCGTGCACCGTGCCCGTGCCGGGGCCGTCCAAGTGTCCCTCCGGAGGGTGCGCGGTCACCGTGATGGCAACCGGTTTGGGCCTCATGGCGGGAGCGCTCGTCGACGACGGCGACGGACTCCTCTTCGGCACGAACGTCGGCCCCCCGACGTTCGAAGGAACGATACGGCGCATCGACAAGAAGACGCTCGCCGTGACCACCCTCGCGACGGACACGCTTCCCGGCTACGTCGTCGCGACACCAACCGCGCTCTTCTGGAGCAGCCGACGTCCAGAGTCCGTCAGCACCGGCGTGTTGAAGGGGCGTGATCGGGCCGGCCTGGCGCCCATCGTGACGCTCGTCAGTGAGCGTTGGATCGACGGGTTCGCCGTGATGGACGATGCGGTCTACTTCGGCGAGCGGACCGTGGCTGACGCGTCGAGCCCGAAGCTCATGCGGGTCTCTGCCGCTGGCGGCCCTGCGGAGGTAGTGGGCCCGCTCGTCACTCGCCCAGTCGCCGCCGGTGCCGACATCATCGCATGGCGATATGGGCCGGGCGGGGCTTCCGGCGAGCTCGTGCGATTCAGTCCGGCCACGAAGCTCGTCACACGTCTTGCCTCGATTCCGCGTTCGCCGAGCACGCCCATCGTGTGGTCGGGTGGCGTGGCGGCGTGGCGCTTCTTCGGAGGAATCGAGCGCGCCTGCACGAACGCGCCGGGAAGCGTCGTCACCATCCACGACGAGCTGGACTCCACCGATCCCGCTTTCGATCCGATCGTCGCCCGCGATGGTTGGCTCTACTGGGCCACGGCAAAGACGATCAGCCGTGTGCCGCTTTTCGGAGGCGGCAGGGTCTTCGTCGCCGAAGGAGCCGGGGACCGCGTCTCGTCGGTCGCGGTGGACGATGATTGGCTGTACTTCGCGAGCGCCGGCACGATCTCACGCACCCCGCGCTGACGGCGCGCCGACTCGGACTCCAATCGGCGCCCAGCCGGCAGCCTGCGCGCGGCATGGGTGGCGGCGAGATTACGTAAGCTCGACGAACGCGCGCCCGTGAAATCGCTTGGAATCCATACCCCAACGGCTTCGCGAGTCTCGTTCCCTGCGATCCGCGCGCCGATCGGCGGCAGGCTCCTCGTCGAGCACTCGCGAGGCGCGCAGCCCGCCGCGTTGGCGGTCACCGGTGGTCTCGGCGACATCCTGGCTCAGAGAGACGCCGCGACCCCCGTCTTCCGTCCATCGAGAACTGCGTGGTATGAGCTCTATGTAAGCTCGCCCGCTGGAATCCGCCGAGGACGCTTGGACGACTTACCCCCAAGATCGGCCCGGTCATCACCAACCGCGACTTCCTCCGCGACGTGCTGAAGAGCGAGCGCTTCCGCGCGGGCGATTACGACACGCTCTTCACGGAGGCGCTCGCGAAGCAGCCGGCTTGATCCCCGCGCGCGCGCGGGCCGAACGGCCAGCGACAACGCACGCGACACTAGCTGTCGCTGGCCCTGCCCTGCATCGGGCTCACCGTGCGTGCCGACCTCTGGATTGCTACGATCGTCGCACCGGGGATCGACGATGCCGAACGTACGCGCGCCAACGCTGATCTTCCTCCTCACGTGGGCGTCGAGCGGATGCGCCGGCAAGAGCGCCGACGCCGGAGCGGACGCGGGAGCGTCCTCGGCCGACGGCGGCCGCGACGAGGCGGCCCGCGGGTGCGCGCCGATCGCGGGCGACGGCCCCTTCGCGGTTCGTCTCTCCGGCAGCGGGCCGGTGGGCGACGCCGGCGCTGACGGCGGAACGGTCGGGGCGACGATCAATGTGTACTTTCCGAAGGGCCGCGTGGTCGGGGGCGAGGTCGTCGCCACCGGGAGCAAGTACGGCGGGGGCGGTACCGTCGTCACCGGCGCGCGTCTCGACGAGACGCTCTCGATCCGCGGGCTCACGGTGAGGGATCCGGACTGCGGGTCCGGCGTGTCCGGAGATCTCGTCGGTCCCGCCGGCGGCTTCGTCGGCATGGCGTTCGTCAACAGCAGCGCGCCCTCCGATGCGCTCTCGATGATCACCGGCGCGGTGACCCTCTGCGCCTCCGGCACGCCGGCCGCGCAGCGCGTCACGCCGCCTCCGTCGCTCATTTCGCCTTTCGGCGCGCTCACCGTCCGTGGCACGCGGCCGTTCGCGTCGGCGAGCTTCGAGAAGGTCACCGCGAAGACGCCGAGCGGCGCAGCCGGCATCACGGTGACCGACGCCGATCCCGGCGCGCGCATCAGCGGCCGGTTCTCGCTGTTCGAGCCGACGACCATCGACCTGGCGCCCCTGCAGGATGTGCTCGGCGCGCCGCTCGGCCTCGGCTCGGTCAGCACGGTCGTACCGACCACCACGATTACCGATCTCGGGTTCACCAGCGAGCCGCCCGAAGGCTCGTGCCTCGGCCCGGTCGAGGTCGCCGATGGCAAGCTGCGCGTCGGCGAGGGCTCGAGCTCGTGGGCGCTGGCCCTCGCGATCGGCGACGGCGGCGGCAAGACCACGCTCCGAGTGCGACATCGGCTCGTGTGCGATGGCGCTGGCACTGGCACAGCGTCGGTCCTCTCGCGCAACGGCAAGAGCGTCGCGCTCGCACCGAAGTGCGGCGACGCCGCCGTCGATCAGACGGTGACGCTCGCCGGCGCCGGACCGCACCTGCTCCTCGCATCGAGATCCGCCGCCGACTCCCGCCCGTGCAGTTACCGGAGCTGGCCGCCGCAGGCGCTGGTCTACGAGATCGACGAGATCGCGTTCGAGTGAGCGGCGCCGCGACCAGGCGCCTTGGGTACGCGACAAGCGCGCCGTGACGGGGGCGGCATTGCGTGCGATCGGAACGTGAGGGGGCCGAGTCGAGACGAGGAGCTCACGCTGCGCACCTGCAGACCTCGTCGACCATCTCCACCGCTTGCTTCCACGAGAGCGCGCGCTTCTGGCAGTACGCCTCGTACGCGACGGTCAGGAACAACAGGAGCTTGCTCTCGAGGAGACGGATCTGCCGCGTCGTGCGAAGGACGCGGAGCTGCGGGCCGCGATCGCGATAGCAGGCGTTGCACGCGGGCCACTCGGAGGGACAGACCTCGCACAAGAGGAAGTCCATCAGCGAGCGGTAGCGACGCGTGCTCTTGCGCGCTTTGAGGATCTCGAACGCCCGGTAGTGATCTCTGTCTTCGGCGAGCCAGCGCTCGACCGCGGGGAACACGGTCTGCTCGCCGGTCATGCCGCCGGTTCGCGAGAGCTCCTGCCGGAGGTCGAGCTCGAAGGAGAGCATGACCCGTATCGGCTCCCGGCCGGTCCCGGTTGCGCGGGACCGTGCAGCCGGCGGGCGAACGGCTTCACCCGTGCTCGGGACGCAGACGAATCAGCAGACCGCGCCGTTGGGCAGACAGACGTTGGCCGGCCCGTCGACCGTCTTGCACACGGCGCAGCACTGACCGGCGCCGCAACCCGAGGTGGTGCAGTCGGCGCTGCTGCCGACGAGGCTGCAGGTGACGCCGAGGTTGTAGATGTCGCTGCCGCTGCCGTCGCCTCCGTGCTTCGCACCGACCGACGCGCACTGCTCGGCGGTGAGCCCCACCGCTGCTGTTCGCGGGCCACACGCAGCTCGAGCCCTTCATCGTCCACGGAGCGCCGAACTGGCTGCAGTACGTGGCGTCCATGCACCCGCCCGAGCACACGCAATCACCGCGGTGCGGCTTCGCGACCGGCCCCCACCGGGTCGACCCGCAAGCAACCCGGGCCCCTCCCTATTGCGGCAGGACCGTCACTTCGTACGCCTGCGTCGCGCACTCCGCCTTGATCGTCACGGTCGTCGTTCCCGCGCGCACCGCGACGAGCGCGAACGCCCGCTTCGAGGGCCCGCGCGCGAGCGGATGCTCTCTGAGGATGCTCGGATCGGCTATCGCGAGCGTCGGCGACGACGTCGCATCGCAAGTGTCCGACACCATCACGGCGAACGCGACGCCGCTCGACACGGTGATCGCGTGCTTCTCTTCGCTGTTCACGACCTCGAGCCTGCGCGCAGGAGGCGCGCCGGTGATCGGGCTCAGCGCGGCGCGCTTCGGCGCCGGTGACGGACAGCCGAGCGCCGCGCATGCGAGGATGACCCAGGCGCGCTTCACGGCATCACCTCGATCGCCCAATCGGTCGTGAGTCCGAGGGCGCTGAACTTGACTTGGCTCGGGCCCGGCGAGCGCGCGACGACGCGATGCCACCCCGACACCGAATCGGGGACGATCGCCACGGTGTTCCCCGAGACGTTCGGCTCGAGCTTGAAGCTGCCGAGGAGCGGCTGCCCCTTCGCGAACGGCTCGATCGAGACGAGCAGCTCGTCGTGCACGAGCAGCTTGATCGAGCTCTGCACACGACCGAGCAACGTGCCCGACGACGAGTAGCGCATGATCCGCAGCTCGGTCGCCGGCTCGACCCACAGGTGAAGGAAGTCGAGGACCGCCTTGTCGGGCCCGATGAACAGCACCGCGCTCGCCCCGGCGCCGACCGCCTTCAGGCGCGATCCCTCGACGACGAGCACGGCGGGATCCGCCGACTCGAGCACGGTCGGCGGTCCCGAGGAGCCGCCGATCTGATACCGCACGTCGAGCTCGACGGCGCTCCCGAGCGCGATCGGGGCGTCGAGCTTCTGACCCACGCACGCGACGTTCAACGCGCCGCACTGCGGCCGCGCGGCCATCACGCCGGCGGAGCTCAGCTCCGGACGACCGCCCGCGCCGCAGCCGACGGCGACGAGCGCGGTGAAGCAACCTGCGAGCAGCGTTCGCATGGTCCCGCAGCCTAGCCGAGTCCCGATGCGGCCGCCGCGAGCGCTGGCTCACAGCTCGTACGCGCTCGGGAATCGCTTTCGCACGCGCTCGCGACCGAGCAACACGAACGCGATCGCGAACAATACCGCGCGGGCGCCGAGCACCAACGTGAGCCGGAAGTTCTCGTCGCGCATGTCGCCGCGGTACGCGTGACGACCCTTCGCCCCGAGCCACAACACGACCCCGGCGATCGCGAACAGACTCCACGTTCGCAGCCAACGCCACACGTTGTGTCGCGTCGACATGAGCGCAACGATCGCCATCACGATCTCCACCGCGGCGACGCCGAGGAGCCCCTGGTGATCACGATCGCCGCTGGCCAGCCACGCGAACGACGCAGCCGATGTCCCCAAGACGATCGCGACCCCCACGAGCTCCCCCGGCCGGCTCATGGCCGCATCCTATCCGTGATACGCCGAAGCCGGCGTCGACCGTTGATCCTCGGAGTTCGCTGATTGGGATCGAGGAATTCGACCCAGCGGGGCGAGCCTCTGGGATCAGGCGAAGACGGCCGGAACGTGCACCGAGCGGCGAAATGCGGCACGCTCACGGTCGGGCTTCCGTCCGTGGGGGAGGGTCATGCTGAACGTTCACCGCTTCGTGTTCTGTTGCGCGATCTCCGGCCTCGGCTGCTCCTCGGCCGAATTCACGGTCGGCCAGGGCGAGCAGGATGACACCGGCATGAGGGTCGACACCGCGGCCTCGCCCGACACCGACACGCGCATCCCCGACGTGTCCGTGCCCGACACGCTCGTCGCCGACTCGTTCGTTCCCGACACGCTCGTCGCCGACACGTTCGTGCGCGATACCTTCGTCGGGGACACGTTCGTTCCCGACACGTCGGTCCCCGACGTCACGGCCGACGTGTCGACTTGCGGCGTCCTCGGGTCCGCGGCGATCGACGTCTACGTCGACAAGCTCTCGTCTCGCGCGAGCGTCGGCACCGCCGAGTGCCCCTTCAAGACGATCCGCGAGGCGACCACGCTCGGCAGTGTCTCGGTCGGCACGCGGGTCATCCACGTCGCGGGCGCATCGTCCGCCGTCACCTACGAGGAGATCGCGCCCCTCCTCGTCGGCGATCGCGTCCTGCTCAAAGGCGAGGGCGCCGTGCGGCCGAAGATCTCCGGCGCGGCCGCGACCTGCCTGGGGGGCTCCGGCCTCGTGTGCGTGAGCATCGGCGCGATCGTCGAGGGCTTCACCATCTCCGCGACGAGCGGCAACGCGGTGCAGACCGCGAGCTCCTCCCTCGCCGGAGCGCACGCGACCCTGCGCTACGCGTACGTCACCGCGCCGTACGGGCAGGGCATCCAGGTCTCGGGTGCGATGGTGCTCGGTCCCGGGCTGCAGGCCAACGGCTCGGGGAAGAACGGCGTCCTCGCGAATGGCTCGGGCCTCATCAGCGTCGTCGGCACCGGCAACACGTTCGACGGCAACGCCGTCTCCGGGCTCAACTTCGCCTCCGCGCTCGCGTCGCTCGACTTCCAGGGCGGCTCTGCGAGCAACAACGGCCAGAGCGGCATTGCCCTTCTCGGCTACTCGCCGATCACCGCGCCGTTCCCGATCAGCAACCTCGTGGCGAAGGGCAACCAGACAGGCCTCGTCGTCAACGACTCGACGAGCGTCGTCCTCCGATCGAGCGTGCTCATCGCCAACAAGGCCTTCGGCATGCGGGTGTTCCTCGGGTTCACCACCGGGCCCTCGACGCCGAAGAACGCGCTCGACATCGGCGTCACGTCGGCTGGCAACAACGTGTTCAACACGGGCGACAACTCTCTCCGCAACGTCGCGGCGGGGGTGTGCTTCTCCAACACGCTCGGCACCGGCTCGCTCTCGGCGAACGGAAACAAGTGGTCGACGTGCCCGCCGGCCGAGTCCGCCGTCGCCGGCTGCGACGGCGTCGTCGGCTCGTCCTACTCCGACATCTGGTACGTGAAGAACCCCACATACGGCGCGGCCGATCCGATCTCGGTGAGCGGCTGCGGCGTGGGTCCGTAGCGCGCCGCGATTCTCGGACACCGCGCTGCGCTTGACGGCACAGGTGGATCGAAGTCGCCAAGGACGCTTGGATCCTCTATGGAAGCGCACACGGCGGGATCTCGCTCGAGTCAAGAGGCGTCGATCACCAGCGCGCCGGATACATCGGGCGCGTGGAGGCTGTTGGTCTCGGCGTTCTGCTGGGCCGCGTTAGCCACCATGCGGGCGCGGCCGTGAACCCTGGGGCATCTGCCGGCTGCATCGTCGTCGCGTATCGCGACGCAGCGCGGCCGGGGGCGCGCGTTCCGCCCTGGAGGAGGTAGCCTCTCCGGGATGGTCGGAGCCGCTCTGCGTCGGATCCTGGTGACAGTCGCGTGCCTCTGCGCCGCGTGCTCGGCGGACGACGAAGCGTGTCCTTCGGGCACGACCCGCCGCGACGGCGCCTGTGTCACCACGTACGACGACTGCGGCCCGAGCGCGCTTCCGATCCCGGGCGGCGGCTGTGAGCCGATCGGCGTGCGCGCCGATGCGTGCGCGGTCGGCTTCACGTACGACATCGCGGGCACCTCGTGCGTGCCCGTGCTGCCGGAGGCGCCCTGCGCCCCGAACGCGATCGCCGTACCCGGCGACACGGTCTGCCATCCCGTCGGCGTCACCGCCTGCGGCGCAGGCACGAAGCCGGACGACAAGGGCGGGTGCAGCGCGATCCTCCCGCCGGCGCCGTGCGGTCGCGGCACGCTGGCCCTTCCCGGAGAGACCTCGTGTCACGAGCTCGCGTCATGCGGGAGCGGCACGTTCGGCGACATCGCCGTCGATGGCTCGACGCTCTTCGTGGACCAGTCTGCGCTCGCTGGCGGCGACGGAACGAAGGAGCGCCCGTTCCGGACGGTGCAGGAGGCGGTCACGGCCGCGAAGGCTGGCGCGAACGTCGCGGTCGCCGCCGGGACTTACGAGGAGAACGTCGACGTCGCCAAGCCGCTCCGCATCGTCGGGCGCTGCCCCTCTATGGTCGAGATCCGGGGCGTGGGCGGCGCGCCCGCGGCGTTCCTCCACGCCACCGGCGCAGAGCTCCAACGCGTCGCGGTGACCGGGCCGGCCGGGGGCGTCGATCTGGCCGGCGGCGCGAAGGTGGACCGGGTGTGGACGCACGACACCGGCGACGTCGGTCTGGTCATGCACAAGCTCGGCGCCGGCATCCCCAGTGTGACCGGCTCGCTCGTCGAGGGTTCGAGGCGGATCGGGATCGCGCTCGCCGCCGGCGTGGTAGGCAAAGTCGAGAAGACCGTCATCCGCAGGACGCGCGCCCACGTCGAGGCGCCTGAGATGGGCCACGGCCTGCACGTTCAAGACGGCTCCACCCTCGAGGCGCGCGAGGTGCCGACCGACGT
Organism: Deltaproteobacteria bacterium; assembly: GCA_016182965.1. GTDB lineage: Bacteria > Myxococcota_A > Polyangia > Polyangiales > JADJMO01 > JALHOE01. The sequence goes on along the minus strand of JACPFM010000195.1, from coordinate 4,452 downwards.
GAACGAGCTTGTCTCCTGGAACCAGCCGTTGATGTCGCGCCTGTCGGGGGCATGCTCGTAGGGCCGCGGCACCCCGATGAGTCGCCGCTGGAGCGGCTCACTGAAGGGGATTCCGCCCAAGGCAATCCGGCGAAGCCCGGTGCCGACCGAATACGCATCGTCGACCGGATCGGTCGCCGTGCTCGTAGTCCGAGTAGCTGATCTTGCCGGCTGCGTCCGGAAAGGCCTCGTGGGTGGTTGCGGCCGCAAAGCGCTCGGCGGCGTTCGCGAGGGCGCGTGCTCCAAGAGACTTGCCACCTCCCAGCGCGAACGGCGGGACCTCCTTCTTCTCGGGCTTCGCGGTGGCCTTCTTCGTGGCAACCGGCTTTGCAGGAGTCTTCTCCGCTGCAGCGGGCATCGCAGGAGCATTCTCCGCTGCGACAGCCTCGGCGTCGGTAGCGACTTCGGCGTAGCCCTTGCCGGTCTTCTCCGCGATCAGTTTTGCCGCCGCCGTGCGAGCCTGCGCTTCGCTCGCGAATTCCTTCTTCTGGGTCTGCCCCGCGCTCCCGATGCGTCCGTAGCGCACCGTGAACGACGAGCCCTCCTCCGTGATCTCCCAGAACTGGCTCGATCCACCTTCAGCCAGCTCGAAGCGACGGGTCATCCTGCCCAAGTCTGGCGCCGGGACCACGGGGCTGGTCAAGCCTCGCCTGCGCAGTCAGGCCCGTTCGAGCAGCCCTGCCTGCGCCTCGCCGGCACCGCATCGTCCAGGCGCCGGGCGGCGAAGGGCCACGTGGCGAGCTCCGGGCCGCCTTGCGTCTTACTGTCCAGTGAACGGTTCACGCCCGGCGATGAGCCTTCGTGAACCGGGGAGATGCCGCGCATTCCTGCGTGGCATGGCTGCTGCTTTGGCGCCGCGCGAATCGCCGCAGACGCCACGCCACGTGGCGCTCGCCGCGCGAATCGCCGCCCGAGGACTCCGCCATGACCGCTCGTTCCGCCGCCCTTGCCCATCGCATCTCGACCCTCGCGCTCGCCGCCCTCGCCGCGGCCTGCTCCGCCGAAGTCGGGGTCGCGCCGCCCGATCCGATCGCCGCCCCGCCGCTCGGCGCCGAGACGCTCAACGGCGGCAACGTCGGTCCGGGCGAATGTGCGACGGGCTGCTATCGCTCCTCGACGACCACCACCGGCACGCAGGAGATCTGCAGCTGGTCGCCGCGGTCGCCGCTCTCGAGCGATCGCGTCACCATCCACGGGCAGCTGAAGGACCGCGACATCGCGGGCAAGCACCGCCTCTTCGTCCACGGGCTGCACGGTGACTCGACCTCGTGGCAGATGTGGATCGAGGAGGTGCAGGCGCGGATGCAGGCGACCGGACACGTCACCACCGCCGATCAGACGGGGGACGGCCCCGACGGCCCGGGCAGCGCGCCGCTCCTCGCCCAGGCAACCGAGCTCGCGATCCACATCGTCACGAACTACGCCTCGGTGCCCGACAACTCCGTCTCCGTGTACGCACACTCGATGGGCGCGCTGAAGGTCCAGGCGGTCCTCCAGCTCGGCTACTCGCAGCCCGGGTCGCATTTCGGCATGGCCGCGCGGAAGCTCGGGCAGATCACGATCTTCCAGGGGGCGCACGGGGGCTGCGACGCCACCGAGGCGATCGGAGACGTCGGCGCCCACGGAGCCCACAGCTGCGACGCGGCGAAAGACATCGGACACGTCAACGACGCGCGCGTGCGCCCGCTCCTCAACACCAACACGATCCCCGGGACGAGCGACGTCTGGAAGATGAACAAGATCCTCTGGACGTCGACGTCCACCCCCAAGACCATCCGCTACGTGCGCGCCTGGTACGACGGCGCGAACAACGGTGGCGCGAAGTGCAAGGGGGCCGAGGGCAGCTGGAAGACCTCCTGGATCTGCCGCGAGAGCGAGCTGCTCGGTGGCGGCCCCAACGACGGGGTCGTCTACACCGACCAGATGGCGCCGACCTGGTGGGACGACTTCGCGTCCAACCAGTCGGCCGGTCGGATCTCGGTGATCGACTACACCGCCGGAAACAGCTGCCACATGCGGGTGCAGGACTCCGCCGGCAGCTGGGTCGACGACACCCACGTCAACCCGAAGCGTGACATGGGCATGCTCGAACAGTTCATCGGCAAGGATCCGGCGTTCCCGCACCAGACCTGCGTGACCGAGAGCTACACGACCACGACGCCGGCGTACTGCGACCTGCGCTGTCACTGCCGCGCCCAACCAACGGCAACCGCGTGCGTCGGGCCGACCCGCGGAGAAACGAGCACGACGGGCGCAATGCAGTGACGAGCGTGGATTCACGTGGGCGCGACGACCTCCTCGACGAGGTACTGCCGCTGCCATGCAAGCAGCGAGGTTTGTCCCTGAGGCGTTCCTGCTCGGGCTCACCTGAGAGCCGACTGCCTCACCGAGAGCTCAGAGAGACGCCGCGACCCCCGTCCTCCGTCCATCGTGAACTGCGTGGTATGAGCTCTACGTACCCGCGCTCCCCGATGAGGCGCAGCGCGCTCTTCGCCGCCTCGAGATCCGCCTCGCTCGCGACCGCGAAGAGGGCGCGCAGATGGCGACTGCCGAAGAATGACGGGCAGGACGGCCGCGGCGCCCGACCCGCAGGTCCTTCGGCAAATTGCACGCGTCTACCGCCCGAGCTTCCGTCGCTCGTCCAGCGTCGCTTCGAGGTGCATCAGCATCAGCCGGTCCTTCGGACGCGTCAGCTTGCGCTTGGTCTCGATGAGCCGCTCGAGCGACAGCACCTTGATGGTGATGTCCCCGACGGCCACGTCTTCGGCGTGCGGCAGAAGGGTCTCGTAGTCCGAGGATCGGTGCGAAACACGGCATCGAGGTCGGTCAGTGCCGCCGCAAGGCCGGCCAGGCTGTCCTCCGCGCGGTCGTACACGACGTCGACATCGAGCGTTTGGATGGGCACTCCCTGCAGCACCGCAGCCGCGCCCCCGACGACGATGAAGCGCACCCCCATGCCGCAGCAGCGTCCGGAGCAGCTCAACGTGACGGACCACGTGATTCCTCGATGAGCTCGGCGAACTTCACCGCGTCGTCGAGCGCGGCGAGCCGTTCGTAGGGCGTCAGCGCCAGGAACCAACGGACGAGCGACCGGTCGACGCCGTTCTCGTCGTAGACATCCTGGTCGTGATCCTCGTCCATGCCGAGGTCGTATCACGCCGCCGAAGCGGCCGAGCAGTCACACCTCGCCTCGGCCGGATCGTCCCGCGACCCGACTTTCGCGGGACCTGAATGATGCCGCTGGCTGGGTCGGCGTCTGGCTCCTCGTCGAGCACTCGCGACGCGCGCAGCCCGCCGCGTTGGCGGTCGCCGGTGGTCTCGGCGACATCCTGGCCGCACGCTCGCGGCGCCGGCGTGGGTCGGGGCGCTTCAGGGCTTCGGCACGAAGCTGCCGGAGCGCTCGCCGACGAACGTGCCGTCCTGAAGCTCCACGTCGGCCACCCCGTCGCAGTCGACGTCGCGCAGCGACAGCTCGGCGTACGCGCTGTAGGCGCCCATGCCGCGCGCGCGCGTCGCGGGCACCGACACGATCTTCGGTCGCGCGGCGACCGGGAAGGTCCCGCGCGCGGTCCACATCCCCTTCACGAGCGCGAACACCTGCAGCTTGGACGGCGGGACGTCGCTGAGATCGAACGCGTGCCCGGCCGGCAGCGTCTCGACGAGGTAGAGCGTCTCGTGGCTGGCCGTGAGCGCGCCGGTCCAGCCCCAGACGTAGTTGGCGACGCCGCCGGTGACCGACGCGCCGGTCGACTCGTTCAGCGCCTCCATCGCCCAGCTGCCCCGCGCCTTCAGGTTCGCCAGCTGGCAGTCGCCCCACGCCTTCTGCTTCGACGCCGACCACGGTCGCTTCTCGGGATCGGGATCGGTCGTACTCCCCAGGTACAGCGCGTACTGCTCCTTCAGGCACGTCGACCAGCTCTTCGCGTGAAAGACGCCGTAGAGGATCGAGGGGACACCGTCGATCGTCGTGCGCCCGTCGGAGAAGCGATGGAGGCAGCCGTCGACGAAGTCTCCCTTGCGTGCGACGACCACCGACGGATCGGCCGCGTACGCCTGCTCGTACTTCGAGAAGATCGTGGAGGCGAACCCCACGTAGCGTGACCAGGAGAGCCGCCACGCGGGCGCGGCGCGCGGCGCCTCGAGCACCGCGAGGAAGCGGCTGACGTTGCAGTTGTAGTCGGCGAAGCTGCCGACGGGCACGGCGCCCATCTCCACGACGCGCGCGCTCGACCCGGCGACGAACGCCGAGTGCGAGCCGTAGTTGCGACCGGAGTGGAACCACTTGGGCGAGCTCGGCTCGGTCGCCGCCGCGACGTCGTACTCGAAGCGAGAGAGCACCGCGCCGGTCTTCCCGCTGATCGAGAGGACCTGCTGGTGGAAGATGAAGGTCGGATCGTCGAGGCCGTCGCCGTC
>JACPFM010000040.1:43832-123993 GCA_016182965.1 Deltaproteobacteria bacterium | reverse complement strand
GCGAAGGCCTGACCGACAAGAAGGCCGCGCCCGTGCTCATCGACTACGTGGTCCGCAAGAAGGGCAGCGGGTGGATCGTCGTCGACCTCATCCCCGAGGGGTCGTCGATGGCGCGCACCTATCACAAGGAATTCTCGAAGGTGATCAAGAAGGACGGCTGGGCGACCCTCATCAAGAAGATGAAGGACAAACTGGCGAAGTCCTGACCGCTCCGACGAGAGTCCTGCGCGTTTGGGGCGCCTGCCGCGCGGCCGCCGGCTGCGGCCCGCGCCCGTCCCCGCGCGCGCCCTTCCCCACGAGCAGAGCCCGACCGAGATTCGTTGACTCCCGACGCGCTGGCGACTAACCCCAGCCCCGCCGCAATCCGCGGATTTCCCGTCGAAATTCGCGAGAACGCAGGCATTCGGGGCCCTGATGATCGCCTACGCGCCGATGTTCATCCTGTTCGCCCTCGCGGCCGTGATCGCGGTCGCGTTCTTCGTGGGCGCCACCTATCTCGGTCCGAAGAACCAGGGGCAGGCCGAGCACAACTTGCCGTTCGAGTGCGGGAGCGAGTCGTCCGGCGGGCGGCAGTTCCGCCTGAGCGTCAAGTTCTACCTGACCGCGCTGCTGTTCGTGGTCTTCGACATCGAAGCGGTGTTCCTCTACCCGTGGGGCGTGAAGTTCCGCTCGCTCGGGTGGCTCGGGCTGATCGAGATGCTCGGCTTCCTCGCCGTGCTCATCGTCGGTCTGGTCTACGTGTGGAAGAAGGGAGCTCTCGAATGGGAGACGTGAAGGCCCCGGCCGGCGGCCGCGGCGGCCAGCTGGTGATCGAGGGCAACGAGCAGGGGTTCGCGACCACGCGGCTCGATCACCGCGTGCTGCGGCATGGAGTTCATGTCGCTCAACGGCCCGCGCTTCGACGGGCTCGCGCGCTTCGGCGCCGAGGCGCCGCGCTTCTCGCCGCGTCAGGCCGACCTCCTGTGGGTCGTCGGCACGATCAGCCAGCGCCAGGCGCCCGTCCTCAAGCGCGTCTACGAGCAGATGTGCGATCCGAAGTTCGTGATCGCCTTCGGCACCTGCGCGTCGTGCGGCGGCTTCTACGACCACTACGCGACGGTCCCGGGCATCGACAAGATCATCCCGGTCGACGTGTTCATCCCCGGCTGCCCGCCCCGCCCCGAGGCGGTCATCGACGGCCTCATGCTGCTGATGGACAAGATCGCCAGCGGCAGCCGCGAGCCCGCCGTCGTCAAGCCGCACAACGATCCGGTCTCCGGGCAGCTCGTGCAGCTCGGCAAGAAGTCGCCCGCGGAGCTCGGCGTCGGTCCGCAGCGTCGCTCGCTGGACGTGGCGCCGCCGCACACGCCGGCGCACTCGCTCGCCCCGAAGGGCAGCAGGGAGTCGCGATGAGCCAGTTCGTCATCGACCGCCTGAAGAACCGCTTCGGCGACCGCATCCTCGAGACCCACAGCTTCCGCGGCGACGAGACCGCCGTCGTCGCGCCGTCGGACTGGCTCGAGGTCGCGCGCTTCCTGCGCGACGACGCCGGCTGCGACATGTCGATGTTCACCGACATCACCGCGGTCGACTACCCCAAGCGCGAGGCGCGCTTCGAGCTCGTGCTGAACCTCTACTCGCTGCACAAGGGTCACCGGCTGCGCCTGAAGACCCGCCTGTTCGACGAGGAGCAGTACGGCGACGCCGATCCCGCGCACCCGACGCGCGTGCCCACGGTCACCCCCCTCTGGGCGGCGGCCAACTGGTTCGAGCGCGAGGTGTGGGACATGTTCGGCATCCGCTTCGAGGGGCACCCCGATCTGCGCCGCATCCTCCTCTACGAGGAGTTCCAGGGGCACCCGCTCCGCAAGGACTACTCGGCCGATCGCACCCAGCCGCTCGTGCCGTACCGCCCCGAGGCCAAGGACAAGCTGCCTCCGTTCCGCGTCGACGAGGGCATGCCCTTCGGCCGCAGGGATTGGTCGCCGCGCGACGACGCGTGGTCGACCGACGACATCGCGACGAACGAAGCGCACCTCGGCGAAGCAGTGGTCGTCGACCCGGCCGCCAAGCCCTCCTAACGAGCGCGCACGAGCGCGAACGAGAGCCAACGAGAGCCCGAGATGGAACCCCACGATTACGACATCGACGAGGACGACGTCACGCTCCCGACGGAGCCGATGCGCATCAACATGGGGCCCTCGCACCCCGCGATGCACGGCACCATCCGCATGATCGTCGACGTCGACGGCGAAGCGATCCGCAACGTCGACGTGCAGATCGGCTTCCTGCACCGCGGCTTCGAGAAGATGTGCGAGCGCGGCACGTGGAACCAGGTCTTCCCGTACACCGACCGCCTCAACTACGTCTCGCCGATGATCTGCAACATCGGGTTCGCGATGACGGTCGAGAAGCTCGCCGGCATCACCGTCCCCGAGCGTTGCCTGTGGTACCGCACGCTCCTCTCCGAGGTGTCGCGGCTCTCCGACCACCTGACGTGCAACGGCGCGGTCGCCATGGAGCTCGGCGCCTTCACGCCGTTCCTGTGGATGATGAAGGCGCGCGATCACGTCTACGACTTCCTCGAGGAGGAGACCGGGGCGCGCGTCACGCACTCGTTCGCGCGCATCGGCGGGATGGCCAAGCCGCCGAACGCCGAGATGAAGCAGCGACTCGAAGAGATCATCCCGGCCGTCGAGGACATCCTCGACGAGGTCGAGAAGATCCTCTTCAAGAACCGCATCTTCCTCGACCGCCTGCAGGGCGTCGGCGCGATCACCCAGGCCGAGGCGCTCCAGTACGGGTGGACGGGCCCGACCCTCCGCTCGACCGGCGTCGCCTACGACGTGCGCCGCGCGCACCCGTACCTCAAGTACGGCGAGCTCGACTTCGACATCCCGGTCGGCACCGACGGCGACAACTACGACCGCTTCATGGTCCGCCACGAGGAGATGAAGCAGGCGATCCGCATCATCCGTCAGTGCATGCAGCGCATGCCCGACGAGGGGCCGATCGACGCCGACGCGCCGGGCATCGTGCTGCCGCCGAAGCAGCAGGTCTACACGACGATCGAAGGCACCATCCAGCACTTCAAGGTGATCATGGAGGGCGCCAAGATCCCGGCCGGCGAGGTCTACGGCTACGTCGAGGGCGGCAACGGCGAGTTCGGGTTCTTCGTCGTGTCCGACGGCACCGGCACCCCCTACCGCGTGCGTTGCCGACCGCCCTGCGTGTTCACCCTGCAGGCGTTCCCCCGCATGATCCGCGGCCACATGATCGCCGACATCGTTCCGACCTTCGGGTCGGTGAACATGATCGGCGGGGAGTGCGATCGCTGAGCAGTCGTCGCCCGGGTCTAGAGTCCAGAGTCTCGAGTCTAGAGTCCGAGGCAACCGAGAGCGGCGCGAGTGCGCCGCGAAGAGTCCGAGAGAGCGCCACCAGTCCCCGCGATACCCACGACTCTAGACTCTAGACCCTAGACTCTAGACCCCGCACGAGCCCCTGAAACCGATGCCCTCCATCAAACTCGACGGCAAAGAGATCCCCTTCGAACAGGGCGACACCATCATCACCGCGGCGTGGAAGCAGGGGGTAGAGATCCCGCACTACTGCTGGCACCCCGGGCTCTCCATCGCGGCCAACTGCCGCATGTGCCTCGTCGAGATCGATCCGATGCCGAACCGCCGGCAGCTGGTCCTCGACGTGCTGCAGTGGGACCCGAAGAAGGGTGACTACGTCCCCGGCAGGAAGCCGAAGCTCGAGCCGGCGTGCCAGGCCGAGTGCATGGACGGGATGAACGTCAAGAGCGAGTCGAGCCCGCACGTGCGCGACGCGCGCAAGCACGTGCAGGAGTTCCTCCTGCTCAACCACCCGGTCGACTGCCCGATCTGCGATCAGGCCGGCGAGTGCAAGCTGCAGGACTACTGGCTCACCGATCAGCGCGCCCCCAAGCGGATGCTCGACGAGGTGATCCACAAGCCGAAGGCCGTCGAGTTCGGCGACACCATCGTCTACGACGCCGAGCGCTGCATCGTGTGCACGCGCTGCGTGCGCTTCATGGAGGAGGTGGCGCTCGATCCGGTGCTCGACAAGCGCGAGCGCGGCAACCTCGGCGAGATCGTGGTGAGCCCCGGCCGCAAGCTCGAGGGGCACTACACGATGATGACCGACCACGTCTGCCCGGTCGGCGCCCTCACCACCAAGGACTTCCGCTTCAAGGCGCGCGTGTGGTTCCTCCGCAAGGCGCCCACGATCTGCCCCGGGTGCGCGACCGGCTGCAACGCGTGGCTCGACTACGATCCGCGCACCGGCGAGGTCCCGCGCCTGCGCCCGCGCGACAACCTGCAGGTCAACAAGTTCTGGATGTGCGACGACGGCATCCTCACCCACCGCCGCGCGCAGATCGACCGCGTCACCCACGGCTACGTGGGCCGCGGTGGGGAGCGTCGGGCCGTGCGGCCGGGCGCGGCGCTCGAGGCGGCGGCCAAGCTGCTCGAAGGCAAGGTCGCGGTGGTGTTCTCGGCGCAGCACTCGAGCGAAGACAACTTCGCGCTCGCGCAGCTGGCCAAGGCGCTCGGCGCCACGGACTTCTACCTCTCGCGCCTGAACGACTGGGACGGCGACAAGATCCTCCGCGACGCCGATCACAACCCGAACGTCCGCGGCGCCACCGCGGCCGCCGGCGGCTCGCCGAAGAAGCTCGAGGAGCTCACCGGCGCGTCGACCATCCTGGCCCTCGGCGGCATCGCCGACATCGACCAGGCGACGCTCGCCGTCCTCGGCCGTTCGAAGATCGTCGCCATCGCGGCCAACCACGGCCCGCTCACCAACGTCGCCGACGTCCTGCTCCCGGCCGCGTCGTGGTCGGAGAGCGACGGCACGTTCGTCAATCGTCAGGGGATCGAGCAGCCGTTCGAGGCTGGTCCGCGCCCCGCGGGCGACTCGCTCCCGGCTTGGGACGTGATCGCGCGCCTCGCACGGGCGCTCGGCCACAACCTCGCCTTCAACAAGCTGCGCGACGTCCGCGCGGCGATGGACGCGCGCTCGAACCAGAACCCTGCGGCCGCCGCGCCGCCGCCGGCCCCAGCACAGTGAGGGGAGTGAGGATCGAACGATGAGACCCGAGCTCGTCACGCTGATCGCGGCGATCGTCAAGATCGCGATCATCCTCGGCTTCGTCATGACGATGGCCGCCGTCCTCGTGTGGATGGAGCGCCGTCAGTCGGCGATGATCCAGGACCGCATCGGTCCGCACCGCGCCGACATCAAGATCGGCAACAAGCGCTTCACGCTGATCGGCCTGCTCCACCCCATCGCCGACGCGATGAAGTCCTTCTTCAAGGAGGACTTCATCCCGCCGAAGGCCGACAAGCTGCTGCACTCGCTCGCGCCCATCCTCTCGATGGCCGCGCCGATCATGCTCATGGGCGTGGTGCCCTTCATGGACACCCTCTGCCTGCAGAGCGTTCGCCAGAACCTCTGGGCCGAGGTCCCGCGCTTCGGCACCTGCGCGGCGGCGTCGACGGCGACGACCCTGCCGCCGATCTCCGGTCAGATCGTCGACATCAACGTCGGCATTCTCTACATCTTCGGCCTCGCCGGCATGGGCATCGTCGGCGCGACGATCGCCGGCTGGTCCTCCGACAACAAGTTCTCGCTCCTCGGCGGCCTCCGCGCAGCCTCGCAGCTCGTCTCGTACGAGGTGGCGATGGGCCTCTCGATCGTCGGCTGCATGATGGTCTACGGCACGCTGCGCCTCGACGAGATGGCGCGCTGGCAGGGGGAGAACACCTGGGGCATCTTCGTGCAGCCCTTCGGGTTCCTGCTCTTCCTCACCGCGGCCATCGCCGAGACCAAGCGCACGCCGTTCGACCTGCCGGAGGGCGAGAGCGAGATCGTCGCCGGGTACCTCGTCGAGTACTCGGGGATGAAGTTCGCGATGTTCTACACCGGCGAGTACATCGAGCTGGTGGTCTCCTCGACGCTCGTGGTCGCGCTGTACCTCGGCGGCTTCCACGTGCCGTTCCTCCACCGCGACGGCATCACCCTCGCGATGGGCGACGCGATGCTCTGGCACAAGGGGCTGCCCCACCTGGTCGTGATCGCGCTGCAGGTGCTGATCTTCTTCGGGAAGGTCACCTTCATCTGCTGGGCGCAGATCTTCATCCGCTGGACGGTGCCTCGCTTCCGCTACGACCAGCTGATGAAGCTCGGCTGGCGGATGCTGCTGCCGGCGTCGCTGGTGAACATCTTCCTCACCGGGATCGCGCTCATCGCGTTCGATCGCTCCGGCCTGGCCACGCAAGACACCTTCCGCACCCTGGGCGATGGGTTCAACTGGCTGGTCCTGATCGCGTCCGTCGTGTTCGTGCTGTGGATCGCGTTCGGCATGGTGACGCCGAGCAAGTTCCTCTCGCGTCGCGAGGAACAGCTCGCGCGCCGCAGCCTACCCGCCAAGGCCAAGGCCGAGGCCCCCGCTCACTGATCGGAACAAGAGGACGACATGGCGCAGCCGCTCGTGGGCAAGATCCAATACGACCGCGTGAAGGGGAAGACGGTCCCCCGGCCGACCCACACCGCTTCCGAGCAAGCGTATTTCGTCGAGGTCGTGAAGGGCCTCGGCCTCACCATGAGGCACTTCTTCAAGAACACGAAGTCGATGCTTCGCGGCGAGCGCCCCGACGCGGTGAAGGATCCCCTCTCCGAGGGCATCACCACCCTCGCCTATCCCGAGCAGAAGAAGGTCTACCCGAAGCGCTTCCGCGGCATCCACCGGCTCACGCTGCGGAGCGACGGCTCGCCCCGCTGCGTCGCCTGTCTGTGCTGCTCCACGGCGTGCCCGGCGCAGTGCATCTACATCGAGGCCGGCGAGTACCCCGAGGGCGACGCGCGCCGCGGCTACGAGCGCTACCCGGTGAAGTTCGTCATCGACGAGCTGCGCTGCATCTTCTGCGGCTACTGCGTCGAGGCCTGCCCGTGCGACGCCATCCGCATGGACACCGGCCGCCACCCCGTCCCCTACGACTCGCGCGAGCAGTTCATCTACGGCAAGGACATGCTCATGTCGCTGACCAGCGTCGAGGGCAAGCAGGTCGCCGAGAACCCGCGCCACGAGCCGCCGGATCCGACCCACCCGGGCATCGACCGCCTGAAGGGCGCGCACTGAGCGCTCCTCCCCCGGATTGTCCGGTCCGGGGGGCTTTCGGTGGCCGCGTCGCGCTCGAAGTCAGCGAGGCGCTCCTCCGGAGCGACCGTGCATTTTTCGACGCGACGCGACGGGCGAGCGCACGGCACGCGAGCGGCATCCATCGTCCACGCGATGTCTGATCCGGTGCCGAAAGAGATCGGCGGTTATGCGATCGAAGGGCGCGTGGGCGGCGGCGGAATGGCCGAGGTGTTCCGCGCACGACCACCCCCCGACTTCATCGAGGCCATCGGCTGCGACATCGTCGCGGTCAAGACGCTGCTGCCGGCATACGCCAAAGAGGCGCAGTTCCGCGAGATGTTCGCCGAGGAGGCGGAGATCTCCACGTCGTTGCAGCACCCGAACGTGGTGGAGCTGTTCGATTTCGGCGAGGCGGCCGACGGCTCGCTGTTCCTGGTGATGGAGTGGGTCGACGGCGTCGATCTCGGCCAGGTGCTGCGCTCCTATCGTCGGCGCAGGCTGCGACTGCACCCGTTCGCCGCATGCTCGATCATCGAGCAGGCGCTGCGCGGGCTGCACGCGGCGCACACGCGTGTCGACCGGGACGGCGTGCTGCACCCGGTGGTTCACCGCGACGTCAGCCCGGCGAACATCCTCGTGTCGCGCGCCGGCGCGGCGAAGATCGCGGACTTCGGGCTCGCGCGCCCGCTCGACCGCGTGCGCCGCACCCAGCCCGGCATCGTGAAGGGCAAGTTCGCCTACCTCGCGCCGGAGCAGGCCTTCGATCGCGCGGTCGATCCGCGCACCGATCTCTTCGCGGCCGGCATCGTGCTGTGGGAGGCGCTCGCGTCACGGCACCTGTTCCGGCGCGACGACGATCTCCAGACCGTGCTGCTCGTCCGCCAGGCCAAAGTGCCCGACATACGGCGCTTCGCCCCCGGGCTCGACGGCCGCCTGGTGCACGCGCTGACACGCGCGCTGCAGGCCGATCCCAAGAGGCGATACCCGACGGCGCAGCACTTCGCCGACGACATCGCCGCGTTCCTCGAGGAGCAGGAGGCGATCACCGGCCCCAAGCTGGTCGCCGCTGTGGTGCGCGATGTCCTCCGTGCGGAGGCGGGCGTCCACGACTCGGGCATCCGGGTCTCCGGAGAGAGCACGACGTCGCGCGGCCCGATGGACGGCCCGCCCACAGGCACCGCGCCCATCCCGCTGGTGCGGCGGCGCATCGCCTGACGGGGCGGCTTGGGCCTCCTGGCCTGCGCCCACGAGCCGCGGGCTACGCATGTCCGGTCGAAGGTCGAAGGTCGAAGGTCGAAGCTCGAGATGGGCGGTCACGATTCTCGGAGGTCGGCCGCGTCGCTGCTCGCGGCGGGTGGGTCATCCGTCGACAGCTCGAGAAGAGCTGCGTTTCTCCCTCCTTCTGCCGGACTGATGACTGACGACTGACGACTGACGACCCGACGCCAGGCGCCACTTGATGCAGCGATCCTGTTCGAGAACCGCGAGCCGTCATGTGGTCGTCCCGACCGTCGGCCACCAGGTGCCGTCCGGGTCGCGCGACCACCGACGCGCCGTCGCCGCCGCGCGCGCCAGCACGTCGGCGGTGCACGGCAGCGGGAGCTCGAGGATCGTCACGTCGGCCACGCTGGGGTGCACCGTCGCCGCGACGAGGAGCGCCTCGTAGAGCGAGCCGCGCACGGCCAGGAGCGTCTGCGTGCCCCGCGGCGGGCGTACCTCGACGAGGTACACCGGCTCGCCCTGCTCGCAGCCCGGCAGCGGCACCGGCGCCTCGAGCGGCGCCTGTTCGGCGGTCCACGCCGCCATCTGCTCGGTGGCAACGTCGTCGACGACGGCGCCCTCGACGACTGCGAAGGAGGCGGTCGCCTCGGGGTCGAACATCAAGTCGGCGTACGAGACCTGCTCCGTCTCGAGCCCGGTGAGGGTGATGGCGTCCATGCTGCGGGTCGACCGCACGGAGTTGCCGGTTGCGTGCTGAGCCCTCGGGAGGCTCCGGCCGGGATCTCCTCAGCCCTTCAGCTCGTCGATCAGCCCCCGCCCTGCCTCGAGGCGAGCGCGCGCGGTCTTCAGCTCGTCGAGGCGCGCGCGCGCCTCGGCGACCACCTCGGGCGGCGCCTTCTCGGTGAAAGCAGGTTGTGAGAGCTTCTTCTCCATCCCCTGGAGATCCTTGTCGATTCGCTTGAGCTCGCGCTCGATGCGCGCGGTCTCGTGGGCGGCGTCGACGAGGCCCTTGAGGAGCACCTGCACCTCGATCTCGCCGGCCGACGAGGTCGCGAAGCCGGCCGGACGCGTGCCGCTGCCGACGATCTCGAGCGGATCGACCTTCGCCAGCGTGCGGATGGCGATCTCCTCGCGCTGCAGCAGCGCGCGCAGCTCGGCGTTGTCGGTGCACAGACGCACGTGCACGCTCGCGGCCGGGCTGATCTCGTGCTCGGTGCGGATGGTGCGGACGGCGCCGATCGCGCCCTGCAGGGCGGCCATGTCGCGCTCGGCGGCCTCGTCGCGCGCGCCGGGCGTCGGCCAGGGCGCGGTGACGATGGAGCCCGGCCGATCCGAGGGCTTGGGCAGCTTCTGCCAGAGCTCCTCGCTCACGAACGGGATGAACGGATGCATCAAGCGCAGCGTCGCTTCGAGGGAGCGCGCCAGGGTCGCGCGGGTGACGCGCGCCGCGTCCGCGTCGACCTTGGGCGCGCCCTCGCGCGGCGAGAGCACCGGCTTCACGAGCTCGAGGTACCAGTCGCAGAGCTCGTTCCAGAAGAAGCGGTAGAGCGCGCTCGTGGAGTCGTCGAGGCGGAACTCGTCGATGCCCTGCTGCACCGCCGCCGCCGTCGCGGAGAGGCGCGAGAGGATCCACCGATCGGCCAGGGTCTGCGGCGCGGGCGGCGCGTCGAGATCGGCCTGCGCGATCTTGTCGTGCTCGTTGCCCTCGGACTCGTGAGCGACGCCACGGGCGCCGACGACGCCCAGCATCGGCAGGGCGAAGCGAGTCGCGTTCCACAGCTTGTTGCAGAGGAAGCGGCCGCCCTCGATGCGCTTGATGGAAAGCGGGATCTTCCGCTGCTGCGGCGGGTAGGTCGAGAGCGTCCAGCGGAGCGCGTCGGCGCCGTAGGCGGGGATGCCCTCGGGGTAGGTGTTGCGCGCCGTCTTGAGCGCGGCGTCGGTCGCGCCGCCGTCCTTGATCTTGGAGACCAGCGGCTCGAGCTCGATGCCGTACACGACGTCGAGGGGATCGATGACGTTCCCCTTCACCTTCGACATCTTGTCACCCTTCTCGTCGGTGACCATGCCGTGCAGGTAGATCTTGCGGAACGGGACATCGCCCATGAAGTGGATGCCCATCATCATCATGCGCGCGACCCAGAAGAACAGGATGTCGAACCCGGTCTCCATGATGGTGGTCGGGTAGAACGTCTTCAGCGCGGGCGCGTTCTCGTCGGGCCAGCCGAGCGTGGCGAACGGCCACAGACCCGAGGAGAACCACGTGTCGAGCACGTCGTCGTCCTGCACGATGTTGGTGCTCTTGCACACCTCGCACGCCTTGGCGTCGTCGCGCGACACGGTGACGTGGCGGCAGTCGCCGCAGTACCACGCCGGGATCTGATGACCCCACCAGAGCTGACGCGAGATGCACCAGTCCTGGATGTTGGTCATCCAGTGCATGTACGTCTTGGTCCACTCCTCGGGGACGATGACCGTCTTGCCCGACTGCACCGCCTCGATGGCCGGCTTGGCGAGGACGTCGGCCTTCACGTACCACTGCTCGCTCAGCAGCGGCTCGACCACCGTGTTGGTGCGCTGGCAGCGCGGGACCGCCAGGCGGTGCTTCTTGCTGCCCTTGACGAATCCGAGCTCCTCGAGGCGCCTCTTGACCGCCTTGCGCGCGGCGAACCGCTCCATGCCGCGGAACTCGCCCGCGTTGTCGTTGAGCGTGCCGTCCTTGTTCATGATGTTCACCATCGGCAGCTGGTGGCGCTTGCCGGTGGCGAAGTCGTTGAAGTCGTGCGCCGGGGTGACCTTGACCGCGCCGGTGCCGAACTTCGGGTCGACGAGGATCGAGTCGGCGATGACCGGGATTCGGCGATCGACGAACGGGTGCTTCAGCTGGCGGCCGATGAGGTGCTGGTAGCGCGGATCGTCGGGGTGCACGGCGACCGCGGTGTCGCCGAGCATCGTCTCGGGACGCGTCGTGGCGACCACGATGCTCTCGCCCATCGCGTCGGCCACCTCGTAGGCGAACTCGAACAGCTCGCCGTCCTCTTCGTTGCTGTCGACCTCGAGGTCGGAGAGCACGGTCTGGCCGCCGACCGACCAGTTCACGAGGCGCTCGGCGCGGTAGATGAGCCCCTCCTGGTAGAGCCGCACGAAGGCCTCGCGCACGGCGCGGGACATGTGCGGGTCCATGGTGAAGCGGTGGCGGCGCCAGTCGCACGAGCTGCCGAGCACCTTGAGCTGATCGTCGATCGTGCCGCCCGACTGCTCCTTCCACTTCCAAACGCGCTCGAGGAACTTCTCGCGACCGAGCGCGTGGCGATCGGTGCCCTCGCGCTTGAGCAGGCGCTCGACGACGACCTGCGTGGCGATGCCCGCGTGATCGACGCCTGGGAGCCAGAGCGTGTTCTTGCCGGCCATGCGCGCCTGGCGCGTGTAGACGTCCTGGATGGTCGCGAAGAGCGCGTGGCCGCAGTGCAGCGAGCCGGTGACGTTCGGCGGCGGGATGACGATGCAGAACGGCTCGCGGCTGCGCGCGGGATCGTCCTTGCCCTCGAACAGGCCCTGCTCGACCCACCACGGGTACCAGCGCCCTTCGACGTCGCGCGGATCGTAGGTCTTCGCGAGCTCGTGGGTCTTGTGGGGCTGGTTGGTCTCGGGGGCAGTCATGGGGGAAGTCCTCAGTCGAGAGAGTCGTCAGTCGTCAGTCGAGAGAGTCGTCAGTCGTCAGTCGTCAGTCGAGAGAGCCGGCCGGCGGGGGGCGAGACCCTCACCCGGCGACGACGGCGCGCCAAGAGGCTGCGCGCATGCGCCGTCTCGGCTGACGACTGACGACTGACGACTGACGACTGCTAGCGCATGCGCTTGGAGAGCGCCTTGAACGCGTCGCCCTCGGCGCGCTGCAGCCAGTCGAAGACCACCGTCTCGCTGGTGGTCACGATGCCGCCGGCGCGCTGCATCAGCTCGAGGCCTACGCGGCGATCTTCGTCGCGGCGCGAGGCTACGCCGTCGTGCGGTACGTGCACCTCGTAGCCGCGGGCGGCGAGCTCGCGGACCGTCTGGAAGACGCAGACGTGCGTCTCCATGCCGACGACGATCACGGCGCGCGGCGACAGCTTGGCGAGGAAGCGCCCGACCTCGGGCGTCTCCATGGCCGAGAAGCACGTCTTCGACACGCGCTCGCAGCGCAGCTGCTCGAGCGGCCCCATCAACGAGTCGATCGTGGCGCCGAGCCCCTTCGGGTACTGCTCGGTGGCCAGCGTCGCCACGCCGAGCAAGCGCGCGGCCTCGAGGAGCAGGTCGGTCGCCTTGACCAGACGGGCCACCGCAGCGGGCTCCATCGCCGGGACGAGCCTCTCCTGGATGTCGATGACGAGCAGGGCGGTGGTCTTCGGGTCGAGGCGCTGCATCGGGGGCATGGTAGCGCGCTGGCGCCGTCGTGGCGCGGACGGTGTCGCCGCTGGTACGGCGTTGGGCTCGCTTCCTTCGCGCGAGAGCCTGTTGCGGAAGTCAGCCCGCTCGCTGCGCTCGCGGGCAATGTGCCCTCACCGCAACCCCTCTCCCGGAGGTAGAGGGGCCCAGAAGACCCAGGAATTCTGGAGCCCCTCCCACCGGGAGAGGGTTGGGTGAGGGCAAATCTCCGGGGCCGCCGAAGGCGGACCCGGGCGCACCGGGATGCTTCCGCAAACGTGCGAGCGTGACCGCGCGGGCCAGCCGTCCCCGATGGTCGGTCGTCCGCGGAGAGCAGCACACTCGGCGTGCTGACGACTGACGACTGACGACTGGCCTCACGCCGGCGCGGCGCCGCGACGCTGCTGCATCCACGCGCGGATCTTCGGCCACGAGTGGACGAGCTTGATGAGGAGCATCAAGAGCGCGAACACCCACACGATCCACAGCACGTGCGGCGTCCACTTGAAGACGAACTCGCGCGTCCCGTCCGGGGTGAGCTTCGTCGGCAGCGCGTGCCGGTGGTGCAGCGCGAGGAAGTCCATGAGGATGGCGACCGTGATGTGCACGAGGAAGCCGGCGTAGATGCTCCTGGTCTTCATCGACAGCGAGCCGAGCACCGTGCCGGCCACGATCGCGCCGCACGCCTCGAGGTACGGCTTGCCGTAGTGGATCATGCAGTACGGCACGACCATGCTCATGATCGCGCCGGCGCCGAACGAGCGGCACGCGCGCACCCACCAGCCGCGGAAGAAGATCTCGAGCGCGAAGAACTGGCCGACGTAGAGCGCCTCCCACGTGAGGAAATCGGCCCAGCTGCGCGTCGAGCTCTTGTAGAACGGGTAGTAGGTCCCGAAGTCGGGCTGGCGCGCGACGATGAGCATCGTCGGGATCATCACCGCGACGAACATCGCGTAGATCCACGCGTGCTCGAGGAACCCGCGGGTGCGCAGCCCGAAGTCGAGGATGCTGTCCTTGCGGAAGAAGGCCCTCCAGAGGACGAGCGGCAGCAGGTAGCCGCCGATGCGCGTGCTGGCCCACCACGTCAGCGCGTAGAGCTCGTCGAAGCGCACGAGCTTCACCCACCCGCCGGGGTGCGCGGCCTCGCGCGCGGTGAGCCACTTGCGGACGATCTCGTCGTAGGTGCCGCGCCCGCCGTAGTACTCCTGCAGCGTCAGGCTCACCGCGCCGAGCGCCAGCGCGACCATCGGTCGGTAGTCGACCTGCCCGAGATCGTGCAGGCGCTTGCGGTAGACGAGCGCGTCCTCCTCGAGCTGTCGCCAAGTGCTGCGGAAGAACAGCCAGATCAGCGGGGTCAGCGCGAGGAGGAGCGGGATCGGCACTGCCCACTTGACGTGCGGCTGCTCGATCCAGGCCATCGCCGCCTTGCCCCACGGCACGGCCGGAGCCGGCGCCACGGCGGGCACCATCTCCTGGACGGCGTGCGGCAGCTCCTGCAGGAACACGGAGGCTCAGGCGCGCTCGGCGCGCGCGGCTCCGTCGCGCCCGGCGCGCGCGGCCCCACTACGCAGCCGCTTGACCGACGGCTCGCGCCCGAGGACGTGGATGGTCTCGTAGATGCCGGGGCTCGCCGTGCGGCCGGTCAGCGCGACGCGCGCCGGCTGCGCGACGTCCTTGATCTCGAGCTTCTGCTCGGCGAGCCACGCGTTGAACGCCGCGGTGATCGCCTCGAGGGTCCACGCCTCGCACGTCTCGACCAGATCGGCCGCGGCGCGCAGGCGCTCGACGTTCTCTGCGACGAGGAACTTGGCGGCCGCCTTGTCGTCGAACACCGGCTCGTCACGGAAGAAGAAGTCGAGGAGGTCGGCGAGCTCGACGTAGGTGCGCGCCTTGGGGCGCACCAGCGGGATGGCCGCCTGGAGCCGCTCGGTGTCGATGTCGGTCAGCCCGCGCGCGGCGAGGAACCAGCGCGCGTTGGTCTCGTAGTCGGCGCTCGGCGTCAGGCGCTCCTGCTTGAGGTGCTCCTGGTTGATCGCGAGGAGCTTCTTCGGGTCGAACTTGCCGTCGGCCTTGTTGCAGTGCTCCCAGTCGAACGCCTCCACCATCTCGTCGAGCGAGAAGACCTCCTGATCGCCGTGCGACCAGCCGAAGCGCACGAGGTAGTTGAGGAGCGCGGTCGGCGTGTAGCCGCCCTTCTGGTACTCCTCGACGCTCACCGCCCCGTGGCGCTTGGAGAGCTTCTCGCCGGAGGCGGCGAGCATCATCGGCAGGTGCGCGAAGCGCGGCGGCTTCGCCCCGAGCGCCTCGTAGAGCATGATCTGCGGCGGCGTGTTCACCATGTGATCGCGGCCGCGCGCGACCAGCGTGATGCCCATGGTGATGTCGTCGACGACCGCGCCGAAGTTGTAGAGAGGGATGCCGTCGGTGCGGAGCAGCACGAAATCGTACTGGGCGGCGTTCGGCGTGCTCACCTTGCCGAAGACCATGTCGTGGTAGGTCAGCACGCCGTGGGTCGGCGTCTTGAACCGCACCACGTGCACCGAGTCGGCCGGGTGGTTGGCGTCGCGGCATGTGCCCGGGTAGCGGAAGGTCGCCTTCGGGTCCTTCGCCTTGAGCTCCTCGCGCTGCACGTCGAGCTGCGCCTTGGTGCAGGTGCAGCGGTAGGCCTTGCCGGCGGCGATGAGCTTGTCGGCGTACTCGCGGTAGAGCGCGAGGCGCTCCATCTGCGTGTACGGGCCGTGGTCGCCGCCGACCTCGGGGCCTTCGTCCCAGAGCAGGCCGAGCCACTTCATCGAGTCGAGGATGACCTTGCGGCTCTCCTCGGTGCTGCGCTCCTGATCGGTGTCCTCGATGCGGAGGATGAAGGTTCCGCCGGTCTTCCGGGCCCACAGCCAGTTGAAGAGTGCGGTGCGGACGCCGCCGATGTGGAGGTAGCCGGTGGGGGACGGCGCGAAGCGGACCCGCTCGCCCTTGCCGGGCGAGGCATTGTTGGTGCTCGACATGCTCGGTCGGCCGCGCATAGCAGGTCGCGCGCCGCGCGGGCAGAGGCGCGAATTCCCGGCCGGTCGTTCGCTTCCGCCCGGGCTTCGTGCGGCGCGGCGCGCTCCGTCTGGACTCGGGCTTGCCATCCCCCGCCGGCGTTGCCTAGCGTTCGGCGTCCCGTGCGCATCCTGATCCTCTCGCGCAGTGCCACGCTGTACTCGACGACGCGGCTCGTCCTCGCCGCGCGTGCGCGCGGTCACGAGGTCGACGTCGCCGATGCGCTGTCGTTCTACCTGTGCGTCAAGCGCGGGCGGCCCGAGATCTACTACCGCGGCGAGGCCCCTCCCCGCTACGACCTGATCATCCCGCGCATCGGCGCCTCGATCACCAGCTACGGGCTGGCGGTGGTGCGCCACTTCGAGATGATGGGCGTGCCGTGCCTCAACGGCGCGGTCGCCATCGCGCGCTCGCGCGACAAGCTGCGGGCCATGCAGCTGCTCACCAAGAAGGACATCGACGTCCCGATCACCGTCTGCGCGCGCACGCCGAAGGACCTCGACCTGATGCTCGAGCTGGTCGGCGGCACCCCGGTGATCGTGAAGCTGCAGCAGGGAACGCAGGGCATCGGCGTGATGATCGCCGAGACGCGCCAGGCGGTGTCGTCGTTGCTCGAGACCCTCTGGGGCATGGGCCAGGAGATCGTCGTCCAGCAGTACATCGCCGAGGCCAAGGGGCGCGACGTGCGCGCGTTCGTGGTCGGCGGCCGGGTGGTCGCGGCGATGCGACGCTCGGCCAAGGCCGGCGAGTTCCGCTCGAACCTCCACCGCGGCGGCGCCGGCCACCGCGTGCACCTCGACCCGGTCTACGCGCGCGCCGCCGTCGCGGCGACCAAGGTCATGGGCCTCGAGGTCGCCGGCGTCGACATGCTCGAGAGCGCGAGCGGCCCGAAGATCCTCGAGATCAACTCGTCGCCCGGCCTCGAGGGCATCGAGCGATCGACGAACATCGACGTCGCCGACAAGATCATCCAGCGCGCCGAGCGGTACGTCGAACGACGTCGCAAGAAGCGGTCGGGCGACGCCGTGATCGAGGCGGAGCGCCGCGCCCGCCGCATCGCCTGAGTTTTCCCTCCCGCGTTGCGTGATAGCCTTGCGCCGCCATGTCCTCTCCTCCTGCGCTGCCGGGCCTGCACGCCGGTGAAACGCCGATCGATCGCGCGCTCACGCTGCGCCTGGCCGGCGAGACCGAGACGGCGCTCCGGTGGGCGGCCGCCGCGCTGCAAGCGGAGCCCGAGCTTCCCTCGGCGCTGCTCCTGGTGGCGGAGCTCCTGGCCGAGCTCGGCCGCAGGGAGCCGGCGCGCGAGGGCCTCGAGATCTGCGTCGCGCGCGCCATCGACGCCGGCCTCCTGCCGCTCGCGGTCGCGGCCTGCGTCGCGCTGAAGAAGCTCGGGGTCGACGCCGCGAAGAGCTTCGACGCGGTCGCCGACGCGTTCCATGCGCGCTCCGAGCGCCTCGACGAGGACGGCCACGTCGCCCCGCCTCCGCCGCCCAAGGGCGGCGATCTGCAGCCGCTGTCGTCGTTGATCATGGGGCCGGCGCTCCTCAACAAGGCCGTCGAGATCCTCCGGCAGGCCGTCGCGCCGATGCGCGAGGCCATGCGCGACTCGTCGCCCTCGCCGATGGTGCCGCGCCTCCCGCTCTTCTCCGAGCTGTCGCGCAAGGGGCTCCGCCTGCTCATCGAGGCGTTCGAGGTGCGCGTGGCCCCGGCCGGAGGCATGCTCATCGAGGAGGGCTCGCCCGGCACCGAGGCGTTCATCGTCGCCCGCGGCGATCTCGAGGTGCGCCGCACGGGCTCCGAGGGCGAGCCGGTGGTGCTCGCGCGACTGCAGAACGGCCAGGTCTTCGGCGAGATGGCCCTGGTCTCGCGCTCCCCGCGCGCGGCGAGCGTCGTGGCCACGCGTCCGTCGCTGGTGCTCGCCGCGCCGGTCGAGGCGCTCGAGGCGGTCGCCGCCCGCGCGCCCGAGGTCGGTGAGCAGCTCGCGACCTTCTGCCGCGAGCGCATGCTGCAGAACCTCGTGCGCACCTCGCCCATCCTCGGCGCGGTCGATCCGGCCGAGCGCGGCGATCTGGTCTCGCGCTTCGAGACCCGCACCTTCGAGGAGGGCGAGATGCTCATCCGCAAGGGCGAGACGCACTCCGGCCTGCACCTCATCGCGTCCGGCAAGGTCGAGGTGATCGCCGAGGAGGCCGGCGAGCGGCTGGTCATCGCGTCGCTCGGCGCCGGCGACGTCGTCGGTGAGGTCGCCATGATCCTCCGTCGCGCCGCCAACGCGAACGTCGTCGCGGTGCACCCGACGGTCACGCTGCACCTCGCGGGGTCGGTGTTCCAGGAGGTCCTCCGGGCGCACCCGTCGCTCCTCGCGCAGCTCTACGAGCTCGCGGTCAAGCGCGACGAGGAGACCACCAGCGTCATCGCGCAAGAGGCCACCAGCGCCGACGACTACGTCCTCGTCTAGGCCGCGACGTGCGCGTCCTCTTGACCGGCTTCGGACCGTTCGGCGACGTCGCGTCGAACCCGAGCGAGCGCTTGGCGCGGCACTTCGCGCCTCGGGTGGTCACGTTGGCGCTCCCGACGTCCTTCGCGCGCGCGGCCCGCGGCATGCGCGAAGCGCTCGGCGCCGACGAGTTCGACGTCGTCCTGATGCTGGGGGTCGCGGAGTCCGCCCAGGCCGTGCACGTCGAGACGCAGGGCAGGAACCGCGACGAGGCGCGCATCGCCGACGTCGACGGGGCGCAGCGGCGCGGGCCGATCGTCGATGGCGGGCCCGAGGTGCTGCCGGTGACGATCGACGTCGCGCGCGTGCAGGGCGCCCTCGCCTCCGCGGGGCTCGCCGCGCGGCTCTCGGGCTCCGCCGGGGCGTACGTGTGCAACCACCTGCTGTACGCGACGCTCTTCCACTTGCGCGAGACGAGCACCCGCGCGGGGTTCCTCCACCTGCCCGCCGATCGCCACACGCACGCGCCGCCGCGCTGCGAGCGCGCGTTCGACGAGCACGTGGCGGCGGTCGAGGCTGCCCTCAGCGCGCTCTGAACGCGTCGACGACCTCGGTCGCGCGCGCGCCGAGCAGCTTGAAGGCGGCGCGGTTGGCCACCAGGACGCTGGAGATCTCGGCCACGACCTCGCGCACCTCGAGATCGTTCTGGCGTAGCGTCTCGCCCGTCTCGACGAGATCGACGATCGCGTCGGCGAGGCCGGTGAGCGGCGCGAGCTCGACGGAGCCTTGCACGAAGACGACCTCGGCCTGCACGCCGCGGCTCGCGAAGTGGGCGGAGGCGATGCGGGGGTACTTGGTGGCGATGCGCGGCGGATCGGGCAGCGTGGTGACCGAGGTGCGCATCGCGACGACCATGCGGCACTTGCCGATGCCGAGATCGACGGGCTGGTACAGATCGAAGCCCCGCTCGAGGAGTACGTCGCGGCCGCACACGCCGAGATCGGCCGCGCCGTACTCGACGTAGGTGGGCACGTCGTCGGGCTTGAGCAGGAGCAACCGCCAGCCGATCTGCGGGAGATCGCGGATCAGGCGGCGATCGTCGCCGTCGCCGAGGACGGCGGTGGAGTCGATGCCGAGCCGCGCGAGCACGGGGACCAGCGCCTTGAGCACGCGCCCCTTGGGGACCGCGATGGTGATCGGCCGCGTCACGATCGCGCGTGTACCACGAGCGGCGCGCGCGGTCGCGACGTTTGGTAGCATCCCCGGGCAGTGCCGCACCTCGGCCGCTACCCGACGCCCGTCACCGAGCTCACGCACGCAGCGGCAGCCGCCGGGCTGCCGCGCGGCGCGCTGCTGGCCAAGCGCGACGACCTCACCAGCGACGTGTACGGCGGCAACAAGGTCCGCAAGCTCGAGCGTCTGCTCGAAGAGGCGAAGGCGCGCGGGGCCCGGCGCGTGGTCACCATCGGCGCCATCGGCAGCCACCACGTCCTCGCCACCGCCATCTTCGGTCGCGCCGAGGGCTTCGAGGTCGACGCGATCCTCGCGCCACAAACCGACACGCCGCACGCCGAGAAGGTCGCGCGCGTCGGCGCGACGCTCGGCTACACCGCCTACCCGGTCGGCTCGTTCGCGGCCGTCCCGCTCGCGGTCGCGCGCCGCATGCGGCGAGGCGCGTACCTCATCCCGCCGGGCGGGTCGTCGGTGACGGGCTCGCTCGGCTTCGTCGACGCCGGCCTCGAGCTCGCCGAGCAAATCGCGCGCGGCGAGCTGCCGCGCCCGGCCTCCGTCGTCGTCGCCCTCGGCAGCGGCGGCACCGCCGCGGGGCTGCTCGTCGGCCTCGAACAGGCGGGGCTGCTCGTCGGGTCCGGCGGCGCGCCGCCGGTGGAGCTCGTGGCCGTGCAGGTGGTCGATCCGCCGTTCGGATCGGCGGCGCACACCCTGTCGCTGGCGCTCGCGATCCGTCGCCGCATGAAGGCGCCGCTGACGCGGGCGGCGATCACCCGCCTGTCGCAGTCGCTGCGCGTGGTGCGCGCCTACCTCGGCCACGGTTATGGGAGCCCGACGCCGGAGGGCGAGGCGGCGACCATGCTGGCGGCGCGCGACGGCCTGACCCTCGACCCGACCTACACGGCGAAGACCTTCGCAGCGGCCGTCGAGGAGGCGCGCACGCGCCGGGTCTCCGGCCCCGTCCTCTTCTGGATGACGCTCTCGGCCACCGGGCCGTTCGAGCGTCTGCTCTCGGGCGCGCCGCCGCTCGACGCGCTCGACCCGCGGCTGCGCCGGCTGCTGCGCGCGGCGGCACCGCAGATGCCGTGAACGTCCAGCTGCCGTGACCCGACGCCGCAAGCAAGGACGCGGCACCCCCTTCCGCGTCGCCGCCTCATGCGATACGCACGAGGTATGCACGAGCAGAACGCCGCCATCCTGAAGGGTCTCGTCGCCGTGGCTTGGGCCGACGGCGAGTTTGCCGACGCCGAGGCGCAGGCGCTGGACGGCCTCCTGGCCGCGTTCGGCGCGACCGAAACCGAGGCGAACGATCTCCGCACCTACGCGAAGACGCCGCGCAAGATCGACGACATCCCTCTGAAGGACCTCTCCGCCGACGATCGCCGCATCCTCTTCTCGCACGCCGTGCTGCTCACGTGGGTCGACGGCTCGCAGCACGAGAAGGAGCGCGAGTTCCTCGACGAGCTCGCCAAGCACCTGCGGCTGAGCGACGAGGAGAAGCGCTCGATCGACGCGGCGAGCACCGAGCGCGCGAAGAAGTACCTGCAGCTGCTCGACTGAGCGTGCAGCGTCCTCGACGCTGAAATGGACGACGGCGCCCTCCCTCGCGGGAAGGCGCCGTCCTCGTGACGCGACCGATCAGCCCTTCGTCGAGCCGGAGATGCTCGCGCTGGCGCTGACCGACACCGAGATGTTCGCGCTCGCGGCCACGCTGGCCTTGATGCCGCCCGCGGCGCAGATCGCGGCAGCCGCCGACGCGTCGAGCGACTTGCCGAACGCGATGACCGCATCGACGGCCTTGCCGGAGATCTGCAGCGTGCCGTTGACCGCGGCGCCGAGCGCCGGCGCGTTCTTCTTGAGCGCGGCGTAGAGCGCGGCGTCGCCGTCGACGACCCAGTTCGCGTAGCCGCCGCAGGTCGCGGAGGCCTCGGCCTTGGACTCGCACGACGCGGAGCAGTTCGCGTCGACCTGGCAGTCGAGCTTGCCTTCGCAGCGCGGCGGCGCGACCTCGGCCGAGCACGTGCCACGGCAGGTGCCGCTGCAGGTCGCGCTGCCCGGGGTGTAGGTGCAGGTGCCGTCGCACTTGCCGGTGCACGAGGAGTTGTTCTTCGTCACGCAGCCGCCCTTGCAGGTGCCGGTGCAGGTGCCGCGGAACGCGGCCGAGCAGGTCGCGTCGCAGGAGCCGCTGGCGGTCGCCGAGCACTTGCCCTCGCACTTGCCCTTGCAGTTGCCGGCGCTGCCGCCCGCGGTGGTGGCGGTGCCGTCGCACTTGCCGTCGCACACGCCGCCGCAGCTACCGGAGAAGTTGAGCGAGCAGCCGGCGTCGCAGCTGCCTTCCCACTTGCCCTCGCAGGAGCCCTCGCAGGTCGCGGAGCACGCCGCGCTGACGTCGACGGTGCAGCTGCCCTCGCAGGCGCCGGTGCACGCGAAATCGGGCGCGGTGACCGCGCAGCTGCCCGAGCAGGAGCCGTTGCACTCGACCGCGAGCTTGCCCGGCTCGCACTTGGCCTCGACGTCGCAGCTCGCCGCGGCGTAGCAGTTCGCGTCGCACTTCGCCTGGAGGGAGGCGTCGACCTTGCACTCGTAGGCGACGTCGAGCGAAATCGTCACGCCCTTCTTGGCCGCCGCGCTGATGCGCGCGGCCGTGACGGCGCACGCCTTGTCGGGCTGGGTCTGCGTCGTGTCGAGGCCGAGATCGGCGTTGATCGCATTGCAGACGTCGGTCCACTGCTTGGCGACCTTGGCGGCGGCGGCCTCGAGGGCGGCGGCCGCTTCGTTGAACGCGACGATGGAGGCGCGGGTCTTCGCCTCGACGCCGTCGCATCCCTGGGCGGCGTTGGCGATGGCGTCGGCCGCCGAGCAGTCCGGAAGAAGTGCGATGGCGCCGGCGAGCGCGCCGAGGGCGCCGAGGGCACGAATCTGCTTGCGATACCGCATACGAAGCCTCCTTGGGATTTCCGACCCGCACGTCGATCGGGGCCGCGAGGTAAGGGTGGATGGTGAAGAAGCGGGGGTCTCCCCGACGCGACGAGCGCAGTGTACTCGGGGGACGGACCGTGGACGAGCGAAGTTGCTCCGGGATTCACCCATCCGATTCCGTCCGCCCGCATCGCTGACCGCTCGCGGATCGCTTTGGGACACGGGATCGACCGAGCGCTCGACGCCGCATCGCCCGCATGCGATTCCGAGACCGCGCGATGCGGTGTCTGGTCCTCACCTTGGCGTTGACGATGACGGCTTGCGGCGCCGGCAAGCCTCGGTCGGCCGCCGTGCAGCCGTCGGTGATCGCCACGCCGATCGCCGATCCGAAGGCGCGCGCGGCGCTCGACGAAGGCGAGCGCATCGTCGACGTCGCCGGCTCGGACTGCGCCGCGGCGTGCGCGGGGCTAGCAAAAATGGTGCGGGCGCGCGTGCAGCTGTGCTCGCCGCGCACCACCTCGTGCGAAGACGCAGAACGCCGCGAAGGCAAGGCGAGAACCCACGTCGCGGCGTTCTGCGAGTGTCCGCCGTGAGCGCGGCCGTGGCCGAGGTGCGCGCCCGCTGGTCGCGCGGCCAACGCGCGAAGAACGACGTCATCTACGCGCTCGTCGTGGTCGCGTTGGCCGTCGCACGGAGCCTGCCGCGGAGCGCGCTCGTCGCGGTGGGTCGCGCGCTCGGCGCCCTGGCATGGGTGCTTGCGCCGAGTGTGCGAGCGCTCTCGATCGCCAACGTCTCGCGCGCGTTCCCCGAGCGCTCGCCGGCCGGTGCGCGGGCGCTCGCGCGTCGCGCGTACGACGAGCTCGGCGCGTTGCTGGGCGACACCATCGCGCTCTTGCGCGCCGACGAGCCGGTTCGACTGTCGTTCGCGCCGGGCGCGCGCGAGGTGCTCGACGCGGCGCGCGCCTGCGGCCGCGGCGTCGTGCTGATCACGGCGCACCTCGGTCCGTGGGAGCGGCTCGCCGCCGCGCTCGTGGCCGAGGGCTTCCCGCTGACCACGCCGGTGCGCGTGAGCTACGACCCGCGGCTCGAGGACCTGCTGCACGCGCCGCTCCGTCGATCGCGCGGCGTGCGCGCGCTCGACCGCGACGCGCCGGGGACGCCGCGGGCGCTCCTGCGCGCGTTGCGGGCGAACGAGATCGCCGGGTTCCTCGTCGATCTGAACACGCGCGTCGCCGCGGCGCCGCTGCCCTTCTTCGGCGCGCCCGCGTGGACGCCGACCGGTCCCGCGCGCCTCGCCTTGCGCACCGGGGCGCCGGTGGTCGCGGCGTTCGCGACGCGCGAAGGGATCGTCGTCGAGCAGGTGCGCGGCGCGGCGGAGCGCGCGCGGCCGACCGAGGAGGAGGTCCTGTCGCTCACGCGGGCGATGACCGAGCACGTCGAGCGCGCGATCGCGCGCGAGCCCGAGCGCTGGATCTGGATGCACGATCGCTGGGGGGCGCGGCGACAGCCGATCGGCGAGACCGCCTTGGTGGCGACGACGTGAGCGTCGCGGCGGTGCGACAAAAACACGAAGGCCCACCGAGCGGCGGGCCCTCTGCGAAGCGTCGTCGATTCAGACGGCGGGACCGGCGTCCATCTTCGTGCGCTTGCGACGGCGGCGCGCGGCCTCGGCCATCTTCTTGCGGAGCTTGACCGACGGCTTCATGTGGTGCCGGCGGAGCTTGAGCTCACGGAGGACGCCCTCGGCGGCGAGCTTGCGCTTGAGCTGCTTGATGGCGCGCTCGACGCCGCGATCACCGACGATGACTTCGAGGGGCTTGCACTGCACGGCTTCCGACGGCATCGGGAATCGATCTCCTGTTCTTCGTGACGCGGCCGCGCAAAGGGGGCCGGAAAGGGGGCGGGAAGATGCCACAGGAACCGACGCTGTGCAAGCGCCCCCGAGGCCGGGCTCATCGGCCGTTCGGAAGGGTGTTGACAAGGCACCGTGCGGATGCGAGGGTGCGCGCCCCGTCACCAAGAGTGACGGACTCGGGGCGTAGCGCAGCCTGGTAGCGCACTCGGTTCGGGACCGAGGAGTCGGAGGTTCGAATCCTCTCGCCCCGACTATTGAAAGAAGGGCCCTCACGGGCCCTTTTTCGTTCCTCGAGGCTTCTGCCATTTCTGTACTCCGTCCGCTCCGCTCGGACGCTTCGCGTCCGGCTCCACGGACTCCGTACAGAAAAGGTCGAATCCTCTCGCCCCGACTATTGAACGGAAGGGCCCCTTCGGGGCCCTTGTTCCTTTGTCGAGGCTTCTGCCATTTCTGTACGCCGTCCGCTCCGCTCGGACGCTTCGCGTCCGGCTCTGCGGACTCGTACAGAAGCCGACACGTCGATGATCTTGCGCTCCAACGCGCGGAACGCCGGGCTCGTCGATCATGGCCAGCCGTACCAGGCGACGTACGTCGGGTGCTTCCGCGACGGCGCGGTCACCGCGGTCGCGGCGCACGCGTGGAACGGGAACATGATCCTGCAGACACCGTCGCAAGCGCCGGAGCAGGCGCAAGACGCGGGGGACGTGTGCCGCGAGGCAGCCGCGCGGTCGGGGCGGCCGGTGCGGGGGCTGCTCGGTCCGTGGTCGCAGGTCGTCGCGGCGGCCTCGGTGTTCGAGGTCGATCTCGCGCGCGCCGCGAAGGCCGATCCGGAGATCCTGTACGCGCTCGATCTCGAGCAGCTCCGCGTTCCCGAGGCGCTGGCGTCGGCCCGCGTGATCTGTCGTCGCGCGACGCTCGACGATCTCGACGTCCTCGCGCGCATCCGCCACGACTACTCGGTCGAGACGCTCGGCGCGAAGCCGGGCGAGGCGCTCCTCGCGACGTCGCGCCGGGACATGGAGCGGCTCGTCGGAGCGCGCATCGGCTGGGTGCTGGTCGAGTCCGAGGTCATCCTCGCCTTCACCGGCTACAACGCGCACCTGCCCGACACGGTGCAGCTCGGCGGCGTCTACACCACGCCGTCGCTGCGCCGTCGCGGGCTGGCGCGGGCCGCCGTCGCCGGGCAGCTGCTCGACGCGCGCGCCGAGGGCGTGACGCGCGCCGTCCTCTTCACCGGCCACGACAACGTCGCCGCCCAGCGCGCGTACGAGGCGCTCGGGTTCCGCGTCGTCGGCGACTACGGGCTCGTGCTGCTCGGCTGACGGCTACGACCAGCGACGCCCCGGCGGCCGCAGCCGATCGGGCAGGTCCGGCGGCAGATCGGGCGGCGGGAACACCCGCTCGAAGTGCATCCCGACGACCTGCGCGGCGGCCAGCGCCTGGACCACGCGGTCGACGACGACGATCGCCGTCTCGCAGCCCTCGACGCGGAAGATCGCGCGACCGCTCGTGCGCTCGGGCGCGATGGTCAGCAGGTCGACGCAGTCGGGCTCGACCCTGGAGCGGCGCTGGTCGAGGCAGGGCTCGATGTGACGCACGACGAGGATGTCGACCTCGACGTGCAGCCCGTCGATGCGCGCGCGCACGCGCTGCACGTCATCGGGCGCGAGCGTCTCGAGCAGCGCGCCCACGCGGCGGGTGACGACCGGGGTGTCGAACGCGGCGAGCGACACGTCGACGGGGAAGCCCTTCTGCTTGATCGCGAGCGTCACCGGCTCGGCGACCTGCACGGGCGCCCCGGCCGTGAACACGCATGGCTCGAGCGAGTGGCCGCGTGCGTCGTGCGGATCGCCGAGAAACCACCTGCCGGTACGTCCGTCGTCCTCGATGCGGTACCACGCAGGCATCGACCCCCAGGCTACGCCGATCGAATGGCCACGGCGAGCGGGCTCACCGCGGCTTCGGGCCCGGGCGGGCTCAGGACTGGCGCGATCGGATTTCGCTAAGGATTACCTGCTCGTGGCCGTTCGGATCGACCTTCAGCCACATACGACGCAGCACGCCATGGGGGTCGACGAGGAAGGTCGACCGCTCCCAGAACTGCATGCCCTTCCACTCGTTCTGCGCGACACCGAGCGCGCGCAGCAGCCGCTCTTCGGGATCGGCGAGCAGCTCGATGGTGAAGCCGAACTTCTCGCAGAACGCCTTGTGCGAGCCGACGCTGTCGGCCGACAGTCCCACGACGACCGCGTGGAGCGCGTCGAAGTCCGCCTTGGTGGCGGTGAAGGACCTGCCCTGGATGGTGCAGCCGGGCGTGTCGTCCTTGGGGTAGACGTAGAGGACGAGCCATTTGCCGCGGAAGTCGGCGTCGGTGCGAACGACGCCGTCCTGGTTGGGGAGGGAGAACGCGGGGAGCTTTTCGCCGGTGTCGAGCATGCGGCCGGCAGATGCGCTGCGCGGGCGTGCGGTTACGCGAGACTCCGATCGGAATCTGGCATCCTCCTCCTCCATGGCCGCGAAGAAGAAGGCGAAGCTCGAGGCCACGACGAAGGCCACGACGGCGCGCGCCCCTGCCCGTCGCAAGACGCCGCGCAAGGTCGAGGCGGGGACGACCGGCCTCGATCCGCAGGCCTGCGTCGCGCCCGCGACGCGCGACGCGCGCGCCGAGCTGCCTGCGCAGGGCGAGGCGCGCGAGGACGTGACCGAGCTCGTCGAGCGTATCCAGATCGAGGGCGGCGTCGTGGTCGGCTCGTACATCGAGCCGCTCGGCGGTCACCCGACGGTCGTCGCGGTGCTGCCGATCGACAAGGTCGCGCCGACGCCCTTCCAGCGCGATCTGTCGGAGACCCATCACAAGCGGCTCGCCGAGGTCATCCAGAAGACGGGGCGCTTCCTCGATCCGCTCATCGCGATCACCGCGCCCGAGGGCGGCTTCTGGACGCCCAACGGCCGCCACCGCCTCGCGGCCATGCAGCGGCTCGGCGCCAAGGCGATCACCGCGCTCGTGATCCCCGATCGCGAGATCGCCTGGCAGATCCTCGCGCTGAACACCGAGAAGGCGCACAACCTGAAGGAGCGCTCGCTCGAGGTCATTCGCATCTACCGCGGCCTGCTCGACGAGGACGCGTCGCGCCCCGAGGAGGGGTTCTCGTTTTACCTCGAGGACCCGGCGCTGGTGACGCTCGGTGTCTGCTACGAGCGGGAGCCGCGCTTCGCGGGCGGCGCCTACCACCCGATCCTGCGTCGCGTGGAGCAGTTCTCGTCGGGGCCGATCCGCGAGGCGATCGCCGTCCACGAGCGCCGCGCCAAGCTCACGCTCGATCTCGAGGCGAAGGTCGCCGCGGCGGTCGCCAAGCTGAAGGAGCGCGGGCTGACGAGCCCCTACCTCCGGTCGTTCGTCGTCGCGCGCATCAACCCGCTGCGCTGGATCAAGGGCGACCTGCCGCCCGCCGAGCAGGTCCTCGAGCAGATGCGCGATCGCGCCGCGCGCTTCGACATCAGCAAGGTGAAGCAGGAGGATCTCGCCAGGGCCGGCGGCGCGCCCGACGAGGAGGCGTGAGCCGCTGTCTCCGCTACTGGCCCTCGGCGCGATGGTGGTCGACGATGCGGTCGGGGTACTTGCGCATCACGTCGACGTTCGTCGGCGGGATGAGCTGGTGGATCACCGGGTAGAGCCGCTTGACCTCGAAGCTGCCGATGAGCAGCCGACCGTCGGCGGGGCCGCCCTGGATCGGGTAGCGCTCGCCGGTCGATCGACGGTAGATGCCGAAGTACACGTCGTACTTGCCGGGCCGCATGTTGAGCGGCAGCTGGAACAGCACGCGGTCCTCGACGATGTCGCCGGGGCGCCAACGGTCGGCCGGGTACATCGAGTCGCCCGGAACGTGATCGAGCGGCGCCTGGAAGTTCTGCCGCGTGACGTGCACGAAGAAGGTGACGTCCTTGGGCAGCGCGCCGGGAACCTTCCACCACGTGTCGATGAACATCTCGTGGCGCTCGAGGGTCGCGGGGAGCCCCTCGGAGCCCTTCACCGTGCCTTCGAGCTTCGCGCCGAGCAGCTCGATCGCGCCGGCCGGCGAGGTGAACGTCGCCTTGGGACCGCTCAGATCCGAAGGCGGCGCGTCGAGCACGACCTCGCGCGGGAGCTGCTCCCAGAGGTCCTTGCGACGAAACAGCGCGAGGTAGTACCCGCGCGAGCGTTGCCACGTGCGCACGTGCACGTAGCGCTCCTGGAACCGCTGATCGCCCCAGATCCCGAACTGGTAGCTGTTGTTGTGGAACGCGGTGCCGATCGCCGCCGGCGTCGGATCGGCGTCGAAGCGCGCGGCGATGACGCCCTCGAGCTCGCGGGGCGTGTACACCGTGAGGATCGCCCACTCGGGGTTGCGCTTCCAGAAGTAGTCGCGCATCTCGGCGTCGTACTGCCGCTTCGCCGCGCCCTCGGTCGAGACGAACGCGTGCAGGCCGTGCGCGTGGCGCGCGCGCGCCACCGTGCCCTCGGTCAGCCCGATGAAGTCGAGGAAGTTGATGTCCGGCGCGTGGTAGGGCGTCGACCCCATGTCCTGGAAGGCGACGAGGCCGCCCGGGCGCTCGTGCCGCGTGATGAACTTGCCGAGATCGGGGTGGTACATGCCCGAGAGATCGCCGTGCCCGTCGAAGCCGTGCAGCTCGCGGTGCGTGAACTGGAAGTTGCGTGACCCGGCGTAGAGGACGACCGACCAGCCGAGCGCCGCGGCGATCCACATCGCGCTCTTGTCGTCCTTCTTCGCGAGCAGGCTCACCGCCGCGTCGAGCAGGTTGCGCATCCCGAGCCCGGCGAGGAGGAGCAGGAACGGCAGCGCCGGCAGGTAGAGGCGGAACCACTGCATCTCGTCGACGCCGACCTTCACGAGGTAGCCCATGAAGGCGACGCTGATGGCGAGCGCGACCAGCTTCGGCACCAGCCGCTTGCGCGTGACGAACGCGAACGGAACGAACGGCAGCACCCACCCGAGGTTGTTGAACGCGAACATGTCGCGGAGCTGATCGAGCCCCGCGCGCCAGATCATCGAGCCCTTGCCCGTCTTCACGTAGAAGGTGTTGGGCAGCCACGAGTGGTAGTAGCCGTAGCGGAACAGGTGGAAGGGCACGGTGAGCAGCAGCACGCCGCCGGCCCAGGCGAGCGCGTGCCGCGGGATCGCGCGACGTCGAACGGCGTCGACCAGGAGCGGCGTGCCGACGATCACCGCGATCAAGTGGATCTCGGGGCGCGTCATGCACCCGAGGCCCATCACCACTCCGGACAGGAGCGCGCGCCTGGCGATCGCGTCGCGCTCGTTCGGGTCGGCGCGCCCCTCGGACTGGGACCAGTCCTCGGCGATCTTCCACAGCAGCGCCGCGCTCACCAGCGGGAGCAGCGCCGCCAGCGACTGCTCGAGGCCGCTCTTGGCCCAGAGGACCCAGCTCGACGAGGTGGCGAGCCACGTCGCGCCCCACGCGAAGGAGAGGTCCTTGCGGGCGTGATCCCAGCGGGCGGCGACGGTGAGCATCGTCGCGATCACCGCGATCGAGAAGCCGGTGCCGAGGAACTCGCAGACCTGGAAGAGGTCCCATCCGAGCGCCTCGAAGGGGACCATCAACAAGGTCCACAGGAAGTTCGTGTACCCCTCGAGCCGATCGCCGGGGTTGAAGACCAGCCCCTTGCCCTTGACCAGGTTGTGCGCGTAGCGGAACGAGATGTACGCGTCGTCCTTCACGAACTCGAGCACCACGAGGATGCCGAGGACGAGCAGGATCGTCGGGAGCAGCAGCGCGACCCAGCGCAGCGGCGCGGGCAGATCGGCGAAGTGCTCGTCCGGCTTCTCGGAGACGCGGCGCGCGAGCAGCGCCGCGAGCGCCGCGCCGACCACCGCGGCGAGGCCCCACCTCGCGAACGGTGTCGCCAGCGCGAGGCGCGCGTTGCGCTTGATCGCGGCGCCGGAGAGCGCGCGCTTCTCGGCGCTCGGCGTCGCGTCGGCCGCGATCTCGACGTCGGCGACGTGCAGCCGCTCGTCGAGCGACCGCGGATCGACGATCTTCAGGCGCTCGCCGTCGCGCGTGTTCCACACGCCGGTGAGCACGCGGAACTCCGAGTCGCGACAGCTGGCGGGCACCGCGACGTCGACGTGGTGGGTGACGACCGCGCCGGCCGCGAAGCCAGTGCTCAGCCCCGAGGGCGCCGCGCGGTCGGCGACCATGCGGCAGTTGCGATCGGCGTGCTCTCCGACCGCCTCGAGGTGGAGGAAGATCGACTGCTCGGGCAGCAGCGGCTGGGTCGCGCGGTAGCGCAGGTCGATGGGCAGGGTCCCGCCGATCGGCGCCTCCTCCGGGATGGCCGCCTCGACGAGCTCGAGCCCGCCCTCGAAGCGCACCGGCCCCCGCGACGTGAGGAAGACCCACAGCCACGCGAGGAGCAACGGCAGCAGCACGAGCGCCGTGTTGCGCGCCGCCCGCTTCCACTCGCTCTTCTGCCCTGCCCCGCCCACGGGCTCACCCTCCGTCGCCATGCGCGCCCGTTCGCTTTGCGCGCCCCGGGCGGCAAGTCGTCTGACGAGGTGGTCTCGCCCTCAGGCGAGCAGGTGGTCCATCGCGCGGTCTTCGTCGTCGAAGATCGCCGCCGCGGGCTGGCCCTCGATCCTTCGCTGGACGTGCCGTTTGCCGACGGCGGCGCGCACCAGCACCGCCACCCGTTCGAACCGTGCGAACACCCGATCGCGCACGCGCTCGACCATGGCCTCGAGCTCTTCGTCGTCGCGCGGGGCCCAGTCGCGGAGGTCGAGCAGCAGCCGCGCGCCGCGGGGCACGGTCGTCAGCGCGGCGTCGAGGGCGGAGAACGCCCGGTCGGCCGTCTGCGGATCCGGGAACGGCGCGCCCGAACGCGCGGCCCGGAACACCGCGTCGGACGGGTTGTGCTCGACGCGGAACCACGCGTCCTCGTGCAGCAGCCGGATCATGCGACCTCGCTCTCTGCCGGACCTCGCGTCCCCGAGGCGCGCCCGACGGCCTCGCGCGCGCCGCGGCGCGATGCGTCCACCCCCACGAGCCGTTGGACCTCGCGGATGCCCTTGAGCGCCGCCTCGAAGCTGCGCGTCGGGCGACCCTCGACCTGGGCCGCGACCTCGGGGTGCGACAGCAGCGACTCGGCGATGACGATCTCGCTGCCGTGCGCCTGCGCTTGCAGCCGCGCGGCGACGTTCACGGTGGTGCCGAAGAAGTCGAGCTTCTCGTTGGCGCGCACCGCGAGGCACGGCCCCTCGTGGAGCCCGACCTTCACGCCGAGCCCTAGGTCGCCGTGCGCGCGCTCGCACGCCTCGACCATGTCGGAGGCGGCGCGCATCGCGTCGGCGGGCGAGCCGAACGTCGCCATGACCGCGTCGCCCATGGTCTTCACGATCGCCCCGCCGTGGGCGGCGATCGCGCGCTCCATGTCGCGGAAGTGCTGCTCGACGATCGCGAACGCGCGCGCGTCGCCGACGCGCTCGTACAGCGCCGTGGAGCCGGTCAGATCGGAGAAGAGGAGCGTGAGCGAGGAGACCGACAGCTCGACGCCG
Organism: Deltaproteobacteria bacterium; assembly: GCA_016182965.1. GTDB lineage: Bacteria > Myxococcota_A > Polyangia > Polyangiales > JADJMO01 > JALHOE01. Next base: position 92,182 of record JACPFM010000040.1, on the reverse strand, counting down.
GACGCCGGCGCCTCGGTCGCGAACAGGTCGAGGAAATCGGGGAACGTCGCGATGACGCTGCCGAGCACGATGTCGGCGCTCCACCCGGTGCGCTCGATCAAGAGGAGCTCGGACCGGCCGACGCGGCTCTCGATGACGATCTCGGTGTCGCGGCCGAGGGGGACCTCGCCCTCCGCTTCGACCGCGAGCGCCCGGTCGTCGATGCGCACCCGCAGCGTCTTCGGCGCGTGCCTCTCGTTCGCGAGCGTTCCCCGTCGGCCGTGGCCGAGCGTCCGCAGCAGCAGCGACCCGGGAGGCAGCGCGCACGCGCGGGTGACCGTCTCGCCGGCGGGGACGGTGAGCTGGCCGAAGACGTGCGGCCGGAACCACGGCGAGCTCGCGCAGTAGACGGCCGTGTCGACCTGCCGGATCGAGGGGCTGATGCGGAACATCGCCTCGACGTGCTCGCCGAAATCGGCGTCGTAGTCGATGTCGCACGCCTCGCAGTGGGCGCGGCGCTCGACCTCGGAGAGCGTGCGGGCGGTCGACGCGCCGACGCGGCACGTCGGGCAGTTGATCTGCCACTGCAGCTCGACGAGCCCGGCGCGCGCCGCGTGCAGGAAGGCCCGGAGGACCTCGCGGCGACCTTCGCCCCACGCGCGCGCCACCTCGAACGGTCGGATCGAGGCGACCTCCTCGTCGGGGCGCGTGCGAAGCAGCTCGAGCAGCCGGTCGCGGATCGCCGGCTCGACCGGCGCCGAGGCGAAGCGCCGAGCGCGGAACGACAGCTCGCCCTCGCGGTTCGGCGGCCGCGGACGCCGGAGGCTCGTTGCCCCACGCATAGTCGACGTGCGCGCGCGAGAGCACGTCCTCGATCGACGCGAGGTACTCGCGGAGCGCGGCGCGGAACTTCGGGCGCATGATGGCGCGCGCCACCGATCCGAGGAGGCCTTCGCCCGCGACCCACGCGCGCGCCTCGACGATCGTCGCCGCGTCGGGCGCCTCGGGATCGGGCGACAGCTCGACGGAGAACCCTCCGGCCTTGGCCGGCCCGGAGGTGAAGCGCCGCGCGCCCCGGACGAAACGCCCCTCGAGCCAGTCATAGGCGGGCTCGATCCACTCGATCGTGAAGCCGCTCTGACGCGCGCTCGCCACGCGCTCGCGCGAGCCGTCGGGCTGCTCCTGGAAGCGGTAGGTGCCGGCGGCGAGGCCAGCGGCGCGATCGAACCGGTTGGTGTCGGCGACGAGCGCCCAGACCAGCGGCGCCGGGGCGGCGATCCGCCGCCGCAGGGTCTCGGACGCCTCCCGCGGTTCGCCCATCCGCGGCGAAGGTAGCGCCCGGGGTGCGTCGGTGCCATCGCCGATCCGCGCGAAACGAGGCTCGACCGAGCCCATCGGTAGCATCCGTGTCACGCCGGGCGCCTGCGGTGTGTGTCACGCCGGAGGCGTGCGTGTGGGTGGCCGGAGGCGTGCGTGTGGGTGGCCGGAGGCGTGCGTGTGGGTGGCCGGAGGCGTGCGTGTGGGTGGCCGGAGGCGTGCTTACCGGACGTTCCGCGCTAGAACCCCGGTCTCCGCGGCCGATCCCCCGCGCCTCGGAGTTGGCCCGCCGCTCGCAGTTCGCGCTAAGGCCCACGTGTCCACCGTGCCCCCCAAGCCCCGACCCGAAAAGCGCCTCATGGGCAAGATGCGCAAGGAGCCCGAGGAGCGCCCTCAGCACGCGCGCCGCGCACCGGAGCGCCCGTCGCTGCTGTTCCCGATCCTCGCCCTGCTCGTGGGAATGGGCGGTGCCTGGGCCGCCCTCGGCGCGTGCGGCAAGCCGGGCGAGCCGCCGCAGCCGCCGGTCACCGCCGGCAGCGCGGTCGCGCCAGGTGCGGCCGATCCCGCGCTGAAGCCGCAGACCTTCGGGCTGATCGATCCGAGCGACGGCGGCGGCAACAATCTGATCGCGATCCCGGCCGACGCGTTCGTCGACGATCGCGACGCCGATCACAAAGGGAGCGGCGCGCCGAGAGACGTGGTGCTCCTCGGCGCCGCGCACTTCATGACGCACGTCTTCGAGAAGCCCGACTACAGCTCGCCGCGCATCGGGTACCTGCGCGCCGGCGCGAAGGTCCCGCTCAAGGGCGCGGTGCCCGGCGAGGCCGTCAAGCGCACGCGCTCGCCGAGCTGCAAGGAGGGCTGGGTCGCCGTCGAGCCGCGCGGCTTCGTCTGCCTCGAGAAGGGCGGCGGCTCGCTCAACCTCGAGGCGCCCAACGTGCGCCTGGCCACCGCGCCGCCGAGCTTCGACGATCTGCTCCCCTACAAGTACGGCTTCACCTGGCGCAACGGCGCGCCGCTCTACCGCAAGGTGCCGACGCCCAAGCAGTGGATGGAGCACGAGCCGTGGACGCGCCCGGCCCCCAAGGTCGAGAAGGTCGAGAAGAAGAAGGCCGAGGAGGACGATCCCTACGCCGATCCGACCGGCGGCAACGCCGCGGCCAAGGACCTGGGCGCTGCGGGCGCTGCCGCTGGCAGCGACGCGGGCGCCGCGCTGACCGCCGCGATCGAGGACGCCGGCGCCCCGTGGTGGCTGAGCGACGCCGGAAAGGGCTCGATCAGCCTCAAGGACACGATGGAGTCAGAGGGCCTGGTCGCGCGTCGCATGGCCAAGGGCTTCGCCATCTCGATCGATCGCACCTTCACCTGGAACAACCGCACCTGGCACCGCACCACGATGGGCCTCGTGGCGCCCGCCGACGCGGTGTCGATGATCAAGGCGCCGGAGTTCAAGGGCGTCGAGCTCGGCACCGACTGGCAGCTCCCCATCGGCTGGTCGCTGATCAAGGAAGCGGGCATCTACGAGACGAAGGACAAGAAGGTCTTCGGCGCGAAGGATCGCTTCAAGAAGCAGACGCCCATCCGCCTGCTCGCCTCCGACGCGCCGGGCTACGAGGAGATCAAGTCCGGCGGCTTCACGTACATCCCGACCGCCGACGGCCGCTGGGTGCGCGCCAACGACGTCAACAAGGCCGAGAAGGCCGCGCCGCCGGGCGACCTGAAGCCGGGCGAGAAGTGGATCGACATCGCGATCAAGAGCGAGACGCTCGTCGCGTACGAGGGCGACAAGCCGGTGTACGCGACGCTGATCTCGGCCGGCAAGGACGGCGTCTCGCCCAAGGCGCCCTTCGCCACCGTGCAGGGCACCTTCCGCGTGCGCGAGAAGCACGTCGCCGCCACGATGGACGGCGACTCGGCCGGCGAGCTGTACTCGATCGACGACGTCCCCTACATCCAGTACTTCCAAGGCTCGTACGCGCTCCACGGCGCGTTCTGGCACGACCAGTTCGGTCGCGTGCGCAGCCACGGCTGCGTGAACCTCTCGCCCGCCGACGCCAAGCGCGTGTTCATGTGGAGCGAGCCGCAGGTGCCGCCCGGGTGGCACGCGGTGTGGGCCGACGACGCGCACCCCGGCACGCGCGTGATCACGCACCCGTGACATGAACGCAGCCGCCGAGACCGACAAGAAGGAGGGCGGTCCGGCGGAGCGACGCGCGATCGCAGGGCGCGCGGGGCTCGTGGGCGCCGGCACGCTGGTGTCGCGCGTGCTCGGCCTCGGGCGCGATCTGGTGCTCGCCGCCTTCTTCCCGCGCGCCGCCACCGACCTGTTCTTCGTGGCGTTCACCATCCCGAACGCGCTCCGCCAGCTGCTCGCGGAGGGGGCGCTGGCCAGCTCGTTCGTGCCGGTGCTCGCGAAGGTCGAGCAGGAGGAGGGCCCGACCGCGGCCGAGCGCTTCTACGCCAACCTGCGCGGCGCGATGTGGGTCGTGCTGATCGGCACGTGCGTGCTCGGCGTCGCCGCGGCGCCGTGGCTCTGCGAGCTGTTCGCCGCCGGGTTCCACGCGCGACCGGGCGCGTTCGAGCGCACCGTCGCCGTCACGCGCGCGGTGTTCCCCTACCTCCTGTTCATGGGCCTCGCCGCGCTCGGCGCCGGCGCCCTGCAGACGCGCAAGCGGTTCGGCGTGGCCGCGTTCGCGCCGGCGCTGCTCAACGTCGCGATGATCGTCTGCGCGATCGCCCTCGCGCCGGTGCTCGCGCGGCACGGCTTCGACCCGCTGTACGCGCTCGCCGTCGGCGCGCTGGTCGGAGGCCTCTTGCAGGTGTGGGCGCAGATGCCCGACCTGCGCCGCGCCGGGTTCACCGCGCCGCTCGGCCTCGACTTCTCCGATCCGCGGCTGCGCGAGGTGGTCAAGCGCATCGCGCCGATGACGCTCGGCCTGATGATCTACGAGATCGATCTGGTGCTCTCGCGCCGGTTCCTCTCGCAGGCCGGCGAGGGCGCGAACTCCTGGTTCTACTACGCGCAGCGGCTCTGCGATTTCCCGCAGGGGATCTTCTCGCTGGCGCTGGCGACGGCCACCCTGCCCTCGCTCGCGCGGCTGGTCGCCAAGGGCGATCGCGCCGAGGTCGCGAGCACCGCGGCGCACGCCTTCCGCCTCGCGCTGTGGGTGGGGCTGCCGGCGACCGCGCTGCTCGTCGGCCTCGCGCGCCCGATCGTCGTCGCGGTGTTCGCGCGCGGCGCGTTCGATCAGGCGAGCGTCGACGGCACCACGGCGGCGCTCGTCGTGCAGGGCCTCGGCGTGGTCGTCGTCGCGATGGTGCGCCAGCTGGTCCCGCTCTACTACGCGCTCGGCGACACCAAGACGCCGGTGTGGATCAGCGGCATCGACCTGCTCGCGTTCGTCGCGATCGCGCTGTCGCTGCGCGGTCCGTGGGGCCACGTCGGCGTCTCCGCCGCGGTGACCGGCTCCTCGATCGTGCAGATGGCGCTGCTGATGATGCTGCTGCGTCAGCGGCTCCCGGAGCTGCGATGGTCGATGATCGGCAAATCGCTGGTCACCGCGGGCGCGGCGGCGATCGGCGCGGCCGCGCTCGGCTTCGGCGCGGCGCTCGCGGTGCGGCCGCTGTCCGGCATGCGCGCGATCGGCGGGCTGATCCCGGCCGCCGTCGGCGCCGTCGTCTTCGCGATCGCGTACCTCGCGCTCGGCCGGCTCTTCGGCAACGAGGAGCAGGCCGAGATCGTGGCCGGCCTTCGCCGCCGTCTGCGCCGCCGGCGCGCCGCGTGAGCCGCTATAGACTGCACCCACGATGCGTCTCCGTACGGCCGCGCTCCTGACGATCGCGCTCCTCGCGACCGCGGCGGCCCCGGCGCGTCGCAAGTCGTGCTGGGCTTCGCCGTCGTCCTCGTCGGCGCTCCTCGTGCAACAGGGCGAGGCGCGCGAGGCGGAGGGCGACGAGCTCGCCGCGCTCAAGCGCTACGCCGACGCGCTCGCGCTCGACCCGACCAACGAGAAGGCCTACCTGCGCCTCGCGTCGCTCCGCGCCAAGCGCAACGAGCTGCTCGAGGCCGAGGTGGTGTTCGACATGGGCGTCTCGCGCGTGCCCGGCGCGGTCGAGCTCTATCTCGGGCGCGCGCGCGTGCGCCGGCTGCGCGGGCGGGGCCTCGAGGCGTCCGACGATCTCCGGCGGGCAGCGCTGCTCGAGGGGCCCACCTCTTCGCCGCGCGAGCTGTCGATCGCGCGCGAGGCGATCGCGCTCGCGCGTGAGCTGCACATGCAGGCGGCAGAGCTGGCCGCGTGGCGCCGCGTGCTCGCCATCGCGCACGCCAAGGGAGACGACGCCCTGGCCAAGGAGGCGTCGGTGCAAGCGCGCGCGCTCGGGGTCTTCGTCGGGGACGTCGATCCGGTCCTCGGCGGCCGGCGCCTCGGCGATCCGCTGCGCAAGTCGCTCGCCTCGGTCGCGCGCCGCGGCGGGTGATTCAGTCGAGAGAGAGACAGAGAGAGAGAGACGAGAGAGCCCGGGATCAGCGGTCTCGATGGTCGGACACCGTGCTTCCGTCGGGCCCGCAATGTCGGTCGGAGGTCGAACGTCGAAGGTCCGAGGAAGCCCAAGAAAGCGCGTCTGCTTCGACTCTCGACCCTCGACCCTCGACCTTCGACCAACCTGCGCGGCAAGCGCAGCGCTGCTGTCCGAGATCGGACCGTCATCGGGCTTCCTCGACGCCCGCACACGGTGTGCGCCGATTCACCGCGTTGACGTTCGCGCGCGAGCGCGGTCTGCTCGAAAGGTGCTTCGCTCGCTTACCTTCACGATCGCCGCGGCGGTCGCCGCCGTCGGCTGCGGTTCGTCTTCGCCCGATACCCCGGCGACGCCGTCGGGAGATGCTGCGGTCGACGCTGCGCCCGAGACCTCGGTGAAGCCCGAGGGCACGGCGGACCTCACCCTGCTGACCCTCACCACCTGGCAGGGGCAGCTCGACCCGCTCACCGTCACCGACGCGGTCGCCACGACCTCGTACGGCGGCTTCGCCACGCTCTCGTCGTATTTCAAGGCCGAGCGCGCGGCGACCACGGACGACGTGCTGTTGGTCACCGGCGGCGACGAGTTCGGCGCCACGCCGGTGCTGTCGTCGGCGTTCGAGGACGAGCCCGCGATCAAGGCCCTCGAGTTCCTCGGGCTGAAGGCGACGACGTTCGGCAACCACAACTTCCACTGGGGCATCGCCGGTCTCCGCAAGCTGATCGAGAAGGCGAGCTACACGTTCGTCTCGTCGAACCTCACCAACGTCGGCGCCGAGCTCGGGCCGAAGGTGGTCGTGCCCTACTGGATCACCGAGGTCGGGAAGACCGCGCCGAAGCCGAAGGTCGCCTTCCTCGGGCTCAGCGCGCCCGAGCTCCTGAGCATGCAGTTTCCCGGGAAATTCGGGTCGATCGGCATCCAGGAGCCGATCGCCGCGGCCAACGAGGCCGCGCGCGCCGCCCGCGCCGCCGGCGCGAGCCTCGTCGTCGTGCTCGTGCACGCGGGGGCCGACGGCGTCGACGCCAGCGGCAACCCGTCCGGTGACATCGTCGACCTCGCGAAGGGCATCACCGGCGTCGACGTCTTCGTGGCCGATCACACCGACGTCCGGGTGAACGCCACGATCAACGGCGCCCTCGTCGTGCAGAACCGCAAACGCGGCCGCGGCTACGCCGTGGTGAAGGTGAAGATCGTCGACGGCGCGGTGGTCTCGAAGTCGGCCGTCAACAAGGAGGCGGTCGGCACGATCACCGCGGTCCTGCCGGCCGGCGGGTCGTGCACCTTGCCGTCCGAGTGCGCGAGCGGCACCTGCACGAGCGGCAAGTGCGTGATCAGCTGTCCGTCGACGGCCTGCCCCGACACGAGCTTCAGCTGCGTCGCGGGCGCCTGCCAGAAGGTCGTGATGGCACCCGATCCGGCGGCCGAGGCGGTCCTCGAGCCGTACCGCAAGGCGCTGCCCGAGAAGTTCGACCAGAAGCTCGCGGTCATCGACCAGGAATACAAACGCGGCGGCACGCCGCAGATCGAGCGCATCGGCGAGACGCCGCTCGGCGATCTCGTCGCCGACGCCCTGCTCGCGAGGTGCGCGCCCTTCGGCGCGAAGATCGCCATCGTCCACGGCGGAGGCCTCCGCAACGGCCTGCCGTCGACCTACGCGCCGGCCGACACGACGCTCCGCCGCAACGCGGTCGGCTACGCCGTCGGCCCGCCCTACGACCTGGTCGTCGGAGACATCTTCAGCCTCCACCCGTACGGCAACGACGTGGTCGTGCGGAAGATCAGGGGCAGCGTCCTGTGGGCGGCGCTCGAGCACGGCTTCTCGGCCTTGCCGGCCGCGATGGGCGGCTTCCCCCAGATCGCCGGGTTCAAGGTCGTCTACGACCCGGCCGCCGCGGCCCTGTCGCGCGTGGTGTCGGTGACCCTGAACGACGGCACTGTGATCCTGAAGGACGACCCGAAGGAGCTCTCCCTAGCGACGGTCGACTTCATCAATGCGGGCGGCGACGGCTACTCGATGCTCGTCGAGACGGTGCCCTCGCCCACCCTCGACCCGCTCACGACCATCCTCATCGATTATCTCAGGGCGAGCTCACCCGTTCCGGCGCCCGTCGGGGGGCGGCTCGTCAAGAAGCTCTGATTCGTCCTCCGCTCGCCCCGTGCGTTTTGCCGCGCCGCGGCGCGAGTGGTATCTCCAAAGCGGCTATGCGGGAGGGCGAGCACGTAACACCGCAGGTGCGTCTGGTACGCCCGATCGGTGCCGGGGGCATGGGGGCCGTGTGGATCGGCGAACACCTCGCGCTCAAGACGCAGGTCGCCGTCAAGTTCATCCTCGCCGGGAGCGAGCACGACTCCGACGCGCGCGAGCGCTTCTCGCGCGAGGCCGAGGCCGCGGCGCAGGTCAAGAGCCCGCACGTCGCGCAGACCTTCGACCACGGCGTCACGGCCGACGGCGTGCCCTTCATCGTCATGGAGCTGCTCGAGGGCGAGGACCTCGCGCGTCACCTGGCGGCGAACGGGCGGCTCGTGCTGCGCGAGGCGGCGACCATCGTGACGCAGGTCTGCCGCGCGCTCGCGCGCGCCCACGCGCGCGGCCTCATCCACCGCGACGTCAAGCCGGCGAACATCTTCCTCTGCGACGTCGGCACGCCGGAGCGCTTCGTGAAGCTGCTCGACTTCGGCGTGGCCAAGACGGTCGGCGACGCCTCGACCGCCACCAAGAGCGGCAGCGTCACCGGCACCCCCGTGTACATGGCGCCCGAGCAGCTGCTCGGCGCGCGCGATCTCGATCACCGCGCCGATCTCTGGTCGGTCGCGGTGGTCGTCTACGAGATGCTCGTCGGTCGCCGGCCGCTGACCGAGGAGAACGCCGCCGCGATCGGCGTCCGCCTCCACACCCGCGGCATGCCGCGCGCGTCCGAGGGGTTCCCCGAGCTCACCGTGGGGGCCGCCGAGGCGCTCGACGCCTTCTTCGCCAAGGCGTGGGCGATCGATCGCAACGAGCGCTACGACTCCGCCCTGACGTTGGCCGACGATTTCGAGAACGTCGTGCGCGTGATCTACGAGTCGCAGGGCGTCGAGCCGACGCAGCGGTACTTCCTGCCGATCCGGCAGGTCGGGCGACACCCCGTCGACCTCACGCTCACCGTGCGCGAAAAACCCGACGCGGCCGTCAGCGACGTCACGCTCGCCTCCGGGCGCCTGCAGATCGACGAGCAGGCGACCCGACCGTCGGCGCCCGAGCTGCCGCGCGCCGAGCGGCTGCCGACCGAGAGCCCGATCTCCAAGCAGGTCCGCGACTCCAGCGCCCCCGCGCCGGCGCCGGCGCCGCCGCGCTCGAACGCGCGGTCGATCGCGATGTGGAGCGTGGCGTTCGCGGTCCTCGCCGCCGGCGCCACCTCGCTGTTCGTCGGTTCGCGCGGGCACGAGCCGGCCAAAGACGCGGGCAGCGCGTCGGCGGCGCCCCCGCCGCCGGTCACCGACGTGGCCACTCCGGCCGCGGGCCCCGCCGCGAACGACGCCGCGCCCGCGCAGGCGGCGAGCAGCCCTGCGCCCGCCATCACGACCGATACGGCGGCGACGGCGACGACGGCGACGAAGGCGACGCCAAAGGCTTCCAGCACGGCGAAGCCGACCTCGACCTCCGTGACGAAGAAGCCGCCCGCCGCGACGAGCGCGAGCACCGCGCCGACGGCCAAGAAGCTCGAGGACATCGAGTGAAGCGCGCGCTCTCCATCGCCCTCTCGTTGGCGCTCCTCGCGGTGGTCGGCGCGGCGATCGCGGAGCCCACCGAGGCCGAGAAAGAGGCCGCGAAGATCCTCTTCACCGAGGGCAAGGAGCTGCGCGACGCAGGCAAGACCGCGGCGGCGCTCGAGCGCTTCACGCGCGCCTACGATCTCGCGCCCACGCCGATCACGACCCTGGAGCTCGCGCGCACGCACGCGATGCTCGGTCACCTCGTCGAGGCACGCCGGCTCTATCGCTCGGTCGAGGGCATCGAGAAGAAGCCCGGCGAGTCGGCCAAGAGCGTCTCGGCGCGCGACGAGGCGAAGAAGCTCGCGCTCGAGCTCGACGCGCGGATCCCCACGCTCTTGATCAAGGTGACCGCCGACGAGCCGATCGAGTCCGCCTCGATCGACGGGCGCGCGATCGACGTCGGCTCCCTGCCCGCGCCGATCGCCGTCGATCCCGGCAAGCACGTCGTCGCCGTGCGCGCCAAGACCGACGCGAGCGTCACCGTCATCGCCGTCGAGGGCGAGCGCGATCGCGTGGTGACCATCGAGGTTCCCAAGACGACGACGACGACGACGTCCGTGGTCGCTCCGCCGCCGCCCGCGACGGTCGTCGCGCCCGCGAGCTCGTGGCCGAGGACGGTGCGCTGGGTGTCCGGCATCGCCGCCGGCGTCGGCCTCGTGGTCGGCGCCGGCGCCGGCGTGCTCGCGCTCTCCAGCGCCTCCGACGTGCGCGACGGCTGCAGCGGAGGCGTGTGCCCGCCGTCGCGCCACGACGATCTCGACGCGACCCGCCGCTGGGCCACGGTCTCCACGATCGGCTTCGGCGTCGCGGCCGTCGGCGCGACGCTCTTCGTGGTCGGCGTGTTCAGCGAGCCGACGAAAAAGGATGTCGCCGCTGCTCGCGTGGTGCCGTACGCTTCGCTCGACGGTTTTGGCCTCACCGGTCGCTTCTGAGCTGCGTTCGTTCGGGCGCGCGTGGGTCGCCGCGGCGGCGCTCACGTGGTCGGGCGGCTGCATCTACGTGACCGGCGTGTCCGACTACGAGAAGGGCGCATGCGAGGGCCCGTGCGACGCCGGCGTCGACGCGCCGGCCGACGCGCCGTCGCAGTGCCCGAGCGGCATGGTGTTCGTCGCCGGCGGCGGCTTCGTGCCGGTGGGGCGGCCGACCGGCGGCATCGTGCGCGTCGACGGCCTCTGCGTCGACCCCACCGAGGTCACCGAGTCCGCCTACCGCGCGTGCGTCTTGCGCGGCGCCTGCACCGCGCCGCCGAACAAGACGTTCTGCAACCACGGGCAGTCCGGGCGCGACGCCGATCCGATCAACTGCGTCGACATCGGTCAGGCGAAGGCCTTCTGCGCCTCGCAGGGCAAGCGGCTCCCGACCGAGGACGAGTGGGAGTGGGTCGCGCGCGGCGGACCGCTCGGCTACGCGTTCCCGTGGGGCAACGCGGCGCCGCTCGCGGCCGACGATCCCGAGCGACTGTGCTGGCAGGGCAAGACGAAGCACGACACCGAGGCGACGTGGCCGAGCCGCCCGGCCGGCACGTGCGCGGTGGGCGCGTTCCCGAGCGGCGCGCGCGACGGCCTCTTCGATCTCGCCGGCAACGTGTGGGAGTGGACCTCGACCGAGGCCACGGGCACGACGTTCGTGTTCCGCGGCGGCTCCGCGTTCGATCCCGCCGATCCGACCACCTTCCAGGCCGGCTCGCGCCGCACCGCCGCGTCGGCGGCGTACCCGGGCGTCGGCTTCCGCTGCTTCGCGACCGCGCGCTGACCCGACCTCAGCACCCGCAGACGATCGACGTCAGGGTCTGCGCGCCGACGCGACGTCGGAGCTCGGCCACGTCGACGATCGGGCGCGGAGCCACGCGCGCGCGCATCGCGAGGCCGCGCGCGAACGCCTCGCGCGCGCGCGCCTCGAACGCCGCGTCCTCTCGGGCGCGCGCGACCAGCGCCGCGTGGCACGCGTCGGCGGCGGGTCCCGCGTGGCAGACCAGCAGCATGTCGCAGCCGGCCTCGATCGCGCGTACTCCGGCGCGGGCGACCTCCGAGGCGTCGGCCCCGCCCGAGGGCGAGACGCCCTTCATGAACAGATCGTCGCTGATGCACACCCCGTCGTAGCGAAGCTCTTCACGAAGCAGCCGCTGCATCGCCCTGGTCGAGAGCGTCGCCGGCGCGTCGGGGTCGATCGCGTCGAAGATCACGTGCGCGGTCATGATCGACGGCAGCACGCCGGCGGCCATCGCCTCGCGGAAGGGCGCGAGCTCGATCGCGTCGATGCGCGCCCGATCGTGCCGCACGCGCGGGAGCGACAGGTGCGAGTCCTCCTCGGTGTCGCCGTGCCCCGGGAAGTGCTTGCCGCAGGCGAGCACCGACGCGCGCGCGAGGCCGCGGGCGTACGCGATGCCGAGGCGGGCGACCGCCTCCGGATCGCGCGCGAACGACCGATCGCCGATCACCGGGTTGTTCGGGTTGCTGTCGACGTCGAGCACCGGCGCGAAGCTCATGGAGAACCCGAGCGCCGCGAGCTCCTCGCCCACCGCCTTGGCGATCTGCTCGACCACCGCCGGGTCCTTGTCGCCGAACGAGCGCATCGGCGGCACCTGGAGGACCGGCGGGCCGAGGCGCTTCACGCGGCCGCCCTCCTGGTCGACGCCGATGACCGGCGGGAGCGAGCTCGGCGCGGCGGCGACGATCGCGGCGTTCAGCTCGGCCACTTGCAGCAGGTCGACCTCGTCGGGGGCTTCCACGTGACGCCGCGCGACGTTCCGCTTGAAGAGGATCGCCCCGCCCCGATGGCCGCGCCCGAACGCCTCCGCCAACGGCCGAGGCAGCTCGGTGCCGTCGAAGCCCACGAACAGGAGCTGCCCGCACACGACCTCGATCGCCTCGCCCGCCACCTGGACCCCGCCGGAGCTCGCCATGCGGACGGCGATACCGAAACCGCGCCCGGGCGGGAAAATGTCCGACGTAATATGCTCCCGCAGAGAGCGTTTGACGCGCCGCATCGACATGCTACCAGAATGAATGGCGATTCAGTGAGCGGCGGACCTTCGGGCCGCCAGCCCCCGGGTGCTGCAGCACCTTCGAGAACAAGAGGAGGCTCCCCGTGTCCAAGGATCTCGCGCAGAACAGCTACAAGGCCGACCTCCGTGAGCTGAAGTTCCTCCTCTTCGAGCAGTTCAAGCTCGGCGAGCTGCTGGGCAAGGCGCCCTTCGAGAACTGGGGACAGGACGAGGTCACCATGATCCTCGAGGAGTCCTACAAGTTCTCGTGCGACGTGCTCGGGCCGCTGAACAAGATCGGCGATCAGGGCTGCAAGCTCGAAGACGGCAAGGTCATCACGCCGCCCGGCTTCATCGACGCGTGGAAGAAGCTCTACGAGGCCGGCTGGAAGGCCGTCGCCGTCGATCCGGAGTACGACGGCCAGGGCGCGCCGCACGCGCTGCAGGTCTGCGTCGAGGAGTTCCTCTCGGGCGCCAACGTCGCCTTCGGCATGTACCCGGGCCTCGCCCTCGGCGCGGCGGAGGTCATCGAGGAGTTCGGCACGCACGCGCAGAAGGAGCTCTACCTCAAGCGCATGTACCACGGCACCTGGGGCGGCACGATGTGCCTCACCGAGCCGCAGGCCGGGTCCGACGTCGGCGCCGCCAAGAGCACCGCCCACAAGCTCCCGAACGGCAAGTACTCGATCAAGGGCACCAAGCTGTTCATCTCGGGCGGCGATCACGACCTCGCCGAGAACATCATCCACCTCGTGCTCGCCCGCGTCGACAACGCCCCGCCCGGCACCAAGGGCCTGTCGCTCTTCATCGTCCCCAAGCTGAAGATCAACGACGACGGCAGCTCCGGCGGCTCCAACGACGTCGCCGTCGCCGGCATCGAGCACAAGATGGGCATCAACGGCTCGTCGACCGCGCTCCTCAGCTTCGGCGAGGCCGACGGCTGCGAGGGCGAGCTGGTCGGCACCGTCGAGAACCAGGGCATCGCCCAGATGTTCAAGATGATGAACGGCGCGCGCATCGGCGTCGGCCTGCAGTCGGTCTCCGTCGCGTCGACCGCGTACCTCAACGCGCTCGAGTACGCCAAGGAGCGCAAGCAGGGCGCGTCGATCAAGTTCTGGAAGGACGCGACCGCCCCGCGCGTGGCGATCATCGAGCACCCCGACGTCCGCCGCATGCTCCTCGACATGAAGTCGCGCGTGGAGGGCCTCCGCGCCCTGATCGTGAAGCTCGCGCGCCACCAGGACGCGGTCGAGGTCTTCAAGGGCAAGGACGACGCGGCGGCCGCCTACCACCAGGGCCAGGTCGATCTCCTCGTCCCGCTGGTCAAGGCGTACGGCTCCGATCAGGCGTTCCGCGTCTGCGAGACGGCCATCCAGACCTACGGCGGCGTCGGCTACACGCAGGACTACCCCGTCGAGCAGTACTGCCGCGACTCGAAGATCTTCTCGATCTACGAGGGCACCAACCACATCCAGGCGATGGACCTCGTCGGCCGCAAGCTCGGTCAGAACGGCGGCGCCAACCTCCAGGGCTTCCTCGGCGACGTCGCGAGGTTCATCGGCGAGAACCAGGACCACCCGGTCATCGGCGCCTGGGTCAAGGAGCTGCAGGGCGCGCAGGAGGCGGTCGGCGGCAGCGCGATGCGGCTGCTCGGCTGGTTCCAGATGGGCCAGATGGCGATGGTGCCGCTCGCGGCCAACCGCTTCCTCGAGATGATGAGCGAGCTGGCCGTCGGCTGGCTGCTCCTCGAGGGCGCGAAGATCGCGCACGACGCGCAGGCGAAGCTCCCCGAGGGCGACGCGGGCGCGCGCGACCGCGCGTTCTACGAGGGCAAGAAGCAGGCGGCGAAGTACTACGCGCTGAACGTCGTCCCCGGCGTGAAGCTGAAGGCCGAGCTGCTCGCGCGCGAGGACACCTCGCCGCTCGACATCTCGGACGACGCGTTCGGCAGCTTCTGAGAGTCGTCAGTCGTCAGTCGTCAGTCGTCAGTCGCCGCGAGGTGGCTGGCGACTGATGGCTTTTGCGGGCTGTTCTTTCGCGCGCGGAGCGTGGCGGAGGCGACGAAATAGCGGCGCCGGCGAGGCTTGGCCGTCAGCCCTTCAGCTTCGCGAGCTCGGCGCGCAGCCGCAGGACCTCCGCCTCGGCAGCCTCCCTGGCCGCGCGCTCCTGCTCTTTGGCCGCTCGCTCCTGCTCCTTGGCCGCTCGCTCCTGCTCCTTGGCCGCTTGCTCCTCTTCGAGGCGCGCCTCGAGCTCGCGGACGCGCGCGAGCACCTCCGTCATCGCCGACTCGAGACGCTCGATCAGCTCGTCGAGCTCCGGCACGCGGGCGCCCGCGTGGAAGAACCGGATGCGGCCGCCGACGGCGAGCAGGTCGAGCCCGAGCACCTCCGAGCGCAGACCGTCGGGCCCGGCGGCGAGCGGCGCGTAGCGCTGCGAGGCCTCTTCCAGTCGGTAGCCCACGAGCACGCCGCTCGTGACGTTGAACGCGAAGTACTCGCGGATGCCGAGCAGCGCGTAGCGCTCCACGTTGTCGACGAAGTCCTTGCGCCACTCTCCCGAGACGTGCACCTCGAGCGCAAGATCGAGCCCCTTGCCCTCCGACTCGACGACCCAGCGCCTGCGAGGGCCGGGCTCGACGTCGACGACCGCGATCAGGTCGGGCGCGAAGACGCGCTCGGCCGGGTAGAAGACGGGGAGGTTCGTGCCGACGTAGACGCGGCGTCCGAGCTTGTCGAACCACCGACGGAGCGCTCCCAGCGGCCGTACCGACGCTTCGAAGTGCTCGTCGCCTTCGGGCGGCGCGACGCCGAGCCCGGGATCGAGCTCGGAGGGCAACGCGTCGACGACGGCGGCGCGCGCCTCGGGCGACAGCGCCGCCCACACCTCGCGCGATGGCGCGCGCGGATCGGCCGGGTCGAGCTGCCAGCCGGGCGTCGACGGGCGCGCGTTGGACATGGGCAGAGCGTAGCAGACGCGGCGATCGTCGAGCACGCGTGGCCGGAACCCGCCCCGTACGTGAGGCCATCGAGGCGGCCGGCGAGCGATCGCGGTGGAGGTGTCGCGATCGTCCAGTGAGTCGACCTGATCACACGGCGAGAATTCGCACGCCCGGGAAGTGCGCCGACAGACGCTCCAGATCGTCGACGTCGCTGGTGTAGACGACGCCGCCGCCGAGGGTGGCAGCAAGGCCCATCACCATCGCGTCGACGGCGAGCCGCGCGCGCTCCGGCTCGCGCCGTACGCCGGCAAGCGCGAGACCTGCGGCCTCGGCGGCGACGAGCGGGAAGGGCACGACTGTGATCGCCGTCTTGATCCGATCACGGACGTCGGTGCGGCCGCGCCACCACTCCGCGATGACGGGCGTGATCGTCAGCAGGCGGGCACGGTGTTCGAACGCTGCGCGCAGAAGCATCGCGCCGCGCTCGCGTCTTCGCTCGATGGCGATCAAGGCGCCGGTGTCGAGCGTCACGGCGATCATGCCGCCCGCTTCGCACGACGGCGCTTGCGGCCAGACATCTCGCGCAGGAAGTCCTCGAAGGCGGCGTCGGACACGGATGGCGCGCGATCGAGCAACCACTCGAGCGCGCCCTGGCGATCGGCCTCGAGCGCGATGGCCTCGATCACCGCCGAGACGTTTCCGCCGAAGGCGCGGTCGGCCGCCCTGCGAAGCCGCTCCTTCGTCTCTGGGGAGACGGACACGCTGAAGGTCTCTCTTCTCCCGGTGCGTCTCAGCTTCGCCATGCGATGTTGTTATCGCGTCAGCAAGATCGCGTCAAAGCGAGCGCGAGCTCCAGCACGGCGCACCGAGCGCCCTACGCTCCGCTCGGGCGGGAGTCGCGGACGATGGCGCGGGCGCCCCGTCGAAAGGCCGCCTCGGGCGCGCGGCTCGTCGAGAGGGGCAGCGCGAAGCGGAACGTGGTCTCGCGGAGGCGCTCGCTCGACTCTGCCCAGAGGCGTCCTCCGTGCGCCTCCACCAACCCGCGCGCGATGTACAGGCCGAGGCCGAGCCCCTGTCGCTGCCCTCTCGCAGCGGCGGGCGTGCGGAAGAATCGCGTGAACAGGCGCGGCAAGTCCTCGGCGGAGATGCCGGGCCCGCGGTTGGTGACGCCGACGCGCACCTCGTCGGCCCGCTTCTCGATCGTGAGCCGAAGGTCGGTTCCCTCGTCGGAGTACTTGGCCGCGTTGGTCAACAAGTTCACGAGGATCTGTTCGAGGCGCATCGGATCGGCGTCGACCTCGAGCGCACCGCCGGGCGCCGCGATCTGCACGCGACGTCCGCCGAGCGTGGCGCTCGATCGCTCGACGACCTCGCGCACCAGCGCGCCGAGGTCGACGAGCTGGCGCCGGAGCGCGAGGCGGCTCGCCTCGATGCGCGAGGCGTCGAGCAGATCGGCGATCATCCGATCGAGCGTTAGGGCGCTCCTCCGCAGCCGCGCGATCAGGCCTTTATCGTCTGCGGCCGCGCGCCGCTCGAGCAGGCTCGCGGTGCCGAGGATCACGGTGATCGGGTTGCGGAGATCGTGGGCGACGACCGAGATGAACTCCTCGCGAAGGCGCTCCATCTCGATCTGCTCTCGGTGCGTCTCGACGACGAACGCCTCCGAGAGGAGCGACGCGATCGCAGCCGCCAGCAGCGCGCGAGGCACCTCCACGGGGATCGAGACCACCGCCCGGAAGCCCTCGGCGTTCAGGATCGAGGCGGGTGGGAACGGCGCGCGCGGCGTGAGCGCGCCCGCGAAGAAGGCGTACCCGGCGAGGGCCGCGGCCGCCCACCGGAGATCCCTTCGTCTTCGGCCGTGCGGTGCGGCCTGCGGGTCGCGCGAGCCCGAGAGGAGGTTGGAGGCGGCTAGGAGGCCGGCCGGCAGGCAGAGCACGTAACGGACGACCGCCTCCGCCCCGAGTCGCCACTCGGCGCCCCAACGATCGGGCGCTGATACGACGAGTCCGGTCGTCCCGGCGAGCAACGCGGCGGGCACCGCGCGGAGTAGCCGAGGCCAACGTCGAAACGCCACCCCGAGCTCGACCGCGAACTGGCTGAGCAGCGCGAAGGACACGGCGACGGCGGCGAGCGCGACGTCCCGCAGGATCCCGCCGCGCGCGGCCGCTCCCCTGAGCTCCTCGATGACACCGGCCATCACGAGCCACTCGGCCACGCCGTGCACGACGCAGAACAGCGCGAGGAGGGCGAGCGCGGGCGTGCGCGCGGCGCGAGTGGGCATGCGTGTCTGCAGGCCCAGCACGAGCCCACCGCCGATGAACGCCAGGCCGTAGACGAGGTAGACGTAGAGCACGCGGCTGCGAGTCGCTGCAACAAGCGAGCGAGGACGTGCGACTCCACGCGTCGCGAAGGCCGGTCACGGCGCGAGCTCGCGCGCAGACGAGCCGCCGGCGGTCCGCCGGCGGTCCACCGGATCCGCCGGGGCGCGCTCGCGAGATCGTCGGGGAGATCGGGCATCGGGTCGGGGCACGCGAGGTGCTCTGCCGCGGGCCGCGATGCCTTCGCCGACGCATGAAGCGCTCGTCTTGCTGTTTCGCAGCCGTCCTGCGTTGGCGATGGAGCTGCTTCGCGACGCGTTCGGCGTCGAGGTGCCCGAAGGCGCGCGTGCGGCGCTCGCGTCGGAGACCATGCGTCAGGTGCGTCCCGTCGAGCTCGGGGCCGACGCCGTCGTTCTCGTGCAGGCGGATCGGCCGGCGCTGGGCATCGTCGTCGAGGTCCAGCTCGGGCCCGACGAGGACAAGACGTACGCGTGGCCGTGCTATCTGGCGCTGCTCCGCAGAGAGCTCCGCTGCCCGTGCGTGCTCGTGATCGTCGCGCTCGACGACAATATCGCGCGCTGGTGCGAGCGCGCCATCGCGATCGGTCCGCCGGGATTCGTCCTTCGTCCGTTCGTCGTCGATCGCTCGGTCGTGCCGCGGATCACCGAAGCCGATGCTGCATCGCCCGCTCGTGGTGGGAACGTGGAGCTCGCGGTGCTCTCCGCCGTCGCGCATGGCGAAGACGACGAGGCCCTTCAGATCGTCGTGCCTGCGCTGGATGCGATCGCGCGCAGCGGCTCGCTCGACGACGATCGCCGCCGTGTCTACACTGATCTGGTCCTCGCCGCGCTGGGTGGCGCCGCGCGGGCCGCGCTGGAGGAGCTCATGAAGCAGGGCCGCTACGAATACCAGAGCGAGTTCGCCAAGCGGTACGTCGCCGAGGGGCGCGCCGAGGGGCACGCGGAGGGCATGGCCGAGGCGCTGCTCGAGATCCTGTCCGCACGCGGCATCGAGGTCGACGCCGCGGTGGCCGAGCGCGTGCGCAGCTGCACCGATCGCAGTCGCCTCGACGCGTGGATCCGCCGCGCGGCGGTCGCGACGCGGCTCGCCGACGTGTTCGACGACGGCTGAACTTCGCATCTGGCGGCCCGTCACCGATCGGCACGCCCTGAACAGGACGATTTCCGAGCCTGAAGCCCCGCGATCCGGGATCCTCGAGGCGCTCTTCGCCGACGGCGAGCCATCGTCGCGAGCGTCACGGCGACGAGCGACCACGTGACCCCCGGCCGCGCCCCCACCCCGGTCGCACGACAGCCGCATTCGTATCGGATCGTGCCGCCGTCGTCGCTTGCATCGACGACCGCAGCGTCGGGGAGTGCTGCGTCGGAGATGCCGGCATCGGTCGGCTCCGGCGGCGAAAGCCGGCAACGGCGCGTCGCCGGATCGCACCCCCAGCCCTCGACGCAGTCCCGATCCTCCGTGCAGGACGTGCCGCACGTGTCGCCGGCGCAGCGATACGGAGCGCACGGCGTGGCGGCGGGCGACGCGCACGCGCCCGCGCCGTCGCAACGGCCGGCTGCCCAGGCGACCCCGTCCCGACACTCGGGCGCGCGACATATCGTGTCGGTGCCAGGGTGCTTTCGACAGGCCTTGCCGTCCATGCCGTCGCACGCCGCCGATCCGCAGGGCAGCGCGCCAATGGCCTTGCACGCGCCGTGCACCGCCGATCCGGCGATCGGTCGACAGGTCCCCCGCGAGGCCTCGAGCGTGCAGGACTCGCACGGACCGTCGCACGCGGAGTCGCAGCACACGCCGTCGGCGCACGTGCCGGACGCGCACTCCCAGCCGGCGGTGCAGGCGGCGCCGAGGGGCGCGAAGGGCCCGAACAGCTCGGCGGTGCTCAGCGCGCGCTGCGCATCGTCGACCCAGGACTCGCCCCCGATGATGAGCGCGCCCTTGCTGGTAGTGGCTGCGACCGCGGAGCCGCGACGCTGGCTCAGGTGGCCAGCGGCGGTCCACGTCTCCGCGACCGGATCGAAGACGTTCGCATTCGAGAGGTACGCGGGACCTTGTCCACCCACCTCCAACACCGCTCCGCCGGGAAGCAGTGCCAGGGTCGGACACCTGATCGCCAGGGGCAGGGCCTTCATCTTCTTCCACCCGCCGCCGAGCGACCACATCTCCACCATGGTGCTCAGTCCTTGCCCTCCGACGACGAGCACGCGGTTTCCCGGGAGCGTGAGCGATGCGCCGCCGGGTACGGTGGTCGAGCCCGCGTCCGTCCACGTTCCCGCGGTCCACAGCTCTGCGGTGGACGTGTCGCCGCTCGTGCTCCCACCGTAGATCAAGGCCGTGTCCGGGCCGACGGCGTGGGCTTGCCCGAAGGCGCGGTGGCGGAGCGGCTTGGCCGTGAAGCTCCAGGTCTCGGTCGCGATGTCGAACAGCTCGGCTGAATGGCCGTGGCCGACGGCCAGGACCCGCGATCCGACGTTTGCGATCGCGAAGTCGCGCCGCGACTCGTTCATCGACGCGACGGCGCGCCAGCCCGTGGCGACCTCGAAGACCTCTGCGGTCCGCTGCGGCCAGCCCGTCGCGCCGAACCCGCCGGCCACCAGGACCCGCCCCCCAGCCAGCTTGATGGTCCCGGCGCCAGTGCGAGGTCCGCTCATGGACCCCGCGCTGGCCCAGGTGAGGCTCGTTCCATCGAAGACCTCTGCCGAGGAATGGATGAGCGGTCCGTCATTGCCGCCTGCTACCAACACACGGTCGTCCCCGAGCGCAGCGGCGCCATGCCCAGAGCGTCGAACGGACATCGACGCGGTCGTCGACCACGACGGATCGACGAGCACCGGCTTGGCTAGCGCGGCCTCCCACTGCACCACGAGCCGACAATCGTGCGCGCCCGGAGGCACCGGCGGGCGACCGAACGGCAGCGCGGCGCTGCGATCGACGGCGCAGCCCACGAGATCCAGCGAGGCCGCGTGGCGGCGCCCTTGCGCATCGATGACGTACGGAGGGTTCATCCGCAGACGCGGCACGCCCTCCGCGTCGAGCAGCTCCAGCGTCTCGGAGGCGAGCCGTAGCCCGGCGACACGGTCGCCGAGCGAGACTCGATATCGGAGGCTCGACGCCGACGACACGACGAAGTCCTCGACACCGTCGCCAGTCTCCCGGACGAACGCCGGGCGACCATCCAGCGCGTCGGCGAACACGAGCCAGCCGTCGACGGCGATTGGGCGCGCCCGCGTCGCCGACTCGAGACGAACCTCGACCGCAACGCCGGTCGGCTCGCGCAGGCCGAACCCGTCCGCGGCCGACGCGCCGATCGTGATTGCAGGGCCTCGGTCGCCGAGCCGGGAGCTGCGCGAGCCCGCAGCCATGGTCGACTCGCCGGAAGCCGCCGGTAGCCCATGCGCTGCCAGCAAGGCTCGTGCCCGAGCGAGATCGGGAGCGTCGGCACCTCCGACGAATGGTGACGCACCTGGGGCCGGCTCGGGAGCCGAGCACGCCATGGCGAGACCAATCGTGACCAGCATTCCACGCGACATTTCCTGGAGATTATACGCGCTCCGCGTGCCGCGTCGCGAACCGAATGATCGCTCTCGGCCGGTTCGCCGTTCGTAATGACCAATGACATGCTTCGCGCTGCAGCTCACG
This sequence comes from Deltaproteobacteria bacterium, assembly GCA_016182965.1. Taxonomy (GTDB): domain Bacteria; phylum Myxococcota_A; class Polyangia; order Polyangiales; family JADJMO01; genus JALHOE01. The sequence continues at coordinate 70,719 of JACPFM010000040.1, read as the reverse complement.
GAATCGGGTTGATCATCGATCGCGTCGAGCAGAGAGTCGCGGCATGCGTGAGCTGCGTTCCTACCGATGGGCCGACGTCGTCCGTCTGACGCTCCTCGTGGTCGTTGCTGTGTGTCCGTTGGCCTGCGGTGCGAGTGATCGGGGAGCGCCCCCGGACCCGCAGGCCGGGCAATCGGCGGCCGCCGTCAGCTCCGACGTGGCCTGGCAAAGCGCCGCGACCGACAGTTCGTTCACGATCTCCTGGGATTTCTCGCGCAACTTCGCAGGCGCCCAGTACGTCGAGGCGTACATCGACGGCGCTGCCACGCCGTCCATCGTGTGTGGCTCCGTGTCCGCTCCCTACGGTCTTTGCGCGATCGCAAACGCGACGTTCGCCGGCTATGCCGCGTGCGCGCGGCACGAGGTCCGGTTGCGTCCCTGCGTCGCAAGCTGCTCGTGGAACGACTACGATGAAGTGTGGGAGTGCAGCACGGAGTGCCTGCCAGCCGGGGCGGCCGTGCAAGCAAGCACCGTTGGCGCAGCCACCTCTGTCTCGCCCACGCCGCTGGCAAAGGCGCCGACCGACTTCGCCGCGGCCAATCACTGGCTCTTCGACGGCGGCTCTGCGCCGCAACGCGCCAACGACGGCGCTCCGCTGGACCCCTCGACGTTCCCCGACGATGCGCTCGCGGTGATTCGTGGCTCGATCAAGACCCGCGATGGCGATCCGGTCGTGTGCGGACGCCTGAGCATCGTCGATCACCCGGAGTACGGCAGCGCCACCACGTGGTGGGACGGCAGCTTCGCGCTCGCGGTCAAAGGCACCGGTCCCGTGCTCGTCGATGTCCAGGGCCCGGCCGGCACCAGCTATCTTCCGATCCAGCGCCGTGTCGTGCCCCGCGTTCACGATTACACGTGGATGGACGACGCGCGCCTGACGCCGATCACCGGATCCGCGACGTTGATCAACTCGTCCAACCGCTTCGTCCTCGGCCCGGACGTCACGCCGCCGGGAGAGACTGGTCCTCGGCGGCTCGCTGCGTTCTTCCCCGCGGGGACGCAAGCGACCGTCGACGGCATGTCGCCGATCGACACGTTCTCCGTCAGGGCGATCGAGTACACGGTAGGCGCCGGCGGGCCCGCTGCGATGCCAGGACTGCTGCCGCCATCGAGCGGCTACACGTTTGCGGCCGCCTTCGCGCTCGACGGCCACGAGCGAAAGACGGTGAGATTCAGCGGACCGGTGGTGCTGTACGTCGACAACTGGGCTGGGGTTGGTGTCGACGTGCAGGTCCCGAACGGCAAGTACGACGAGAAGCTCGGCGTGTGGGTTCCGGAGCTGCCGGAGCACAACGGAAGAGTCATCGCGATCACCGGTGTCGACAGCAGCGGACAGGCCACGGTTTCGGGCGGCGTGACGTTGCTTCCTGGCGAAGCCACCGAGCTCGCACGCTACTGGACCGGCTCGGCGGATGCCGGTACCGGGCACACGCTCTGGAGGTTCGAGGTCGAGCACTTCTCCTCCTTCGACTGGAACTTCGCCATCCGCGCGATCGCGGGCGCGCTCCCTCCCGGCCTCATCAGCTTCTTCAGCGGCGACACGACGAAGCCCAGCTGCCGGGCCGGATCGATCATCGAGTGTGAAAACCAGACGCTCGGCGAGGTCTTGCCGATCGCCGGCACGCCGTTCTCGCTGCGCTACAGCAGTGCACGCCAGCCCGGGCGCTGGCGCGAGTTCGTCGCATCCGTGGAGAAGCCGTCCAGTCCCTTGCCGAAGCGCGTCGAGGGTACCGCCACGATTGCAGGGAGGCTGCTCACCGGCGTCGTGAGCGAGGCCGTGATTAGCGATCCCGTGAAAGGGCCAAGGACCTACTATCAGTTCCGCTTTCGCTGGGACGGCCGCGATTCCTTCGCACGCGTGCTGAACGGTCGCCAGCGTGCGCACGTGAAGGTCGGCTTCGTCTACGATGGCAGCTACTTCAGCGTAACGAAATTCGGCGATCCCGCCGCGATGTCGCCGGATCCCGCCATCTCGTTCATCGCCGACTCGACGCGCAAGGAGGCGACGCTCTATCGCGAGCTGGACGCGTGGGTCGACACCTGGGTCGACTCGATCCAGGGCCTCGGCGGCTGGTCGCTCAGCCCGGTGCACTACTACGACGTCGAGAGCCAGACGCTGTACCGGGGGGATGGCGGCGTCGTTCACACCGAAGTGAAGGACGCGTCCATCTTCACGGTGGCCGGTGGGGCAAGCGGAACCCTGACTACGGGGGCGCTGGCGCGGTCCGTGGCGCTGCCCTACGAGCTTGAGGCGCTTGCGATGGCCCCGGATCGCTCCCTGTATGTCGCCACCTTCTACGACGGGATCTGGAAGATCACACCCGACGCGACCAACCCCAGCGATGGATTCGAGAACGCCCGCATCCACCAGGTGCTCGCGAACGATGCACGCGGCCTCGCCGTCGACGGCGCAGGACGGCTGTACTTCACGCCCATCTCGGAGTATCGGCTGTATCGCTACGATTCGGCGTCAGGGCTCGTGCAGATCGCTGGCAGCCCTGACGGCACGAAAGGGATCGGCGGCGACGGGCCCGCGATGGGTTCGGAAGTTTCGACTCCGCGCGATATCACGGTGCTGCCTGATGGCACGATCTACTTCGTCGATGACGCCGCTGGCGGCGACGATCGTATTCGCCGGATCGCGCCGGGCCCCAAGCCGCTCGTACGCACTGTCGCCGGCGGCGGCAGCGCAACGGACTCCGGCTCGAAGGCAACCGAGCTGAAGCTGACGAACGTCGGCGGCGTTGCGGCGCGGGCCAATGGTGACCTTTTCATCGCGACGCAGAACCAGATCTGGCGGGTCGGCCCTGACGGCTACGCAAACAAGACCTTCGGAAGCGACCCCCCGGTGTCATTCCGGCGCATCGCCATCTCGCCCGACGGAACCGTGTTCGTGTCGACGATGGCATCCGATTGCCGCGTCTACCGGCTCGAGGGTGACAAGCTGTTGCGCGTCGTGGCGGGCGTCGGTGGAACGCTCACCTGTCCCCCGACCGAGATCCTCGATGGGGGTCGCGCTGCGGACGCCAAGCTGCACGATCCGACAGCGATCGCTATCGATAGCCGCGGCGATCTGTTCGTCGTGAACTTGGGCGACAGCGCCGCGAATCCAACGCACCGCGTCCTCCGCGTCTCGCACGGGATGTCCAGCCTCCTTGTCGGCTCGGAGCGTTTCGTAGCCTCCGGCGACGCCAGCGAAGTATACGTGTTCGACACGAAGGGCGTCATCCAGCGGACGGTTGACGCCTTCACCGGACGCGCGAAGCTGACGTTCAACCACGACCCCGTGGATCGCACCAAGCTCACGAGCATCGTCGACGCCGGCGACAATACCCTGACAATCAACCGCGTGTCGGCGAGCAGCATCGAGCTCCGATCGCAGGACAACCTGGTCTCCAAGCTGACGCTCACCGGCGACTATCTCACGAGATTCGACGAGCCCGAAGTCGGCCGCAGTTCCTCGTTCACGTACTCGCCAAACGGCCTGCTGTGGGAGTACCGCGACCCGATCGCGAACGCTACGTCCGGACCGGGCTACCAGTTCGCGTACGACAGCAACGGTCGCCTTTCGCACGACTACCACGCGATGGCGTCGGGCACGCCGCAGACGCTCGTCCGGACGACCGATCCGCTTGGTTGGCGGGTGGACGTCTCCTCCGGGGCCGGGCAGCAGATTTCGTATGACTTGCGCACGGACGGCTCGGGCAACCTTGTTCGTACGAGGACCCTCGGGACAGGGATGTGGGCCGAGGTCACCAGGACGGAGGAGGACTTTGCCGGCCGCTCTCGGGCGACGACGTATGCTTCGAACGCCACGATGACCACCAAGTTGAGCTCCGATCCGAGGTTCGGGCACGTGGCTTCGTACGCTTCGCAGCTCGATTTCAAGCCGAGCCCCTCGAGCCCCATCGTCAGCACCACCATCGCTCGTTCGGTGTCACCGTCCAACGCGAGCGCGCCAGGAACCGCGTCCAACTTGACGGAAACGGTGTCCTGGCTGGAGGGATCGAGCGCTCGCAGCATGACCACGACGACCGAGAAGATCGGGACGTCGGGTACGCGGGTCACCACTGCGCGGCCATCGGGAGCGACCACGGCGGTCGAGTACGACCTGAAGGACCGGCTCGTGCGGGTGGTCGCCGCGGGACATCACGAGCTCTGGCTCGGTTACGATGCGCGGGGACGGATCACCGCAATTCAACAGGGCGTCTGCCCGAGCCTCACGACTCCCGACCACCCAGCGGCCGACTGCAGCTCCGCGCCTCCGCCGGTGCCCGCGGGCTGCCGTCGCGTCAGCTTTGGGTACGATGCGACCACCGGGTATCTCGCATGCGCATTCGATCCTCTCGGATTGCTCGGACGGATCACCACTGACAAAGTCGGTCGGCCGCGGACGGTGACGACTCCTTACGGTAGCTCCGAACGCACGGTCACGCTGACGCATGTTGCTGACGGCACCACGATGGTGGTCGTGCCCGTCCAAGCCACGGGAGGGACGACGAGTGCCCTCCACACGTTCACGCTCGACCGCTCGTCAGGCAAACTGGCGTACAACGCACCAACGGTCGGATCCGAGCCGACCAGCATCTCGGCCGCTCTGGGTGCGGATCTCGAGCTCCGCGAGCTGACACGCAGCGAGCCATGGGCAAAGGACACGTGGACCTTCTCACCGGTCATGCGTCCGCAAACAAGGAGCTTCGGGTCGAGCGATGGCGGTACTGGATCCTTCATGGACTACATGACATGGGGACCGGACGGCCTCCCGGGCATCCAAGGACGGCTGCGCGGCGGATCATGGCAGGCGTATTCGTGGCACCAGTTCGATGGCGTCGTGCCGACGCAGACGGAGGCTCACCTCACGCCGTCCTCGGGCGCCACAATCGACCCCACCGTCTCCCGTACGTTTGACGGCCGCTTGCGCCTCGACACCCAATCCGTGTATGTCGCTGGGAACACGAGTACGGTCTCGTACGGCTACGATCTGGATGGACTCTTGAAGACCGCGACCGTCGCCGGCCAAACGCTCACGGTCGACCGGCTGCTGACCGGCGGAATTCCGCGTCCTGACGGTGCGCCGACCGCCGTCAGCGTCGCTGGCACGAGGGAGAACCTCTCGTGGTCGCTCTTCGGCGAGCTCGCAGGCGCACGCGACGCCTCGAGTGTGTCCGAGTGGGGCCTCGAGGCGACCAGGAGCGGCACGCGCTACCTCGGCTTCACGTACGAACGAGACGCGCGCGGCCGCATCACGAGGCTCACGGAGTACGTCGCCGCCGTGCCGGGGCTAGCGGAGCGTACCCAGACGACCAGCTACACGTATCGGCATGACGGCGCGCTCGAGGGCGTGATCGTGAATGCCGGGCTGAACGAGGGCCCCGGCTCCGTGGTCGCAACGCGCAACTACTCCTATGACATCAACGGCAACCGTGACGTGCCGGTGGGCGGCGGCACCGGGAACACCTACGACGCGCAGGATCGGCTCGTGAGCGATCCGGCGAACACTTTCGTTCACGATCGCGACGGCCGACTGGTCCGGAACTGGTGGAATGATTTCAGCCACACGTACGATGCCGACGGGCAACTGATAGGCTGGCGCACACTCGATTGGTCAACTTGGGTCGAACGCACGGTGACCTATCGCTACGACGCGCTCGGCCGGCGGGTGCTGCGCGAGGAGAGCGGCGTTTCGGGCAGCATCGCGTACGTCTACGAAGACGGCGGCCTGCTCCCAATCGCCGAGTATCGGGGCGGTACACTCGTCTCGCGCTTCGTGTTCGCGAGCCGTCCGAACGTGCCCGACCTCGTCTTGCAAGGCGGGAAGGTCTATCGCATTTTCGCCGACCACCTCGGCAGCCCGCGTGTCGTCGTCGACACGGCGACTGGCGCGGTCGTCCAACGAACGGACTACAACGAGTGGGGCGTGGTCGTCGGGGAGTACGTCGCGCCCGGCTTTGCGCCGGTGCCGTTCGGCTTCGCGGGCGGGCTCTACGACCGCACGACGAAGTACGTGCACTTCGGCGCGCGGGAGTACGATCCGGCGCGCGGGCGGTGGTTGACGAAGGAGCCCATGGGCTTTGCGGGTGGAGCCACGAATTTCTACGCGTATGCGGGCAACGATCCGGTGAACCGCCTCGACCCGACCGGGCTTTATTCGGTATACGCGTGGGGTGCAGCGTCGAAACACGTGGGCCCTGAGGCCTTGGGGCTCGAGGGAGAGTTGGTGGGTCTCGCCGGATATGATTCGGTAAACGGCGCTTTCGCAGGTGGGATCGCCGCAGCCGGCGTGGTGGGGGGACTCAAGGGTGTTGGCGAAGCGGCCTTGTATGCTGGATATGAAGGGCTATACGAGAGAGACGTTCGCGGAGATGGCAAATGGCACCTCGAGACGGCGAAGATCAGACTGCTAGAGAGCACGGTTGAGGTGGGCCCGATTGGTCTTGTCTTCGGTCGCTTCGATCTGCCGCGCGCTTTCGGCGGAAAAGTTGGCCACGAAACAGGCACGTATTTTGGAATCAGCTTCGGCCATTGGAGCGGTGGATTCGGTTTCAGTGACGATGATGGCTTCTCGGAGTACATTGCCTGCAAGTAAGCTCAACATGTTGCGGGCGCACGCTCCCGCTGGGGTGGTTCTCGAGCTGCAACGCGGGAGCGTTTGCTTGTTGGTTGCCCCACGCTACAAGATACTCCGCCTCTCTCTGGCGTTGATCTGGTGGCTCGGATTCAACGCGCTCAGCCTAACAGACGCATACCGTGGGCACGTTTGGCCAGCGCTGGCTGCAATCAATGTGGTCGGAATCCTGGTTCTCTGCGCGCTTGGCCGTGACAGCCTCGGTCAGCTGACGTTTCGTCTGACGCCTCTCGATCAAGGTTATCGGTCAGCGGATGTCCTGCTTGAGCAGGAATACACAATCTTTCGGCTGCGGACCCGCCGCCGATACCGCGTGTCTGCGATCGAGAACGTTGCGGCCGAGCATGGCCGGCGCGATAGTGTTGTGTCATTCACATACTGCGGAAGACGCATTCGATCAGTAATGCGTATCGGGAGAAGTCAAGCCGAGTTCGTGGCCGCTGCTCTCGAACTCGCAATCCGCGAGCGCCGTCCTCACCTGGAGGGAATACGCGAGGCCGGCCAGGCAGGACATTCGAGCCTGGAGTAGATGAGACGCTCCTTCGTCTCGGTTCGTTCATCGAGCGCCTGGCGCGACGAGGCGACCCGAAGACGACGTGTCTGCGATGCCGTCGGCGATTACCGATCGACCCCGAGCGCCGTCAGCACGATCGCGAGGTGCGCCATCGTGAACGCGAAGGCGTCGCGCGCCTCGCTCCGGCCCGCCCCCGCCCTCGCGGCGCGCACCGACAGCGCGACCATCGCGAGCCCGGTGATCGCCGAGACGATCTGCGACCCGCGCCCGCCGAGGCCGACCAGCGGCGCCGCCAGCGTGGTCAGGAGCAGCAGGACGGCGGTGACCACCATCGCGAGCTTGTTCACGCGCAGCCGCGCGCCGGCCGCGCCGACCGAGAGCCCGGCGGCCGCGTACTCGTCGGCGCGCACGATCGAGATCGCCATGAAGTGCGGCAGCTGCCACGCGAACAGCACGGCGAACAGGAACGCGCCGCGCGCGTCGAGCGTGCCGGTCGCCGCCGCGTAGCCCATGGCCGGCGGCATCGCGCCGGCGATCGCGCCGACCGGCAGCGACCACGACGTGAAGCGCTTCATCGGCGTGTACAGCGCGACGTAGGTGACCAGCGCGACCAGGCCGAGCACGGCGACGAGGCCGTTGGCGGCGAGGAGCAACGGCACCGACGCGAGCGACAGGCCGAGCCCGAACAAGAGGCCGGTGCGCGCAGACAGCCGCCCCGCGGCGAGCGGGCGATCGCGCGTGCGCTCCATGCGCGCGTCGGACTCGCGCTCGAGCCACATGTTGAGGGTGTTGGCGCCGGCGACGATGGCGGCGGTGCCGAGCGTCGCGCCGAGCCAGCCGCCGAGCGACGGGCGCTGCTGCGCGACGAGCGCGCCGGCGACGCCGGTCGCGGTGACCATCAGGGTGATCCGCGGCTTGCACAGCGCCACGAGATCGCGCGCGACCCGCGCCCCCACGAGCGGCACCCGCGGCGCCGGCAGCGTCGCCTCGACCGCCTGCTCGGCGGGCGCGGTCATTTCGCCTTCCTCTTCTTGGCCGGCGCGTCTACCGCCTTGCCGGGGCGCGCGCCGGGTCGTGAGGCCATCGGCAGTCGGCGGATCTCGGAGTTGCGCTCGGCGCCGATCGAGGCGGCGTACGCGCGCACGTCGGCGAGCGTCGTCTTCGACGCCCAGCCGATCATCGCGTTCTTGAACTCGCTGTAGGTGCCGTGCAGCGGGCACGGGTGGTTCGCGTCGCACTTGCCCCACCCGAACGCGCAGGCGTCGGGCATCGGCGAGTCCATCGCCTCGAGGATCTCCATGAAGCGGATGCGGTGCGGCGCCTTGGCGAGCGCGAACCCGCCGCCCGGCCCCTTCTTCGCCTCGAGGATCCCCGCGCCGGCGAGCCGCCGCAGGATCTTGTGCAGGTAGTGCAGCGGGACGCCGGTCTCGTTGGAGACCGTCTCGGCGCGCGCGAGCGTTCCGTCGGGCAGCGTGGCGATGTGCGCCAGCGCGCGCAACGCGTACTCAGTGGTCTGCGGGAGATCCATGCGCGCGCTCCATTCTAGGGGCTTTCGCCCGTCTCCCAAGTGAATCCCGTCCCGCGGTCGAACAAGACCACCGCTCGGCTGCGATCGCCGAAGCGGAGCGTACGTTCGTCGCGGAAGGTCCACTCGTTCGGATCGTGGCTGTCGCCGAGGGAGACCACGACCCGGTGCTCGCCCGCTTGGATGCCCAGCGTCTCGAGGGCGATGCTCGGGCCGTCGCCCCGGAGCCCCTGCGGCGCGTAGCTCGACCGCCAGCGCTCCTGCCCGTCGACCTCGACGCGCAAGCGGACGGCGGCGCGGCCGCGCTCGCAGATCTCGTCGCGCCGCATGTGCGGCGGCATCTTCGCCTTCTCTTCCTCGGTGACGCGGCGGCAGTGCTCGCCGGTGCGGCCGGGGTGCTTGAACGAGACGACGAGCTCAGGTCCGTGCGAGGGCGGGCCGCCGTAGCCGACGCGACTGCCGAGCAGCGTCGCGCCCGACAGCACGGCCGCCACGCCGACGGCCGCGATCGCGCGGAGCGCACGCGCTGGAGCCCTGCTCGCCCTCGGCGCCCCCGTGCGGAACGCCTCGGCCTCGACGTTCAGCTCCGAAGCCCGCGTGCGATCGAGCTCGAGCAGCCGCACGCGCGCGGCGTCGACCTTGTCGGCTCGGAGCGCGGGCTTGCGGGCGCCCTCGATGCGTTCGTGCGTCCAGCGGGTGCCCTCGCGCGTCGGCGGCTCCGCGCGGCCGCAGCCGACCAGGAGCACGCCCTTGGCGCCGTGACGGAGCGCGCGCTCGACGGTGAGCGCGTGCACCCAGCCGGTGCACACCACCGGCATGACGCGGTACCCGGGCAGCGCGTCGGAGCGGCCGCTCTCCGGATCGACCTTCACCGCGGCGCCCGCGGAGCGCTGGCAGACGAACGCCACGAGCGCGTCCTCCTCGTCGGCGATCACCTCGTCGATCCACCGGTCGATGCGCCCGCGCGCCTCGACCTGCGACACGGCGGGGATGCCGATGCCCGCGGAGTCGCACGATCCGGCGCAGACGCCGCAGCCGACGCACTTCGCCGCGTCGACCACCGCCTGCCGCGCGAAGTCGCGACCGTCGGTCCGCGCCACCATCGTGATGGCGTCGTACGGGCAGTCGGCCGCGCAGTTCGTGCAGCCGTTGCACTTGGCGAGATCGACCTTGGCGACCGGCGCGCGCCCGCGCGAGAGCGCCCACGGGATCGAGAAGGAGACGATCCCGCCGAGGAGGGTGACCGCCCAGATCAGCCCGCCGCCGAGGCGATCGGTGATCGCGATGGGCAGGAGGTAGAAGGCGTCGAGCGACACCGCGCTCGGCGACACGAGCATCTTGGCCGACTTGCCGCTGGTCGCCGGCGCCACGATCGAGAGCACGACCAGCGCGGCGACGATCGCGACGGCCATGCCCCGCGACGTGAGGAACCGCGAGCGGTTCAGCCGCGTGATGTGCAGCCACAGCGCGATGCCCATCGCCAGCGGCAGCAGCATGTGGAGGAAGAACACGATGAAGAACAGCAGCGAGTGCACGCTGCCGTCGGTGAGGAACGATCGCCCCATCGGATCGCCGAAGATGGGCAGCACGTCGAGCACCTTCGACGAGCCGATCGCCACCTGGCGCGCGGCCTCGTCCCACACGAGCCAGTAGCCGAGCCAGCCGACCAGCCACAGCGAACCGATCAAGATCAGGCCGGTGACCCACGCGAGCCACCGCGCGCCCGAGAAGCGACGCGCCGCGGTGAGCCGCACCGCGTGCAGGACCACGAACAGCATGCACGCGTCGGACGAGTAGCGGTGGATGGACCGGGTGAGCTGGGCGAGGAACGAGCCGCGCATCGCCTCGAGCGACGACCACGCGCTGTGGACGCTCGAGCGGTACCAGATCAAGAGGAGCACGCCGGAGATCGAGGCGATGAGGAAGGTGACGTTCGCGATGGCGCCCGTCTGCGCGAGCGGGTTCCACTTCGCGGGCACCAACCGCTCGATCGCGCGGTCGAGCCAGAGGAACGGGACCTCCAGCGCCGCGAGCGCGCCGTCGCCGCGGAGCTTCGGATCGGGCCGGCTCTCCTCGACCGGGACGCGCGGCTCCTGGATCACCGTCAGGTGACGCATGCCGCTCACTCCACCGCCAGCTGCTTCAGCGCCGCCTGCATCCAGCTCTCCTGCTGCTTGCCGAGGCTGAACCGGTAGGCGACGCGCCCCTTCTTGTCGACGACCGTGAAGACGTTGGTGTGGTCGATGACGCCGGTCTGCGGATCGCGCTTGCGGGCGATCGAGAGATCGTCGAGCACGCGGTTGACGGCCGCGGCTTCGCCTCCCACGAGGCGGAACCCCGGCGTGCTCTCGAGCCCCTGCCCCTTGGTCATCTCCAGGCGGCGCGCGCGATCGTCGCGCTCGGGATCGAGGGTGACCGCGATCACCATCACGTTCGCGCGCTCCTCGGGCGTGAGCGCGAAGTACACGCGGCGCGTCTGCGCCATGATCATCGGGCAGGTGACGCTGCACGAGGCGTAGACGCCGGTGAGCATCACCACCTTGCCGCGCAGCGCGTCGAGCGAGACGTGCTCGCCGTTCTGATCCTCGAGCTCGACCTGCGGCGGCGGCAGCGAGGTGCGGATCGCCGCGCCCGGGAACGGCAGCTCGCCGGCGGGCGTCGCCGTCTTGCCGGTGCGGATCGAGCCGAACGCCGCCGACGCGATCACCACGGTGATCATGGCCGTCGCCACCGACGGCACCAGCGCGAGCGGGCGGCGACGCGCGACGCCGAGCATCTGACGACCCCACAAGAGGACCAGCGCGCCGCCGAGGACCAGCGGCTCGGCGAACATCACGAACACGTACATCGACTGCATCTTCCCCGTCTGGGGATCGAGGCCGAAGCACCAGACCTTGAACTCCTCGGCGAACGCGCCGAGCCCCGTCGTCGACGGCGGCCACAGCAGGATCGTCACGAGCAGCGCCTTGTAGAGCAGCACCAGGGCCAGCATGAACGCCGGCGCGCGGTGCCCCTGGAACAGCCACTGGACTGCGGCGTTCACGCGTGAGTCGTCGCGGCGTGCTTCGGATTCCATCACGTCACCTCGGTCGTCAGTCGTCAGTCGTCAGTCGTCAGTCATCAGTCATCAGTCATCAGTCGTCAGCACAGTCGGCCCTCGCCGCCGTTCTCGGGACGAGCGAGGACTCCGAGCGGCTCCGCCGCATCGTGGAGGAGCTCCGGCACGGGCCTGGCTCGGCGCTCTCCGCCGGACTCTAGACTCTAGACCCTAGACTCTAGACCGGTGCTCCATCAGCCCCAGTCGCCAGCCGCCGCCGTTCCCGGCTGACGACTGACGACTGACGACTGACGACTTGCTTCAGCGGACGTGCCAGACGTCCGCGAGCGCCTTCCAGTTCGCGAAGTAATAGACCGCGAACGACACGAGCAGCGCGAGCGTGAGCACCACCGTTCCGGGCGTGTGGTGATCGTCCTCGTCGTGCTCGTGCTCCTTCTGGAACACCTCGACGGGCTTCTTCTCTTGAGCCATGGCTTCCCTCTTCACCAGGCCGTCATCGGGCGGTTCTCGATCTTCTTGCCGAAGAACACCGCGGCGACGACCAGCAGCACGAACGTGATCAGACCGACGAACGCGAGCACGACGCCGACGCCCATGATGCCGAGCATCACGTGCGCGCCGGAGCCGAAGCCCGCAGCGAACTGCGCGCCGGCGAACTGGACGTCCCAGTGACGACGCGGGACGCCGTACGAGCCGGCGAACGACATGCCGAGCGACATGATCACGATGCCGACCGCGAAGATGTACGGCTGGATGCGGGCGAGGCCGCGGGCGTAGAACTCGCGCTTGAAGATGAGCGGCACCACGTAATACGCGAGGCCCATGAACGCGAGCGAGGTGCCGCCGACCACCGTGGAGTGGAAGTGGCCGGGGATGCGCAGCGTGTTGTGCGCGAGGATGTTGATCTGCTGCGTGCCCAGCGTGACGCCGGTGATGCCGCCGATGAACCCGAAGATGAGCAGCGAGAGGAAGAAGGCCGAGAAGCCCGGGTTCTTCCAGGGCGCCGCCGCCAGCCAGCCGAAGAGGCCGCGGTTGTGGCCCTTCTTGCGCATCGCCACCTCGACCGACGCCGGCACGGTGAACCCGTGGATCATCGACGCGAGCACCGCGAGGTACATCGCGTAGGAGGTGTTCCAGATCTTCCAGCTCGCGCCGACGCCCGGATCGACCAGCAGGTGGTGGGCGGACGCGAGGTTGATGAAGAGGATGTAGAGGACGAACGCGCCGCGGCACACCGCCTGGTTGATCGGCTTGGCGCCGGTGGTGATCGTGCCGAGCATGTACCAGACCGACACCATCGCGCAGACGTTCACCTGCTGCGACTGGTGGCCTAGGCCCCACCAGATGAGGCGGTACCAGCCGGCGTCGACGTGCTTGATCACGTCGAGCGACCAGAGCCACGTCGGGATCATGACGATCGCGCCGTGCAGCAGCGTGACGACCGCGATGATCGCGGCGGCGGTGGCGCCGAACACGACCAGCGGCACCGATCCGATGTACGTCTTGTCGCGCTTGGCGATGTACAGCGTCCCGAAGAAGTTGCCGACGCCGATCAGCGTACCGACCGCGACGAGGATGATGCCGAGGTAGAAGTTCGAGTGGGCCTTGAGCGGCACGTACGACGTCATCATGACGTCGGCCTTGCCCAGCAAGATGGTCACGTCGACGAGGACCGCGCCCGACAGCATCATCGCGAACGACGTCCACGCGAGGCTCTTGGAGAACAACCTCGTGTTCAGCAGCGTCGTCGCCGCGAAGTAGAGGATCCCGATCTCCATGAACAGGATCCAGAAGATCAGCATGTTCAGGCCGTGGAACGTGACCAGGCGGTAGTACCAGACCGGATCGAGGAGGTGGACCGTCGGCCAGCGCGTGAGGCCGACGAGCAGCGCGGCGACGCCGCCGGCGAGCAGCGCGACGACCGCGATCACCGCGTTGAGTCGGATGAACTGCTGCGCGGTGAGGCACACCGGCAGACCGGTCGTCTCGCAGGTCCGTACGCCTGCCGAGGGGTGGTTGCCGACGGAGAGGCCCGACGGCGAGGACTCCCTCGCGGGAGGTTCGATGGCAATGGCCGTGGACATCAGAGCCTCCTATTCGACGACGATCTTCCCGGTCATCAGGTGGTGCCCGATGCCGCAGAACTCGTTGCAGACGATCGAGTACTCGCCCTTGATCGTCGGGGTGATGGTGAGCACGTGGTCGTACCCGGGCAGGACCTGGAAGTTCATGTTCATCGGCAGCAGCGAGAAGCCGTGCTGCAGGTCCATCGACGACACGTGGAGGCGGTAGGTCTGCCCCTCCTTCAGCTTGAGGACCGGGTACCAACGCCACATCTGCGCCTGCAGGTACGCGTCGCCGCCGGGGCTCGGCTCGACGATCGGGATGCCGTTCGTCTCGCCGACCTTGTTGGTCTTCACGAACTGCTCGACGCGCGCGCCGAACGCGGTCGGCGTGACCGAGTACGAGTCGCCGGTGCTGTTCTGCTTACCCTTGAAGTGCCAGTACGGCATCATGATCGACAGCACGAGGCACCAGGCCAAGGCGAGTCCGATCCAGGTGCGCTCTGCGCCCGACGGCGGCTTGAACCATGTCTCTTCGGGGACGTGGATGCTCATGAGCCGGGTCCTTTCTCAGGGCAGCTGCGCCGGCGGCATCGTCGCGATCTCCCACCACCCCCAGAGCGTGTAGGAGAGGAAGGGAACGACGATCCCGAGGGCCAACAGAAGCCAGGGGTTGTCCATCAAGCGTTGGAGTGGGTGCTTGCCAGCAGCCATGCGTCACCTCGTTGGTCACGAGTCGGAACAAGACGACGGCGCCACATCGCGCCGACGACGATCAGGAACAGGACGCCGGCGACGACCGCCACGAGGCCGCCGACGCCCATCACACCGAGGCCGAGCCACTCGGCCCACGTGCGAATCACTTGCTCGCCGCCGTACGCCTTGCGGCGCATGCCGTGCGCGCCGGCGAGCGCGAAGCCGATCGCGAAGACCAGCTGTCCGAGGCCGAGCAGCATCGGCTGCACCCGCGCGATCGCCGCGACGCGCCGCGAGGGCGACTTGAAGCCGAGCGCCTCGAGCACGGGCACCGTGAGCGCCATGAACGAGACGGTCACCGCGCCGATCGACGCGTGGTAGTGCGCCGGGATGGTGGTGTTCGGGCCGCGGATCGAGGCGCCGAGCGCGAAGCCGACGAGGGTGAGCGCGGCGCTCGCGGCGAAGCCGAGGAACGCCCCGCTCGACAGCGCGCCGGCGGGCAGCGCGCCCTCGCGACGGGCGCGCAGCACCGAGCGGACGAGGATCGCGAGGTAGCCGAGGACCGCCGGCGCGATCCCGAACTGCATCAGGCGCGTGAAGGTCACGTGATACGTCGCGCCGGTCACGCCGGTGAACGGCAGGAGCGGCGCCGCGAAGAGCGGCGTGACCAAGAGCGCGAACAGCGCGAGCGCGTGCTTGCGCTCGATCGGCGAGACCGGCGCGCCTCCGGCGCGACCGATCACCTGCGCGACGAGGATGGTCCAGGCGGCGAGCATCGCGGCGACGCTCGCGAACTGCAGGACGTGGCCCCCGCCCCACATCACGATCTCCCAGTGCGCCTCCGGCGCGAGGCCGGCCGGGATGACCAGCCGCGTGGCCGCGAAGGTGAGCAGCGCGAGCAGCACCGCGACCGCGCACGCGCGGAGCCCGACGATCGCAGCCGCCGGCAGCGAGAGCCCGCCCGCCGCGCGCTCGGTCCCCGGCAGCACCTTCGGATCGAGGAACGTCGCCGCGAGCCCGAGCCCGATCGCGACGAGGCCGCCGACGTACAGCGGGTGATCGATCACCGGGACGTAGTTGGCGAGCACCGGACGCGCGCCGTGCACCCCGGCGGCCGCGAGCATCATCACCACGCCGACGCCGCCGAGGACCGAGGCGTGGCGGCTGATCGGGTTCGAGCGCACCCGCGACGGCACGAGCGCGAAGAGCGCCGCGGCGAACGCGTGGAACCACACGACCAGCGCGAGGTCGACGTGGACCACGAGGCAGCGCTTGAAGAACGCCGGATCGGTCACCCAGGTCGCGAAGACCGGCATGCGCGCGAACACGAGTCCGGTCGCCAGCACGCCCGCGAGGAACAGCGAGGCGAGCGCGAGGAAGATCCACTCGCGGGCGCGGACCCGATCGTCCTGCCACGCGACCTCGAGCCCCACGGCCGCCCGGTGTTCGCCAGAAGTGGACATGCAGGTCCATTATTATGACCGGCAGGACCGTGTCGACCGCCGTCGATGGGGCGTCTGACAAATGTCACAGCGACGCGCGTCGACACGCGCGCCCGCGCCTACTTGCGGCCGATCTCAGTGGATCGGCTTGGCCGAGCCCGACGGCTTCACCGAGGCCGAAGGTGCCGCCGGCGCGGTGTAGGTGAGCGTCAGCTCGACCTTCGTCTCCGCCCCGCCTTTCACCTCGACGTCGCGGAACGCCTCGCCCATGCCGAGGTGCGACGCGGTCACCCGCGCCTTGCCGACGGGGACGCCGGTGATGCGGAACGCCCCGTCGAACCCGGTCACCGTGTGCAGCGCGTTGGGCAGCACGAAGACGGTGGCGCTCGGGACGTCGCTGCCCGGCAGCGCGCCGGCGAGCCAGGTCAGGCCGAAGGCGCCGGGGCTCGTGATGAACAGCGGCACCGGCGACATGCCGGGGAGCGCGAGCCGACGCACCGGCGCCTTGTCGGCGAGCTGCGGCATGTACGGCCCGGTGTCGCCGTTCGCGACCATCAGCCGCTGGCCGAGGTTCAGATCGATGATCGTCGGCTCGATCGAGCAGCTCTTGATCGTGACCAGCTTGTCTTGCCGGCTCGGGCGGACGAAGCCGGAGTACCCGATGACCGCGACGAGCGTGTCGGCGAGCTCGCCCTTGGGACCGGCGCGGTACATCGGCGCGTGGACCTTGGGCGCGTCGACGCACTCCTTGGGCAGCGGGACGAACTCGCGCATCGCCGGCGGATCGCCCTTCACGCGGACGATGCCCTCGATGACCCCGGTCGGCCCCGTGTACTCGGTGGCCTTGCCGGGGTTCACGACCGCCTGGATCTGCTCCTCCGAGAGCGGGAACTTGTCTTGCTCGGTCGGCGGGCTCGAGGGCACGACCTTCGGCGCCTTGCCGAGGGACGGCTCGCCGCTCGGGGCCGTGATCGGCGGCCCCTCGAGCTTGGGCGGGGTCTCCTTGCAGCCCGTCGACATCGCCAGCGAGAGCGCCAAGAGCAGCGCCGGCGCCGACGCCGACCAGACGACGAGCAGCGAGGACTTCATCCGAGCGACTTCGCGGCCGCGACCGCCATCTCCAGCGAGCGCCCCGGCATGATGCCGAAGTAGAGCAAGAGCGCCGCCGAGATGAGCAGCGCGGCGTAGACGTACCCCGAGCGCATCGGGATCGCCTGCGGCGCGCCCGGCGCCGGCTCGCGCATGTAGAGGTGCACGAGCACGCGCAGGTAGTAGTACGCGGCCAGGGCCGCCGCCGGGTGGCGCCGACCGAGGCCGGAGAGGCCCTCGTAGGTGACCGCCTCGCGACCGCGCGAGCCGCAGAGGATCAGCGCGCCGAACGCGCCGGCCGTCGTGACGGTGTACTGGAGGATGTAGAACAGGAGCGCGGCGCGCCCTTCGGCGGCGACCGCGGGGTCGCCCTGCCCCCACGCGGCGACGAGGCCGACGAGCAGGTAGCCCGCGTGCGCGATGCTCGAGTACGCGAGCATGCGCTTGACGTTCTCCTGACGGATCGCGATGAGGTTCGCGACGACCATCGTCGCGATGGCGAGACCCGCGACGACCGGCGGCCAGCCGCTCGACCACGAGGCCGACGCCTTGTCGCCGAAGGCCACGAGCATCACGCGCATCATGGTGGCGAGCGCGGCGCCCTTGACGACGACCGACATGAACGCGGTCGCCGGCGTGGGCGCGCCCTGGTAGGCGTCGGGCGTCCACATGTGGAAGGGGACCGCGGAGATCTTGAACGCGAGCCCGACCAGGATGAACACCATCGACAGGACGACCGTCGGCAGGCGCGACGGATCGCGCAGGCTGCCGAACTGCCCGCCGGTGAGCGCGTCGCGGATGCCGACCAGCGTGGTGGTGCCGGTGGCGCCGTAGAGCAGCGCGCCGCCGTAGAGCATGAGCGCCGCCGCGAACGACCCGAGGAGGAAGTACTTGAGCGCGCCCTCGGCGCTGCGCGGGTTGGTGCGGCGGAACGCGGTCATCGCGTAGACGCCGAGCGACATCGTCTCGAGCCCGATGAAGAGCGCGAGGATCTCGCCGGCGGCCGCGAGGAGCACCGCGCCGATCGCCGACAGGAGCATCAGCGCGTAGAACTCGCCGCGATCGAGGTCGTGCTCGGGCAGGTACCCGCCGGCGAGCAGCGACGAGATCGCTCCGCCGAGGCAGAGCGTCGCGGTGAAGAACAGCGTGAATTTGTCGAGGATGATCCAGGGCGCGACCTTGGCCGCGACCTCGGCGGGCACACCACCCATGATCCACAGCCCGATGGCCATGAGGCCCGCGCCGAAGAAGGTGATGAACGAGCCGAGGGCGAGATCGCTGTGACGCTTCGAGAACGCGTCGGCCAGCATGAGGCCGAGCACCCCGAAGGTGAGGATCAGGAGCGGAGAGAGGGCGAACCAGATGGACATCGTGGTCACTCCACGGGCTTCGCGGCGGCAGCGCCCGCGGCGGGTTCAGGGGCTGGGGCCAACACCGGTTTCTCCGGCGCAGGCGCGCGCCACTTCGCGTTGAAGCTCTGGATGAACGGAGCGACGCTCGCGTGCATCGGCTCGGTGAACACGCGCGGGAACAGGCCGATCGCGAAGATCAGCACGATGAGCGGCGCGAGCGCGATCGACTCGCGGCGCGTGAGGTCGGGCAGGTGCTTGTTCTTCGGGTTGTCGAGCGGCCCGTAGAACACCTTCTGCGTGACGGTCAGCATGTAGGCCGCGCCGAGGATGACGCCGACCGCGGCGCCGATCGCCTGCGAGCGGCCCCACTGCCCGAGCGTGCCGTGCGACATGAACGCGCCGCTGATCACCAGCCACTCGCCGATGAACCCGTTGGTGCCGGGCAGACCGATCGAGGAGAAGGTGACGATGACCCACACCGCGGCGAACCAGGGCATCACCTTGGCGATGCCGCCGTACTCGCCGACCTCGCGCGTGTGGCGGCGATCGTAGATGACGCCGACGAGGAGGAAGAGCGCGCCGGTGGAGATGCCGTGGTTGACCATCTGGAGGATGGAGCCCTCCATCGACGCCGGATTGCAGGCGAAGATGCCGAGCATCACGTACCCGAGGTGGCTGACCGACGAGTAGGCGACCAGGCGCTTGACGTCGTTCTGCTTCAACGCGCAGAGCGCGCCGTAGATGATCCCGCCGACCACCGCGACGCCCGCGAGCGTGGCGCCCGCGTCGTGCGCGGCGTGCGGGAACAGCCCCATGCCGAACCGGATGTAGCCGTACGATCCGAGCTTGAGGAGCACCGCGGCCAGGATGATCGAGCCGCCCGTCGGCGCCTGCGTGTGCGCGTCGGGCAACCACGTGTGCACCGGGAACATCGGGACCTTGATGAGGAACGCGAGCGCGAAGCCGGCGAAGAGCCACTTCTGCGCCGCCAGCGGCAGGCCGAGCCGCTGCAGGTCCTCGAGGTCGAACGACGGCGTGCCGGCGAGCGACTTGTACTTGAACACCAGCCACAGGATGGCGACCAGCATCAGCATGCTGCCGGCCATCGTGTAGAGGAAGAACTTGATCGCCGCCTTGACGCGATCGACGCCGCCCCACACCCCGATGAGCACGTACATCGGGATGAGCATCGCCTCCCACATCACGTAGAAGAGGAAGAGATCGATCGCGACGAGCGAGCCGACCATCGCCCCCTGCAGCATGAGGAACGCGAAGGAGAAATCCTTGAGGCGGGTGTGGATCGAGCCGTACGAGACCCACACCGCGACGGGCGTGAGCACGCTGGTCAGGACGATCAGCCAGAAGCTGATGCCGTCGAGCGCCACGTGGTACTTGATGCCCCACGAGGGGATCCACTGGACGCTCTCCTCGAGCCACCACTTGCCCTCTTGGATGGGGACCTTGAAGAGCAGGGCCGTGGCCCCGAGCTCCGCCGCCATCGTGAGCATCGTGACGAGCTGCACCGCGCGCGTCGCCTGACGCGGCGTGAACAGCACGACCGCCGAGCCGATGACCGGGATGAAGATCAGCCAGGAGATCAGGTGCGGATAGGCCGGACCCTCCGCCGCCGGCGCGACCGCCTCTTCGGCGACCTTGGCGGCGTCGGGCCAGAGCAGCATCACGAACAGCACGGTGAGCGCCGCCGCGACGGCGAACCAGAAGCGCTCGGTGCGCGACTCGCGCCGGGGCACCAGCGCGCCGGCGGCGCCGGCGGCGATGACCGGCCAAGACTTGGCGGCGAACGCGGCGAGCGGCTGGAGCGCGTGGGCGTTGTCGGCGACTGCCTGTTGCGTGTTCATCGTCCCTACCTCAGTGCCCCGCCGTCGTCGGAGGACGCGGCGCGGCGCCCGGCATGCCGACGGTCGGCAGCGGCGCGGGCTTCGGGTTGGTCAGCGTGAAGGTGCGGGTCGCGGTGCGCCCGAAGGAGTTCTTCACCTCGAGGGTGACCTTCTTCGTCGCGTCGAGCGGGACTTGGACGCTGCGCTTCAGGGCGCCGTCGCCGGTCTGGAACTCCTTGTCGCCCTGACCGTCGACGTCCCACTTGTACTCGTACCCGATGCCCGGTGCGGCCTCGAGCGTGTAGGTGTCGCCTTCCTTCGCGACGGCCGCGTCGGGGTGCGGCCGCACGAAGAAGAGGAACATCCCGAGCGTGCCGATGGCGAGGATGCCTCCGTAGACGTGCACGACGCCCGTCTGGAACATCCGCAGGAGCGCCCCGAGCCCGTTGGCGACGAGCGCGGTGAGCTTGGCGATGATGCCGTCGACCACCCACGCGTCCATGAGCGCGGCGCCGTCGGCGAGGGCGTCGGCGCCGCCGATGACGGTCGCGTCGTAGATCTCGTCGACGTACCACTTGTTGTAGGCGGCGCGGTGCAGCTTCGGCCACTCGGCCGCGAGCTTCTTCGGCGTCGCCTCGTTCTGCTTGACGTACCAGAGCCAGGCGACGAAGGAGCCGACCGCGAAGGCGAGCACGCCCGGGCCCATGAGCGGCCACTCGAGGTGGTGCGCGGCCTCGGACATGGTCACCGTTTTGCCGACCACCTTGCCGAACACCGGCGACAGCCAGTGCCCCATCGGCTCGATGCGCAGCGGCTCGGCGTAGAGGAGACCCGCGAAGAGCGCGAGCACGCCGAGGATCGCCACCGGGACGGTCATCTGCCACGGCGCCTCGGCGGGCGGCGCGGCGGGGATGGTCAGGTCCTCGTGGTGGTGGCCGCCGTGCTCCTCGTGGCCGTGCACGTCGTGCGCTTCGACGCGATCGCCCTCGATGAGGTCGCGCGCGTCGGTCTCCTCGTGCTCGGGGGTGCCGTGCGGGTGCTGACCGTGCGCCTGCGTCGTGATGGCGAGGCCGTAGCCGGTGTCGCCGTCGTCGAGCGGCTCGACGTTCTCGAACGGGTTGAGCGACAGGCGCGCCGTCGGATCGACGGCCCACCCGCGGAAGTCGCCCCAGAACGTCTTGAACATCAGGCGGAACATGTAGAAGGCGGTCATCGTCGCGGCGAGGATGCCGACGACGAACAACACCTTGCCGACCCACGCCGGCGCGTGGAAGTACTGCGGGATCGCGTTGGCGAACGCCTGGCACTTCGCGCTCTGCGGCGCCGCCTTGCACTCGGGGCTCGCGAGCATCGCCTTCGCCGTCGCGGCGTATGGATGCAGGACCTCGTTGCCCCAGGTCTTGAAGAGGATGCCGTCCTTCGAGAAGAACCCGGAGGTGAACGGGAAGCCGGCGATGGCGAACGTGGAGGCCCCCATCGCCAGGTAGGTCCACGGCATGTACTTCTTCATGCCGCCCATGTTCCGCATGTCCTGCGACGCGACGTCGTCGTGCACCCGCGCGTGCATCGCGTGGATGACCGACCCGGCGCCGAGGAACAAGCAGGCCTTGAAGAAGGCGTGCGTGAAGACGTGGAAGAAGCCCATGCCGAACGCGCCGACGCCGACGCCCAGGAACATGAACCCGAGCTGGCTGACGGTGGAGTACGCGAGGACCTTCTTGATGTCGTTCTGCACGAGGCCGATGGTCGCGGCGAACAGCGCGGTGAGCGCGCCGGTGATCGCGACGATCATCATGGTGAACGGCGAGAGCGCGAACACCACGTTGAGGCGGGCGATCAGGTAGATGCCGCTCGTGACCATCGTGGCCGCGTGGATGAGCGCGGAGACCGGCGTTGGGCCGGCCATCGCGTCGGGCAGCCACACGTAGAGGGGGATCTGCGCGCTCTTGCCGGTGCACCCGAGGAAGAGCGCGAGCGTGGCGGCGGTCGCCGCGCTGATGGTGATGATCTTGGCGCCGCTCTGCCAGACGGTGATGCGGGCGGAGCTGTCGAGCAGCCGGTCGGCGTTGGCGTTGATGCCGTCCCAGTCGAGGGCGCCGACGTAGTACCCGATGAGCAGCATGCCGATGAGCATGCCGACGTCGCCGATGCGGTTGGCGATGAAGGCCTTGCGCCCGGCGGCGGCGTTCTCGGTCTTGTCGAACCAGAAGCC
This sequence comes from Deltaproteobacteria bacterium, assembly GCA_016182965.1. Classification (GTDB taxonomy): domain Bacteria; phylum Myxococcota_A; class Polyangia; order Polyangiales; family JADJMO01; genus JALHOE01. The sequence goes on along the minus strand of JACPFM010000040.1, from coordinate 48,266 downwards.
GATCAAGAGGTAGCTGCAGGCCCCGACGCCCTCCCACCCGACGAAGAGGATGGGCAGGTTGTCGCCGAGGACCAGCGTGAGCATCGAGAAGATGAAGAGGTTCAGGTAGGCGAAGAACCGGTGGTAGCCCGGGTCCGTCGCCATGTAGCTCGACGCGTAGAGGTGGATGAGGAAGCCGACGCCGGTGACGACGAGCATCATCACGCCGGAGAGCTCGTCGACCGAGAACTTCACGTCGATGCCGAGGCGGCCGTCTCCGCCGGCGGTCGCCATGGACATCCACTTCCACGCGAGCCACGAGAGCTTGCTCGGGGCGACGGGGGGCTCCGCGGGCAGCGCCTGACCGGCGTGCGCGGCCGTCCACGCCTGCTTGGCGGCGGCCTCGGCGTGGTGGTGGAGCTTGTGCAGCTGCAGGAACGTGAAGACCGCGGTGAGGAAGCTGAGCCCCACGGTGCCCACGCCCACGGCGCGCACGATGTTCCGGCCGAAGCGCTTGCCGAAGACCCCGTTGAAGAACGCTCCGTACAGCGGCAGGCCGAGGATGATCCCGAGGAGGAACCAGTCGTCGGGTTTGGCGAACAGGGAGGTGTGTTCCATCGGTCAGTTCTTCAGGAGGTCGGCGCTGTCGGAGCGCACGGTCTTCCGGAGGCGGAAGAAGGAGAGGACGATGGCGAGGCCCACTGCTGCTTCGGCGGCTGCGATCGCGATCACGAAGAACGACGTGATCTGACCGGTGTGCTGGTGCGGGTACGCCCGGTTGAAGGCGACGAACGTGAGGTTGATCGCGTTGAGCATCAGCTCGATGCTCATGAGCGCGACCAGCACGTTACGGCGCACGAGGAACCCGACGGCGCCGATCCCGAAGAGGACGGCGGCCAGGACCAGGAACGCAGGGATCGGGATCATCGCTCACCTCGGTCCTTGAGCCCGGCCTCGTCGGCCGGGACCAGCTCTTGCGTTTTGCCCTTGGCCAGCTGCGGGTCGGGCTGCTTGCCGCGCGCCACCGCCACCGCGCCGACGATCGCCACCATCAGGAGGAAGGAGGCGACCTCGAACGGCACGAGGTAGTCGGTGAAGAGGAGCGCGCCGATCGACTCGACCGACCCGAACTCCGCCTGCGCCGGCGCGATGCGCGGGAAGGTCTTCCTCGCGAGGACCATCAGGACCAGGAGCGAGATCGCCGTGGCGGCGACCCCTCCTCCGACGCGCGCCACCAGCGCGCGCGAGTCCTTCGGCGGCACCGCGTCCGGTCCGATCAGCATGATCACGAACAGGAAGAGGACGACGACCGCGCCCGCGTAGACGATCAGCTGGATCGCCGCGAGGAACGGCGCGTGGAGCTGGAGGTACAGCCCCGCGATCGCGACGATCGAGAACAGGAGCGAGAGCGCCCCGCGGATCGGGTTCGGGAACGCGACGGTCCCGATCGCGCCCGCGACGGCGAGCAGCGCGCAGAGCGCGAAGTAGATTTGTTCGAGCAGGTTGGCCTGAGCCATTTCGCCTTCCCCTTCCGACCGTTCGCGATCAGAGGATCGAGCCGTTGAACGGGCAGCGCTTGTCCTTGACGTGCTGCTCGAACTCCTTGCGGAACTTCCGCACGAAGCCGAGCATCGGCAGCGCCGCGCCGTCACCGAACGCGCAGATGGTGTTTCCGATGATGTTCGAGGCGATGTCGGAGACCTCGTTGAGCTCTCCCAAGTCGCCGTGACCGGTCTCGATCTTCTCGAAGATGCGCTCGATCCAGCCGGTGCCCTCGCGGCACGGCGTGCACTGCCCGCACGACTCGTGCTTGTAGAAGCGCGCGAGGTTGTGCGCCGCGCGCACCATGCAGGTGCCCTCGGCGATGACCGTGATGCAGCAGGTGCCGAGCATGGTCCCGGCGATGCGCATGGTGTCGACGCCCATCGGGACGTCGAACACCTTCATGCCGTGGTACTTGTGCAGCGGCGACTTCTCGTCGGGCATGTGGAACACTTCGTCGGGCGTCAGCACCGGGCAGGACGACCCGCCGGGGATGACGCCCTTGACCTTGCGGCCCTTGCTCACGCCGCCGGCCATCGCGATGAGCTCGTTGATCGACGGGCCGCAGGGCAGCTCGACGACCAGGCCCTTCTCGACGTGGCCGTTGACGCCGTAGAGGCGGCAGCCGCCGTCACCGACCTCGTGGAGGCGCGACAGCTTGCTGAACTCGGCGCCGCCCATCATGAGGGCGAGGCCGGCCGAGGCGATGGACTCGACGTTGTTGACGGTGGTCGGGCAGCCGAACGCGCCGACCTGCGCGGGGAACGGGGGCTTGAGGCGCGGCTCGCCGCGGCGACCCTCGAGCGAGTTGAGGAGCGCGGTCTCCTCGCCGCAGATGTACGCGCCCGCCCCCGTCTGCACGTGGATCTCGAGCGGGTAGTCCTTGAGACCGAACGGGCGCTTGCCGAGGTAGCCCTTCGCGCGCAGCTCGTGGATCGCGTCCCACAGCCGCTTCTTCGAGAGGTGCAGCTCGTCGCGGACGTAGATGTACGCGTACATGCCGATCATGCACCCCTCGAGGAGGCGGTGCGGATCGAGCTCCATGATCGTGCGGTCCTTGTGGGTCCCCGGCTCGCCCTCGTCGGCGTTGACGACGAGATAGGCAGGCTTGGTCGGGTGCGGCCGCATGAACGACCACTTGATGCCCATGGGGAAGCCGGCGCCGCCGCGGCCGCGGATGTTGGCCGCCTTCATCTCGTCGATGATCTTGGCGGGCTCCATCGAGAGCGCCTTGCGGGCCGCCTGGTAGCCGCGCGTGCGCTCGTAGACCTCGAGCGTCCACGAGCGATCGATGCCGTAGTTCTTGGAGATGTGCTTGACGGGTTCGATCATCGTGGTGCCCTCACTTCAGCGTCGCGCCGAGCAACGTCGCGCCGAGCGACGTGAGGATCTCGTCCACGCGCTCCTTGGTGAGGTTCTCGTGGTAGTCCTTGTCGACCTGCAGCATCGGCGCGGTGCCGCACGAGGCGAGGCACTCGGCGGAGCGCAGGGTCACGAGGCCGTCTTTGGTGGTCTCGCCCTGGTGGATGCCCAGGCGCTTCTCGCAGTGCGAGAGGAGATCCTCGCCGCCGCGCAGCGCGCACGGCAGCGTGCGGCAGACCCACACCTGGTGCTTGCCGACCGGGTGCTGGTTGAACAGCGTGTAGAAGGTGACCACGCCTTTCACGTGCGCGGTGGGCAGGTCGAGGCGGCGCGACACGAAGTCGATGACCTCCTCGGAGCACCAGCCGTTCTGCGCCTGACACGCGTGGAGCGTGGGGATGCAGGCGGCCATCTTGTTCGGGTAGCGCGTGAGGATGTCGTCGATCTCGCGCGCGAGGTCGGGTGTCGGTTCGAAGGGCATCGTCCAGGTGGCCTTTGGGCTCTGGCCCGGAGCGCTCGAAGCGCACGTGCGAGGCTCTCTTCACCTCGTTCGTGTCCCCGATCGAGCCGCAGGGCGGGGCGCACGCTAGTGGCGCGTCACGTCGACTGTCAAGCGCGGGAAGTGCGCGCAAACCCGCCGAAAAAAGGGCACGGAACGCACACGTTTCGCAACCCGCGATGGAGCTTGTGAAGAGCGGCGCCGTACGTGTAGTCTCACGCGCGCTCCGCGCGGCGGCCGGTGCCAGAGGCACTGCCTACGTCCATCTCGTTCGCGCGTGCTCACCAAGGGAGGCGAGCGGTGTTCTGCCCGAATTGCGGTACGCAAAACCCCGATACGTCGGCGTCGTGCTCGAAGTGCGGTTTCAACCTCAAAGGAGGCGCCGCGCCGAAGTTCAAGGGGACGATGCTGATGATGAATCAGCCTCAGGCGGGTGGTCCGCCTGCCCCTGGTGCGCCCGGCGCGCCTCCGCCTGCGCCTGGTGTTCCAGGCGCTCCGCCTCCGCCTGCGCCTGGTGCGCCGCCGGTCGCCGGTCCGCCGAAGCCGAACATCAAGGGAACGATGGTCGGCATGGCACCGAACATGGGCCCGCCCGCTGCGCCTGGTGTTCCAGGTGCGCCGCCTCCGGCCTCGCCGAGCGGCGGGTTCGGTGGTCCGCCTCCGCCCGCCGGTCCGCCGGCCGGGTTCGGTGGTCCGCCTCCTGCCGGTCCGCCGGCCGGGTTCGGTGGTCCGCCTCCTGCCGGTCCGCCCGCTGGCGCGCAGTTCGGTCCGCCCGGCGGCGCCGGCGCGGCCAACCAGTTCGCGGGCACCATGGTCGCCCCCGAGGGCATGAACGCGCAGTCGTTCGGCGCTCCCGGCGCTCCGCCCGCAGCTCCCGGCGCTCCGCCGGCCGGCTTCGGTGGTCCTCCGGGCGGTCCGCCTCCGGGCGGGTTCGGTGGTCCTCCGGGTGGTCCGCCTCCGGGCGGGTTCGGTGGTCCTCCGGGTGGTCCGCCTCCGGGCGGGTTCGGTGGTCCTCCGGGTGGTCCGCCTCCGGGCGGGTTCGGTGGTCCTCC
>JACPFM010000040.1:0-43809 GCA_016182965.1 Deltaproteobacteria bacterium | reverse complement strand
CCGGGTGGTCCGCCTCCGGGCGGGTTCGGTGGTCCTCCCGGCGCGCCGGGCGGCTTCGGTCAGCCTCCGGCTCCGGGCTTCGCGCCGCCTCCGGGCGCGCTCGCTCCGGCGCCCGGCTTCGGCGCGATGCAGCAGATGGGCGGCGGCGGCGGCATGGGCGGTCCGCGCGGCGAGATCCGCAACCCCGTCACCGTGGTGCTCCTCGCCCTCGTGACGTGCGGCATCTACGGCTACTACTGGTTCTACTACCAGCTGATGCCGGAGCTCCGCGCGTACCTCGGGCGTCAAGACGAGTACAACCCGACGACGCAGGTCATCCTCTCGATCGTCACCTGCGGCATCTGGTACCTGCTCGGCGTCGCCAAGGCCTGCAAGATGATCCAGGAGGGTCAGATGAAGGCCGGCCGCCCGCACGCCGAAGACAAGACCAACCTCATCTGGATCCTCTTCGCGGTGAACGTCTTCCTCGGCGTCCCCACGATGATGGCCATCCCGTGGGTCATCCAGACCGAGGCGAACAAGATCTGGGATCCTTCCCTCTCCTGATCGGCTCGTAAGAGGCGCCCTCCGAGAGGCGCCGACCGATGAACGAAGTGCAGTCCACCCCGCCCGCCCCCGTCGCGCCCCTCGCGCGGTGGGGGCGCGCGCTTTTGCTCGTCGCCGCGGTCGCGGTGCTGGTGTTCGCGCCGGTGCCCATCTGCCCGACGCGCAACTGGCTGCACATCCCCTGCCCCGGCTGCGGCGCGACGCGCGCGTTCCTCCTCGCGCTGCAGGGCCACTTCGCGGAGTCGTTCCGCATGCACCCGCTGGCGATGGTCGCCGCGGTGCTCGCGGTGCCGACCGCGATCGTCGCGCTGCGCGGCATCGTGCAGACCGGCAACCCACCGCCGCTGCCGCGCTTGTTGAAGGGCGCGTGGTACGTGCTCGTCGCCGCGTTGATCGTGGTGTGGCTCGCGCGCTTCGCCGGCCATTTCGGCGGGCCTGTGGCGGTGTGATCGGGCTCTAGAGCGCCGGAGGACGATCGCCGCGCCGAGCAGCGCCGCGATCCAGGCCGCGCTCGCGCGAAGATCTCGCGACCTGCGCCGTTGCGACGCACGTCGCGGTTCGCATCGGCGTCATGCGACACGAGGTGACGCGACATGATCAGGAAGTCCGGACGTGTGCCGCGGTGGGTCGTGGCGCCGCCTCGAGTTCTCGACCATTCACGCTTGCCGGTGCTCGCGCCTTCGGTGCGATCCTTGCTGTCTGCCGGCCATGCGCATCAGCCTGCATGGTTTCCTCGCCATCACGATCGTCACGGTCGGCTGTTCTTCGGAGCCGACGCCGAGCAGCAGCGACGGCGGGTCCTGCTCGTCCGGCGACTTCCTCGGGTACGTCAATGCGGGCTGCAGCGAGGTCCCGAAGTGTGTCGCCGTGGGCGACGCGGTGGCTGCCTACTACTGCAGCTGCGAGGGGAAGACCGTCGTCGGTGGACCGCACGCCGCCAGCGCGCCGTGGCTCTACCGCGGCGCCTGTGAAGACGCCGCCAGGCTCGACACCACGGCGAACGACGGCGACGCGAACGATGGGGTGACCAGCGACGGCGGCCCGTGTCCGTGGGGTGAGTTCCTCCTGTACCTCGAACCGGGCTGCACCCAGACCCCGAAGTGCGCGTCCTTCGGCGACACCATCGCGGTCTCCTTCTGCAGCTGCGAGGGGAAGACGATCAGCGCGACCCCGGTCGGTCCCGACGAGCCGTGGGTGTCCCGGGGACCGTGCCCGGACAGCGGAGCGAGCGACTGACGTGATGCGCCCCAGCGACGGGGCGATCTCGCCACACGAAGCCTGTGCCCGCCTGCCTTCGCCTACCGGCTCCCGTCCACGGGCGTATTGCCAGACGAATAGAAATATTCATATATTACTACGATGCGGGCTATCTCGCGGGAACCGTTAGAGAAAGAACGCCGCCGAATCGGCCGCAAGGTGCGAGAGCTCCGCGAGCGTCGGCTGCTCACACAGTCCGAGCTCGCGCGTCGCCTGTCGATGTCGCAGGCGCGGCTGAGCCAAGTCGAGGCCGGGCGAAGCTCGCTGACGGCAGAACAGTTCCTAGTCGTGCTGAGGACCTTCAACGTGAGCGTGAGCGCGTTCGCGGCGCCGACGAAGGCGACCGCGGAGCTCCAGGCCACGCTCGCTCGACTCGGCGCGAGTCAGCTCCAGGAAGACGTCGACGTGCTTCCCAGCGAGCGCCTCGAGAAAGCCACGGACGCCATCCGTGAAACGCTGATCGAGCCCGAGTCGCCGCGACTGGTGACCGCGCTGGCGCCCGTGATCGTTCACAACATCGATCGAATCAACTGGCCCAAGCTCGGCCACGAGCTGCGCGCGCTCGGACTGGGCCGGCGTCTCCGTTGGCTCGTGGAGAACGTGCTCGAAGCCGTGCGTTCGGAGGCCTCAGCCCTTGGCCTGCCGCTCGAGCTGCGTCGTGCGTACCGGCGCGCGGAGGCCATCCTCGGCACCGTCCACGAATTCACCGAAGAAGAGGGACGCGGACGACCTCTCCCGGACGTACTGGACCGGGGAATCCGAACGCGGCGAACGCGTGAGGAAGTCTCCGCAACCGCCTCCGCGATTTCTCAGCGACATCGGATCGTGACCTCGATCCAGCCCGCCGATTTCGCCGAGGCACTGAGAGGCGCGCGTGTCGGCGATCGTTAGGGCATTCCTGCGAGCCATCGACGCGAGATGGCCTCGTCGCACCGAGACGCGGACCAGGTTGTCCATCATCGGCTCTGCGGCGCTCATGCTCCGAACGACCTACGAGCGCGGCACGAAGGACAGCGACGTGATTCAGACGCGCGCGCTTTCGGAAGACGTGCAGCGGACGCTGCTGGCGCTGGCTGGCCGGGACACGCGTCTGCACCGGACGCACCGGCTGTACATCGACGTGGTCCCCGCCGGCCTCCCGTTCCTGCCGCAACGGCCGGTTTGGCACCTGCTCGAGGAGGAGGTGCCCTATCAGAATTTCGAGGTGGAGGTCCTCGACGTCATCGACGTGGTGGTGAGCAAGCTGAAGCGCTTCAACGCCAACGACCGAAGCGACATCGACGAGATGATCGCGCGCGGGCACGTCGCGCATGAGCAGTTCGTGGCGCGCTTTCGGAGCGCGGTCGACGCCCACTTCGGCGACGAGTCGCTCCCGAGCTACTGCGCTCACTTTCACACGATCGAACGCGACGCATTCGGCTGCGACGAGACGGAGATCGAGTTACCCGACTGGATGACGTGACGAGGGTGGCCACGGCGGTCGTGACCGGCGTGGGAGCGTCATGTCGAACCACGCCGCGCGAGGGCGGCGCCGTGACGCGGTTGACCGTGTGCGTACGCATCGACGTGGGCCGCGGGCACCAGCGTGGCGCAGAGGCAGGCATCGGAACCGTGGGTCACGTGCGCCGCCCTCGCGCGGCGAGCCCGCGCGAAGACGCGGCGTCGCGGCGGAAGGAGGCGGAGCCGCGCGGCGGGAGACGACCGCGCGGCCTCGCGACGCCGCGACCTCGCGCGGGCTCGCCCGTCGCCGCCGCGGTCCGCGGTGGAGTGGCCGCGGACGCGACGACGGGGCGACGGCGTGACGCATGGGACTATGCGTCGGCCTCCTCCCTTCGCCCCGGCCGCACCGGCCCCGCCGCCAGCACCGCCTCGCGCAGCGCGAGGAGCGTCTTCGGGTTCGCGAGCAGCGTGTCGCGCGCGCGCTCGCGGCCGTGACCGAGCTGCTCGCCGGCGAACGAGAGGTGCGCCCCGCTCTTCTCGACGAGGCCGCGCGCGATGCCCAGATCGAGCAGCTCGCTCGGCGCGTCGATGCCGGTGCCCCACCGGATCTCGAACTCCGCCTCGGTGAACGGCGCGGCGACCTTGTTCTTGACGATCTTGACCCGCGTGCGCGCGCCGAGCTTCTCCTCGCCCGACTTGATGGTGGCGATGCGGCGATGCGGCGCACGTCGAGGCGGACCGTGGAGTAGAACTTGAGGGCGTTGCCCCCGGTGGTCGTCTCGGCGTTGCCGAAGACGACGCCGATCTTCTGGCGCAGCTGGTTGATGAACATGAGCGTGGTCTGCGTGCGGTGGGTGACCGCGGTGAGCTTGCGGAGCGCCTGGCTCATCAGGCGCGCCTGCAGGCCCATGTGCGCGTCGCCCATGTCGCCCTCGAGCTCCGCCTTCGGCGTGAGCGCCGCGACCGAGTCGATGACCACCAGGTCGACCGCGCCGGAGCGCACCAGCGCCTCGGCGATCTCGAGCGCCTGCTCGCCGGTGTCCGGCTGCGACACGAGGAGCTTCTCGGTGTCGACGCCGAGCGCCTTCGCGTAGGCGACGTCGAGCGCGTGCTCGGCGTCGATGAAGGCGGCGACGCCGCCGGCGCGCTGCGCCTCGGCGATCGCGTGCAAGGTGAGCGTCGTCTTGCCGCTCGACTCCGGGCCGAAGATCTCGATGACGCGGCCGCGCGGGTAGCCGCCGACGCCGAGCGCGAGATCGATCGCCGTCGAGCCCGAGGAGATGACCTCGACCGGCTCCGCCTCGACGTCGCCGAGCGCCATCAGCGCGCCCTTGCCGAACTGCTTCTCGATGCTCGAGACCACGCCCTTGAGCGCCTTCACCTTCTCGCTGAACGTTTCGAACATGACACGGCCTTTCCCCGCGCACGCGCGCGGAGCTCTCGAACGATCCCCGGAGCCGTCGCGCGCACCATGCGCGCGGCGGCCGCGGGGTTACGCGGCCTCGGCGTCGATCGGACGGTCGAGGACGCGGAAATCGGCTGCCTGCAGGAGGTCCTGGCTGGTGATCGCGGTGCGCCCCTGCAGGTCGGCGAGGGTGCGGGCGACGCGCAGCACCTTGCCGTAGGCGCGGGCGGACATGCCGCGCTGGCCGAGGAGCGCCTCGAGCACGGCGCGGCCCGTCGCGTCGGGCGCGGCGACGCGCTCGAGGTCGCGCGGGGCGAGCCGCGCGTTCGTCGACGCGGAGGTCTCGCCTCGCGCCCAGCGCTCCGCCTGCATGGCCCGGGCGGCGAGCACGCGGCGACGGACGACGGAGGTGCACTCCTCGCGGCCCGGGGGACCGACGAGCGCGGCGACGTGCACCGGCTCGACGCGCAGCTGCAGATCGATGCGATCGAGGATCGGGCCCGAGACACGCGCGCGGTAGTGGCGGACGCGATCGGTCGTGCAGGTGCAGACGCGCACGCCGTCGAACCCGTTCCACCCGCAGGGGCACGGGTTCATCGCCGCGAGCAGCATCGGGCGCGCGGGGAACGTCGCCGAGGACTTCGCCCGCGTGATGCGGATCGCGCCGTCCTCCAGCGGCTGGCGCAGCCCGTCGATCGCGCTGCGGCGGAACTCGGGCAGCTCGTCGAGGAAGAGCACGCCGTCGTGCGCGAGCGAGACCTCGCCGGGGCGCGGCGGATCGCCGGAGCCGAGCAGGCCGGCGTCGCTCACCGAGTGGTGCGGCCAGCGGAACGGCCGCGTGCGCACGAGACCGTGCCCCTCGGGCAGCGCGCCGGCGACGGAGTGGATCGCGGTCACCACCAGCGCCTCCTCGTCGGAGAGCGGCGGCAAGAGGCCCGGCATGCGGCGGGCGAGCATCGTCTTGCCGGCGCCGGCGGGACCGACGAACAGCAGGTCGTGCCCTCCTGCGGCGGCGATCTCCAAGGCCTGCCGCGCGCTCGGTTGGCCGCGCACGTCGGACAGATCGGCGACGGGATCGTGCACCTCGGTGCCCGAGGGCTCCGCGGCCGAGAGCGCGCCTTCGCCGCGCAGGAACGCGACCACGCTCGCGAGATCGTCGGCCACGAGGACCTCGAGCCCCTCGGCGCGCGCGACGATCGCCGCCTCGGCGCCGTTGGCGCGCGGCACGACCGCGCGATGGAACCCGTGGGCCGCGGCGCCGACCAGCCGCGGAAGCACGCCGCGCACCGGGTGGATGGCGCCCGTGAGCGAGAGCTCGCCGAGGAACAGCGTGTCGGAGAGCAGGAGCCCGTCCATGCCGCCGACCGCCGCGAGCGTCCCGAGCGCGATCGCGAGATCGAAGACGCTGCCGATCTTCCGGAGGTCGGCCGGCGCGAGGTTCACCGTCAGCGCGTGCGAGTGGAGCGGCACGCCGATCTGCCCGAGGGCGGCGCGCACGCGCACGCGACTCTCGCGCACGGTGGCCTCGGGCAGACCGACGACGTCGAAGCTGGCGGTGCCGCGGCCGGAGTGGACCTCGACCCGCACCGGGTGCGGCGAGAGGCCGACGAGGGCCATCGTGTGGGCGGTTGCGAGCATGGCGACCTGCGAAGTAGCCATCGCCGTGCCACCCCGTCGGCACGCGCAAACCCTCGAATACAGGCGCTCGATCGCCGGCGGAGCGGCGGTTCCGCCGGCGGCCGCCGGCGGTCAGACCTCGCGCGCGAGCGCCGGTTCGGACGTGAGCGCGGCGAGCGTCTCGCGTCCGTAGCGCGCGGCGAGGCTCAGGGTGCGCGCGGCGCTGCCCGGCGACGACTCGAGCGGCGGCGCGACCTCCATCAGATCGCCGGCGCACAGGCCGACCTCGCGCCCGAGCCTTCGGATCAGCTCCACGACGAAGTCGGGCTCGAGGCCCCCGGGCTCCGGCGTGCCGGTCGCGTCGGCCCACGCGGCGTCGGTGCCGTCGATGTCGTTGGAGAAGTAGACCGACGAGACGCCGACGCTCTTCACGTGCGCGAGGATCGCGTCGAGGCTCTGCTCCGGGCGCGCGCGGCACTCCTCGCCCCAGAACTGCCGGACGCCGAGCGTCGACTCCCAGTGCGCGCGATCGCGGCGCGACGCGCGGGTGCCGACCTGCACCATGCGCCCGCCGCGGCCGATGAGATCGTTGGCGTGGTACGACCAGGTGGCGAAGCAGTACCGGATGCCGAGCCGCTCGGCGAGCAGATCGGTGTGCGCGTCGGGCTGCACGATCCCCCAGTCACGGCGCGCGCGCGACAGCGCCGCGGCGACCGGCCACGCGTTGGAGTGATCGCCGCCGAGCACGAACGGCTTCACGCGCGGGTTGATCGCGAACACGAGATCGAGCGCGCGCTCGGCGATCGACAGCGGCGACACCGGCAGCGTCGCGCGCACCTCGGGCGCGACGTCGGGGTAGAGCGCGCGCCGCGACGCCTCGAGCTGCGCGGGCGCGAGCATCTCGTCGTGGAGCAGCTGGGGCACCACGAAGACGTCGCCGATGTCGACGATGCGCTCGCGATCCATGTAGGCGCGATAGTCCGGATCTTCGGAGAGCATGGTGGCGCGGATCGCCTGCGGCGCCAGGTTCGACCCGCGGCGGAAGCCCGCGCCGACGTCGGACGGCACCCCGAGGATGACCACACGCGCGGCGGCGATGCGGTCGAGCGACTCGCGGAACATCTGGACGATGCGCGCGTCGTCGTCGACGCCGTACAGCGAGCGCTGCACGGCGAGCTGCTCGGCGCGCCCGGTCGACACGAGGTAGAGGCCGCCGGCGGCGGGCTTCAGCAACAGCGCGAGCTCTTCGACCGGGGCGAGTGCCATCGCGCGCATCCTACTCCGAGCGTCTCGCGAGCGCCCACGCCGCCGCGTCGCGCACCACGTCGCTCGGGTGCTCGCGGCAGACGCGCTGGAGAACCGCGGCGCTCGCCGCGTCGCGCTCGCGCGAGAGCGCGAGGCACGCGTTGCGCGCGAGCCCCTCGGGACCGGCGCGATGCAGGGGCGTGCCGCGCGCGAGCTCCTCGAACGAGGGGCCGTCGGGCAGCCCGATCGACGCGAGGTCGACGAGCGTCAGCGTGGCCCAGCGCTCGTGCGGCCGGTGGCGTGAGGCGAGCGGAGCCTCGGCGCGCGACCTCGCGTTGTGCGGACAGACCTCCTGGCAGACGTCGCAGCCGAAGAGGTGCTCGGCGGCGCTCGCGCGCAGGCGCACCGGGATCGGTCCGCGCAGCGCGATCGTCGCGCCCGACAGACAGGCGCCGGCGTCGAGGACGAACGGCGCCACGAACGCGCTGGTCGGACAGGCATCGAGGCAGAGCGTGCAGCGGCCGCAGCGCTCCTCGATCGGCGCATCCGGCGCGACGTCGAGCGTGGTGACCACCTCGGCGAGCAACGACCAGCTGCCCTGCCCCGGGGTGATGACCATCCCGTTCTTGCCGACGAAGCCGACGCCGGCGCGCGCGGCCCACGCGCGCTCGAGCACCGGCGCGGTGTCGCTCATCGGTCGCGCGTGCACGTCGGGGCCGAGCGTGCGCACGAAGGCGGCGAGCTTGCGGATCTTCTTGCGCAGGAACACGTGGTAGTCGTGCCCGCGCGCGTAGCGGGCGATCGCGCGGGCGAGCGGCGGATCGTCGTCGTCGTCGGCGCGGTCGTAGCGCGCGGCGACCACCACGATGCTGCGCGCGCCCTCGAGGATGTCGGCGGTGTCGACGCGCCTTCGGATCTCGACGTTCTCGGCGAGGTACGCGAGCGGCCCGTGCAGACCGCGCGCGAGCGCGCTCTCGTAGCGCGCGAACTCCGGATCCAGCGGCCCCTCGGCGCGCGCGACGCCGCACGCCGCGAAGCCGAGCTCGCGCGCCCGCGCCTTGATCAGCGCGGCGGCCTCCGAGGGCGTCGGGGGCGGCGTCGGATTCGGGATCACGAAGCCTTCCTAGCGTATTCTCGCTCTCCGCGTGGCAAGCTCGTCTCGATACGTCTGCGCCTGGGCCGGCACGCTGCGCGTCGCGTTCGCCATCGACGACGTGCAGGAGGTGCTCGCGCCTCGCCCGGTGACGCGGCTGTTCCACGCGCCGCCGGCGCTGCTCGGCGTCATCGGCCTGCGCGGCGAGATCCTCCCGGTCGTCGATCTCGGCGCGCTCCTCCACGGCGGCGCGCCCCGGCCGAGCGAGGGCCCGGACGAGCGGCTGCTCGTCCTTCGCGTGGCGCTCGACGGCGCCGCCGCGAGCGCCCAATCCGGAGGGGCGGCGACGAAGCTGACCTCCTTCGCGGTGCGCGTCGCGCGCCTCGACCCGCTGCGCGACGCGGGCGATCACGGCCTCGAGCCGCTACCGCCGGGCGTGCCGGAGCTCGCCGCCCGCGTGGCGCGCGGCATGGTGACGTCGCCGAGCCCGGCGCTGCTGGTGCTCGACCCTGCGAAGATGGTCGCGATCGAGGAGCTCGCCGCGCTTCGCTGAGACCGAGTCATCAGTCGTCAGTCGTCAGTCGTCAGCACCAGAGCGAGAGGTCCCTTCGGGCTCCCCTCGCGTCATCCGTCCGCGCAGATGACCTCGATCCCGCTCGCGTCTCGTCGGTCTCGGCTGATGACTGATGACTGACGACTGACGACTCAGTCGTCAGCCGAGAACGCGCCGAACTGAAGACTGACGACTGAAGACGGACGGCTCGCCTCAGCGACCCATGTTGTAGCGCATGTCGAATTCCTGCTGCGACATCGTCGCGAGCTGGATGATGTCGATGATCTGCCCGATCGCGCACAAGCCGCCGGTCAGGAAGTAGAGGATGCCCATGCCCGGCTGCCGCAGATAGAACTTCTGCATGCCGCAGATGCCGAGGAACAGACCGGCGGCGGCGAGGATCAGCGCGGTGTCCTTCTTGCGCGCGTCGGGCCCCACCATCGCCTGGCCGTAGGGGTTGACCTGGTTCTGCACCACGATCATCTGCGGCTGCTGCGGGAAGCCGCCCGGGTACGCGCCGGGCTGCTGCGGGTAGGCGCCGGGCTGCTGCGGATACGCGCCGGGCTGCTGCGGGTACGCGCCCGGCGGCGGATACGCGCCGGGCTGCTGCGGATACCCACCGGGCGCAGGGTACGCGCCGGGCGGCGGGCCGCCGTGCTGCTGCGGATACGCGCCGGGCGGCGGACCACCTTGCGGTGGGCCTCCTTGCGGCGGGCCCCCTTGCGGCGGGCCACCATAGGGCGGCTGACCGTACGGCACCTGTTGGGGAGGAGCGCCGTGGCCGGGCCACGCGCCGGGAGGACCAGGGGGACGGTTACCGCCAGGAGGGTTCATCGCGACCGAGCCTATCGCGCATGAGGCGCTCTTGGAACCGACGCGATTCCGACCGGGCGGAGCCCCGGCCGCGCTCGCCGGAGGTACGGGTTTGGGGGGCGCGTTTGCCGGAGCGACGACGCGTGCCTACAGTGCGTGGTGCCCGGGAGGCGAACCTTGGACGATCCCACGAAGCGCCAACCCGTACCGCCGCACGCGCTCCCGCCCGCCGGCGGCGACGCGTGGCCCCAGGACCAGGCCCCCGGACACGAGGCGCAGGGCCCATACCAGGGACCGGTCGTTCATCCGCCGGCGCCCTACCCGATGCAGCCCATGCAGCCGCCGGCGCCCGTGCTCGTGGCCTACGGTCCCGTCCCCTCGCTCCCCGGCATGCCGCCGATTCCGCCGATGGGCGGCGTGAGCGTGCAGATCTCCAACGTCGTGGCGCCCGCGCCGATGTACCCGGTCATGCCGCCGCAGCACGCGCCCCTCGCGCCCGCGCAGCCCGGCGTGATGGACATGATCCGCTCCGACGCGAGCCAGCGGGCGATGGACGCGGTCGCGCGGCGCGGTCCGGCGCGCGTGCTCTCGTTCGCGATCGGCGGCGGCGCCACGCTGGTGCTGCTGTTCCTGCTCTCGACGATCGCGCTCGGTGCGAGCGTCGGCGCGGTGATGCTCGGCGCGGTGCCGCTCGCGGCGATCGCCGCCTTCGCGTTCGTGGTCGGCGCCCGCGCGGGTCGCGGCGTCGCCAGCCATCACCTCGAGCAGGCGATCCTCGAGCTCGCCTCCAAGAACGGCGGCATGGTGCGCGTCGTGTCCCTGGCGCAGTCCACCGGGCGTCCGCTGCGCGAGTGCCAGACGGCGGTCGACGCGATGGTCTCCTCCGGTCACGCCACCGTCGAGGCCGACGACGCGGGCTCGCTCGTCTATCGGGTGCCCGATCTCGAGCCCCGAAGGCGCGTCCTGGTCACGCACGGCACCGAGGTCCGCTGATGCAACTCACCTGTCGACGCTGCCACGGCACGTTCGCCGTCCAGGGCAACGTGCCCACGCCGTGTCCCGCGTGCGGCTCGATCGAGGTCGCGCCGCTCTCGTCGGCGCGCAGCCCGAAGGCCGCCACCACCGAGCAACCGATGCGACCGATGCCCGGCGGCTTCTCCGCGCCGGTCTCGCAGCCGCTGCCGCCCTCGCAGGTCGCGGCGCCGGGCGCGCACCTCGCGCACGCACCGGCCTACCCCGCGCCCGTGCCGTATCAACAGCCGCAGCCTCCCCAGCTCCCCCAACTCCCACAACTCCCACAACAATGGGGGTATCCGACGCAGCAGCCGCAGTACCCCGCGTACCCGCAGCCGGTGCAGGTCGTCATCCAGAACCAGATCAACCCGGCGCCCTATGCAGGCGCGCCGTACGGCATGGTCCCGTACGTCCGCCGCAAAGACGCCGGCGTCGCGACTCTGCTGTCGTTCTTCCTGCCGGGTGCCGGGCAGATCTACAACGGACAGATCGGCAAGGGCCTCGGCTTCCTGCTGGTCTCGATCTTCGTGAACTTCCCGCTGATGTTCGTCGGCGTCGGCTTCCTCACCGGCCTCATCACTTGGATTTGGGCCATGATCGATGCCCATTCGAGCGCCGAGAAGATCAACCGCGGCCAGATCGTCGTGTAACAATCCCCCACGCGACATGGCGAAGAGCAAGCGGAAGAGGGGCGACGCGAGGCTGCGGGTGATCGCGGGCGGCGTGACGCCGAAGGCGGTCGTCACCGGCGTGCGCGCGCCGCGCGCGGCGAGCTCGAGCGCCGTGGTCGCCGCGCAGCCGAGGGTCGGTCCGGCCAACGTGCGCCGCGAAGGGAGCGCCGCCTCCGAAGCCTCGCCGCCGCCGGTCGACGACGAGCTGCGCGTCTCCGCGGTCGCGAAGACGGCGCCGATCTACCGGCGCGCGATCCCGCGCGCGGCGATCTTCGCGGGGCTCGTCGTGGCCCTCGGGCTCGCGGCGTGGGCGCTGACCCGAAACTCGCTCGACAAGCCCGGCGCGCAGACGGCGCCGGCGGTGAGCGCGATCCCGCCGGTCGGCTGGGCGGCGACGTCGGCGATCCCGATCGCCGCCCCGTCCGCGGCGCCTTCGGCCGCCGGCGCGGCGCCGACCACCACCGTGACCCCGACGCCGGCGGCTTCCACCGCCGCGGCGCCCATCGAGTCGGCTGCCGCGGCGCCGACCGCGTCCGCGGCGCCGACCGCGACCGCGGCGCCGACGGCGACCGCTCCGGCGCCGACCGCGACGACGACGGCGGCGCCGAAGCCCGCCGCGGCGACGCCGCCGCCCGCGCCGAAGCCCGCCGCACCGAAGCCCGCGGCGCCGAAGCCCGAGAGCGACGATCCCTATCAGTGAGTCACTCCGGCAGCTTCGGCGCCTCGCCGCGCGACGAGCGCAGGAGGAACCGGCCGACATCCGTCCTCGCCTGGGTGTCGTCGAACGCGACGAAGTGCCCGTCGCGACCCGACGGCGGCGCGTACTGGCGGAACGCGGCGGTCGCCTTCATCGAGCCGGCCGTGACGTTGCCCTGGGCGGAAGCGAGCTCGCCGGCGAACAAATCGGCGATGAGGTTCGGACCGACGAACGCGAGACCCGCGGCGATCGCGAAGTTCGCCTGAACGGCCGGCGGCGTGAACGTGTCGCCCTTGCCCATCGGCTGGAACACGTTGCGCAGGAGCGTCGGCGTCGTCGCGCCCGGCACCACCACCGTCGCGCGCGCGTAGCTCAACGGATCGGCGGGATCGGCCCACCACTGCAGCAGGCCGAGCACCGGGTGGTTGGCGTCGACGGACTTGGGACCGGACTCGCTCAGCGCGATCCACATCGCGTCCTTGATGTTCACCGGTGACGTCTTCGTCGTCAGCGAGTCCATCAGGGTGGCGCCCTGCCCCGAGAGCACCGCGCCCTTCACCGAGGTGTCGCTGGCGAGGAAGATCGCGCCCTCGGTCGCGCCCTGCGAGTGGCCCCAGTACACGACGTTGGTCGGATCGAGCTTGATGGTGGTCGCGCCGTCGACGATCGAGAGCGACTCGGCGAGGCGCACCAGCGCGTGCTGATCGGCCGCGCCCTGCTGCGCGTTGAACCGCGCGGCCGCGGGGTTCACGAAGTTGAAGAACAGATCGTTCGGCGACATCTTCGAGTCGCCGCGACGCGGCCCGTGCTGCACCTGATCGATGCCGATCACCGCGAAGCCCGCGGTGGCGCCGCCCCCGAGATCGATCTTCGAGAGGATGCGCGCGCTGCCGTCGAGGATGTGGCTGCGGAACGAGCCGCCGGTGCCGTGCGCGTAGATCGCGATCGGCCATCCGCCCGCCGGCGCGGCGCCCTTGGGCACGGTGACGGCCATGCAGACCTTCTCGGTGCGCACCGGCGCGATCGCCTCGGTCGGGCCGCCGGTCGACGCGATCGCCCCACCCTCCTTCAGGTACGGCGCGGCGCCGCCCTGGAAGATCGGCAGGTCGACGAGCGCGTGGTACTCGTCGAAATCGGAGTCGCCGGTGCCGCACGCGCGCTTGTCCGCCGCGTCGGCCTGCGGGCAAGGCGACTTCACGCCCTCGGCGCACTTCACCCAACCCTCCGCCTTGGGGGCGGCTGCCGCGCGCACCGAGGCGCGCAGGCGCGAGGCGACGCGCCCGGGATCGCCGACCGTGAACACCGACGCGACCAGCAGGTCGTCGGCCTTCTTGCCCTCCTTGGTCAGCCAGTCGCGGAGCGGCTTGTAGCTCTCCCAGGCGCCGTCGAGCGCCACGTCGGCGGGCTTCGATGTGGCGAGCAGCGAGGCGAAGTCCGGGTGCTGCTTCGCGAGCGAACCGCCCGAGCACTTGCCGGTCGTCTTGTCGCGCGTCGGACACGACGTCGGGCCCTTCCGCATGAGCACGCCGTAGGTGTGGCCGGGCGTGAGCGGGCCGCCGCGGCCCGGGTGCACCACCACGTAGTTCTGGCAGATGTAGCGGTTGCGGCCGTTGGTGAGGAAGATGCTCAGCCCGAGGCGGCGGCCGAAATCGGCGCCGGCGGTGAGATCGACGAGGCGCGTCTGCGGATCGTCGCCGCCGACCTGCACCGTCTCGAAGTCGAAGTCGCCGTCGAACCGGAAGAACACCGACGGAAACACCCCGAACGGCTCGGGCTCGAGCGCGTCGAGGTACGGCTTCAGCGCGTCGAAGCCCATCGGCGGGTTGGGATCGTGCGGGTGGTTGGCGAGGGAGACCTTGCCCGTGGTCTTGTTGCGCGCGGCGTCGTTGGGGAACGGCAGCCGATAGAAGTCCGTGTGCGGCGCGTCGCCGGTGCGGGGGACCTGGAAGAGCGCGGTGATGTCGCCCTTGACGTTCTCGGGGCAGGTCGCACCCGCCCACGCGGTCGGACCCGGGATGTACGGAGGCGTGCCGTGCGCGGGAGCCTCGGGGAGCACCGGGGTCACGCAGCGGTTGCCCGTGCACACGAGGCCCTGCAGGCACTCGCTCGATTTCGTGCAGTCGCCCAAGACGTCCTTGCTCCCCTCCTTCACGCACTTCGGGAAGAACGAGGTGCCGTCGAACCCGCAGCGCAGCCCCTTGCCGCAGTCCGCGTCGCCCGCGCAGCTCGCGCCCTCGGCGCCGCCCGCCGACGCGGTGCAGGCCGCGCCGGCGGCGCCCACCCGCGGTCCGCACACGCCCGACACGCACTCGGCGCCGATGGTGCACGGGGCGCCGTCGGCGGTGGTGCCGGCGGCCGCGCAGACGTCGCCGACGCAGGAGAGACCGGCGCGGCACGTCATGCGCTCGCCGCACGCGCCGCCGAGGCCGATGTCCTTGACCTCGTCGAAGCCGCTGGCGGTCGCGCCGGAGCACGCGGGCACGAGGAACAGCACGAGCGGGGAGGCGAAGCGGAGGAGGGAAGCGAGGCGCATCCCATCAGGATAGATCAGCGCGTCGTCGCGTTCATCCCGCCGGGGGCGGGCCGACCAGGGCCTCCCCGACGCGGGCCAGCGCGCCGACGTCGTGGACGTCGCGTTCGAAGGCCGGAACGCGCGCGACCACCGCGTGCCGATCGCCCTCGTCGAGCTTCAGGCGCTCGATGGTGCGGGCGTCGCGGGTCGACAGCACGCGCGCCTCCTCGTGCGCTCGCGCGGCGGCCGCCGCCAGCTCCTGCGGGAGATCGTCGAGCGCCAGCGCCTCGGGGATGCCCTGCCCGTCGCCCTCGGGCGGGAGGTGTACCCGGTTGATCACGAACGCGTCGCGCGGCATCGCGAACTGCCGAAGGCGGTCGGCGAAGAAGTTGATCTCGTCGATGGCCATCGGCTCGGGGCTCGAGACCAGGATGAACGCGACGTCCGGCCCGCGCAGCGCCTCGCTCACGCGCTTGGCGCGCTCGGTGAAGCCGCCGAACAGGTCGTTGATCGCCGAGATGAAGCCGGCCATCTGGTCGAGGAAGGCGCCGCCGGTGATCTTCGACATCGCCTTGAGCACGAGCTGCGAGCCCTTGCCGAGCAGGCTGAAGGCGACCTTTCCGCCGCCGCCCTTGCCGGCGAACGCCTGCACGAACCAGCGCATGGCCGGCGAGTCGATCGCCTGGATCATGCGCTCGGGCGCGTCGAGGAAGTCGAGGGCGTTGGCGGTCGGCGGGGTGTCGAGGACGATGAGATCGTAGGTGCCGGCCTCGCGCAGCGCCTGCAGCTTCTCCATCGCCATGTACTCCTGCGTGCCGGCGAGCGACGTGGAGACGTACTGGTAGATCTTGTTGTTCAGGATCGCGTCGCGCGCCTGCGGGGTCGACGCGTGCTTGTTCACGATGTCGTCGAAGGTCCGCTTGGTGTCGAGCATCATCACGGTGAGCGAGCCGGGCACCTCGACGTTGGCCGCGCGGAAGACCTCCGGCGCCACGACCGTCTCCTCCTGCGTCATCTCCTCGAGCCCGAGGCTGTTGGCGAGGCGGCGGGCCGGATCGATGGTCAGGCAGATGACCCGCTTGCCGCTGCGCGCGGCGGCCAGCGCGAGGGCGGCCGAGGTCGTGGTCTTGCCGACGCCGCCGGAGCCGACGCAGAGCAGCACGCGCTTGTCCTGCATCAGCTTGGCGAGCTTCGCGCGCGTGTCGGCTGGGATCTTGGCGCTCGCGCGCCGCGTGGCGGGGCCGGTCACGCGCGCGCTCCGGCGAACGCGGGCGGGCGGGTCGTGGGGTCGGCTTCGGTTCGCTCGGCGACGTTCATTCGGCGCGGGGAGAGCTAGCCGGAGCCGCCGCGCGCAGCAATCGATCGGCTGCCCTTCGGATCGATGCCCCGGACTTCAGTCGACCTCGATCCCGCGGATCGTCGTCACTTCGGCAGCGAGATCTTGGCCGAGGTGGTCACGCCGGCGCCCGACCAGCCGTTGTTGGCGTCGGTGATCTCCTTGAAGTCGCGCACCTTGAGCCCCTGGCCGGTGGCGAGCGAAATCGAGATGAGCGCCGCCGGATTCGGCGAGCTCGTGCTGCCGCTCGCGCGCTGGAACGCGAACACCTGATCGTTCCACGCGCCGATGCCGAACAGCCGCCCGTAGCCGCTCGCCGCGCCGATGAAGCGCTTCTTGAGGTTCGCCGTGGGGTTCTTGGTGGCGAGCGCGGTCATGTCGATTTCGATGACCACGTCGTCGTCCGACTTGCAGCTCGACGAGGTGCACGGACGCACGGTGGCGATGCCCACCGGCGCGCCGGCGTTGGAGAAGAAGGCGATGTCGCCAGATAGCTGCCAGCTGTAGCCGGAGACGCTCCCGGACGGCGCGCCGGGATCACCCGACTTGACGACGCCGAAGTCGCCGATCTTCTGCGGGGCCGAGCCGTCGGTCGGCACGATCCACAGGGTGCCGGCGCCGTCGCCGGCGACCATCACCTCGTCGGCGCCGAGCACGCCCTTGGGCGCGAAGGCCAGCGCGTAGAACCGCGTGCCCGACGGCAGGCTGCGCTTCTTGGTGATGGCGACGTTGGTGCCGCTCGCCGGGATGGTGATCTCGTAGACGTTGCCGCCCCCGGTCCCGGCGAGGGCCGAGACGCCGAAGATGCGCCCCTCGGCGTCGACGGCGATGTCGGTCATGTCCTCGGTGTCGGTGTCGATGCCGTCGAAGACGCCGATCTTCACGACGTCCTTGGTCGTCGGGTCCATCTGCCAGAGCGTGTCGTCGGTGTTCGCCCACACCTTGGCCACGACCTCGGGCGGCGCGTCGCCCGGCGTCGCCTCGGCGTTGAAGCCGCCGTCGTCGACGGCGCCGTCGGGCGCGAGCGTGTCGTCGCCGCCGTCGACGACCGGCACGACGCCGGTGGGCTCGTCGCTTCCGGCGGCGCAGGAGGCCAGGGCAGCGGCGACGACGACGAGAGCGGCACGGCGGAAGCGAATGGAGTCAGACATGACCAGGACACTTTGGGTCGCGCTTCGGCCGCGCGACAAGCGCGCGCGGTGCTAAAGGGACCGTCGACGATGGCATTTCGCATTCTCCCACTCGGCGGTCTCGGTGAGATCGGCATGAACTGCATGGCCATCGAGATCGGCACCTCCGGGAGCGGGCCGATCGTGCTGGTCGACTGCGGCGTCTCCTTTCCGACGAGCCCGCACGGAGTCGACCTCATCCACCCCGATTTCACCTTCCTCGAGCGAAACCGCGAGCGGATCGCGGCCCTGCTCGTCACCCACGGTCACGAGGACCACATCGGCGCGATCCCGTACCTGTTGCGTCGCATGGACGTGCCCATCCACGCGCCGCCGTACGCCCTCGGCCTGATCCGTAGCCGCCTCAAGGAGCACCTCGAGGGGTCCGACGCGCCGCTCGCGCGCCAGCCCCTGATGTTCCCGACCCGTCCGCGGGAGCGGTTCACCGTGCGGCACCTCGGCCATGTGCTCGAGGTCGAGCCGGTGCGGGTCACCCACTCGATCGCCGACGCGACGGCGCTCGCCCTGCGCACCGACGAGGGCCTGCTGGTGCACACCGGCGACTTCAAGATCGATCCCGATCCCACCGACGGCGAGCAGTTCGACAAGGCGCGCCTCGCGGAGCTCGGGCGCGAGGGCGTCACCCTGCTGCTCTCCGATTCGACCAACGTCGACTCCCCCGGGGTCGGCCGCAGCGAGCGCGTCGTGTCCGACGCGATCGCTCGCGCGATCCAGGGCGCGTCCGGTCGGGTGATCGTCGGGCTCTTCGCCTCGAACGTGCACCGCGTCCGCGCCATCACCGCGGCCGCCGCCGCGCTCGGGCGCAAGGTGCTGCTCCTCGGGCGCAGCGTGCAGACCCACGTGAAGGTGGCGACCGACACCGGTTACCTGGCGGTGCCGCCGGGGCTGCTCGTCTCGATCGACGACGCGGCGGTGCTCCCGCGCCACGAGCTGCTGGTGATCGCCACCGGCTCGCAGGCCGAGCCGCGCGCGGCCCTCGCGCGGCTCGCGCTCGACGATCACCCGAAGCTGCGGCTCGATCCGGGCGATCGGGTGATCCTCTCCAGCCGCGCCATCCCCGGCAACGAGGTCGAGGTGATGCGCATGGTCGGCGATCTGCACCGCCGCGGCTGCGAGGTCGTGCTCAAGCAGAGCGATCCGGACATCCACGCGAGCGGTCACGCCCACCGCGACGAGCAGCGCGAGGTGCTCGATCTGGTCATGCCGTCGTCCTTCGTGCCGGTGCACGGCACCCGCCACCACCTCGAGCGGCACGCCCTGCTCGCCCGCGAGGGCGGCGTGACCAACGCGCTGGTCATCGAGAACGGCGAGATCGCCGAGGTCGACGCGCTCGGCGTGCGCAAGGTGGGCACCGCGCCGATCGGCAAGATCGCGGTGCAGGCGGGCGAGGAGCTGGCCGAGGCGGTGCTGCGCGAGCGTCGCCTGCTCGGGGAGCTCGGCGTCGCGATCGCGAGCGTCACAGTCGACGACAGCGGCCGCCCGATCGGCGATCCCGTCGTGGTGACCCGCGGGGTGCTCGAGGACGCACTCTGCCCGGAGGTCCTCGCCGACGCGCGCGCCGAGGTGCGCGCGGCGCTCGCCGAGCAGCCGTGGACGAGCGCGCGTCCGACCGACGACGAGATCCGCGAGGTCGCCCGGCTCGCCGCGCGGCGGGCGCTGGCCCGGCACACCGGCGTGAAGCCGCTCGCGCTCGCGATCGTGCAGCGGCCACCCCGCGCCGAAGAACCGGAGGGGTGACGCAACGCCGTTGGCAGCGGCGCCTTGTCACGCGCTGTTTCTCGGTTCATCCTTCGTGTGGTGGCGGCGAGCTCTCTGCCTACGAGGTTGGCGCTGCCCCACGGCGGTGTCGTCGAGGGGCTGCAACCCGTCGGGCGCGGCGCCGCAGGCGTCGTCCTGCGCGGCGAGCTCGACGGCCGTGCGGTCGGCATCAAGATCGATCGGCAGGACGGCGGCGCGGCTCGCCTCGCGCAGGAGGCGATCGCCCGCGCGATCGCCGGGGCCGGCTCGCCGATCGACGCCGGCTTCGTCGAGCTCGGCCGCCGTCGTCGACCGTTCCTCGCCTTCGCGTGGGTCGAGGGCTCGCCGATCGCCGCCGCTCGCTCGTCGCCGATCGCCGAGGCGATCGTGCGCGACGTCGGCGCGATCCTGGCGCGCCTGCACCTGCTCGGGTTCCGACACGGCGACGTGAAGCGGGAGAACGTCGTCGTCACGACGACCGAGGAAGGTGCGCGCGCCTCGCTCGTCGACTTCGGGCTCGCGGCGCCGTTCGGCGCGCCGCTCACCGGCGCGACGCCCGAGAACCTGCCGCCGGAGGCGCTCGCCACGACCGACGGCGCGGCCCACGTCGGCGCGGAGGCCGACGTCTACGCGCTCGGCCGGCTGGTCAGCTCGCTTTCGCCCCCTTCGGACGCGACGAGGCTGGCGACCGCCGACCGCGCGGGCGATCGGCCATCGGCCGCGGAGCTCGCCGGGTGGCAGGGGCACGCGGTCCCGCTCGAGGCGGCGTACCTGGTCGAGAGGCTGCCGGAGATCCAGGCCGCCGCGTGCGAGGGACGCGCGCCGCCCGAGGGGCCGGCGCGGAGCTGGGTCGAGGGCATCATGCGCGCGCTCGCCTCCCTCTCCGGCACGCGCGCCGACGGTGCGCCGCTGCCCGGGCTCGACGCCGACGGACGTCGCCGCCTGCTCGTCCGGCTCGCCGGCGCGGTCGCCCGCGACTGGCCCTCCGTCGCCGCCGACGAGCCGTCGCTCCTGCGGGCGCTCGCGGGCCGGAGCGATCGCGCGCTCGGACCGGCCGATCTCGCCACGGCGCTCGACGCCGATCTCGACGCGCAGGCCGCCTTCGCGCGGCTGTCGCTGTCGCCGGGCGACGAGGTCGCCATGGGCTCGCTCGCGCGGCTCGCGGCCGGCGGCGCGCTCGAGGGTGATGCCGCCGGTGCAGCCCTGATCCTCCTGCGCCGCGCCGGCCGCCTCGCCGAAGCGCGGGCGCTCGCCGAGACGCGTCTGCGCGCCGCGCCGCACGACGTCGCGCGCGCGCTCGAGGCCGCGGAGCTGGCCCGCCTCGCGCGCGATCCCGCCGCGTGTGCCGCGTACCTCGCCGACGCCAACCGGGCCGACCTCGCCACGCGCGACGGCACGCGCGGCAGCACGCGCGCCGACGTCCGGGCGCTCGCCGCGCGGCTGTCGCTCGATCGGGGCGCGATCGACGAGGCCGAGGCGCTGCTCGGCGACGACGTCGGCGGCGAGATCCGCGCGCTCGTCGCCTGGACCAGGGGACGGTGGGACGAGGGGCTGGCCGCGCTCGACGCACTCGACGGCGACGCCGAGGCGCGTGATCCGGAGCGACGCGCGCGCGCGCTGCACGTCCGCGGCATGCTGCTGCACGGCCGCGGCGACGGCGCCTCGGCCGCGCGCGCGTTCGCCCGCGCCGCCGATCTGGCGGTCGCCATCGGCGCGCCCGCGCTCGAGATCGGCGCGCGACTGAGCGCCGCGGCCGCGGCCCACGATGCCGGCCGTCTCGGCGACGCGCTCGACGCCTCCACGCGCGCCATCGCCCTGGCCGAACGGCTCGATCGGCCCGGCGACGCCGCGCGCGCGCGCCTCACGCGGGCCGCGACGCTCCTCGCGCCCGGCGCCACGACCGACGCGACGGTCGAGGCCGAGCGCGCGCACCGCGCCGCCGAGCGCGCCGGCGATCGGCGTGGCGCCGCGTACGCGTTGTTCACCTCGATCGAGGCGGCGTGTGCGCGCGGAGAGCGCGCGATAATGCAGGCGCGCGCGGCCCGCGCGGCGCGCGACGCCCCCTCGCCCGGCGAGCGGGTGATGTCGACGGCCTATGCCCTGCTCGTCGGCGAGGACGTTCCGGAGGAGGAGGTGCGCGCCGCGCAGAACGACCTCGATCGTGTGGAGCCGGCCGCCGCGCGATGGACGCTCTACCGCGCCCTGCTGCTGCGCGGCCGCGACGTGATCGACGCGGTGCTGCGCTCGCGCGACGTCGAGGCGCCGCCCTCGGTCGTCGGGCCGGTCCTCTCGCGCGCGATCGCCGAGGCGCGCCGCGCCGGCCGCGGAGACGCAGCCCGCGCGCTCTCCGATCGCCTCGGGCGGCTCGTTTCGCGTCTCGAGGAGGACGTCCCGCTGTCGCATCGAGCGAGCTTCGCCGCCGCCGAGTGGGTCGAGACGGCGCGCGACACGGCAGGGCGAAGCGAGGAGCTCGGGCTCGCGGCCGGGCAGATCGACCTCCTCGCCGCGATCGCGCGCGGTCTGCGCGATCGGACCTCGCTCGGCGATCTACTGCGGCAGGTGCTCGACGGTCTCGTGCTGTGGGTCGGCGTCGAGCGCGGGCTCCTGCTCCTTCGCGCCGCCGATCCGAGCGCGCCCGGCGGCGTCCGGTTGCAGCCGCGCGTCGCGCGCGGGCTCTCGCGCGAAGATCTGCGCGGCACGCAGCTCGCGCTCTCGAGCACGCTGGCGCGGCGCGCGCTCGAGACGATGGAGCCGGTCGTCGCCGTCGACGCGTCGGGCGGCGGAGACGATCCGGTGAGCGCGTCGATCCACGCGCTGCGGCTGCGGAGCGTGCTCGCGGTGCCGCTGGTCGCGCGCGGCGAGGCGCTCGGCGTCGTCTACCTCGACGACCGGATCCGCCGCGGCGCGTTCGGCCCGCGTGAGATCGCGTGGGTGCGCCTCCTGTCGACCCAGGCGGCCGCCGCCATCGCCGATGCGCGCGACGCGCTGCGTCTGCGCCGCCTCGCGCGCCGTGCGGAGCGTGCGCAGGCTCGCCTCGAGACGACCCTCGCCCGGACCGAGGGCACGCTCGAGGTGGTGCGCGCCGAGCTCGCCGAGCGCAAGGGTGCGCGCGCCACGCGTCACGGCTACGACGCGATCATCGGCGACGGCGCGGCGATGCGTCGCATGCTCGCGCTCGTCGATCGGGTCGTCGACGCCTCCGACGCGCGCATCCCCGTGCTGGTCGTCGGCGAGAGCGGTACCGGAAAGGAGCTCGTCGCGCGGGCCATCCACGACAACGGCGCGCGTCGGCGCGGACCGTTCGTGGCCGAGAACTGCGGAGCCATCCCCGAGCCGCTCCTCGAGTCGACGCTGTTCGGCCACGTCCGCGGCGCCTTCACGGGCGCCGACCGCGCGCGGGTGGGCTTGTTCGAGATCGCGCACGGCGGCACGCTCCTGCTCGACGAGATCGGCGAGATGTCGCTGGCCATGCAGGCCAAGCTGCTGCGCGTGCTGCAGGACGGCGAAGTCCGCCCGGTCGGCGGCGAGCGCTCGTCCAGGGTCGACGTCCGCGTGATCGGCGCCACCCACCGCGACCTCGAGGCGATGGTGCGCGAGGGGCGCTTCCGCGAGGACCTCTACTACCGCCTCGCCGTGCTCTGCATCCAGGTGCCGCCGCTCCGCGACCGCACCGAGGATCTCCCCGCCCTGGTCGAGCATTTCGTCCGGCGGTGGTCCGGCGGACGCAAGCTGCGCGTCACCAAAGACGCGCTGGCCGTGCTCGCCTCCGCGCCGTGGCCCGGCAACGTCCGGCAGCTCGAGAACGAGCTCCGCCGCGCCCTGGTGCTGTGCGACGGCGTCCTCGACGTCGAGCACCTGAGCCCGGAGCTGCTGCAGCCGCGTCGCACTGGTGCGGCCTCCGGGCTCACCCTTCGGGATCAACTCGACGCGCTCGAGCGCCGCTTGGTGGTCGACGCGCTCCGCCGGGCGAACGGAAACCAGACCCACGCGGCGCGCGCCCTCGGCGTGTCCCGGTTCGGTCTGCAGAAGATGACCAGGCGCCTCGGGCTGCCCACGAAGGGAACGTCCGGCGACTGACACCGCGGGCACGCAGTTCGCATCGAATGCGAGGAGCTTGCACGTACCCCACCCGAACGCTCACCATTCGATCGGCATGTCGTCACGCACGTCGGGGCTTCGGCGGATCACGCTCGCCGTCGCCGGGTCCATCGCGGCGCTCGCCCCTGCGGCGTGTGGGCCGAGCATGCGCCACCTCGTCGAGGGCGACATGCGGTTCGAGCACTGCTACCGCATCGACGACGACCCGACGACGCCTCTGCAGAACAAGCGCTCCTGTTGGGCCACGTGGACGGCGCAGTACACCAAGGGACAGGACCGCTCCCGCGTGTCGTACGCGAAGCAGCGCGTCCGCGTGCTCGACGGCGCCCTCGCCGGCGCGCCTGCGCCAGCGCCCGTCGCGGTCCCCCCGCCCTCGAGCCCCTACGCGCCGCCGCCGGCCGTCGCGCCCAAGAGCGGCGAGATGAGCGGCGACGTCGCCGCGGCGACCGCCGGGCCGACCACCCATTCGTGCACCGAGGCGTGCACCAAGACCTGGCGCACGTGTGCGAGCCCGTGCGGCACGACGATCGGCTGCGTCACCGACTGCGACGAGCGCTTCCGCACCTGCGTGAAGACCTGCCTCTGACTCGACGTTCGCCGTTGCCGGCGTCACTCGCCGCCGAGCGTGCGGATCCGGCGGATGAGCCCCGCGATCACGCTCGGCGGAAGCGTGCCGAACGCGGGCATCTTCCCCTTGCCGGTGCGGATGGTGTTCGCGAGTTGCTCGTCGGTGCGGCTGCCGAGGAGCGCGGGATCGGCGAGATTCGGCGGCTTGGTCATCGCCGCCTTCGGGCCGTTGCCCTGCCCGGAGACGCCGTGACACTCGGCGCACTTGCTGGTCCAGGTCGCGTCGACGAGGTCGTCGGGGTTGCCGCCACCGGCCGCAGCTGCCGCGCCCGGCGCCGCGCCCGGGCCCGGCGCCGGAGCCGAAGGCTCTTCATCGTGATCGTCGGCGCGCCACTCGCGGGCCGGCTTCCTGCGGCAGCCGGCGACGAGGGCGACCACGACGGCGAGCACCACCAGGCGACGGGCCGAACCGCTCATGTCGGGCTTGGAACTACTCGCGCGCGCGCCCAGCCTCAAGGTCATTCGGCGAGGAGCCTGCCGGCGTACGCGCCGACCGGCGACTGCGCGCCCGCGCCGTGCGAGAACGCGGTGGGCCACCGCTTTCGGCAGGTTGCCCGAGGAACAAACGCTCGGGCTCGATGGAAACTCGGGAGCGCGAGCGGAAGCGGCGATCGCCGAAACCTTCCCGAAACCTTCCGCCGTTACATGGGTTGACGTCGCTCGTCGGGATTCGAGCGAGCGCTGTCCTCGGGCAGCGCTGTGCGCGGACACGGCCGGTCACCGGCCGCTCGCGCGAGGAGCACGGATGAAGAAGGTCGAGGCGATCATCAAGCCGTTCAAGCTCGACGAGGTGAAGGACGCCCTCACCGAGGTCGGGGTTCAGGGCATGACCGTGACCGAAGTGAAAGGCTTCGGCCGCACCGGAGGCAAGAAGGAGGTCTACCGCGGCTCCGCGTACGTGGTCGATTTCGTCCCCAAGGTGAAGGTCGAGGTCGTCGTTCCCGACGACATGGTCCACGCCGTCATCGAGGCGATCGAGAAGGCCGCGAAGACCGGTCGCATCGGCGACGGCAAGATCTTCGCATCTCCCGTCGACGAGGCCGTCCGCATCCGCACCGGCGAGCGCGGGCGCGACGCGATCTGAGCAGTCATCAGTCATCAGTCATCAGTCGTCAGTGGGCAGTCACCAGCACGTCGCGAAGCGTCTCCACCGAATCGCGCGCCGAACGGCGGCGCGTCGCCTCGGGTGCTGACGACTGACGACTGACGACTGACGAACTGGGAAAGGCAGCAGCGAAATGACCCCCAAGGAAGCAATCGAGTTCGCGAAGAAGCACGGCGCAGTGATGGTCGACCTCAAGTTCGTCGACTTCCTCGGCACGTGGCAGCACACGTCGGTCCCGATCCACCGGCTCGAGGTGGATTCCTTCGAGGACGGCTTCGGCTTCGACGGCTCGTCGATCCGCGGCTTCCAGCCGATCAACGCGTCGGACATGTTGATCATCCCCGACGCGTCGACCGCCCAGATGGACCCGTTCATGGCGCAGCCGACGCTGAGCCTGATCTGCAACATCTACGACCCGATCTCGCGCCAGAACTACCCGCGCGATCCGCGCTTCATCGCCAAGAAGGCCGAGGCGTACCTCAAGCAGACCGGCATCGGCGACACGTGCTACTGCGGCCCCGAAGCCGAGTTCTTCGTGTTCGATTCGGTCCGCTACGACGTGAAGGGCCACCAGTCGTTCGTCTACATCGACTCCGAGGAAGGGCACTGGAACAGCGGCAAGGAAGGCGCCAAGGGCTACAAGGTCCGCCCGAAGGAGGGCTACTTCCCGGTGTCGCCGGTCGACACCCTCATGGATCTGCGCACCGAGATGTGCCTGCACCTCGAGAAGGTCGGCATCGAGGTCGAGACGTCCCACCACGAGGTGGCGACCGCCGGTCAGTGCGAGATCGACATGAAGTTCGACTCGCTCGTCCGCATGGCCGACAAGCTGATGTGGTTCAAGTACATCGTGCGCAACACCGCGATGAAGGCCGGCAAGGTCGCGACCTTCATGCCCAAGCCGATCTTCGGCGACAACGGCAGCGGCATGCACGTCCACCAGTCGATCTGGCGCGAAGGCAAGCCGCTCTTCGGCGGCGACGGCTACGCGGGCCTGTCGGAGACGGCGCTCTACTACATCGGCGGCGTCATCAAGCACTCGAAGGCGCTCGCCGCGCTCACCAACCCGACGACCAACAGCTACCGCCGTCTGGTGCCCGGTTACGAGGCCCCGGTGAACCTCGCGTACTCGTCGCGTAACCGCTCCGCGGCGCTGCGCATCCCGATGTTCTCGCCGAGCCCCAAGAGCAAGCGCGTCGAGGTCCGCTTCCCGGATCCGACCTGCAACGGCTACCTGGCGTTCGCCGCGCTGATGATGGCCGGCCTCGACGGCATCCAGAACAAGATCCACCCCGGCGATCCGCTCGACAAGAACATCTACGCCCTCTCGCCCGAGGAGCGGAAGGACGTCCCGTCGATGCCCGGCTCGCTCCCCGAGGCCCTCGAGGCGCTCGAGCGCGATCACGCGTTCCTCCTCAAGGGCGACGTCTTCACCAAGGACGTCATCGAGACGTGGATCGAGTACAAGCGCGAGGAGGAGATCGGGCCGGTGCAGCTGCGACCGAGCCCCTACGAGTTCTACCTGTACTTTGATGCGTGAACCGGCGTGACCCGCCGGATGCGTGATCCGGCGTGACCCGCCGTTCGTGGTCGGATCTGATCGAGCTCGCGCCTCCACCCTGGGGCGCGAGCTCTTTTCGTCTCACGCCGGCGCCGGCGCGCGACGGACCACGATGATCCCGAGGCCGAGCAGGATGGCGAGACCGGCGAGGACGGTGCGCACGTCGAGGCGCTCGCCGAGCAGCGCGCCGGCGGCGGCCATCACCAGGAGCGGCTGCAGGTAGACGTACGCGGCGACCACGCTCGGACGCGCCTTGCCGAGCGCCCATGCGTTGGCGAGGTAGGCGAAGATCGTCGGCACCAGGACCATCCAGCCGACCAGCCACCACCCCCGCGCCGTCCACGCGGAGCCGTGGCGCCAGAGCTGCACGCCGCCGGGCACCGCGAGGATGAGCGCGCCCCACGCGAACACCGCCCCGATCACCCGGAGCGCGCCGTGGCGTCGGACGTGGCGGCCCACGCCGACGAGATAAGCGGCGTACGAGAGCGAGTTGATGGTGACGAGCAGGTTGCCGACCGCGATGTGACGCACGCCGGTGAGCCCGATCACGCCGGCGCTCGCGACGGCGATGCCCACGTAGGTCGACGGCCGCGGACGCTCGAGCCCTGCGAACACGCCGAGCGCCGCTGTGAAGACGGGAATGGTGGCCGTCAGCAGCGCGGCGGAGGTGGCGGTGCCGCGCTGCAGCCCGTGGAGGAAGAACGCCTGGTTGACCACGACGCCGAGCAGCGCGAAGCCGATCATCGGCGCCCGCGGCAGCGGCTCGGCGGGGCGAGGGTCGTCGCGGAAGAACGTCCGGTCCGCCACGAAGAAGGCGAGCGCCCCGGCCGCAGCGCGCAGGAACGCGAGCGCCGTCGGCTCGAC
The DNA here is from genome assembly GCA_016182965.1 of Deltaproteobacteria bacterium. Lineage (GTDB taxonomy): Bacteria > Myxococcota_A > Polyangia > Polyangiales > JADJMO01 > JALHOE01. The sequence goes on along the minus strand of JACPFM010000040.1, from coordinate 16,428 downwards.
CCCCTCGGCGTTCAACGCGGCCCGGCCTGCGATGGCCCCGCTCGCGAAGGCGAGCTGCACCGCGAGCAGCGCGACGTGAAGGCCGAGGCCGGCGGGCACGCGCGAGAGATATCAGGACATGTGAGAGCGTTGCTCGTTCGTGAGCTTCGCGAACTGGTCGCGGACGAGCGCCGTCAGCCGCGGCAGGTTCTTGCGAAGCTCGGCCGCGGCGACCTCGGCCACCTGCTCGATGGGCACCTCGCCGCCGACCACCACCCCGTACTCGCCGTCGCCCGTCACGAAGAAGCCGCCCGCTGCGGCGAAACCGTCCCGACCGCCGACGTATGGGAGACGGAAGACCGGGACATGGATCGTCTCGTCCCCCATGCCCACGCGGATCATCTGGACCGGAATCATGACTCAGAGGTAAGCACGGACTCGGGAAGCACAAGCCGGGCCGGTCGTGCGGCGTTTTGCGCGCCTCACGCCGGGCGGACGCGCCATGGATCTGGTCTTCTTCGTCCTGCTCGTCGGTGCGCTCGTGCTGGTGCACGAGCTCGGGCATTTCGTGGCCGCGCGCGCGCTCGGCGTGAAAGTGCTGACGTTCTCCCTCGGCTTCGGGCCGCCCATCCTTCGGCTGCGCGGGCGCGAGACGACCTTCCAGATCGGCCTGCTGCCGTTCGGAGGCTTCGTGCGCCTGCTGCAGCAGTCCGACGGTCGCGATCGAGCCGAAGCGCTGGCGCCGGAGGATCGCGGGCGCACCTACGAGGCGCAGTCGGTCCTCCGGCGCGCCGTGATCGCATTGGCCGGGCCGACGATGAACGTCCTCCTGCCGGTGTTCCTCTTCTTCGGCACCTCGCTCGACGCGGGAAAGCAGGTGCCGCCGGTCGTGGGCGTCGTGGTGGCCGGCTCGCCGGCCTCGGGGCTGCTGCAGGTCGGCGATCGCATCGTCGCGATCGACGGGCGCGAGGTGCGCACGTTCGGCGAGGTCCAGGCGCGCATCGCGGAGAGCCCCGACAAGAGGCTCGCGATCGAGGCGATCCGCGTGGTCGAGGAGTCGGGTCAGTCGCGCGAGCAGCGCATCGCCGTGCACGTCGTCGCGCGCGCCGCGCACGTCACGCAGCTCGGGGTGGTGACGTCGGTCGGTCGCATCGGCATCGGACCGTCGCCGCTCGCAGCTGCGATCGGCATCGCCGGCCCGGGCTCGCCCGCGTTTCGCGCGGGGCTCCGCACGTTCGACGTGGTGACCCACGTCGGCGGCGCGGCGACCCCGAAGTTCGTCGACCTCGAGCGACGACTGCGCGACAACCGCGGCACCGCCGTCCCGGTGAACTACCTGCGTCCGACGACGATCGGGTTCCCCGAGGGCACCGCGCTGCTCGATCTCGCGGTGTACGAAGCGGGCGTCGCGTTGCTCGCGCCCGAGACGCAGGATCCGCAGCGCCTCGACGTCGACGGCATGCAGCGCGCGGGCATCGAATCGACCGATCTATACGTGTCCAGCGTCCCCGAAGGGTCCTCCGAGTGGCAGGCCGGCCTGCGCGCAGGCGATCGCGTGCAGACGCTCGACGGCCAGCCGGTCCGCGCGTGGGCCGCGTTCGTCGAGGACCTCGTCGCAGGCGGCGATCGCACGCGCGAGATCGGCTGGACGCGCGAGGGCAAGCCGATGACGGGCCTGTTGCGCGTGCGCAAGGAAGAGTGGATCGACGCGACCGGCGAGCACGTCGAGCGCTACGCCTTCCGATCGACGCACTGGGTGCCGACGGTGCCGGCGCCGATGATCGACGAGCCGGCGCCGCTCCGACGGGCCGCCTCGCTGGCGATCGGCGAGACGGTGCGCGTCGTGAAATTCGTCGGCACCTCGGCGCTGCACCTCGTGCAGGGCAAGCTCGACGTCCGCGCGATCGCCGGACCCCTCTCGATCTACGACGTCGCCGGGCGCGCGGGCGCGCGTGGCACCCGGGAGTTCCTCTGGGTGATGGCCGTGATCTCGGTGAACCTCGGGTTGTTGAACCTGCTGCCGATCCCGACGCTCGACGGCGGGCAGCTCCTCTACCTCGGCGTGGAGCGCCTGATGGGACGGCCCGTTCCCCTTCGCGTCCGGGAGGTGCTGAGCTTCCTCGGGCTGGTGCTGCTTCTGGCCATCATGGTGATCGCCGTGCGAAACGATCTCCTTGCGCGGTGAAAGCGCGCGGTGATCGGACCTGGGCCGTGCACACCTGATCTTTGGTATCGCGTCGGTCGCGTGGACGTGGCATCGAAGGGGCGATGAGCTCCGGGGATCGGAAGGGCGACGGTTCGCCGGCGGGCGCCCGAGACGGCAAGGGCTCTCCTCGACCGGGCGTGCGGCCTCGGCGGGTCGAAGTCGAGGTCGAGACGATCCGCGCTCGCCCCCCGTCCTCCGAGCAGGGCGGCGAGGTGCGTCCCCCGCCGCTCGCCGCCTCGCCGACGCCGCCCACCGCTCCGCCGCCGAGCCCTCGCCGGCGCGTGATCCTCGAGCAGCCCGCGCCCACGAGCTCGCCGGCTCGCTCCCCTCGCGCGCCCGGGTCTCACGGAGGGGGCGACTTCAAGCGCCCGTTCCGTCGCGGTGGCGTGCAGCTCCCGCCCACGCCGCGGAACATCGCCGCCGAGGTGGTGGCGCGGGTCGAGCGCGACGGCGCGTTCGCCGCGGCCGTGCTCGATCACGAGCTCAAGCGGGCGGCGCAGCTCTCGCCGCGCGATCGCGCGCTCGCAACCGAGCTGCTGTACGGCACGCTGCGCCTCAAGCCGCTCCTCGAGAAGTCGGTCGAGGCGGTCACCCCGCGCGGGATCCAGGCCCTCGACCCGCGCACGCGCGCGCTGCTCCTCGTGGCGGCCTACCAGATCCACTACACGCGCATCCCCGCGTTCGCCGCCGTCTCCGAGGCGGTCGAGGCCGTGCGCGCGACCAAGGGGCGTGCGGTCGGCGGCTTCGCCAACGGCGCGCTCCGGCAGCTCGCAGCGAGCGCCGAGACGGCGCCGCTCCCGCGTCCGCCGCTCGCCTACAAGGAGGCGACCGCGCCGTGGCTCCGCCGCGCCCTCGAGCGCTCGATCGGCGAAGACGCGACCGACGCGCTGCTCATGGCCGGCCCGGTGCCGCCGCCGATCAACCTGCGCGTCCGCAACGGCGGCGCCGGCGTCGAGGCCACGCGCGACGCGTGGGTCACCAAGCTCCGCGAGGCGGCACCCAACGCGAAGATCGACGCGGCCGATCAGGCGCCGGGCGCGATCCGCGTGCGCAACGCCGGCGATCCGCACCAGCTCCCCGGCTACGCCGAGGGCGCCTGGACGATCCAGGAAGAGGGCTCGCAGCTCGTGGGTCACCTGCTCGGCGTTCGCCCGGGCGAGATCGTCCTCGACGCGTGCGCCGGACGCGGCAACAAGACCTCTCTGCTCGCCGAGGCGCTCGAGTCCGACGACGGCCGCGCGCTCGGTCGCCTCGACGCCGCCGACCTTCACCCCGACAAGCTCTCGCGCCTCGACAACGAGCTCACGCGCCTGAAGCTGGCCAAGGCGGTGACGTACGGCGTGGACTGGGCCGTCGGCACCGGCGACGTCCCGCTCGACACCTACGACCGCGTCCTGGTCGACGCGCCATGCAGCGGCACGGGCACCATCCGTAGGCGACCCGAGATCCAGACGCGGCGCCAGGCCCTCGATCTGATCGAGCTCGCCAACACGCAGGTCGCCATCCTGAGCAACGCCGCGAGCGTGGTGCGCCCCGGCGGCCGGCTGGTCTACGCGGTCTGCAGCGTGCTGCGCGACGAGGCCGAGGCGGTCGTCGCGCGCGTGCTCGACGCGCGCAAGGACCTCGAGCTCGTCGCGTTCGACGCGCCGATCGCGACGAGGCTCTTCTCGGACGACGCGACGCAGGGCCGCATCCTCACGCACCTGCACGGCACCGACTCGTACTTCGTCGCGAGCCTGCGCCGGCGCGCGTGACGCAGTCGTCGGCGCGCGAATCGAGAGCGCTCGTTCAGAGCGTGAAGCCGAGCGCGAAGGCCGGCGTGAGGCTGATCACGGACACCTTGCCTTTGGTGTCGTCGATCGTCGCGTCGAGCCAGTCGCGTCGCGCACCGAGCTCGACCCCGACCCGGAGCTTCCGGAAGCCGACGCCTACGCCGAGGATGGCCGCGCCGTCGACGTGCTCGATGGTGACCTTGCGCGCGAGAGCATCGCTGCCGAACGCCACGCGGCCGACGACCTGCTCGTAGCCGACGATCGCCCCGAGGTACGCGATGAGGAGCCCGGCGTCGCTCTGCCAGCCGAGGATGACCGGCACCGAGCCGCCGAACCCGCGCACGTCGTCGGTGATCACGCCGCCGAGGTAGCCGTCGGCCGGTCGGTAGCGAAGCAGCGTGCGCCCCACCGCGCTGGACGTTCGCCTCGACCGTCTTCGACAGGCCGACAGTCGACCGGATCACCGGCGCCACGCCCGGCCGCGCGCCGAACGCGAGCGCGATGGCGGGCAGCGCCTCCTCGGTCGAGATCGGCGATGGCGTGGCCGCGTAGCTCCCGAGCCGATCGCGCGCCCCGCGGATCTCGCCGAGATCGCCGGCGATCGGCGCGACCGCCGCGGCGCCCACCTGCATGCGGACGTCGCCGCCGTGCTGCAGCCGCGGCTCGACGAGCAACGGCGAGGTCGCGGCGCAGCCGAGCGCCGCGCACGAGACCGCCAGCGCGGCGAGCTTCATCCGATCACTTGCGGAAGCGCGACGGGAAATCGTTGCCGGCGACGCGGGCCTTGAGCGCCTCGTCCTCGGGGTGCAGCCGCAGCGCCCGGGCGATGAGGTTCTCCTCGGTCTCGACGTGCTTCGGGTCCGGCAGGCAGCACTCGACGGGGCAGACCGCCTGGCACTCCTCGTGGTCGTAGAAGCCGACGCACTCCGTGCACAGGTCGGGGTCGATCACGTAGATCTCGTCCCCCTGGCTGATGGCGTTGTTCGGACACTCCGGCTCGCACGCGCCGCAGTTGATGCACTCTTCGGTGATGTGGGTGGCCATGGTGGTCGGGCGAATCGAGGCCCGGAATGCTGCCGGGCGACGCGCACGGGCCTTGTAGTGTCCGGAAGCGCTCCGGTCAACGCGGCGCCCTCTTGCTCGCGTCGCAATGGTCACCTAGGGTCCCGTGTCGGATGAACCGGCTCTCCATGCTCCTCTGCGCGTTGGCGCTGCTCGCGCCCGCGCTGGTCGGCTGCAAGCCCGAGATCGGTGACTCCTGCAAGGTCTCCACCGACTGCAGCATCACGGGCGATCGCCTGTGCGACACGTCGATGCCCGACGGGTACTGCACGATGTTCAACTGCGATCCGGGGACCTGCCCCTCGGAGGCGGTGTGCGTCGAGTTCCACCCGACCTCCGAGCGGTTCGCGCGACGCTTCTGCGTGCGCGGCTGCGAGGAGGCGTCCGACTGCCGCGCCGGGTACGTCTGCGTCGACCCGAAGGAGCGCGACGGGCGCATCAACGAGGGCAGCCCCGACTACCGCACCGTCTGCCTGCCGTGACGACCCGGCGTCCGGCGCTCGATCGCGTCGGCGCTTGGCTCGCCGGGGTGATCGGCGCGGCGCTGGTGGTGCTGCTCGTCGGTACGGTCGTCTTCTTCGCCTTCCGGCTGCTGCCGGGCGATCCGACCGCGCTCGTCCTCGGCGATCAGGCGGGCGAGGCGGAGCGCGCGGCGCTGCGCGCGCAGCTGCACCTCGACGAGCCGCTCGCGCGTCAGTACGGCCGCTTCCTCGGGTCGCTCGCGCACGGACAGGTCGGCCCCTCGCTGCGCCGGCCGGACGTCGACGCCGCGACGCTGGTGCTCGACGCGCTGCCGGCGACGGCGCTCCTGGCGGCCTCGTCGGTGGCGCTCGGGGCCACGCTCGGGATCGCGCTGGCCCTCTGCTCGGTGGCGCTGAGGCGGCGCGTCGCCGGGCGCGTCGCCGACCGGCTCATCGCGCTCGGAGCGTCGGTGCCGCTGCTCGCGTTCGCGCCGGCGGCGACCTGGGTGCTCGCCGTTCGCCTGCGCTGGGTCCCCCTGCCCGCCGATCCCGACGCCGGCGCGCGCGGGCTGCTCTACGCGGCGGCGCTCCTGTCGCTGCCGCTCGGCGCCGCGGTCGGTCGCATCGCGCGCGCGTCGCTCGAGGTGGCGGCGCAGAGCCCGTTCCTCCAGGTCGCGCGCGCCAAGGGCCTCGGGAGCCTCCGTGTGTGGCTCGTCCACGCGCTGCCGACGTGCGTGGGGCCCATCGTGACCGTGGTCGCCGCGCAGCTCGGCGCGCTGCTCGGCGGCGCGGTGGTGCTCGAGCGCCTCCTCGAGCGTCGGGGCCTCGGCACCGTCGTCGCCGAGGCGCTCGCTGCCAGGGATCTGCCGGTGCTGGAGGCCGCGGTGATCGTCGCCGCGGCGCTCTTCGTGGTGGTGCAGGCGGCGGGCACTCGCGTCCACGCGGCGCTCGACCCGAGGGCCCGCGCATGAGCAGGCTCGTCTGGCCGGCGGCGCTGATCCTTGTCGCGCTGGTGGTCCGCGCGGCCCGCAGCGCCGATCCGCGCCGGCTCGATCTCTCGGCGGAGCTCGCGCGTCCTTCGGGGAGCCACCCCTTCGGGTGCGGTGAGGGCGGGGTCGATCTGCTCGCCTTGTCTTCGGAGGCGCTGTTGCGCGGGATGGCGCTCGCCGCCGTCGTCGCCGCGCTCGCCCTCGCGATCGGCACGTCGCTCGGCGCGTGGGCGGGGCTGCGTGGAGGAAGCACCGCGCGCCATGTGCAGCGCATGTGCGATTTCGTGCAGGCGTTTCCCTCGTTCGTCGTCGCGCTCGGCGTGCTCGCCGCGATCCCGCGCCCGACGCGCGTCCACGTCGCGGTCGTGCTGCTCGCCACGGCCTGGGCGCCGTTCGCGCGGCTCGCGCTCTCGGAGCTGCGCGTCGTCCGCGGCCTGCAGTACGTCGAGGCCGCGCGCGCGCTCGGTGCGCCCGCGCACCGAGTGCTGGTCCGTCACGCCATCCCGGCCACGCTGCCGGTGGCGCGGGCGCAGCTCGGATCGAGCGCTTCGGCGCTGCTCGTGGCCGACGCGGCACTCTCCTTCCTCGGCCTCGGTCCGTCCGACGGCGTGGCGCTCGGCGCGCTCATCGATCAGGGCGTCGGCGCGAGCTTGCGCGCGCCGCACGTGCTGCTCGTCGGCACCGGCGCGCTCTGCGTCGGCGCCCTGGTCCTTCAGGCGATCGCCGATCCGAAGCGCTGATCAACTTCGCGTGACGCGCGTGACGCGCGTGACGCGCGCGACCCGCCCGAGCGCCGCGAGATCGCCGCTCGGCGTCTCGCCGGTCGCCTCGGCGCTCGGCGCCGTCAGGACGACCGAGCGACCGCTGCGCACGATCGACTCGGCGACGGCGCCATGCGCGACCCCGGCGCGGTGCAGCAGCGACAGCGCGCTCCGCAGGTCGTCGACCTCCGCATCGGTGAGCGCGTCGGCCGGCGGGCCGGCGAAGGCCTCGACGCGCAGCGTCTCGCCGTCGCCATCGGCGCCGAGCACCGTCGGCAACGACGGGTGCGCCACCCCCGCGAGCGCCACCGCCCACGCGTACCGCGGATCGTCGGGGCCGATGCGGATCTCGTCGCGCTCGAGGAGCACGTCGCGCACGCGCTCGCCGCGCGGCTCGAACCGCGCGCCCCGCGGCGGGCTGGAGGGCCGGAGGCTCGGAGGGCCGGAGGCCGGGAGGGCCTGCGCGAGCGGCTCGTCGGGCCACGCGATCGACGCCACCGCCGCGCGCGCGGCGGCCGCGTCCGCAGGGCGCGCGCTCGGATCGTCGGCGAGCAGCGTCGAGAGCAGCCGCGCCACCTCGGCCGGCGCGGCGCCCCACGCCGCCGGATCGACCGGCAGCCCGAGGAGATCGGCGAGCACCACGCCGACCGAGTACAGATCGCTCCGCGTGGTCGCCGGCTCGCCGCGCCGTTGCTCGGGCGACATGTAGCGGATCGTCCCGATGACGCCGGCGGTCGCGGTGGCGGTGGCGTCGCCGAGGTGGGCCACGCCGAAATCGGCGAGGTACGCGCCGCCGGCTTCGTCGAGCAGGACGTTCGCCGGCTTCACGTCGCGGTGGATGACGCCGCGACGGTGCGCGGCGTCGAGCGCCTCGACGACGCGCGTGATGATCTCCGCGGCACGCCGCGGCGACGGGACCGCGCGCGCCAGCAGATCCGCGACGCTCCCGCCCGCGGCCCACGGCAGCACCAGCGTCGGCCCCTCGTCGAGGAACGCGCGGGGTTTCAGCACGCTCGTCGCCTCGATCGCGGCGAGCGCCTCGACCTCGCGCCGGAACCGCACGAGCGCGTCGCGCCCGGCGCCCGCGTGGCCGGTGCCGATGAAGATCTTCAGCGCGACGCGCGGATGGAGCGGATCCAGGCGATCGCGCGCCTCGAGGACGCGCGAGGACGGCGTCGACGCCACCTCGCGCACGACCTCGTAGCGCCCGAACAACAGGCGCACGTCGGCGAGCTCGGGGGCTCCTCCGTGCAGCGCCGATGGGGCCGGAGCGGACGCGTCGCCGGCGAGGCCGAGCAGACGATGGGCGCGCGCGCGGAGCTCGGTCACCGCCTCGTCGCCCTCGATGCCGGAGGCCACCCGCAGCGCCGCGTCGGGGCGGCCGACGCCGAGCAACAGCTCCGCGAGCTGCTTGCGGGCGACCACGTCGGTCGGATCGCGCTGCACGTGCCGTTCGAGCGCGCGCCCGGCCTTCGCCGTCTCGCCGCGGCTCCGGTGCACGCGCGCGGCGTGCGCGAACGCCTCGGCGCGCTCGAAGAGCGCGATCGCGTCGTCGAGCGCGCCGGTCGCCTCGGCGACGAGTCCTTCGGCGAGCGGATCGCGCATGCGCGTCGCGGCGGCGCGGGCCCGCGCCCCGATCGAGGCGCGGCGATCGCCCGGCAGTTCGCCGATCGCGGCGGCGATCTCGGCGATCGCGCCCTCGTCGCGCGCTTCGATCGAGAGCTCGAGCGCGCGCACCAGCTCCCCGCGCGACATCGCGAGCGCCCTCGCCTCCGGCAGACGCAGGGCTCTGGCGAGCGCTTCGACCTCGGCGTCCATGATCAGTGCACCTCGGGTGAGCCGCGGATCAGTGATCGTCGTCGTCGGCGACGTCTTCGGTCGCGGCGGGCGGCGCGGCGCTGCCGAGCGCCTTCGCGTGCGCGGCGAGCGAGGCCTCGACGTCGCGTCCGATCTTCGCGGCAGGCAGGCCCACGGCGCCCGCCTTGCGCGCGGCCGCGTCGACCGCCGCGGCGTCGCCCGCGAGGATGCCGACCGTCTTGTTCGGCTTTCCGGGACCGGAGCGATCGACCCAGAAGAAGCTCCGGTCGCGCACGTCGAGGTGGACGAAGCCGCTCGTCGGGTAGATGCCGACGCCCACGAAGCCGAGCGACCGTGCGTAGGTGGCGACCTCCTCGTCGGTCGCCCCGGGGACCACCAGATCGATCGCGCGGCCGTAGCCGTGGTTCGAGCCGAGGCGCTTGGGGGCGCGGTAGCCCGAGAGGAAGCGGATCTCTCCGGCGCCGAAGTGGCGCTGCAGCGCGTAGGCGATGTCGAGCAGCCGGGCGTCGATGGGGTGCTCGGCGCCGTCGGAGGAGCGCAGCAGGTGGCTCACGCGATCGAGATCGACGGGCGCGAAGCCGCCTCGGTCGCCGAGCGGCGAGAGCTCGACGCGCCCGAGCCCGTTGATCGACGACAGCACGAGCTTCGGACGACCCGCGGCGTCGACCGGCGCCTTGCCGGAGGGCACGTGCCACTTCTTGACCATCGCGACGTACGAGGGCGGCGCCCAGCCGGACAGCATGGCCACCGCCTTGGGCTTGGCGGTGGCGTTGGCGATCGGCCCCTTGGCTGCGACGACCGGCGGCTTCGCCCCGGGCTTCGCCGCGGGAAGGACCGCCAGCTTCGCCGACGAGGCGGCAGCCGGCAGCGCGACCGACGGCGCCGGCGCGGCCTTGGAGGCCGACAGCGCCGGGGCGGCCTTGGAGGCCGCCAGCGCCGGCTTCGCGGCCGGCGGCGGCGGCGCCTTCGTCGACGACGACGGGGGCGGGCCCCCGCTCGCCAGGGAAGCCGTCGCGATCGAGGCGCAGACCAGGAGTGGCAGGACCGGCCGTCGCATGGCGGGTCGCCGAGACTAGCCCGGGCTCGTCGATCGGGCCAGCCGGGGGGAGGAGATCAGCGGGCGACGACGCGCACTTCGACGTCGCGCTCGAGGCGGGCGTCGAGCGAGGAGGTCGCGTCGTCGCGCAGGAGGTGCCGCTGCGCGCGGAACACCAACGTCGCCTCGCCCGCGCCGCCGAGAGCGGCGGCATCGATGCGGAGGTGCCCCGTCGTGTCGACCCCGCAGCGGGCGCGCAGCACGCCGCCGCGGAGCACCTCGACGACGATGCGATCGTCGCCGCGCGCGGGCGCAGTGGTGACGGCGAAGCCCGTCGCGTCGACCGTGAAGGTGCCGTCGTTGGCGACCGCGTCGACGAGGCGCACCGGCGCCGGGAGCTCGGGCAGCTCGAGGCCCGCGACCGCGGCGTTGGCGGTCTGCAGCGTGATGCTCTTGGTGGCCTGCGGAACGACGAGGTCGGCGGGCGCGACGAACACGACGCCGCTCACCAGACCCGCCACGTCGGGGAAGGCGCGCGGCTCGAGACCGACCGGCGCGCCGTCGAGCAGCATGGTCACCGGCGAGAGATCGCGCAGATCGACGCGCACGGAGGACGTCTGCCGGGCCGCCTCTTCGGAGACGAGCGTGCACGCACCGGTGCTCACCGGCGCCCACGCGAGGCCGAGCAGCTCGAGCGCGTCGGAAGGAGCGCCGGGCTCGCGCACCGACACGAAGCGCGCCGCGGCGTCGACGCGGACGACCTGCCCGGTGTCGGCGGCGTGCCAGGTGCGGACCTCGACGACCGACAGCTTCTGCGAGGAGCCGGCATCGACCTCGGGCCCGATGGGAGCCGCGCAGCCGATGGCGCTCGCCAGCATGGGCGCGGCGAACCAGACAAAGCGGAAAGGCCGGGGCTCCACGGACGTTCAGCCTAATGATGCTGACGCCGGCGGGCAAGCTCACGGCGGCAGCCCCGGGAAAGATCGGCCCACCTGCGAGTTGGAAGGCGAGTCGGAAAAGCCGTTTGAATTCATGCCGTCGAGTGCGAACCTCACATCCGATGCTCGAGCGAGCGGAAGCGTCCGCGCGGGTCGAGCGTTCCCACGTCGTCGTCGCGGAGCCTCGAAATCCTTGGCCGCGGCGCGTGCCACGGCGCAACATCGGACATCCCCACGTGAAGGCGATGAAGCTTCGTTCGTTCGTTCGGCTCGTGTCCGGTGCGGTCGTCCTCGCCGGGCTCGCCGCGGTCGCGCCGCGCGATGCCTCGGCCGACATCTTCATCTCCGAGCGCCCCGACGGAACGCTGAGCTTCACCGACAAGCCCGGCGACACCCGGTACGATCAGTTCATCCGCGAGGCCGCCGGGTACTACCAGCTGCCCGAGGCGTTCATCCGCGCGATCATGAAGGCCGAGAGCGACTTCGATCCGACCGCGCTGAGCGTCGCCGGCGCGCAAGGGTTGATGCAGCTCATGCCCGAGACGGCGGCACACATGCTCGTCAGCGACGCGTGGGATCCGCGCGAGAACATCTTCGGCGGCTGCCGCTACCTCCGGGTGCTCGCCAACACCTTCAACGGCGATCTCGACCTGACCATCGCCGCGTACAACGCCGGCGAAGGCGCGGTCATCCGCGCGGGCGGCATCCCGCACATCGCCGAGACGCAGGACTACGTCGTGAAGGTCAAGTCGTGGTATCGCCGCTACCGGGCGACCGCCGACGCGCTCGAAGCGTCGGTCGGCAGCCCGGGAGCGGATTGACTTGGCGGTTCTCGGTACGGCGGGGCACGTCGATCACGGCAAGACGACGCTGGTCCGCGCGCTGACCGGCGTCGACACCGATCGGCTGCCCGAAGAGAAGAAGCGCGGCATCACCATCGAGCTCGGGTTCGCGCCGCTGCGCGTCCGCGATCCCGACGGCCGTGACGGGACCGAGCGTGTCGTCGCGGTGGTCGACGTCCCCGGCCACGAGCGGTTCGTCGGGACGATGGTCGGCGGCGCGCAGGGCGTCGACGTCGCGCTCCTCGTCGTCGCGGCCGACGCCGGCGTCATGCCGCAGACGCGCGAGCACCTGGCCATCCTCGCCGGGCTCGGGGTCGAGCGGCTGGTGGTCGCCCTCACGCGCTGCGACGCCGCCGACGACGAGACGCGCGGCCTGGCGCGCATCGACGTCGAGGACGTGCTCTCGCGCACGCCGTGGGCGGGCGCGCCGATCTTCGAGGTCAGCGGCAAGACCGGGCTCGGGATCGACGCCTTGCGCGCGGCGATCGCCAAGGAGACGCGCGCGCTCGATCTCGGTCCGCGGCAGAAGCGCCCTGCCCGCCTCGCGATCGATCGCGCCTTCGTGCCGCGCGGTCAGGGCGTGGTGGTCACCGGCACACTGGTCGCCGGCAGCGTGAGCACCGGCGACGAGCTCGAGCTGGTCCCCTCGGGCCGCCGCGTGCGCGTGCGCGGCCTGCACCAGCACGGCAGCGCGGTGACGAAGGCGACCGCCACGGGCCGCGTCGCCATCGGCCTCGGCGGCGTCGAGCTCGCGGACGTCCATCGCGGCGAGACGCTCGCGCAGCCAGGGTCGATCGCGGTCACCCGCGCGTTCGACGCGGTGCTCGTGCGCACCGGTCAGGGGCGCCCGTTCGGGCGCCGTGCGCGCATCACCATCCACGCCGGCACCGACGAGGTCTCCGGTCGCCTCGTGCCGCTCGGGCCGCTGGCCGAGCCGGAGGGCGAGGCGCCGGCGAAGACCACCATCGGTCCCGGCGAGACCTGGCTCGTGCGCGCGGTGCTCTCACGCCCCGTGGCGCTCGCCGCCGGCGATCGATCGGTCGCGCGCGCCGACGCCCCGATCGCGGGGATCGGCACCACGGTGGGATCGCTCGAGGTGCTGCGCGTCCAGCCGGGGAAGCTCGCCGGCGGTCGCGCCCGCTACTCGAGCCTGCTGCGCGCCTGGCGCGCCGGCGACGCGCTGGCGCGCGCGAAGATCGAGATCGACGGCGCGGGGCTCGCCGGGCTCGCGGCCGACGAGCTGGCCCGACGCCTGCCGGAGCGCGCTGTGCCGAAGGAGGTCGCGCGTGGCCTGTCGGGCTGGGAGCTGAAGTCCGGCGGCGGCACGCGCTGGATCGGCGACGCCGGCCGCGCGCGCGTCCGCCAGCTGCTGCTCGCCGCGCTCGACCGCTGGCACGCCGAGCACCCCGACGACGAGGGCGCGCCGCTCGCCGTGATCGTCGGGTCGGTGCCGCCCAACACCGCCCCGGGCCTGTCCGAGACGACCCTCGAGAAGGCCGTCTCCGCCGGCGAGGTGGTGCGCCTCGGCGAGAAGGTCCGTCGCGCGTCGTTCAAGCCGCGCGCCCGCGCCGACGACCCGCACGCGCTGGAGATCGCGCGCCGGCTGCGCGAGGGCGGCGTGGCTCCGCCCACGCTGGCGGAGATCGCCCGCGATCTAGGCGTCGACCCCGCGCGCGCCCGCGCCCTCGCCACCTCGGTCGCCGGCACCGGGCGCATCGTGCACGTACAGGGCGATCTCTGGTTCGATCGTGCCGCTCTCGACGACGTGCGCGCGCGCCTCGTCACCTTCCTGAAGGACAAGGGCGCGATCTCCACCGGCGAGTTCAAGGACCTCGTGGGCGCGTCGCGGAAGTTCGTCGTGCCGCTCGCCGAGTGGTTCGACGCGCAGAAGGTCACGCTGCGCGTCGGCGACCTGCGCAAGCTCCGCGGCGCCTGATCACGGCCGTTGGAGCGCGCGGCTGGCGAACCGCGCGAGCGCCTCGAGCACGGCGACGTCGTCGGCGTTCGCGACGCGATCGTGATCGAAGCTGACGCCGAGCGAGCCGATCGAGCGCCCCTCGTGCAGCACCGGCGCGTACACGAGCGCTCGCGTGCGCAGCGTGGCGCCGTATTTCGCGTAGAAGTCCGGGAACAGCGCGACGTACTCGGCGAACGTCGACACCACCAGCGGTCGACCGGTGCGCGCCGCGACGCACGCTGGCTGCTGGCTGTCGAGCGGCGCGACGCGGAGGGCCTGCGCCATCTCCCGCGCGAACCCGTGCGTGGCGCGGAGTCGCAACGTCCGCGTCGGCTCGTCGACGATGCCGAGACACGAGCCGTACCCGGACAGCGCGTCTGCCGCGCGCGCCACCACGATCTCCGCCAGGTTCGGCTCGCGCGAGGCTGCCAGCAGATCGGCCGCGATGCGGTCGATCCGGGCCCCGACCTCTGCTCCCACTCCGACGACGAAAGGCGGCGCTCCCAAGTTGGGACAGCATCGCTGAAAAATTCCGGCCCAACAAGCTCAACGATCGACGAGCAGCGTGCGCAGCACCCGGCCCACGATCCGCCAGGGATCGCGGCGGCCGTCGAAGTGCGTGGTGCGCGACTCCGGGTAGAGCACGTCGATGTCGACCTGCACGATGGGCATTCCCGCGCGGAGCGCGCGCAGCAGGACCTCGGTCTCGAAGCCGAAGCCGTCGTCCCTCACGCCCAGCCCGAGCACGGTGCGCACGGGATAGCGGCGGAGACCGCACTGCGTATCGCGCAGCGCGCGTCGCGTGACGGTGGAGAGGAACCAGTTGGAGAACCCGTTCGACAGCTGGTTGGCGCGCGGCGCCCCCGCCGACACGAGGTTGCGCACGCCGAGCACCAACGCCGCGGGATCGGCCGACGCCGCGAGGATCTTCGCGATCTGCCCGGGTGGGTGCTGCCCGTCGGCGTCGAGCGAGACGACGGCCTCGTAGCCGTGCTCGCGCGCCCACTCGAGCCCGGTGCGGAGCGCCGCGCCCTTGCCGCGGTTGATCGCGTGCCCGACCACCGTGGCGCCCGCCTCGCGGGCCACCTTGGCGGTTGCGTCGTGCGAGCCGTCGTCGACGACCACGACGACCGCTACCTGCCGCGCCGCGCCGCGCACGACGTCGGCGATCGTCGCCGCCGCGTCGAGCGCGGGGACGATCGCGCAGACGCGATGAGGAGAGAGCGGCGTGTCCACGGACCCGGGGGTCTACGTCAGCGCGGCTGGCGCCGGAAGATCGCCTCGTCGATGCGGTGGCCCTGCGCCTTGAGCTCCTGCACCACGGCCGGCACGACGCCGGTGGGCTGGAACGCGCCTTCGCGCTCGGGGTTCGCGGGATCGATCGCGAGCTCGAAGACGTCGCGCGTCTTGATCTCGTTCGGCTCGGCCGTGAGCTCGCTGATGCGCAGCACGCGGTGGCGCCCCCCCTTCACGCGGGCGACCTCGACGGCGATGTCGAACGACGACGCGATCCAGGCGCGAGCGCTCGCCGGATCGAGCCCCGGACGAGCGGCGACCAGCGCCGGCGCGAGGCGCGCGAGGGCTTGGCGCAGGGTCGGCCCGCGCACGGCCGCGATGACGCCGTCGGCGCCGCCCCCGATGCCCTCCATGACCTGCCCGACGAGGTCGCCGGCCATCACGCCGACGAGCAGGCGATCGGGCCTGAGCGAGCACGCCATGCGGACGATGCGGGCGCCCGCCTCACCGGTGTCGGGCACGAGGAACGACGCGCCGTACGGGTGCGCGAGGACGAGCTCGTCGATGTCCTGGATCGCGAAGACCCGGTCTTCGGTGGGGATGGAGCCGGCGAGCGCACCGATGAGCGTCGTCGTGCCGGCGCCGAGCGGACCGGCGATGAGGATGTTCGCCTTGGCGGTGACGCACTGCTGGAGGAACGTCGCCATGCCGCGCGACAGCGTGCCGGAGCGGATCAAATCTTCGAGCCCGAGGTCGGCGCGACGGCGCTTGCGCAGGACGACCACCGTGCCGTTGGCGGCGACCGGCGGGAGGATCGCGGTGAGGTGCGCGCCGCTCGGGAGGCGCACGTCGACGGTGGTGTCGCCCTCGCGAACGCGCACCCCGGCGCCGAGCGCGAGGCGCCCGACGGCGCGACGTAGCCCGGCCTCGCCGGAGAACGCGATCTCGAACGGAGCCGACGCGCCGCCCTCGCGGTGCACCATGATCTGGTCGAAGCGGCTCATCTGGACCTCGACGACGTCGTCGTCGTCGAGCAGCATGTCGAGCGGGCCGGCGCCGAGCGCCTCGCGCGATGCGTCGCGCACGAGGTCGTCGAGCGAGGTCGAGGCGGGGAGCTCCCCCTCCTGCTGCAGCGCGCGCGCCTGCTCGCGCAGCACGCGCTCGACGGAGGCGCGCTTGGCGTCGTTGGCCGGCGCGAAGGCGTCGCCCTCGTCGAGGTCGACCACGTCGGACAGGCGCCCGAGGAGCGCCGCCAGCGCGGCGGCGTGGCCGGGGCGGGCCGCCGCGGGCTCGCGCGACTTCGCCGGGCGCGACGGGATGGCGGGACCGGCGGCGACGGCGGGCGCCATCGCCGGTCGCTGCGGCAGCGGC
>JACPFM010000190.1 GCA_016182965.1 Deltaproteobacteria bacterium | reverse complement strand
CACCGACGGCGCGCGCGTGGACGTGGAAATGGAGTGCGACGCGCAGCGTGGTCACGGTGCCCGGTGGCTCTATCACTGGGCGCGCCTCTTCGGCGGCACCCTGCGACGCGGTGACGAGTACGCGGACCTGAAGCCGGTGGTCTGCATCGTCTTCCTGGCCGCCAAGACCGAGCGCTTCCACGCCCGCTACTCGGTCCGCGAAGAGCGCGACGGCTCGCTGCTCTCGCACGTGCTCGGCATTCACGTCATCGGCCTCCCAGCCGTCGAGCACGCGCATTCGGAGCAGGAGCCGCCCGAGCTGGAACGCTGGGCTCGGTTCCTTCGGCTCGACGCGGCGGGCGCGCTAGACTCTCTGGCCAGCGAGTCCCCCATCATGGCCGAAGCGAAGCACGCCCTCGAGCTCCTCTCCCTGGAGCCTTCCGCCCAGCGCATCGCCGAGATGCGGCGAGAGGCCGAGCTGCTGCGTCGGCTCGATCGGGCCGAGCAGCGCGCGGAGGCTGAGGCCGCCGTGCGGCGAGAGCGCGCCGACGCGCTGCGTGGCTCGATCGCGCAAGCGAGCGCCCTCCTCGGACTAACGCTCGACGACGCACGGCGCGCGCAGCTCGAGTCGTCGAACGATCAGCAGCTTCAGGCGCTGCTCGACGCGCTGCTCGGCATGGGTGCCTGGCCGAATGACGGGTGATCTCGCAGGTCGGCGGCGAAGCGGCCGTGTCCTTGCGTCGCGCGACGGCACGCGCTGCATCCCAGACCTAGAACAAGGTTTGAACGCGACACGCGTCAGGGTTGGGCGCAATCGACGCAAACACCACCTCGTGCGCCTCGCCCTCGAGGACGGCGCCAGAGCTTGCCTGCAGACCGGCGCGGACGGTCAGCAACGTGCGCCTGGTCGGATCGAGTGAGCAGCGGAACGAATACTCCAGACTCGGCCCGCTCGGACCCGTCCAGGAGCATGCGGGCACGCCGCCGGTCGTGTCGGCATAGGCGATGGAGAAGTCGGCGGAGCTTGCGGTGGCCAGCGGCTCGGAGAAGATGAACGCCACGCTCGTCGCGCCCGACTTCTCGCACGCAGACACGCGCGACAACCGCGGAGACGAGGAGGTCGAAAACTCGGATTCGGCCGCACCGTCGCCGCCGAAGCGAGCGAGGGTTCCCATCGTCCATGTGTAGCCGGTTGGTAGCGCCTCCACGCGCAGGACGAATGTCCCGGGGCCGAGCGACGCGACCGGATTCACGAGAATGCGCGTCCCGCCCGCGGCCCCCGCGACGCTCTCGGTCGTCATCGTGATGGCGATGGGCTGGCGATCGGCGCCCTTCAGCAGCTTGATTCTGGAATAGAGGGCTGGGAGATCGGCGTCGATCGACGCGTACGACGCGACGAAGACGTGCGGCGTACCGGTGAAGCTCGTCGTACCATGGGCAGGCCACATGGTGACGTATCGGATGCCCTCAGGCGCGCTGTCACCCGGGCGCACCGAGGCTGCGTCGGCATCGGAAGCCGCCGTCGGACCGGTGCCACAACCTGCCGCGACGACCGCCATCATCGCACCCGGGAATCGCCACCACGCCATGACGTCACCCTCCTTGGCCGGCCCGACTGACACGAGGAGGCAAGCAGCGTTCGTACCAGCGAATCCAACCAACAGACGCATGGCCGCCGGCCTCGGTGCGCCCGCCTCCGGCGCCCCCTGGAGTTCGGCGGATCCGGTCACCGAGCGTCATCCGGTGTCGCTGACGACCGTCGCCGGCCCTCGGATCGGCATCGGATCGCCTCGCGCATGAGGCATGAACGCCACGCCTCCGGCACATCGTGGCGCAGAGACCGCGTCGAGAACACCCGAGAGCGCGCGCCCTCACCCGACCCCGACGGCGCGGAGGTCGAGACGGTCGCCCTCGAGCGGCGGGCAGAAGTAGTAGCCGCCGCGGATGGCGCGGGTGAACGACAGCAGGCCGTCGACCACGCCGTCTTCGAGGCCGGCCATCCGGTGGAGCACGCGCTCGAAGCGGTCGAGCGACTCGACGAACGCGACGAAGTACAGGGCCGTGCTCGCCAACCGAGCCCCACGGCGTCGATCGCCGGAGCATGAACGCCGGCGGATCGAAGCTCCCCTGGGCCGAGCGCCTGACGTGCGCGGAGGCGACGGTGTCGGGGTTCTCCTCGTTCGTGTGGCGGCGACGGCCGATGACGGCGTCGCACGCGCCGGGCTCGAGCCCGCCGAACCGCTCCAGATCGTGGAGGTAGCGCTGCACCGCGACGAAGCTGCCGCCGCCGGGCCCGGCGACCTCGCTGGTCGTCACCGCGGCCTCGACGTGGTCAAGGTGACTTCTGGACGACCACACCCAGGTTGCCGGCCGCCCAGATCTTCTTGCCGCCCGGTACGACCGCGATCGTGCGCAGCGCAGCGCCGACCGAGGCGGGAGCGGCGACGAACGCGGTGCCCTCGCGGCGTCGCAAGGTCGTCAAGCTCGCGACCCAGACCTCGCTGCCGCCGGCGCTGATCGCGTTGTTCCCGGCGGTACTCGACGTGTCCTGCACCGACCACGCCGTCCCGTTCCACCGGATGACCTGGCTGGCAGTGACGGCCCACACGTCCGACGACGACGTGCCCGACAGCGAGAGGATCGGCGCCGTCGTTCCGCTGGTGACCAGGCTCCAGGACGTGCCGTCCCAGTGCAGCAGGTACCCGGAGTCTCCGCCAGCCCACACGTCGTTGGGACCGGAGCCCCACAGCGCCCTGAGCTGCGCCGTCGTCCCGGTCAGCGGATGGGTGACCACCGACCACGTCCCGGACGAGCGGCGCACGATCAGTCCCTGCCCGACGGCCCAGACGTCGGCCGGAGACGTGCCCCAGATAGCGTTGAACGTACCGCTCCGCTCGAGGATCGGGCTGCCGCCGACGGTGACGGAGTAGATGCCCGCGGAGGTGCCCTCGGTCGCGTACAACGCGCTCGCCGGACCGCTCGCCCACACGGTGGAGACCGAGCCGACCGCGGTCGCGTCCCAGGCGGCCCCGTTCCAGTGAATGAGACCGACGGTCGGCGCCGTCGCCGTGTACTTGCTCGCAAACCACACGTTGTCGGCGGAGTACGCCGAGCTCGCGGTGATCGTCGTCGTCAGCAAGGTCTGTGAGTCCTTCGACCAGGCGCCGAGGAGCCGTTTGTGGATCGCGCCGCCGTCGCCCAAGGCGAGGACGTCGAGGCCGGAGGCCGCGACCACCGCGCGCAGCGTCGTCGCGCCCGGCGGCGACACGTCGACCCACGAGGTTCCGTCCCATCGGTGAACGACACCGACGGTGCCGTTCGCGCCGACCGCGTAGACGTTGCTGCTCGTAGAGCCCGAAATGTCGTGGTACGTGACCGCGGCGGAGGGCGTCACCATCGCCGTCCACGTCGTTCCGATGCGCCGCTTGATTCGGCCGGTCGGCCCTGCCGCGAACACGTCGGTCCCGGTCCCCCAGACCGAGTTGTACGCCGCGAGGTCCTGGATGGCGTAGTTGGTCGTGCCCCACCCATACAGCGCACCGCTCGTGGTGCACCAGCGACTGGTCGGCGAGCTCTCGTACGCTCCACCGGTCGCGCGGTAGGTGCTCGTGATGTACGACGAGCGCGCGAGCGCGGTGCCGTTCCAACGCCAGCTCGACGTGTACGAGCCCTCCAGCGCGATCATCCCGATGTCGGTCGCCGAGGTCCCCCAGATGCTGCCCACCATCATGTTACCGGTCGTCGGCACAGCGACGCTGGTGAAGCCGCTCGCGGCGTCGCCGCGAAACACCAGCGGCGCGCCGAACTCCGAGCCTCCGACCGCCCATACATCGGTGCTGCTGCTCGCCCACACGCCGTAGAACGGCGTCGTCCCGAGGCCCGTGGTCCCCGTCCACTTCGTGCCGTCGTAATGGAGAATCGTACCGTTGCCTGCGACGGCGTAGACGTCGTTGGGAGCGACCAGGAAGGCGTCGTTGATGGTGAATGGCTGCGGCGTGGGGTGGCGGAAGCACCAACCCGCCGTCGAGCAGACCGCCGCGCCGGTGATGTCGCAGCTGCCGTCGATGCAGGTGCCGCTGCAGCCGGCGCAGGTCACCGTTCCGCCGCAGCCGTCGCCGGCGGTGCCGCAGACCTTGCCCGCCGCGAGGCATGGGTTCGCGATGGGGACGCACGTGTCCGAGGGGGCGTCGACCGCGACTTCGAGCGCCGTGTCGGCGACGTCTGGCACGTCGGTCGATACGTCGCCGATGATCGAGGTGTCGAGCGGTGCGGCGTCGCCCGTGTCGCCGATCGTCGACGTGTCGAGCGCCGAGCCGTCGGCCGCGTCGACGGGCGTCGTCGTGTCCTTCGTGTCAGCCCCGGAGTCTCTCGGCTCCGCGGTGTCGGGCAGCCCGTCGTCGAGCGTGCCGTCGGGCTCCACGACATCGTTCGCCGGATCGCCGTCGGTCGGCGCCGGCGCGAGCTCGGTGCCTCCGCCGCAGCCGGCGGCGAGCGCGCTCAGGACGAAAGGGGACCAGGACAGTTTCCATCGCCGCATGGTGAGCCTCGCCTCAAGGCCAGAACATCTTGCCGTCGTTCAGGTTGCCACCGAGCGTGAACGCCGTTCCGCCCCACAGGATCGCGGCGTAGCCCGTCCACACGACGGTGGCGCGCGCCCTCACGCTCGGCGCGTTGACCGAAGACATCGGAGACCAGGCGGCGAGCGCGAGATCGTAGACCGCGCCATCGCCGAGAGGTCCGCCGTTCACGCCGCCCCACACGTAGAGCTGACCGGCGTGTGACCATCCCATCACGGCACCGCGGGCGGCTGGGCTCAGGACCGCATCGGGAGACGGGATCGCCGTCCATGCCGAGCCTCCGAAGACCGCGCCGGTGCTGCGATACGTCGGGCTCAGGGTGGTGTTGCCGGTGCCGCCCCAGAATGCTGCGCCGGCGGTGGTCGCGACGCCCACCGGGTCGCGCCGCGCGTCGAGCGCCGGCGACGGAGGCGTCAGCAATGTCCAGGTGTTCGTCACGGGATCGTACGCGGCAGCGTCGCCACAGTTGTAGCCGCCGGAGCAGACCGCCGAGGAGTTGTACCCGCCGAAGATCACCATCTTCGTTCCGGTCCACACCGCGGCGTGATTGACCCGGCCGGCGAACGTCGACGGCGGCAGCGCCATCTCCGACCAGTTGTCGCTCAGCGGATCGTACCGCCCGCCTTCGCGAGGGTAGGTGACCGGCGACGACCCGCTTCGGCCGCCCCACACGAGCATCTCGTTGGTGGTCGTCGACCAGACGGCGACCGCATCGCTCCGCGTGCCGAGCGCCGCGCCGCGCATCAGACGCCACTTTCGCGTGCTGGGGTTGTAGGTGGCGCCGTCGTTGCGATCGCTGCCGCCCCAGACGATCATCTCGTTGCCGCTCCACACGGCCACGTGATCGCTGCGCGCAGGGAAGTAGAACGGCGTGCTCGGCAGGAGGCTCCACACGTCGTCGATCGGATCGTACGACGCGCCGTCGGCGGTGCCTCCGCCGCCCCACACGATCATCGCCGTGCCGGTCCACACCGCGGTGTGGTCGCTACGCGGAGAGAGCGTCGGCGTGGCGATGTCGATCCAGCCCTTCGGCGTGGCGACGCACAGCCCCGCGCGGCACGTCGGCGTCGGCGACGCGCAGGCGGTCTTGGCGCTCCAGTGACGGGTCGAGTCGCACTCGCGGGGGACGCTGCCGAGACAGCCGTTCGCGCCGTAGCGGCACTCGTCGCACTGGCGGAGCGGCGCGTCGCACATGCCGGGGGAGCACGCCTCGACGACCTCGAAGCCGTCGTTGCTCGCGTTGCACTTCTCGAGGACGTCACCGCTGCAGCGATGCTCTCCGGTCACGCAGCTCCCCGCCACGCAGACGCCGGCGGAGCACACGGGCGATGAACCGGAGCAGGCGGTGAGCGACTTCCAGTGACCCGTGGTGTCGCACGCGCGGGGGGTGTTGCCGACGCAGGAGGCGTCGCCGTGCTTGCACTCGTCGCACTCCGCTGCGGCGGCGTCGCACAGGCCTGCTTTGCAGACCGCCACCGGCTCGAACGCGGTGAGCGACGCGTTGCATTGCTGGAGCACGTCGCCGCTGCACTTGTACTCGCCCGGGGCGCAGGCGCCGGCGCTGCACAGCCCGCCATTGCACAACGGCGTCGTCCCCGAGCACGCGGCCGCCGCGACCCATTTGCCGGTGGAGTCGCACGTGCGCGGCGCCGCGCCCGAGCAATCCTTGGTGCCGGGAACGCAGGCCCGGCAATCGGCGACCGCCGCGTCGCACAGCCCGGCGCCACAGAGCTTGACCGGCTCGTACGCGGTTCGGAGCGTGTTGCACTTCTCGAGCAGATCGCCGGTGCAGCGGTGGCCGCCGGGTGCGCAGGTCGGCGTCGTGCACTTGGCCCCGGTCGGATCGCAGAGCGCCGGGCTGCCGCAGGTGATGTTCAGCTCCCAGCGCTGTCCGTCGTCCGAGCATTTCTCGAGATCGTTCTCGACGCAGCGTGAGGCGCCCGGGATGCACACCGCGCACTTGGCACCGCTGCCGCGGTCGCAGTGCTCGGCGCTCGCGCACTCGGCGACCGTCGCGTCGAGCAGGTCGGGCCCGCAGACGCCCCGCAGCCTGCCGTCGCAGAAGGTCTCCCCCGGCGCGCGACCGACGCACCGCGGGTCGGGATCCTGACAGGATCCGAGCGTCGGTCCGGGGCGCGTGTCGCAGAGCTGCGGCTTCGCGCAGGTTCCGTTGCCGATCCAGCGAACGCCGTCGCAGACCAGCAGCGCCTCTTGCGCATGACCGGCGCACGCGAGCGCGCCGGGGACGACGCACGCTTCGCCGAGCACCGCGCCATCGCCGGACGCCTCGGGCGGTGCGTCGAACGGCGTCTCCTCCGTGCCCGCGTCTCCAGGCGGCGGACCCGGTTGGCTCGAGCCACCGCAAGCCGCGAGGTGGACGACGGCCGCGGTCGCCATGGCACAACAAAGGATTCGATCGCGCAGCGACATCGGACGAGCCCTCACGGATAAAACAGCTTGCCGTTCGCCAGATACGGCGTGCCGCCCCACACGATCGCCGCCTTGCCGGTCCAAACCGCCGTCGCCCGTGAGCGCGGCGAAGGCGCGTTGAGCGTCGGCATCGCCGACCAGGACTTGGTCGAGAGGTCGTAGACGGCGCCGCTGTCGAGCGCGGCCAGCGTCCCCACTCCGCCCGTCCCTCCCCACAAGTACAGCTTGCGGCCGCTGGCCCAGGAGGCCATCGAGCCGCGCTTCGGGGTTGGAAATTCGGCCTCCGTCGGGGTCACCATGGGCACCCATGTCCTCGTGGTCGCGAGGAACGTCGCGCCGTCGCTTCGGTAGCTCGTGCCGTCGACGTACGCGCCGATCCCGCCCCAGAACGTGACCTCGGGCTCGGTGCCCGTGGTGAGCAGCGCCGCGAATTCGCGCCGGCCGTTCAGCCCCGATGGCGTGATGACCGCCCATCCGTCCGACACCGGATCGTAGGCCGCCGCGTCGTCACAATGGGAGGTGCAGCCCTCGCCGCCGAAGACGATCATCTGCGTGCCGGTCCACACGGCTTGGTGATTTCGACGCGCGGCGAAGCCGGCTGGCGGCGGCGACATCCCTCGCCACCCGGTGCTCGGGCTGAACCGCGCGCCGTCGGCGCCGACCCCACTTCCCGCGCCGCCCCAGACGATCATCTCGTTGGTGGTGGTCGACCAGACGGCCGCAGCCAGCACGCGCGGGGAGGGCGCGCCGACCGACGGCATGAGCGTCCAGGTCTTCGTCGAAGGCTGGTAGACGGCGCCATCGCCGCGGTAGCCGTAGCTCGTCGTGTTGCTCGTGCCGCCCCAGACGATCATCGAGCTGCCGGTCCAGACCGCCACGTGTCCGAAGCGACCGATCAGAGGCACCGTCGGGAGCGGCGCCCACACGTCGAGCGACGGATCGTAGACCGCGCCGTCGTTCATCGGGCCCGAGCTCGCCGCCCCGCCCCACACGATCATCGTGGTGCCCGTCCAGATCGCCGTGTGCCAGGAGCGGCCCGCGAACGCGATGCTCGCGACCGACGCCATGTCGACCCAGCCGGAAGGCGTGGCGGCGCACGCACCCGCGATGCAATAGGGCGTCGCGCCCGAGCACGGTGCCCCGGTGCTCCAGCGAAGCGTCGCGCTGCAGGTGACGGGCGTCGCGCCGACGCAGCGGGCGTCGCCGAGGCTGCATTCGTCGCACTGCGCCAACGTGGCGTTGCACGCGCCGGCGGCGCACACGCGAACCGGCTCGAAGGCCGTCAGCGACGAGTTGCACCGCTCGAGGACGTTGCCGACGCAACGAGCCTCGCCGGTCGTGCAGACACCCGCGATGCACGCGCCGGCCGAGCAGATCGGCGTCGCGCCCGCGCACGCTGCGAGATCGGTCCAGTGGCCCGTGGCGCTGCAGACCCGCGGCGTCGCGCTGACGCACAGCTTCGAGCCGGAGACGCACTCGTCGCACTCCTTGCCCGCCGCGTCGCACAGTCCGGGGCCGCAGACCTTCTCACCTGTGAACCCGGTGCGCGTCGGGTTGCACGTCTCGAGGAGATCGCCTGTGCAGCGGTACTCTCCGATCGCGCAGACCGTCTTGCACGCCTTGGCGACCGCATCGCACAGCCCCGGGCCGCACGAGGCGCTCGGCTCGAAGCCGGTGCGGTCCGCGCGGCACTTCTCGAGCGCGTCGCCGACGCATCGGTGTTCATCCGAGTCGCAGGTGGGCGCTCGGCAGAGCGCTTTGGCCGCGTCGCACAGCGCCTCGCTGGCGCAGGTGGCCGCGGTCGCGAAGCCCTGGCGATCGGCCGCGCAGCGCACGAGCGCCGTGCCTTCGCACTTCGATTGACCGTCGAGGCAGATCGCGCATCGCCCGTCGACGGACTGCTTGCAGTGCTCCTCGGTGGCGCACTCGGTCTCGCGGACGGTCAGCTGGTCAGCGTCGCACGACACGAGGGTCTTGCCTTTGCAGGTGCCGGCCAGCGGCGTGCATGGCTCCTGGCACGTGCCCCGATCCGGTCCCGTTCTCGCGTCGCAGACCTGCGTGCCGGGACAGACGCCGTTGGACACCCACACCCCGTTTTCGCACCGCAGTTGCAGCTTCTGACCGAGACCCTGACAGCCGAGGGCGCCCTCCGACGTGCAGGCGAACCCGAGCCGCTCGTCGATCGGCGCATCCGCCACGACACCGGCGTCCTCGACCGGCGCGTCGGAGGAGCCGCCGCCGCACGCGGCGGTCAGCCCGGCGAGCAACAAGACGCTTCGCTGGATGAGCATTGTCGCCTCTCGCGCCATCATGGCCAGTAGACCTTGCCGTCGTTGAGGCCGGAGCCGCCCCCCCAGACGATCGCGGCTCGCCCGGTCCAGACGACCGTCGCGCCGGGGCGCGCCGACGGCGCGTTGCCGTTCGGCAGCGCCGTCCATGTGTTGGTGGCCGGATCGAACATCGCCCCGGTCGAGGCGAAGCCCGCCAGGCTCATGCCACCCCAGACGAAGAAGTGCGTGGCGCTGCCCCACGCCACCATGTCCGAACGTTGCGAGTTGGGCAGGACGGTCTCCGACGGCACCGCCATCGTCCTCCAGTAGGACCCGTCGTAGTTGGCGCCCGTGTTGCGGAGATTGGTCCCGCCGACCAGCGAGCCGCGCCCGCCCCAGAACACCGCGCGCGTTCCCATCAGCGCGGCGCCGTGGTCATAGCGTCCGTCGAGGCTCGTCGGCACGGTGAGCGTCGCCCAGGTATCGGTGACCGGATCGTAGGCAGCTGCCGTTCCACAGTAGCCGCCGCTGCAGTACGAGCTACGACCCCCGAACACGATCATTCGCGTGCCCGTCCACACGGCGGTGTGGCCGTAGCGGACCGCGAACGACGAGGGGTTGGCCATCGAGCGCCACGTCCCGCCGGTCGCCGACGGCGCGAACCGCGCTCCGTTGGCGAAGGCGTTGGTGCCGTCCCAACCTCCCCACACGATCATCTCGTTGGTGGTCGTCGACCAGACGGCCGTTGCCTCGCTCCGAGCGGTCGGCGCGCCGCTCGTGGCCATGAGCGTCCACTTGTCGGTCGACGGGTCGTACATGGCGCCGTTCGCGTATCGGGAGTAGCTGTTGGTTCCGCCCCAGACGATCATCTGTTGCCCGCTCCACACGCCGACGTGCAACCTTCGCGCGTTGAGCGGGGCGGACGGAAGGGCCCTCCACCGATCGAAGGAGAGGTCGTATGCGCCGCCGGTCGGCGTGTCGCTGATAGACGTCTCGCCGCCCCAGACGATCATCTCGCTGCCCGTCCAAACGGCCGTGTGGTAACGCCGGCCCTGCACGCCCGAGGCGTAGGCCATGTTCTTCCAGCCCTTCGGCTGGGGAACGCACGCTCCCGCGAGACACACCGCAGTCGTGCTCCCGCAAGTGGTGCTCGAGCTCCAGCGATTGTCCGACGCGCAGACCTGCGGCGTGTCGCCGACGCAGCGCACCTCGCCGGGCTTGCACTCGTCGCATTTTCCGAGCGCGGCGTTGCAATAACCCACCGCGCAGGTGGTCACCGCGCTGAAGCCGCTCAGGCTGCTGTTGCACACCTCGAGCAGATCACCGGTGCAGCGATACTGCCCGGCGCTGCATACGGCGGGCTCGCAGACGCCCTTTCGGCAGAGCGGCGTGGCGCCGGCGCAGGGAGCGAGCGTCTTCCAGTGCCCCAGCGAGGTGCACGCGCGCGGCGTGTTGCCGACGCAATCGGCCGCTCCGTCCTTGCAGTCGTCGCACTCTCCGCCGACCGCGTCGCACAGCCCGGCGAAGCAGCTCTTGAAGGGCGTGAAGCCGCTGAAGGTCTCGTTGCACTTCTCGAGCACGTCGCCGACGCAGCGATGCTCGCCGCTCCCGCACACGCCCGGCTCGCATTTGCCGGCGACGCACATCGGCGTGGCCCCGGAGCAGCCGGCGAGTGTCTGCCAACGCCCGGTTACGTCGCAGAGGCGGGGCACGCTCCCGAGGCAATCCTTCACGCCCGGGGTGCACTCGTTGCACTCTTTGTTGAACGCGTCGCAGCGCCCGGCGCTGCACGTCTTGACGAGCTCGAACGCCGTGCGGCCGTCGTTGCACTTCGTCAGCTTGTCGCCGTCGCATCGAAACTCGCCGGCGGCGCACTGCGGAGCGGCGCACTTCGCGGCCGAGGCGTCACACAGGGCCGCTGTCGCACAGGTCTCGCGGACGCCCATGGATTGGCGGTCGGTCGAGCATCCGAGGAGCGAGCTGCCATCACATCGGGTCTCCGACGACAGGCACTTCGCGCAGCGGCCGCCGAGCGCCTGGCTGCAATGCTCGGCCGACGCGCACTCCTCACGCGTGGAGGACAGCATGTCCGCGCTGCAGGTGACCAGCGCGGCCCCATCGCACGTCGTTCGCCCGGCCGGACAGCTGGGAACCTGGCAGGTGCCGAGCGTGGCCCCGGCCCGGGTGTCGCAGATCATCTCGCCGGCGCACGCGCCGTTGCTGACCCATTTGGTGCCGTCGCAGATCAACTGCAACTTCTGCGCAGTTCCCTGGCACCCGAGCAGGCCGGCTTCGGTGCACGGATTGCCGAGGTACGGCGGGCCCACGACGCCGGCGTCGGGCGTTGGCTGCGGAGTCGCCTGCTCGGCTGCGCTTCCGCCGCCACAACCGCATAGCGCAAGGGCTACGAGACTGACGAGGTTCCATCGAGCTAGGGCCACGGCACCTCTCCATCAACTGGCGTTGCGGCCAGAGGGTGACCGTACGTGTGGGAAGTCTGCCGGGCAAGCCGCGCGATCGAAGCAAAACGGGTGTGCGACGAACTAGGTCGCAGCGCGGTCTGCGCTCCCCGCCGTCGCCACGGCAAGGACCCGATTTTACACAGAAAGTGTCTTCGGGAATCGCGTCGCGGCACCTCGGCGGACGCTGCGGGTCGGCGTCGCGTCGGTCACTCGGCCATGCGCGCCGTCGGCGGTCCATTCCGGCGCAGTCGCCTGTCGGTCGGGGGCGATGGTGATGGTCATGGCGCCGCGACGCGGCAATGCGCGCTCGAACGTCGACGAGGCAACGCTCGGAGCACTACGCGGCCGGCCTTCCGCTGCTCATCGCGTCACTCTCGGTCGCGGCACGCGCGCTGCTCCCTCGACCCCGAGGAGGACGCACGATGCGCCACGGTGCCGACGGGCTACTCGGAGCCGTGGATCATCCTCTGGCGGGAGGGGTCGTCGGAGCTGCTGATGGACACCGCCAACCGCATCGTGTTCGGCTTGAACGAACGCGGCGAGGTCGTCGGCACGCAAGAAGTCGTCGACGACGTCCGCGGCGATCGCAACGATCTGTTCTTCGTGCACGGCCGCACACGCTCGTTCTACCAGGGCTTGTTCACCCGACCCTCGCTCAACGACAAGAGCCAGATCCTCACCGTCGACCGCAACGTGCGGTTGCCATACATCTTCGAGGACGGCGAGCGGTTCGACCTCCCGTTCCCCGGAGCGGAGACGCCGTCCGCGTTGTTCATCAACAACTCGGGCACGGCCGTCGGAGCGTTCCCGGCGGCCGAGGGGCCAGAGGGTCTCCTTGTCTGGCGACCCGATCGCTGCGGCCCCGGGCCCGACGCCGGGCCTGGCGCCGACGGCGGTGCGCCGAACGACGGCGGCGGCGCGGACGACGGCGGCGGCGCGGACGACGGCCCGGTGCTCCCGCCGGAAGATCCCGGCGAAGAGTAGCGACTCTCGCGCGTGCTCGGCCTTCACGTCATCGGCCTTCCGGCCGTCGAGCACGCCGAACGCCCTCGAGCTCCTCGAAGCTCCAAGTCGAGGCCGGGCGCTTTCGGTGTCAGTTCCGTTCTCGGACGGCATAATCGGCGTCATCTACTGGACGATCGACGGGCGAATCACCGACGCCAACGACAAGTGCCTCGAGCTCATCGGGTATGGCCGCGACGAATTGGAGGCCGGCCTGATCAACTGGGCCGAGATGACGCCGCCCGAGTGGCGGCACCTCGACGAGCAGGCGCTCGAGAACTTCAAGAACAACGGCGTGAGCCGTGTTCTCGCTGCGCGTCCCGGCGTCGAGCGAGCCGGCACGCACGGAGTCGCCGGTCGTCGAGCGTGTCGACGCGCGCGGTCGCCGGGTGCTCGTGATCGAGGACAACGTGGACGCAGCCGAGAGCCTCAAGGCGGTCCTCGAGCTCGACGAGCACGAGGTGGAGGTCGCCTTCTCGGGGCCGGAGGGGATCGAGAAGGCGCGCGCCTTCGCGCCGGACGTCGTTCTCTGCGACATCGGGCTGCCGGGATTGGACGGCTACAACGTCGCGCGCACGTTCCGCGCGGACGGAGAGCTCCGAGAGCTCACCCTCGTCGCGCTGACGGGATACGCGATGGCGGAGGACCGGAAGAAGGCGACGAGCGCCGGCTTCGACAGACACGTGGCGAAGCCGCCGGATCTCGGTCTGCTCGAACGAATCATCGCGGAGCTGCCAGGGCGGCGCGCGGCGTAGGAACGCCGTCGGTGCAGACCGCCCTCCGGCCGGGCACGCCTCGAGGAAGGGAGCGAGGAGCCGAAGTGAACGGCGCGCGCAGCTCGAGTCGTCGAACGATCGGCAACCCGAGAGCGCCCGGGCTCGCACCGGTCATTCTCTGTCCGCGGTCCCTGCAAGACGCCGACGGCGTGCACATGGGGTACGCATGGAGCTGCTCGACCCCAAGCTCGACGTCGTCTTCAAACTCCTCTTCGCCGCGCCGGCGAACGAGCGGCTCCTGATCTCCCTTCTCGGCGCGGTGCTCCGTCCGGCGGTGCCCATCGCGAAGGTGAAGGTCCTCGACCCCGAGCTGCCGAAGGACCTGGTGCTCGATCGCGGCGTCCGTCTCGACGTCCTCGTCGAGCTCACCGACGGCGCGCGCGTGGACGTGGAAATGGAGTGCGACGCGCAGCGTGGTCACGGTGCCCGGTGGCTCTATCACT
>JACPFM010000039.1 GCA_016182965.1 Deltaproteobacteria bacterium | reverse complement strand
AGTTTGCAGCGCGCGAGCGCCTCCATCCGGGCGTCGTGGTGCGGCGAGTCGACGACCGCCTCGCGGGCGAGCGCGCACGCCTCGTCGAGGCGACCCTGGCGCGCGAGGACGAGCGCGAGCAGGTGCTGGGCGAAGCACATGTTCTCGCGCAGACCGAGCCGCTCCGAGTCGGCGATGGACGCGCGGAGCTCGCCCTCCGCGCGCGCGAACTGGCCGATGTGCAGCCACGCCTCGGCGATCAAGCGCCGGTGCACCGCGAGGTTCCGCAGCATGCCGGCGGCCTCGTAGGCGACCGCGGCGAGGAGGTTCTCGTGGATGGATCGCGAGACGTCGCGGTTGATGTCGGCGACCGAGGCGCGCGAGTAGTGCAGGCGCGCCGCGACGGCCGGGTCGCCGGGGTGCGAGCCGGCGGCGATCTCGTCGATCTGCAGCAGCGTGTCGTTCGCGAGCTCCTTCAGCCCGAGCCTCGCGGCCGACGACGTCGCGCGCGCGAGCGCCACGACGGCGGAGTCGACGTGCTCGGCGCTGCCCGCGACCGAGAGCAGCTCGTCGGTCACCGCGACCAGCTCGGCGCGCCGCCCGACCAGGCTGCACACGATGGCGAAGGTCCCCGCGGCCTCGAACCAATCGCTGCTCGCCGGCGGGAGGCTCCTCATCGCGTCGCGCGCCTGCTCGATCGAGCGCTCGTACGTCCCGTTCCACCTCGACGCGTCGGCCTGCAGCGTCCGCACGCGCCCGAGCGTCTCAGCGGCGGCGCCGCAGCCGATCGCGCGTTCGCCGCGCAGCTCGACGTCGGCGTACTGGTTGCCGGCGAGCGCGTCCTCCGCGCCGCGCAGGTACCAGTCGATCGCGCGCTCGGGGACGAGCCCGCGCTCGAAGTGCTCGGCGAGCGCGACGGCGTTGGTCGAGCCGACGCGCTCGAGCCACTCGCCGGCCAGTCGGTGGCCGAGCGCGCGGTCGTCCTCGGTCAGCATCAGGTACGCCGCCTCGCGGAGCAGCGCGTGGCGGAAGACGTACTCGTCCTCGCCGGGCAGCGACGCCGCGCCGCGCGCCGAGATGACCTCCGCCTCTAGCAGGTGACGGAGCCACTCGTCGACGAGGTTCTCGTCGGCCTGCCCCATCAGCGCGCTCACGCCGCCGCGCCAGAACGTCTCGCCGAAGACGCTCGCCCCGCGCAGCAGGCGCCGCGCCTCGGGCGGGAGCCGCTCGATGCGCGCCTGCACCATCGCGAGCACGGTGTCGGGCAGCTCCTCGGTGCGGCCGGTCGCCGCGGCGCGAATGAGCTCCTCCAGGTAGAACGCGTTGCCCGCCGCGCGCTGCACGATGGCGTCGACGACGCTCGGCGCGAGATCGTCGCCGAGCGTGGAGCGCACCAGCGTTCGGCACGCGCGCTCGGTCAGCTCGGTGAGCCGCATCCTCGTGGCGCCGCGCGCCGACCAGAGCGACGGGAACTGACGCTCGACCTCCGGGCGCGCGAGCGCCAGCACGAACAGCGGTCGATCGCGCAGGTTGCGCAGGAGCGAGTCGACGAACTGCACCGACGGCAGATCGCCCCAGTGCAGGTCCTCGAGGATGAGGACGATCGGGTTGTGCGCGAGCTCCGCCGCGAGCCAGTCCTCGGCGGCGCGGCGCATCTGGTCGCCCATCAAGATGGGATCGCGCCGCGCGGCGCGCAGCTGCGGATCGCGCGCGTCGTCGAACGCGACGCCGATCAGCTCGCCGAGGAAGTGCGCGACCCGATCGCGATCGCTCTCCGCGACGTGACGCGCGACCCGCGAGCGCAGCTTCGCCTGACCGACGCCGAGCGGCTCGCCGTCGGCGATGCCGATCGCGCGACGCACCGCCTGGATGAGGAACCCGAACGGCGCCCCGCCGCTCATCGGATCGCCGCGGCTGACCCAGACGTCGACGCGGTCGCCGCGCGCCTGCACCCGCCGGACGAACTCGTGGCGCAGGCGGGACTTCCCGATGCCCTCCTCCCCGTCGACGACGACCGCCTGCGCGACCCCCTCGTCGAGGCACTGCTCGAGGATCGTCTCGAGCATGCCGAGCTCCTTGGCGCGGCCGACGCAGGGGCTCGGCTTGCCGAGGAGCGTCCGCGTGCCCTGCACGCGCTCGCGCACGCCGTGCAGCTCGAACTCGCCGCCGTTGCCCACGACGTCGTAGCTGCCCTCGTCGAGCAGCCCGCCGGTGAGATCGTCGATCGAGATGGGCGGCGCTCCGCGGCGCGCGGTGCCGCGCATCTGGCGCATCGCGGCGCGATCGATGAGCCGCGTCGCGCGGTCGATGACCTCGCCGATGAGCAGCTGCCCGGCGACGACGGCGCGGCCCATCGCCAACGCGATGGTGGCGGTCGGCGAGAGCTCGCGGAGGCTCCACGCGCACCGCACCGCGCGGTGCGCCAGCTCGGTCGCGGTCGCGCGGCCGTAGATCGTCACGAACACCGAGCCGTCGCCGAGCTGCTCGGCGACGCCGCCGCAGCTCGCGGCGATCGCGCGGTAGGCGTGGATGGGCGCCCCTTCGGAGGTGAGCGTCCGGTCGAGCGACCCGGCGTCCGTGCGCTCCGCCGCGCCCCCGCGCAGCGCGATCACGGAGAGGAGCCGCTGCTCGCCGCTCGTGATGAACGACGCGTGCGACGGGCGCACCACGGGCGCGGAGGTGATCGGCTCGCTCGTCGCCAGCGCGACGGCGACGGCCGACGACGACTTCGGGCGCGCCGCCTTGTCCTTCGCGAGCAGCGCGGCGATCAGCTGCTCGAGCGCGCCGGGCGCCTCGGCGCGCAGCATCGACAGCCGCGGCGCCTCCTCGAAGAGGATCTTCGCCTGCACCGCCACGAGATCGCGCCCGACGAACGGCGGCCGTCCGGTCAGGCACTCGAACAGCACGCACCCGAACGAGAAGAGATCCGCGCGCGGATCTTGATCGGGCGAGCCGCGGGCCTGCTCGGGCGCCATGTAGCCCGGCGTGCCGATCGGCAGTCCGGTCGCCGTCGAGCGCAGCTGCGCGCGCACGTCGCGCACGATGCCGAAGTCGAGGAGCTTGACCCTGCGCGGATCGCCGCCGGGCAAGAACAGGTTGCTCGGCTTGATGTCGCGATGGACCAACCCGAGCTCGTGCGCGGCGGCGAGGCCCTCGGCCACGCGCTGCCCGAGCGCCAACGTCTCTTCGATCGTCAGCCGACCGGCGACCAGACGATCGGCGAGATCGACCCCATCGAGCCACTCCATCGCGAGGAACGGATCGCCGTTGCGCGTCGCGCCGTGCGCGACGTAACGCACGATCGCCGGGTGGTGCAGCCCGGCGAGCACGCGCGCCTCCCGATCGAGCCGGTCGAGGAGCAGGCGATCGGCGACGTTGGCGACCTTGATCGCCACGCGCTCGCCGCTCATGCGATCGCGCGCGCGGTAGACCGCGCCCATGCCGCCGGCCTTGGCGAGCGCCTCGATGTCGAAGCGACCTGCGAGGGTGGTCCCCGGTTCCACGGAAGGTGGATAGTGGAGCGGTCCCGCGGCGTTCCCGCAAGGAGATGCCGCGCCGAGGTTTTTCGTGGTGCGACGCGGAGAACCCGGCGAGAGCGACGCGCTCAGAACCGGTAGCCGGCCGAGCGGCTGAGGCCGCCCCCCGATTTCAAGGAGAGTGGCAGTCCGGCTGCACTGCCGATGGTCATTCCTTCGGAAGCTGCGAACGCGACCTGTCGTCGGCGCACCACGCTCGGAAAGCGCCTTCGCAGTCGATCACCACGAATCGAGTACTTCCGCGTCCGGTGACGCTGGCGCCGGTCTTGCTGAATCCGCGGCGCATGATGCTTCGATCCTTCCTCTCCGTGATCCTCTTCTCCTCCGTCGGATGCATTGCGCTCGACGAGCCCTCTCCCGTCGAACAGCCCGGCGAGCGACCGCCGTCGATCGCCATCACGGCGCTCATCCCCGGCAGCGCGTGCGCGCGCACCATGGACGGCACGGTCGTCTGCCGCGGCAACTCCGGGTGGTCGCCGAGCGCCGACTTCGCCGACATGATCGGCATGGCGCGCGTCGCGGAGGAGGGCTTGGGCCGTCCCACCTTCTCGACGAGCTGCCTGGTCACGTCAGCCGGCGCCGTGCGCTGCACGGGGTACGGCGGCCTGCCGATCGCGACCGATGGCACGTGCTCCCATGGCGGCGGTTTCCTGTCGGGCCCGGAGACGACCGTGCCGTGCGCGCGCGCGTGGCACGAGATCGCAGGTCTCGACCGCGTGACGCAGATCGCCGGCTCGTGCGTGCTTCGCGACGACGGCTCGGTCCGGTGTTGGCCAGCGGCGACGAAGCCGGCGTACGTCGCCGTGCGAGAGGTGTCGTTGCCCGAGCGCGCGACGCGCATCTCCGCCGCGGCGAACGGCCGGCGGGCCTGCGCGCTGCTCCAGTCCCGCCGCATCGCTTGCTGGGATCCCGCGCGCGACGTCGCCCCGACCGTCGTGGGCGGGCTCGATGACGTGCACGACCTCGGCGTCGCCAGCGACCACGCGTGCGTCATCCGCGGCGACGGCGCCGCCTTCTGCTGGGGCGAGAACCACTGCGGTCAGCTCGGCGACGGCACCACGATTCACCGCGAAGCCCCCACGCGCGTGCTCGGCGATCGCGTGCACCGCCGCCTCATCGCCAGCTCCCTCTTCTGGGTCGGCACGACCTGCTCGCTCACCGACGCCGGCGAGATCGCCTGCTGGGGCGCGGCGGGCCCGCAGACCGAGACCGCTTCGGCGTCGGTCGAGGCGAAGGATTGCCCTTTGCGCGCCGTTCGCCTCCCGTGGACGGTCGCCGGCGTCTCCGACGCGCGCGACTTCACGCTCGACGACACGACGCTCCGCGTACTGCGCGCCGACGGCGCGGTCCTCGAGATCGGGCGGCTCGACGACGGCGAAGTGAAGCTCGTCTCGGTGGCGCCGCGTTGAGCGCGCGCCCTATCCGACCGTCGCCGAGGCGTTCGTGATCACCGCCTCGCCGCGCTCCTTCACGCTCACCTGCAGCGCGTAGCGCTCGCCGACCTTCCAGCCCTCGGTCACCAGCGTGTCGCCCGGCCACACCGGCTTTCGGAACTGCGCCTCGAACGCGCGGAGCTTCGTCGCGTCGCCGCCGCAGGCGCCCTTCACCGCGTGACGGACCATGTGCCCGAAGGTGCACAGGCCGTGGAGGATCGGGCCCTGCGCGAAGCCGACGCTCTTGGCGAAGTCGGGATCGGCGTGCAGCGGGTTGAGGTCGCCGCTGAGGCGATAGAGCAGCGCCTGCTCCTTGGCCGTCGCCTCCTCGACGCGGAAGTCGGCGGCCACGCCCTGCGGCGGGACCAGCGACTCCTCGCGCGGGGGCGGCGCGCCGCCGAAGCCGCCGTGGCCGCGGTAGATGATGTTCCAGGTGGTGTCGAAGACCTTGTCGCCGGCGCCGTCGACGGTGCTCGTGTCGACGAGGGCGATGCCGAACTTCTTCATGTCGTAGATGCCACGGACGATCGCCGTGGTGACCAGCTTGCCCTCGGGCGCGATCGGTTTGTGCATCACGACCTTCTGCGCGCCGTGCACGACCATGCCGAAGTCGCCGCCGCTCTGCGAGAGCAGCTCGAACATCGGCTTGAACACCGGGACCACCGCGAACGACGGGAAGGTCTTCGGGCCGCGGCCCTCGTAGAGGTAGTCGAGCTCGTCGACCTTGGCGCCGATGCCGAGCGCATAGAGGACGATGTCCTTCCAGCCGTACTCGAACGACGAAGGCTGGCCCGGCTTTCCTACGATCGACAGATCGAACTGCGGCATCTGCGCTGGTCTCCTTGGGTGAGCGCCGTCCTTACGACCACCCGGTCGCGGCGTCGAGACACTCGCCATCGGTCAGAGAACCCTCCGGACTTCAGTCCGGGGGCCCCATTCCTCGGCACCTCAGGCGAAGACGTCGGCCGCGCGCGCGGCGACGATCGCGCGGGCGCGCGCGAACGCCGCGTCGTCGCGGAGCTCCGCGATCGCCGGGCAGCGATCCATCCACAGCACGTCGATCAGGGGCATCTCCGCGGCTGCGGTGAGCGCGTCGCGCGCCTTGTCCCAGTGCTCCGCGGCGCAGAAGAACTCGGCGGAGATCTGGAGGAAGAAGGCGCGCTGGCGCGGCGATTGGGTCGTCGAGTCTACGAACAACCGGAAGTAGCGCACGTCCTTCCCGAGCGGCTCGCCGTTGGCCATCGCGCGCATCGCCGGCAGCAGCTGCTCGCGGATCATCGGGATCGGCAGCTCGATGGTCTCGAGGTCGCGCTGGAGCGCGGAGGCCATCTCGCGATCGCGCCACCACAGCGTCGCTCCGCGAACACGTCTCCTGGACGCAACCGGAGCGAGGTGCTCGGCAACGGCTGGGTCGGGAGGCCCGTAGACATGGCCCGCGCATCGTATTCCCTCGAGCCTCGCACGGGGACCTCCAGCGGCGTCCGGGAGCCTCGGGACGAGGATCGCGGTCCGGAACGTTGCCCGAGCACCCTCCCCCGGGCTAAGCGAGGGAGAGGAGTCCGACCATGGCGCTCAAGCAGGTTCACCTGATCGTCCGCGGGCGCGTCCAAGGCGTCTTCTTCCGCGCGGCCACGCAGCGCGAGGCTCGACGGCTCGGCCTGACCGGCTGGGTGCGCAACCGCCCCGACGGGTCGGTGGAGGTCATCGCCGAGGGCGACGAGAGCCAGCTCCGCCAGCTGTGCATGTGGGCCGAGAAGGGCCCCACCGCCGCGCGCGTCGAGGACGTGGGCATCCGCTGGCGTGCCTACTCCGGCGATCACCCCGACTTCCGGATCACCGACTGATGTCCGCCCGCCCAATCATCGCGGTCCTCGCCTGCGCGATCGCGCTCGCCGCCACGCCGGTCTCTGCGGCGCCCGCGCCCGCTGCCGCGAGCGCCGAGGCGGCCGCGGGCGCGGAGCTCGACGCCTCGATCGCGAAGCTCGGCGACGCGAACCCGACCACGCGGCTGCTCGCCGCCGAGACCATCGCGCAGACGTCGCCCGACGCCTTCGCCGCGCTCGAGATCCGCCTCTTGCGCACGCCGGAGGCGGGCGCCGGACCGATGTGGCTCGTGCTCGACAAGCTGAAGAAGTCCGGCGAGGTCGAGGGCGACAACATGATGAAGGCCGCCGCCGCGTCGGGGAGCTCCGCCGCGCACCGCAGCCTCGCGCTGCTCCTCGCCGGCGTCCGCGCGTGCGAGAAGCACGGGGGCGTCGCCGGCGCGCGCGTGCTCGTGCGCCTGTCGGTCGATCACAAGGGCCTGCTCAAGCCGTGGACGACCGCCGCCCTCAAGCGGCTCGGCGATCACGCGGTCGCCGCGCTGATCGAGGTGCGCCGCGACGCCGACAAGGACCTGCGCAGCTTCGCCAACAAGCAGCTCGACGCGCTCGGCAAGTTCCTCCCGAGCGACGCGGTGCAGGTGCACGATCCGCAGGCGCTCGCCGACGTGCTCACCGCGTTCGGCAAGACGAAGGATCCGGACGCGATGCGCGCCATCGTGCCCTACCTCAACGCCGAGCGCGCCCCGGTGCGCGAGGCCGCGCGGTGGGCGATCGCCCAGTACGGGCCCGACGCGCGCGCGATCCTGGAGGAGACGCACGATCAGTTCACCGGCGACAAGGCCGGCAAGGACTGGACGGCCGCGAAGATCCTCGACGCGCTGATCGTCGCCTACGACAAGGTGCGGCTCGCCGAGGTGTTCAAGCTGCTCGACGAAGGCATCGCCCACCGCGACGCCGGCCGGCTCGAGGAGGCGATCGCCTCGTTCGACGCGCTGCTCGCGCGCGCCCCGCAGTTCGATCGCCGCGCGGAGCTCGCGCCGGCGTACCTCGAGCTCGCGCGCAAGAAGGACGATCGGGCCACCGCACGGCTCTTGTACGCGAAGGCGGCGCGGCTCGCCGCGGGCACGCCGCTCGCGGGCACGATCGAGGCCGATCTGGCGGTGCTCGACACGCGCGAGCTGGTCGAGCGCGGCATCGCCGACACCTCGCTCCTGCAGAAGGCGCTCGCCCTCGAGCCGAACCACCAGGGCGCGCGCGATCTGCTGCAGCGCATCGAGAACGACGCGCGCGCCAAGGAAGATCGCTTCCGCCGCTTCGCGCTCGCGGGCTTCGCGGGCGTGGTGGCGACGATCCTCGGCGTCCTGTTCATCGGGCGCAGACCCGCGCCGCCGACTACGCCGCGTCGGCCGGTTCGCATCTAGCGTTTGGCGTAAGCGCCGGGGAATGCCGGTCCCGGGTTCGCGCGTACCGAGTGGGATGGCGCGGAGCACGTTGCTGCAGATTGCCTTGGCCTTCGCCCTCTCCGGCTGCGCGGCGCAGCGCCCGGGCGCGCCGCCGCCTGCCCCGAAGCCCGGCGCCGCTGCGGCTCACCCGCCCGACGCGGGCGCCGCTCGCACGATCGGTCTCCACTTCGTGACGCGCGACGACCCGTTCCTCGATTGTCGCGCGCACGCACGGGTGGAGCGCGTCATCGCCGTCGACGCAGACCCGATCGACGCCGCCATGCGCGCGTTGATCGACGGGCCGACGCCGGGTGAGGAGCAGCAGGGCCTGTACTCGCCGTTCCGCCGCTCGGTGGCCGACCCGGCGACGCCGCCGCTGAGAGCGAGCCAGGTGAGCGTCCGCCTTCACCCGGGAGGCGAGGCGGCCGTCGTGAGCTTCGCTTCGGAAGCGGCGCCGTACCTGCTGCAAGCGATCTGCGCGCGCACCGCCGTCACGTCGTCGATCGAGCTGACGCTGCTCGAGCTCCCCGGGATCCGAACCGTGCGGTTCGCGATCGACGGCGTGATCATCGAGGAGTGGGACGCCTGATCGACCCGTGCGCGTTACACTCCCGACGCTCATGCAACGAGTCGCCCTCCTCGTCTCGCTCGCCGCCCTCTCGACCGGCTGCATCATGAAGCCGTGCAGCTGGGACTTTCGCCCGTCCACCTGCACGTTGGAGCGGGTCGCCCTTCGCAAGACGGAGGTCGCCGACGCCGTATGGGTCGAGGCTCGGTACAAGGTCCGCGGCCCGCTCGGCGAGCGGATCATGGAGGCGTCGGTCTTCCACGTGTTCCCCGCCGGCACGGCGCGCGCGGTGGCCGAGGGCAAGGTGGTCGCCTACTTCGAGCGCCACCCCGATCTGCCCTGCAGCTGGGGCCACCTCACGCAAGGGACCTGCGCGCGCGACGACTTCCGCGTGACGCTCCCCGGCTGCCGCGATCAGCGCGGGACCAGGTGCTACGAGCTCGCCCCGGAGGAGCTGAACTGAGCGCGGCAACACGGCGATTCTCCGATCGCGGGCCGCAGGCCCGTGCGCCGCGCGGCCCACGCGAGGCAAGAACGCGACGCTCCGCCACCGGCGTGTGCGGCGGAATGTCGCTCCGGGACCAAGACGTCCCAGTCGCAGCATCGCGACCTCGCAGAAACCGCGTCCGGCCGTGGTGGTGCGATGTTTGCGTGAGGTGACGCCGTGCTTCTTCGCTGTGCACTCGTACTGGCCGCCATGGGCTGCGCGGGCTGCCTTGCAACGGCTGCCGGCTTCGATCGAGAGTACCCGCCCCAGACGCCTGGCGTGTCGACGGTCCGACCGGGCGCTGACTCGGCGTGCCGTTCGGACATGCGCCCATTTCCTAATCTCTGCGGACCGCACGACCGCATGCCTCAGCACTGGGACTTCCTCGCAAAGCGGCGTGGAGACACGGTTGGGGCAGCGTCACGGTGAACAGTTGGGTTCGGCGGCGACGCCAGCGCATCCAGGGCGCGCGGCGGGGCGCGGGTTCAGAGCCGATCGCTGAAGCGGGCCCGACGAGATCGCCGTGCTCGGCGCGTCGTGCGGCGCCAGCCACCGAGTCCGCGACGAGCGCGGCTACTCCATTTGCGCAGTTCGCTCAACCCCCGTCCTGACGGAAGACGTGCAGGTCCGACAGCTGGCGTCGCACCCGCGCGCTAGGTCGAGGAAGGAGGTGAGGTGCGACAACGGCCGCCATGATCGGAAGCAGTCCGACCGGTCGCCGGCGCAACGGTCGTCTGGATCTCCGGCTTCGCGTGGCCTACTCGCGCTCGGATGACGAAGGCATCTGGCTGCCGTTGGTCCATCGCCGGTCACGCGCTCGTCGCGATCACCCTCGGCCTCGCGGCCTGCGGCGGCAAGCGGCCGCCCACGCCGGACTACCCGCCGCTTCCGAGCGTCGCGCGTGACGCGTCCGCCGTCGAGAGCCCGGTCGAGATCTCGCTCTTCCGCGTCACGTACCGATTCGAAGACGACGGCCGCTACAGGCGCACACTCGAGGATCGCTACCGGATCCTCGACGAGAGCGCGGTCGAGAGCTGGGGTTCGACCGAGGCGCACTGGTCGCCGTGGCACATGAAGCGCCCGGTCATCGCGGCGACGGTGACGTCTGCCTCGGGCACGAAGACCTCGCTCGATCCGGCCACGATCGCGGAGAGCAGCGCGTACCCGAACGCGCCCGATCTGTACGGCGACGAGCGCTTGCTGCGCGCGCCGCTCCCGAACCTCGGGCCCGGCGCCGTGGTCGACGAGACGATCACCTACGAAGCTTCGCGGCCTTGGGTCGGTGGCGGCGAGGTGCACACGATGCTGATCCAGCAAGGCATCGCGCGCAAACGCGTCGAGCTGGTCGTCGATCTCCCCGAGAAGATGCCCTTCCGGTACGAGCAGCGCGACACGTCGATCGCCGCGAAGGACGAGAGCAAGTCCGGGCGGCGCGTGCTGACCTTCGCCGGCGGACCGTACCCGGCCGTCAAGCCGCTCGAGCCATCGGCGCCATCGGATGTCGCGGAGTGGCCCTCGATCGCGTTCACGACCAACACCGCCTGGAAGCCGCTCGCGGCCGAATACGCTCGCCTCGTCGACGAGAAGCTCGCCAGCGCGAACCTCGAGGGCGTGGTCGAGAAGATCGTGCAGCCCTCCGATTCGCCGAGCGCGAAGGCGACCAAGCTGACGGCGTGGGTGCGCGCGCGCGTGCGCTACGTCGCGGTCGAGTTCGGCGACTCGAGCGTCGTGCCGCGAACGCCCGACGGAACGCTCAAGCACGGCTACGGCGACTGCAAGGATCAGGCAGTGCTCCTCGTCGGGCTGCTGCGCGCCGCAGGCGTGAAGGCGAGCGTCGCGCTGCTGCGGGCCGGCTTCGGCGAGGACGTGATCCCTTCACTGCCGGGGCTCAACGTCTTCAACCACGCGATCGTGCACGTCGACGACGCAACGCCCTTCTGGATCGATCCCACCGCGACGCACGCGCGGCCGGGCGAGCTGCCCACCCCTGATCAGGGCCGATGGTCGCTTATCGTCGACCGCGGCACCGACGCCCTCACGCGGACTCCGCACGGCGAGCACGGCGACAACACCTACCACGAGACGCGTCAGCTCTTCCTCGCGGAGTACGGAGCCTCGCGCGTCGTCGAGACCTCGCGCGCGACCGGCGCGATCGAGCGCTCGCTCCGCGAAGAGTACGACGCCGATGCGACCGCGATCACCAAGTGGCACAAGAGCTACGTCCTGAGGACGTACTCGTCCGACGTCCCCGGCGCCCTCGAGGTGAGCGATCCGAAAGATTTGTCGAAGCCGTTCTCGATGAAGGTCGAGGCCAAGAAGTCGCGCTACGCGGTGACCGGTCTCGTCGAGACGAGCACCTCGCTCGATCCTGGCGTCGCGCTCTCCTTCGTGCCCGGGAGCCTCGCCTTCGGTGCCGAACGGAAGACCGACTACGCGCTGCGGATGCCGCACGAATCGACGGTCGTATTCGAGCTGCGCCCGCCGGCGGGGTTCTCGGTCGACAAGAAGCCCGAGCCGAGCGACGTCACCCTCGGTCCTGCGAGCTTCCGGCAGTCGGTCGAGGTCCGACCCGACGGGTCGGTGGCCGTCACGATGAAGCTCTCGCTCCCCAAGGCGCGGTGGACTCCCGCAGACGTGGCGGCGTTTCGAAAAGCCTACACGGCCCTCCTCGCAGCCAAGCGACCGACGGTCACGTTCGTGCACGAAGCCGAGCGGCTCCACCGCGCACGCGCCTACGACCAAGAGCTCGCGGCCTACCGGGCCGCGCTCGCCAAGGAGCCCGCGGCGCCGCTCGCGAAGCTGCGGCTCGCCGTCGCGCTTCTGGAGTTGGGCTTCGGAGGTCCGGCGCGCAAGCTCGCCGACGAGGTCGCCAAGTCCGAGCCCACGGTGGCCGACTACTGGGACAACATCGGGTTCATCCGCGGCTCCGATCGGCTCGGCCGCGCGAACCGCGCCGGATGGGATCAGGCGGGGGCGATCGCGGCGTACCGCAAGGCGCTCGAGCTCGATGCGGGGGACCTCTACGCGGCGGTCAACCTCGCGACGACGCTCGAGTACGACGAGGCCGGCGAGCGCTATGCGCCGGGCGCGAAGCTCGACGAGGCGGTCGCCGCGTTCGATCGCATCCCCGCCGAGAAGCTCGACTCCTACCAGGACGGCCGCTTCGTCGCCAACGCGCTCTACGATCTCATGTGGGCCGGTCGGTTCGAGAAGGTGCGCGATCGGGCGAAGACCATCGATCGCGCCAACCTCGCCGAGGTGCCGGTCATCGTGTCGGCGGCGATGCTCGGCGGCGCCAACGCCGGCCTCGCTGAAGCCAACCGCCTGGCGATCCCCGAGACGCGACGGAGCGCCACGCTCGTGAGCGCAGGCGACGCGCTCGTGCAGCTCCGTCGCTACGCGGAGGCGGCGGCGCTGCTCGGCGCGGCCGCGGCCACGTCGAGCGATCCCCAGCTCCGCAGCCGCGTCTCGATCATCTCGAAGGCCAAGCCGGTCGACGTCCAGGCTCTCCCCGCGGTCAAGCCGGTCGAGGCGGCCCTCAAGGCCACGCTGCTGTGCATCCTCGGCGACCCGACGATCTCGGACCAGGTCGCCCCGCTGATGTCGCCGGCGCTCGTTCCGAAGAAGGGCGAGACGCGGGCCGCCGTGTTGTGCGGCAGCGCGGGGCCGAAGTCGCCGCGCGCGAGCCGGCTGGCGGTCACCGATCTCATCGCCGCAATGCTCGAGCCGAAGGTCGACGGATCCGACGACCTCGGGTTCCGCGTCGCGCTCCGGACTCCCACGGGCACGTTCCACCTCTTCGTGCAGACCGAGGGCAAGTCGGCGAGGGTCCGCGCCGTCGAAGAGCACCCGTCGGAGCTCGGGTGCGCAGCGCTCACGCTCTCGAAGGCCGGCAGGACGGCAGCTGCGACGCAGTGGCTCACGTGGGCCAAGGAGCTCCTCACGCCCGCCTCCGGCGACGACCCGCTTCGCGAGGCGCCGTTCGTGCGTCTCTGGTCCGACAAGAAGGACGACCTCGAGCTCGCCGCCGCCGCGCTCTGCGCCCAGGGCGGACACCCGGACGTCTCCGTCCCCGTGCTCACCGCCGCGCGCAAGGGCGCCAAAGGCGATCGAGCGCAGATCCTCGCGCACGCGATCACGCTCGCGTACGCCGACGGTGATCACGACGCCGAGCTGCTCTCGCACGCCTCGCAGCTTTCGAAGGAGCTGCCGAGCTCGTACAAGGCGTGGCACCTGCACCGCCTCGCGTTGCGCAAGCTCGGCCGCTTCAAGGAGCTGCGCGATCTCGCCGCAGCGCGCGCCGCGAAGGACCCGAACGACGCCGCGAAGATCGAGGAGCTGGCGACCGCGGAAGATCTCCTCGGCCACTCCAAGGAGGCCCGCGCCGCCGGCGACAAGCTCCTCGCCACCGGCAAGGGCGGCGCCGTCGCATACAACAACCAGGCGTGGCGCTGCCTCTTCGGAGGCGGCGTCGGCAAGATCGAGATCGGCTGGGCGCTGCAGGCGGTCACGATGGCGCCGAACGACAGGGGTTACCTCAACACGCTCGCCGCGCTCGATGCGGACGCGGGGCACGTCGCCGACGGCCTCGAGCAGTTCCAGAAGTCCGTCGCCGGCGTCGACGAGGCCGAGCGCGGCGGCGCCGACTGGTTCGTCTACGCGCGCCTCGCCGAGCAGCTCGGGCTCGCCGACGAGGCGCGCGCGGCCTACGCGAAGATCACCCCGAGCGGCCGCGAGTACGGCGAGCACACCGTCTTCAAGCTCGCCGAGCGGCGGCTCAAGGTGCTCAAGCTCTGACTCGACTTTCGCCGTCTTCGGTCGATGACCTCTGGCCAGCATCGGCTTCGTGGGTCGAAGGTCGAAGGTCGAAGGTCGAACGGAGCAGGTCTTTCG
The DNA here is from genome assembly GCA_016182965.1 of Deltaproteobacteria bacterium. GTDB lineage: Bacteria > Myxococcota_A > Polyangia > Polyangiales > JADJMO01 > JALHOE01. The sequence goes on along the minus strand of JACPFM010000039.1, from coordinate 65,270 downwards.
GCTTCGGCCTTTCGACCCTCGACTTTCGACCTTCGACCCCGCCCGCCACAGCCTGGCGCGGCGCCGTGGCTACGAAATGGGCGAAAGCCGAGTCTGATTCGTAACCTACGGGGAGATCGCCGTCACCCCTCGACGTATCCCTTCCCCGTCTTCTCCCGCACGAGCTTCTCGGCCTCGGCCTTCGCCGCCGCCGGCGAGGCGAGCGACTTCTCCTTGGTCTGCCCTTCGGTCCCGATCTTCCCGAAGCGCACGACCAGGGTCGAGCCGTCGACGCGCACCTCCCAGAACTTCGACGAGCCGCCCTCGACGAACGTGAACCGCCGCGTCGACCTCGCGGCGCCCTTCTTCTGGGCCTCCATCGGGGCGGCGGCCGGCTTCGCGTCGAGCGGCGTCGGCGCCGATGCGCCTCCCTTCGCGCGGACCTTCGCGATGGTCTCGAAGGCCTTCACGAGCAGCCGCCAGTCGTCCTTCTTCTTCTTCTTCTTCTTGTCATCGTCGTCGTCGTCATCGTCATCATCGTCGTCGTCGTGCATTCGGAGGAAGACGTCCTTCCCGATGACGTGCGGGTCGCGGAGATCGTCGTCGTTCCACCCGGCCTTGACGAGCTTTCCGGCGAGCTCGGTCACGACCGAGACGGCGCCGTCGTCGTGCTCCTTCAGGAGCACCGCGACCCCGAAGAGCGGCGCGATCCAGTCGGCGCCGTTCCAGCCGGACTCGATGTCGTCGCGCACTTCGCCGCCGCGATCGACGAGGAACAGGCGCTCGTCCGTCAGGAGGAAGAGCGCTTCGTCGCCCGCGTGCGCGGCGCCGAGCCACTCGAGCCGCCCGAACGGGCGCGAGAACAAGATGCCGGCGGTCGCCCTGGGGACGTCGACCTCGTACACGTTGCACTCGAGCTGGTGCGTCTTCGTGGCGACGATCAGTCCGCGCGAGCCACCGACGTCGAGCGAGAAGCCCTCGGGGCGCACCTCGCCGTCGATGCCGTCGAGGACGATCGCCTCGCCTCGGCGCACGATCGCGACCCGACCGTCGTTCGAGACCACCAGCGCCGTGTCGCCGACCGCGGCGCCGCGCGCCTCGCTCCCGAGCGCCTTCGACGCCTGCGCCATCGTCGCGGGGCGCGTGAAGCTGGCCTTTTGAGCCTTCAGCTCGACTCCGTCCTCGTCGGGCTCCTCCTCGCGCTCGTCGCGCTCCAGGCGCTTGCCCGGCTTCAGCTTGCCGGCGCGCGCGGCGAGGCGGTCGGCCTCGAAGGCCTCGTCAGCGGCGGCCTTCGGCTTGGGATCGACCCTCTTGCGCCCGAGCTCCTCGTCGATGGTGAAGTCGTATCGCGGCCAGTCCGGCGCCGGGCCGGGCGCCTTCCCGCTCACGCCGGCGCGCGCGCCGAGGAACACCGCCTCGTCGATCGACACGACGTCGCCGAGATCGTCGAGCACCTCCTCGATCTGCGAGAACGCGTCGCGCGAGCTGGAGCTCGATCCGGGGCGCCGCTCTCCGAAGAAGAAGAGCGCCCACGGGCCGCTCCACATCCACGGATCGTCGGCCGGCTCGGCGGCGCCCTTCTTGAGGGCGCGCTCGAAGGCGATCGCGATCTCGCGCTTCTCGTCGGCGGAGGGCGTGCGGGCGAAACGGATCTCGACCGGGTGCCCCTGGTTCGCGCCTTCGTACCAGTCGGTGCAGTCGAAGCCGAAGACGCCGCTCCCGTCGCCTCCTTTGCTCGGGACCGGATCGGGAACGACGATGGCCTTCTCGAGCCGGCCGTCGATCTTCGCTTTCACGGCTTCGGCAGCGCCCTCGAGCGCATACCAGTCCTTCATGCCCGCGACCGCGAAGACGATCTCGCCGCGATGCTCCTGAAAACGAACGGGGGCGCCGCCGCCTTCGGCGACCTTGGCGAGCTTGTCGCCGACGACGGTGACGAGCGACCACGCGCCCGGGTCGTCGCGGCTGCGGAGGACGGCGGCCTTGCCGTCGAGGACCGAGACCGCCTCTCTGTACTTGTGGCTCGCGTTGGCGACGTGGAGCTCCTTGCCCGTACGGTCGAAGAGGTGGACCGCCCCGTCGAGCAAGACGAGCACGTGGCCGCCGACCGAGGCGATGGCGTGCCAGTCGGGTCGGCTGTAGCCGACCGTCATGTCGCTCTCGAAGAGCAGCCGCATCGTGCCGCTCGCCGAGATCTCGTGGACCTGGCGCGGCTCGCTGTACGACTGCTTCACCATCAGCGCGCTCAGCGCCCCCGGCGCCGGCACGGGCGCGCACCAATATCCTTCGCTCGGCAGCGGAATGCGCTTCACGCCGCCCGGCCCGACCACGCACACCTCGGCGCCGTCCTTGGGCCACGCCACGGCGTGGTCCGCGTCGAGCGCCGCGATCTCGACGCGCTTACCGAGCGCGCGGAGCACGCGATCATAGACCTCGGGCTGCGTGGGAACGGCCTCGCGCAGTTTGCGGGTGGCGATGCGGACGGTCATGGAATCCCCCTCGCGGCGCGGCTCGCGCCGGACTCGAGAGGCTTTCACGCACTTGCGCGAAGGGTCAACGGGGCCGAGATGGCGGCGGTTGCCGTGGTCCGCTCGGAGCGCCGTATCATCGTCACCATGCGGGGGTGGGCGCTCTTTGCGATCGTGCTCGTGGGCTGCGCCGACGGAGGCGCCGCCGACGAATCGGCAGACTCGGGCGCAACGGCAGGCGCCGACGCGCGCGTCGATTCGAGCGCGGACGCGCCTTTGGACCTCGACGCCGACGGCGCAATCGATGGCGCTCCCGACGCGCCGGCCGATGTCGCGACCTACTCCTGTCCGACGACCGCGTTCGGCGGCCCGTACACGTTGGTGCCGACCGTCGGCGCCGTCTCCGATCGGCCGGCCGCTGCGCACCCCGATCTCAACGTGAAGATCCGCGGCTTCGTGCCGACCGGCGGCACGCTCGGCCTCGTCGACGTCGGCGGCCCGACCGACGACAAGGCGCCGCGCCTGTACACGCTGTTGCAGGACGCCGGCACGCCCACGTTCGCCGCCAACTTCAAGGTCAACGACTGGGACTGGTCCGCGATGAAGGTGGCGGGGCCGATCGCCGATCCGCCGGTCACGCTCACCGCGTACGCGACGACGGAAGGACAGGCGATCCGCCTGCCGCGCTCCGGCTACCAGATCGCACCAGGGCTGCAGGCGCGCGCGCTGTTCCTCGACGCCGACTCGATCACGCTGAAGTACACGAGCGAAGACAACGTCGTGTACGGCTACACGATCCACGTGCTCGATCTCTGCGTCGATCCGGCGTTGGCGAAGGCCTACGGCGACGCGGTCGCCAAGGGCCGGACCTCGCTGCCTGCGCTCGCCGCCGGGCAGGTGTTCGCCAAGGCCCGCGGCGCGAGCGTGCGGGTGACGATCCGCGACACCGGATCGTTCATGGACCCGCGGGTGAAGAAGGACTGGTATCAGCCCTGAACGGGGCTGCCCCTCTGTCAGCGCCAGTCGTCGATCACGAATCGATCGGGCAGGCTGTACCCCGGCTCGTTCGGGCGGTGCATCGTCACGCCCTGGAGGAACGAGGCGAAGCCTCGGGCGAGCATGATGCGGTAGGCGTCGTGGCGTGACGTGTTGACGCCGGCGACGACCTTGGTCGCGCCCCTCGCGACCGCGAACGCGTTGCACGCGTCGAGCAGCCGCGTGAAGGCGGCGGGCGCGTCGTCGCCGGGGCGAACGGCGCCGAATTTCACGAAGCACGTACCCGAGCCGCCCTCGGTGCCGGGACCGATGTGGCAGACGGCGAAGCCCTCGATCGTGCGCGCGTTCTCGAGGAGGACGGTGTCGCCGAGCCCCAGCGTTCGAACGGCCTGGATCTCGGAGCCGAGATCGAGCCCGGGGTACACGTCGTTCGCGACCGCCCGGCAGCCGGCGAGCCAGCGCGCGAGATCGCCGTCGCGCGCGGACGAGATGAGCTGGTAGGCCACGTTCGCGGCCGGCGGCGTCACCGCACGCGCCATGATCGGCGTGAGGTATCGCGGCCAGAACCCGAGCGTCTGATAGAACCCCACGTGCTTCGGGCTGTGGGCGAACGTGAAGAGCCCCGCGTGGCTGACGCCCCAGCGCTCGAGGCACTTCATGATCGGATCCATGAGCTGCCGTCCGATCCCTTGATCCCACAGGTCGGGGCGGACGGTGAGCGGACCGAAGAACCCCACGCTCCCCCAGCGCGTCGCGAAGTTGGAGCCGACGACCTGGCCGTTCACCGTCGCCACGAACGCGGAGGACGGGTCGCTGCGGAACCGCGAGATGACGTAGCCGGCATCGCCCATGAACTGCGACGGATCGGACAACCCGAGGAACGTGCTGAAGGCGACGCGCATCAAGTAGTCGGCGGTAACCAGATCTGCCTCCGTCGCGGGGCGAATCAGCGCGGCGGCGGTCTTCTTCGGACGCGGCTGGGTGGCGGGCTGCATGACCCGATTCGATGCGACGCCGGTCGCGCGATTGCGCGCGCGTCGACCGGGCATGCGCGCCCGCTCCCGGTGCTACGTTTCCGGTGTGGGTCTGCCGCGTTCGCTGCCGCTCGCGATCGCGCTCTGCGCCTGCCGCGCGCAATCGAGCGCGCCCCCCGCGCCCGTCGTCCTTCCGGCGCCGAGCGCATCCGCACCTGCCACGAGCGCGCCCGCCGTCGATCCGTTCCGCCCGCTCCCCGGCGCGGCGCTCGAGATCGTCACGCGCCTGCCCGCCTACGACGCGCAGAGCTCCGGCGGTCGCATCGTCGTCGTCGATCCCGATCTGCGCACCGCCCGTGGCGTCGCGCTCGAGACCGGCAAGGAGCGCTGGGCCACGCCGCTCGCGCTGGAACAGATCGGCCGCGCGACCTCGTACCCGTCGTTCGGGCCGAAGAAGCGGCTCGTGCTGCACGTGGCCGACGCGCTCGTCGCGCTCGATCCCGAGTCGGGCGCGATCGTCGGGCGCCATCACGCGTGGTGGAACGAGAAGGTCTGGCTTCAGGAGCTCCGCGGCGCGTGCACCCTCGGCGGCGAGTGCGACTACCGGCTCGTCCACTGCGACGACGCGCAGCCCTACGGGCCGCATTTCCGCGTCACGATCACGCACCTCTACCACGACCTCGGCAAGCCCCACGACAACGTCTGCTGGGGCCCGAAGTTCCTCCTCGGTCGCGCGGGCGCCGTGATCATCGCGGTGACCGACGGGCGCGAATGGGAGAGCCCCGGCGTCGACCGATCCGAGGGGCCGATCACCGTCGGCGTCGACGCCAAGAGCGGCGCGGTCGTGTGGACCTCGCGCGCGATCGGCTGCGCGCGCTGCGTCTCCGAGGCATCGGGGGCCTCGCCCGACGGATCGGCCTGCTGGCTCACGGGCACCGACGGCAAGCTCGCCGTCTTCTCGTGCGCGTCCGGCAAGTCGCTGTTCCACAAGACGTACGGCGAGCAGCAGCTCGCGAGCGGCGCGCCCGAGCTGTTCGCGACTTGGGTCGACGGGGGCCTCTTCGTGTCCGCGGCCGACGCGGCGTCGCTCCTCGACGCCAAGACCGGCAAGCCGCGTTGGTCGGTCACGTTGCCTCCGGGCGGGCTCGCGCTGCCGCTCGCGACGAAGCTCGACCTCGATTACTCGTCGCTCTGGCGCGCGCGCAAGGTCCTCTTGCTCGACCCGAAGACCGGCAAGGAGGCCGCGCGCTTCGATCTGCCGGAGTACACGGGCCTCTCGCAGTCGGCCGATCTCGGGCTGCGCGTCCCTGGCAAGCTCGCCTTCGACGCGAAGGGCCTGAAGCGTGCCTTCGTCGAGGAGGTGCCGCTCTTCGCGCTCGACCGCGAGCGCAGCCCCAGGCGCCTGCTGACCGGCGACGGCGCGACGCCGCTCGCCGAGATCGCGACCGACGCGGCGATCGTCGAGAGCGCCCGCACCGAGTCGGCCGACCAGCTCGCGCTCTACGTGTGGGGCCGGCCCGGCGCGCCCGGCGAGGTGCTGTTCGCGCGACGGCCGCGCGCACCGTGAACACGCGTCGGCGCGTTCAGCGCGCGAGCGTCGCCGCGCCGTACAGGAGGTTGGCGACGCGATCGTGCACCGGGAGCGTCACCTCGAAGGCCTTGCCGGGGTTGCCCGCGTACTGCATCGCGCCGTAGGTTCCGCCCATCATCGCGAGCGTGTTCTTCTGCTCGGGATCGGAGAACCGCACGCCGTCGGGCGTCACCCGCAGATCGACGTACGCGCACTCGAAGAGCGCCTGTCGCAGCGCCGGATTCGACAGGACCATCCGAACGGCTTGCTCGTCGGGACCGTAGACCACGAAGCGGCCGTCGAGGTGCGGATCGCCGGTCTGGATCTGACGCTCGAACGCGGGCTTCCAGTTGGTGCTCATGTTGGTGAGCATCTCCTTGGCGAGCTTGCCGGTCGTGCTCGCGAGCGAGCGCTCCGCGATGTGGAACGGCGCGCGCGGCATCGCCGGGAGCGGCGCCCACCAGCTCTGCGCCATGACGTAGGCACCGCCCTGCTGACCGGTGAACTGCTCCCAGTGCACCTCGAGGCCGTGGAAATCACGCACGAGGTGCACGTCGTACCCTTCGCCGCGGATCGACGCGGCGTACACCTGCTGCCATCGGGCGATCTGCATCTCGATGGGCGCCGAGGCCTGGTCGACGAAGCGGTAGCCGGTCCGCTCGAAGAACACGCGCATGAGGGGCACCGCCTGCTGGAGGCCCGCCTCGGACTGACCGCGCGAGAACTTCCGCATGGCGAAGAACGCGACGAGCCCGAACGCGATGAACAGCACCGGGAAGATCAGCTGGAACGGGAAGTCCTCCATGGCCGGGAGCCTACCTGCTCCGGCGCGCGCCCGTCACACCCACGAGAGGCGATACGCGATCTCCGTCGCCTTGTTCGGCATCGGCAGCTCGCTCACGAACATCGCCCGCGCGAAGTGCCCGCAGATCGCCTTCGTGAAGCCGCCGAACGCCCGCCGGAAATACGGGAAGCGCGCGACCGGCTGCTGTATCCACTCGAGACGCGCCTCCTTCGGCCCGAGCTTCCACACGGCGAAGCTCCCTCCCATCCAGGTCCGGGCGCCGAGCGTGTTGGAGTTCGAGAGCGCGAACCACGGCGTCACGCCGAACTCCTTCGAGACCCGCGTGAGCACCGACAGCAGCGTCTCGTTGACGAACCGCCCCGACTGGGCGCCGATCTCGTCGATCATCGCGGGCTCGAGATCGAGCCGCTGGCACGCGTCGTAGTGCGCGAGCGCGAAGTCCAGCGGGAGCCACGCGTTCGGGTTCGGCGACGCGACGACGTCGTGGAAGCGTCGCTCGAGCTTCGCCAGGTACTCGTCGTAGCGACCCGCGGCGCGGAGGCCGGTGAGCGAGGAGATGATCACCGTCGAGCGCACGGCGCTCACGAGCGGGACGCGCTCTTTGGGGAGCGCGAACGGGAGAAAGAGCTCTTCGGCTTCCACCAGAGCACGAGCCTAGCAAGGTTTCTGTCGTTCGTTCCTGCGTCACGCGCGAGGCCCCGATCTTCTCGGGACCGGGACCCCGCGCGTCGCTCTCGCCTCGGTCCGGCCGCTCCGGGCGGAGCGGCCGCGACAACTGGCCCGCGCCGGTCGCTCAGAAGAACCCGAGCGCCTTCGGGCTGTAGCTGACCAGCAGGTTCTTGGTCTGCTGATAGTGGTCGAGCATCATCCGGTGCGTCTCGCGGCCGATGCCCGACTGCTTGTAACCGCCGAACGCCGCGTGCGCGGGGTACAGGTGATAGCAGTTGGTCCACACGCGCCCGGCCTGGATGGCGCGACCCGCGCGGTACGCCGTCGTGCCGTCGCGCGTCCAGACGCCGGCGCCGAGGCCGAAGAGGGTGTCGTTCGCGATGCGCATCGCGTCCTCGTAGTCGCGGAACGATGTCGTCGAGACCACCGGCCCGAAGATCTCCTCCTGGAAGATCCGCATCGCGTTGTCGCCGCGGAACACGGTCGGGCGCACGTAGTATCCACCCTCGAGCTCGCCGCCGAGCTGCGCTCGCTCACCGCCGGTGAGGAGCTTCGCGCCCTCCTCCTTGCCGATGTCGATGTAGCCGAGGATCTTCTCGAGCTGCTCCTTGCTCGCCTGCGCGCCGATCATCGTCGTCGGGTCGAGCGGGTTGCCCATCTTGATCTTCTCGACGCGCGAGACGGCGCGCTCGAGGAACGAGCCGGCGATGCGCTCGTGGATCAGCGCGCGCGACGGGCAGGTGCACACCTCGCCCTGGTTGAGGGCGAACATCGCGAAGCCCTCGAGGCACTTGTCGAAGAAGTCGTCGTCCTTCGCCGCCACGTCCTCGAAGAAGATGTTCGGCGACTTGCCGCCGAGCTCGAGGGTGACCGGGATGAGGTTCTGCGACGCGTACTGCATGATGAGGCGGCCGGTCGACGTCTCGCCGGTGAACGCCACCTTCGAGATGCGCTTGTTCGAGGCGAGCGGCTTGCCCGCCTCGAGCCCGAACCCGTTGACCACGTTGAGCACGCCGGCGGGGAGCAGATCGCCGATCAGCTCCATCAGGTAGAGGATGCTCGCCGGCGTCTGCTCGGCGGGCTTGAGCACCACCGCGTTGCCGGCGGCGAGCGCGGGGGCGAGCTTCCAGGCGGCCATCAGCAGCGGGAAGTTCCACGGGATGATCTGGCCCACGACGCCGAGCGGCTCGTGGAAGTGGTAGGCGATCGTGTCGTGATCGATCTCCGAGAGCGCGCCCTCCTGCGCCCGCACGCAGCCGGCGAAGTAGCGGAAGTGATCGATCGCGAGCGGCAGGTCCGCGGCGAGCGTCTCGCGCACCGGCTTGCCGTTGTCCCACGTCTCGGCGATCGCGAGCTTCTCGAGGTTCTGCTCCATGCGATCGGCGATCCTCAGGAGCACGTTCGCGCGGTCGGTGGGCGAGGTCCGGCCCCACGCCGCCTTCGCGCCGTGCGCCGCGTCGAGCGCGCGCTCGACGTCGTAGGTCGTCGAGCGGGCGACCTCGCAGAACGCGCGGCCGGTCACCGGCGTGACGTTCTCGAAGTACTGGCCCTTCGCCGGCGCGACGAACTCGCCACCGATGTAGTTGTCGTAGCGGGTACGGAACTGAACCTTCGATCCATCGGTGTTCGGGGCGACGTAGGTCATGCGCGAGCCCTCCCTTCAGGGGTCCGGCCGCGCCACTGCAACGGCAGGGCCGCCGCGCGCGTCACGAGAAATGCCGGAGACTCCAGGCCTGCCGACCGGGCGCGTCATGTCGTGAAATGCGGCAATGTCGAGCGACGCACGGCGTCATCCCGATCGCGTGCCATGATCACCGCGTGCTGCGCCTCCTCCCCGAAGCCGAGTCCGTCAGCGCTCGTTGGGCGCGCGCCGAGGCGTTCGGGCTTCGTCGCGACGCCGACGCGTTCCCCGTCGGGCCGGCGGGTGCGCTCGACGAGCGGCGCGCGCGCGTCGAGCACGTCTTCCGCGAGAAGCACTCGATGCTCGCGGCCGCCGCGGCGGAGCTCTCCGCGCGCTCGCTCACGGCGATCATCGCCGACGCCGACGGCGTGATCCTCTCCGCGCACGACGGCGGCGCGTTCACCGAGTCGGCGACGCGCGCCCGCCTCGTACCGGGCGCAGACTGGAGCGAGGCGGCGCGCGGGACGAACGCGATCGGCACGGCGATCGTCGAACGGGCGGCGGTCGCCGTGATCGGCGAGGCGCACTGGGAGCACCGCAACGCCGAGCTGTTCTGCTACGCGGCGCCGGTGTTCGACGCGCGCGGCGCGCTCATCACCGTCCTCGACGTCAGCGGCCCGCTCGACCGCCGCGACGACGCGGTCGGGATCGCGGTGAAGCTCGCGGCGGCAGCGATGGAGAGCACGCTGCGCGCGCTCGCGTGGGCGCGCATCGGACGCGGCCAGCTCGCGATGATCGAGCGCCTCGTCGCGCGCGCGCGCACGCCGAGCCTGCTGATCGAGGCGCGCGGCGCCATCGGCCTCTGCAACGATCTCGCGCGCCGCGACGTCCTCGGCGAGCGCGGCGAGCTCGGGTGCCGCGATCTCTTCGGCATCGACTTCGACGAGCTGGCGGAGCTCGCGATCGCCGGCCGGCCGCTGCGCTTCGAGACCCGCAGACAGGCCTTCCGCGTCGAGCTCGATCCGGTGCTCGAGCCGGACGGCGGAGCCCTCGCCGTCGTCGTGCACCTCGAGCAGACAGAGTCGCCCCGGCCCGCGCTGGCGCGACGCGCGGTCCCCTCGTCGTTCGATCCGATCTTCGCCGAGGACGAGGCGGTGCTCGCGGCCAAGGAGTCGGCCGCGAAGTTCGCGCCGACGAAGTTGCCGGTGCTCCTGCTCGCGGAGACCGGCACGGGCAAGGAGCTGTTCGCGCGGGCGATCCACGGAGCGAGCGCGGTGGCGAGCGGTCCGTTCGTCGCGATCAACTGCGGCGCGGTCTCCGAGGCGCTGCTCGAGAGCCAGCTGTTCGGGTACGCGCCGGGCGCCTTCACCGGCGCCTCGCGCGAGGGCGGAAGCGGGCTCCTCGGGGCCGCCGACGGCGGCACGCTGTTCCTCGACGAGGTGGCCGAGATGCCGCCCGCGCTGCAGGCGGCGCTCTTGCGCGCCCTCGAGGACGGCACCTACCACCGTGTCGGCGATCCGAAGCCGCGGCGGTCGTCGTTCCGGTTGATCACCGCGACGTGCCGCGATCTTCCGGCGCAGGTCGAGGCCGGGACCTTCCGCAACGATCTGTTCTACCGGATCCACGGCGCGTGCATCCGCATCCCGCCGCTCCGGAGGCGCACCGATCGGGTGGCGCTCGCCTCGGCGTTGCTCTCCCGAGCACGACCGGATGCGCCGACGCTCGCGCCAAGCGCCCGCGCGCACATCGAGGCGCACGAGTGGCCGGGCAACGTGCGCGAGCTGAAGAGCGCGCTCGCCCACGCGCTGATCCTCGCCGAGGACGAGCCGATCGAGCGCCGCCATTTCCCCGAGCTGTTCGAGCCGAAGGTGCGGTCGCGCGCGACGGTCCTGCGCGAGGCGGCGTTCGAGGCGTTGACCGCGTCCGGCGGCAACGTCAGCGAGGCCGCCCGCCGCCTCGGCGTCGCGCGCGACACGGTCTACCGCATGGTGCGCAAGGGCCGCTGACGATCAGCGAGGCAGCGCGAGTCCTCCGAGCGCGACACGGCGCGCGCGACCGCGGCGAGCACGTCGCGGAGGAACGCCGGCTCGTTCCGACCGCGCCGCGTCCGCGGCGTGAGGAACGGCGCGTCGGTCTCGATCATCAGCCGATCGCGGGGCACGCGCGGAAGGAGCGGCGGAAGGTGCGTGCCCCGCCGCTCGTCGGCGACGAACCCGGTCATGCCGATGAACAGCCCGTGCCGCAGGTACGCGTCGAGCTCGCGCGCCTCACCGGTGAAGCAGTGCACGACGCCGCGCACCCGGTGCTCGCGCACGATAGAGAGGAAGTCGTCGTGCGCGGCGCGCTCGTGGAGGAACACCGGCTTGCCCGTATCGGCCGCGATCGCGAGCTGCGCGGCGAACGCCTGCCGCTGCGCGGGACGCGGCGAGAAGTCGCGGTCGTAGTCGAGCCCGCACTCGCCCACCGCGACGACCTCCGGCTCGCGGAGCAGCTCGCGCACGGCGAGCTCGGCGTCGCGCCCCCACCGCGAGGCCTCGTGCGGGTGCACGCCGGCGGTCGAGAAGAGGACCCCGCGATGCGCGCGCGCGAGCTCCCACGCGCGCCGGCTCGCGCCGGTCGACGTGCCGGTGACCACGACGCGCCCGACCGACGCCGCGCGCGCGCGGGCGAGCACGGCCGCGAGGTCTTCGCGGAACGACTTGTGCGCGAGGTTCGCGCCGATGTCGACGAGCGGGGTCACAGAGGCACCTCCTCATAGCGCGCGAACACCTCGGCGTGCAGCGCCCGCGTCCGCTCGTCGCTCGGCCCGCGGACGTGCAGCCGTCCGCGCGCGAACGCGAGCACCATGCACAGCTCGGTGGCGCGCTTGCGGAGCCACGAGAGACGCCGCTGCTCCTCGTTCATCGGGCGCGTCCACGTCGCGCCCAGCACACGCTTGATCGGGCGGATCTCCGCCTCGATCGCCCTCAGGTCGCGCACGCGCGCGACTCGATCGATCTTCATCACATCCTCCATTCGGTTCGGTTCGGTTCGGCTGGTGCGAAGCGAACGAACGGAGGAGCGCGCGCGCGAGGAACGCCGCGCCGAAATGCGGCACGAGGGATGCGGGGGCTCGAATCGAACGAGCCTCTCCGGGAGGCTATCCCGGCGTAGGGACCGCTCCTACTACCCCGCTGTGGGATCGCGTGCAGGCGCCGCTCGCACGGCGGAAGGGCCGTGGCGCTCGAAGGGAGCTCGGGGCGAAGGGGTTGGGCTCTAGCCGGTCACCTGCTTGCGGTCGCGATGCAATCTGCGGTTGCCCCTGAGTCTGTCAAGGGCGCGCGGCGTTTCTGTTCGCGATCACCAGAGCGAGAAGTTCAGGCCGACGTTCACGCGCAGCCCGCGCAGCTCGTCGAAGTGACGCGCGCTGATCGGCATCATGTAGCCCGCGGACGCGACCAGGAACAGGTTCTTGTCGGCCCAGAGGTACGCGCCGGCGAGCGGGGTGACGTGCCACACCGATCCCTTCTCGAGGTCCTTCTGGATGAACGCGCCCGTCTTCATGCCGAAGAAGGGCAGCATCCAGTGGCGGATCGGGTTGCGCTCGATCGAGAGGTCGAAGCCGCCCGAGAGGTCGAACGCGGCGGACGTCTGCGCGCGCGTCGACCGCAGCACGTCCATGTCGAGGTACACGCGCCCGTGGCTCGGTCCACGGTTCTCGTTCCGGTGGATCCACGACGCGATGAGGATCTCCGCCGACACGCCCTGGAACGTGCCCCACGTCCCGCGACCGACCGGCAGGAGCGTCGAGTACGACGCGCCCGGCATGAAGTAGCTGCGCCAGTTGTCCTCGACGGTGAGGTGGAGGCTCTTGCTCACGTTGCCCCCCTTCCCGTCGCTCGCCTGCACGACGATGTCGTGCGGACCGACGTCCCACTTCGTCGGCTTCCAGCGCAGGCGCAGCGTGGTCTTGCTCGAGATGCTGCTCGTCGCACCCGCAGGGAGGCCTGTGACCGAGAAGGTGATCGGATCGTCGTCCGGATCGTTGACGTCGAGCGTCGTCTCGAAGGTGTCGCCCACATGCACGTGGTGACGCTCGTCGGAGTCGTACGAGAAGCGCGGTGGTTGGTTGACCTTGGTGGTGGCGTCCGCGCGCGCGGCGGGGACGAAGAGGGCGGTGAAGAGCGCTGATGCGAGGATGATGCGTGGTTTGGTCACGCAGGGGCCGGGATTGCAGCCGGCGTGCCCTGACGGCACAGGCCGCGAATCGCCTCGATTTCTCGACCATCGAGGGCGCGAAGGCGCGACCGCGCGTACGCGTCCGATGCGAAGCGTTCGCGCCACGCCTCCCCGCGCACCCGCGGCACCGAAGGGCAAGGGCTTCCGCCCCGCGCATCGCCGTTGGCGCGGGGTTCACCGCGGTTGAACGGGTTCGGCAAGCCGGTCGCCGTCGCCCCGATCGAGCTGCGCGTCCGCTGACGGCTGCCGACGGGCACGCCGATGCGTCGCGGCACCGGCCGAGCCCGGCCGTCACGCGCAATGGCGAGCGGGAGCGGTGACGCGCGCCCAAAGGCGCGTATCACCCTGAGCCGAGCCCCCGAGCGAGCCGAGGATCCACGCGACGGTGCTCACGCGACGCGGCGCGACTGAAATCAGAGCGACGTACGGCGCCGGGTCTACCATCCGGCTCACCATGCACGCGACGACCCCACTGCGTGACTCCGGGATCGATCGTATCGGCCAGATGCCCTGGGGCACACACCTGTGTCAGTTCTATCGGGACAAGGACGATCTGCTCGACATCCTGGTCCCCTATTTCAAGGCGGGCCTCGAGTCGAACGAGTGCTGCATGTGGGTGACGTCCGATCCGCTCGGCGTCGACGAAGCGACGAGCGCGTTGGGCGCGGTCGTCCCCGACCTGGACCGGCACCTGGCCGACGAGCGGATCCAGATCCTGCCGTACGACCACTGGTACCTCCGAGGCGGCCACTTCGACATGAGACGCGTCCTCGATGGCTGGAAGGCCCGCGTGGACGAAGCCCTCGCCCGCGGCTTCGATGGGGTGCGCGTCACCGGCAACACCGCCTGGCTCGAGGCGGCGCACTGGGCCGACTTCACGGAATACGAAGACGCGATCAACGGCGTGATCCGCGACTTGCCGGTGCTGGTCGCCTGCACGTACGGGCTCGGGCGCTGCGGGGCCACCGAGATCATCGACGTCGTCGGCACTCACCAGTTCGCGCTGGTTCATCGCGGCGGCCGCTGGGAGGCCGTCGAGAGCACCGAGCGCAGACGAGTGGCCGAGGCTCTTCGCGAGCGCGAGCACCGGCTGCGGCTCCTGTTCGAGAACCTCTCGAGCGGTTGCGTCTATCACCGCGCCCTCGAAGACGGCGGGCGCACCGTCGACTACGTGCTCCTCGAGGTCAACGCGGCGTTCGAACGCATGGCGGGGCTCCGGCGCGACCAGATCCTCGGGCGGCGCGCGGGCGAGGTGATGCCCGCCGTTCACGGCGTCGACTGGGTCTCGATGTTCCAGCGCGTCGCCGGCGCAGCGGAGCCGGTTCGCTTGGAGTGCCGCTCGGGGCTTCGCACCTATTCGGTGTTGGCCTACAGCCCCGCGCCGGGCTTCTTCGTGACGCTGTTCGACGACGTGACCGAGCGTCGCAAGGCGGAGGAGCAGCGCGAGGACTTCCTCCGCGCCGTCTCGCACGACCTGAGGACGCCGCTGTCGGCCATCTCGCTGTCGGCGCAGTCACTGCTGCGGCGGCCCGACCCGGAGGTGCTGCCCCGGCGCCTCAACCGGATCGTCAACGCTTGCGAGCACATGACGGCCACGCTCGACGATCTCTCGGAGATAGCGCGGCTCGATAGCGGGCCGGTCCCGCTCAAACGTCGGGCGGTCGACCTCGGGCGCTTCGGCGCCGAGCTCGTCGCGAGGCTCGCCGGCGCGCTCGACACGAGCCGCATCACGATCACGATCCCCGAGGACCTCCCTGCCGTCGACGCAGATCCGGATCGCCTCGAGCGCATCGTCGTGAACCTCCTCTCGAACGCGCTCAAGTACTCGACGCCCGGGAGCGAGGTCCGCCTCGACTGCGGGCGCGACGGCGACCGCGTGGCGATTTCGATCACCGACCGCGGCGCCGGCATCGTCCCGGAGGATCTCCCGCACGTCTTCGACCGCTTCTTCCGGACGAAGGCCGCGCGTGCGACCGGCGTGCAGGGCCTCGGTATCGGGCTCTACATCACGCGTGCTCTCGTCGAGGCGCACGGCGGATCGATCACCGCGGAGAGCGAGCCGGGCCGGGGGAGCTGCTTCCGCGTCGTGCTCCCGGCGGCTTCCTGAGCGCGTTCGAACGCAACGCCGCCGCACACGAGACGCACGCGCCGACGCGCCCGCAACTCACTTCGCGCGCATGCAGCGCAGCCCGATCGGCTTTCCGGCGCCGAGGTACAGCGCGTTCATCGCGGTGCCGGTGACGGGCAGCGGCGCGAGGTGCGGCACGCCGGGCGCGAGGTTGCCGAGCGCGAGGCCGCCGTCTTTGGCGCGGGCATAGACCTCGAGGCGGTAGTACCACTCCACCGGGATTGGCGGTGGCGAGGTGATCCCGGGCGAACGGGTCGAGCGAAGCCCCCCCGAGCCGTCGTCGTCGTCCTGCGCGCTGCTCTTACTCGACGACCCCTTCGATTTGCACGCGGCGAGCGCTGAGCAACTGCCCTCCCGCACTGCCCCGTGCGTTCCGACGTGACCCATCCGCGTTGCGAGCGGCGCGATGGCCAGGTGCGCCACACGCGGGCAGGGGTTGATGGCGCGCTACTTCTTCGCGCCCTTCGTGATGAGCGCGTTGGTCTCGCCTCCCTCGATCGAGCCGTCAGGGTGCTTGAGCATGTAATCGAAGATCGAGGACTCCTCGACCTCGACATGGGTGCCGACCACGAGGCCAGGGATCTCGTACGCGTCGTTTTGGAGGATCCCCTTGATCTTCGTGCCGCTCCAGCCGGTGACCTCGACCCACATCCACTCGCTCCGGCCGTCGGGCGTTTGGAACGGCGCCTTCACGATGAGGTCATCGAGGCCGGGCGGGCCGTTGCTCCATGCCGGCTTCAGCGTCAGCAGCTTCGCCCTCGCACGCGCGCTCGCGGCGGCGATCTCCCCGTCCGATCCGTCGACCTGCACCATCTCGTCGCGCGCCCCGAAGATGCCCTCGAGCAGCTTCGCCTGCCGCTGCTGGACGCCGTTCGCGCTGCCGGGGAAGACGATCTGGATGAGGCGGTTGTCCGCGTCGCCCTCCTTCGGCTTGGCGATGCCGAGCGAGACCACGCCCCTCTTCGTCGCCTTCGGCGCAAAGTCACCGAGGTCGGGCCTCGCCTTCAGCTCGTCGATCGCGATCTCCAGCTCGCCGGCGCGATCGAGCTTGCCGCGCTCGACGAGGGTCTGTGCGACGAGGAGCACCAGATCGCTCATGCGCTGCGATTGCTCCCGCGCGATCTCCTCGGCGGCGATGTCGGGGAGCCCGAACTTCGCCATCCCGAGCGTCACCACGCGGATGAGCCCCCCGTTGGGGTAGCCGTGGATCGCGATGTGTTTGCTCAGCTTCGGCACGCCGTTGGTCCAGGCGTCGACGCGCGAAGCCCACGATGCGCGCGAGAAGACCTGCCGCGTGCTGCCGTCGGTGACGATCGAGGAGGTGTTGTCGGCGAGCTCGCGGACGCCGTTCAGCGCGGCGCGAAGCGTCGCGAACCCGGCGTCGATCGGTCCATGGAAGGAGAACGCCGCGCACATCTTCGCCCCCAGGTACGCGCGGCGATCGGCCTCGCTCAGCTCCACGGCGAAGTACTTCAGCGAAGCCGCCGACATAGGCGCCAAGTCGCCGACCGCCGGTCCCTCGACCATTACGAACGAGGCCTTGTCGTCGGTGGCGGGCGCAGGATTCTCGAGCCGCGAAAACGGCCTGAGCGATGCGATCGACGCGAGCTGCGCCTTCACCTTCTCCTTCGGTGGTTCGTCCCAGCTGAGCGCGACGTCGAAGTAGAACGACTTCGCCCAGAGCGGCGCCGCCGGAACCGGGTCGAACGCGACGATGCCCGCGTCGGCGACCTCGATCGGCCGAGCGGGCGAGACCGTCGCGGCCGGCGTGCGGCTGCTCGCGGTCGGGACGAGCCTCCGGCCGACCAGCGCCGCCCCGATCACGAGGAAAGCCGCGACGGCCACTCCGACGAAGCGCGCGCTCTTGTCGGTCACGCGCGCAGAGTACACGCGGGCGGTCGATCGCGAGCTGATCGTCGGCAATGGACTCGACGGCGACGCCTCGCGAGCTGAGCGCCGCGACTTCCTCGTTTGTTCCGGCCTCGCCTTGCGTTCCAGCCTCTGGCGCGGGGGAGAGGACGGAGCGAGCGGTGGGGGCGCCACCGCGGGCGCGGAGGTCCTGACCCGCGACACGCTGACGGCGAGGACGCGCACATGACGGGCGTCGGCCCAGGCGTTGGCATGGGGCAGACCGGGTGGACCTCCGTCAAGATCTCGCTCTGCCCTCGCGGGCTGAATTTTTCAGCCCCCGGAGGTCGCGCAGGCTGATTTTTTCAGCCCGCGCAGGCAGAGCGCGTTTCCAAGGCGGCATGGGGCCGGAGCAGCTTCCGTGCGCCCGAACGAGGATCTCGATTCGGCTGCCTGGCGACGCCTCGCCGTCGGCAACGCGACGACTCGAGCGAATCCCCCCAAGCCCTCGTCGTCGTCGCTGCTCGACTTCTTCTTGTTTTCGATGAGCCCTCGCCGTCGTCCTGCGCGCTGCTCTTGCTCGCGATCACGCGAGCGAATGGACCACACGTAACCAGGCGATCTGCTCCGCATACGCGTTCGGGCAGCGCGCCGGAGGTCCGCTGGTCGCGAGCTTCTCCTGCGCGGCGCGGCTCGGCGCCTCGAGATCGGGCCTCTCGCGCAGGTACGCGTCGAGGATCGCCTGCGCGTCCCGTGCGTCGCCGAAGCAGAGCGCGTACTCGACCGAGCTCGCGAGCTCGAAGGCCGGAACGGACCGGCGCTTCAACCGTTCGATCAGCGCTGGCGGGGCCGCGAAGAGCGAGAAATAGGGGAGCACGACACTGCGGAGGTGCGAAACGACGTCCGCGACGGCGGCATCGCGCGCGGCAGCACGGGCGAGCTCCCACTCGATCATCTTCGGTCCGTCGGGCTCGAGCAGGTGCACCATGCCGCCGGCGACGAAGTCGTCCTCGCGCGCGCGCCGTCGCTGCTTCTCGCGCCATGCGCCGAGCGCCGCAGACTGAACGTGCGCGTACATCCACATCGCCACGTGCTCGCCCGCGACGTTGTTGTGACTCGACTGGAAGAGCACCCGATGGGTGACGTCGCCTGCCTTGCGGGTAAGCGTGGCGCGGCTCTTGGCGTACGAGAACCCGTCTGCCGCGAGCGCAGCCGCGACCGCCGCACACGCCGCGCCGTAGATCTCCCGGGGCGCCTCGGCATCGGCGGCACGCGGCTCCCGCCGTGCCTTCGCGGCGCGCGCCTTGCGCGTGGCGACCTCGGCGAAGACTGCGTCAACGGTCGGGTAGGTCTTCTTGCTCATCGCGCTGGGGCATAGCTTACCGCCCGCGTGCTCACGCCTCGAGCAGGTCCCTCACCTTCGCGAGGATCGCCTCGGGATCGAAGGCCCCCGAGTTGTCGATCCGCGCGGCCCACGCGAGCTCCACCTCCGCCGCCCGCGCGTTGATCTCCTCGACCCGGTCGTCGGACACCGGGATGTGAATCGAGAGGTCCCGCGAGCGCACCCGCGGCAGGTACTGCTCCGGCCGCGCGGTCACCTGCACCGGCAGCATGTGCGCGTGCCGCGAGAGCTCCTCGAGCATCGGCGCCGTCTCGCGCGACGCGCCGGTCGACTCGAAGCAGATCGCCTCATGCGAGCGCAGCGCCTCGACCAGCGCCTCGCGAACCGCCTGGAACCCACGGCGCTCCAGCTCCGGGTGATCGGCCCCGATCGCCTCACGCACACGCAAGAAGATCGGCTCCACCCGCACGAACGCCACGCCGAGCTCGCGCTCGATCAGCGCGCCGATCGTGCTCTTGCCGGCCCCCTTCGGACCGACCAGCACGATCACGCGCCGCTGCATCACGACCTCACTTGGTCGCCGGGCACACCGCCGCCTCGGCGGCGAACTTCGGAACGAGCTTGGAGTAGTCGTCGTGGCTCGTGCCACCCCTGGTGTCGGTGTACTTGAAGAAGTAGCGGTTCGCCGCCGGCGTGATCTTCACGTTGTCGTAGGCGGTCGAGTCGCTGTCGGTGTTGCCGAACCCGTAGGTCGGCACGATGCCGGTCTTCGTCTTCAGGTTGGCGAGCTCCGAGGTCTTGTACTCGATGGCCGCTGCGCCCGTCTCGCCGATGGCGCTGAAGGTCGTGTGGATGATCCCCGGCGGGAACCCGCGCATCTTCACCCAGTCGCGCGTCTTCTGGACGAACCACTCGGGCCGCGCGGTCAGGTAGAAGACGTAGTACCCGCGCTGCGCGAGGGTCGTCATCACCTGCGGCGACCCGGGGTTCGCGCCGGGCAGATCGCCCTTCACGACGAAGTGCACGCGGTGCCGCCCGACGCCGAGCGGAATCGGCTCGACCGCCGCGATGTCGACGTACACGCGCCCGCCGGAGTCGATCACGCCCTCCTCGGTGGTGTGCGCGCTCTCTTCGGTCGTGCGGTAGGTGCCGAGCTTCTTCCACGTGCTGCCGCAGTCGCGCAGCAGGTAGACGTCGACGTCCTCGTCCTTGATGTCCTTGTCGATCGCGCCGTACGCGAACTTCGCGATCGCCCACTGCTTGGTCCCCGGCTTCAGGAACAGATCGCGCCCGCGGTGCCGCGGTGACCCGGCGGCCACCGAGAGGCTCGTGGTGGTGTGGCGCCAGCTGGTCTTGCTGCCGAGCGGCGGGAGCGGCGCGTCGCACGCGGGGCGCAGCTCGCACGAGCTCGGGCCGATCGGGCCGGTGTCTTCGCCGCCGCCGCCGGTGTCGTCACCGGCGTCGTCGCTGCCGGCGTCGTCGCCCGCCTCGCTCAGGCCGGTGTCGTTGCCGCCCGGGTTCTCGTTCGTCTCCGCCGTCGCGCCGGAGCAGCCCAAGACGAACGAAACGAAGGTGAAGGAACCGATTCGCGCGAACTTCACGCGGAGGACTCTGCCACGACGACGCGGTACGCGCAGCGTAGGAAGTTGTCCCACAAACGCGACGAGGGCGCTCCCCGGGGGAGAACGCCCTCGCACACCGCGAGCACGAAGCGGACGATCAGTCCTGCTTCGCCTCGCCCTCGGCCGCGAAGCTCGCGGTCGACGGCTCGTTGCGCACGACCCACTCGATCAGCGCCATCTGCGCGCCGTCGCCGCGACGCGGTCCGAGCTTGACGATGCGGGTGTAGCCACCCGGACGCCCCTCGAAGCGCTTCGCGAGGTCGGTGAACAGCTTCTCGACGAGGTCGACCTTCTCGTAGTCGCCGCCGGGGAGCGTGCGGGTGCCGAAGCGGCCGACGAACGACCCGACGAGGCGCGTCGCGTGGAGACGCTTCGCCTTGTCGCCCGGCGAGAGCTCGCCCGGCTTGGTGTACGCGACCTTGCCGAGGCGGGTCGCGCGGGTGACCAGGCGCTCCGCGACGCGGCGGAGCTCCTTGGCCTTCGCATCGGTGGTCTCGATGCGCTCGTGGAGAATGAGGTTCGCCGCGAGGTTGCGGAACATCGCGCGACGCGACGAAGCGTCGCGATCGAACTTACGGCCTGCCTTCAAGTGACGCATGGGACGACTCCATCGGATCCATCGGGTCCAGAGTCCAGGGTCTAGAGTATAGGGTTCCGAGACCGAAGTCTCGCCGTACCTGTCGACTGTCGACGTCTCGGGCTCTCTCTCTCTCTGACTCTAGACTCTAAACTCTAGACTCTAGACCAACCCTCAAGCTTGGTTCTGCTGCGCCTTCCAGCGCTCGTACATCTGGGGCCAGTTGTCGATCCGCATTCCGAGGCTGAGCCCCATCTGCTGGAGGATCTCCTTGATCTCCTTGAGCGACTTGCGGCCGAAGTTCTTGGTCTTGAGCATGTCCTGCTCGGTCTTCTGCACCAGCTCGCCGATGAGCGAGATGTTGGCGTTCTGCAGGCAGTTCGCCGAGCGGACCGAGAGCTCGAGCTCGTCGACGGAGCGGAACAGGTTCTCGTTGACCGGCTCGTCCTCGCCGATCGTCGCGACGTAGCCCTGCTCCTCGTTCTCCTCGAAGTTGATGAAGATGTTCAGCTGCTCCTTGAGGATCTTCGCCGCGTAGGCGACGGCATCCTGGGGGCGCACCGAGCCGTTGGTCCACACCTCGACCGCGAGCTTGTCGTAGTCGGTCTGCTGACCGACGCGCGCGTTCGTGACGGTGTAGTTCACGCGCTTGATCGGCGAGAACAGCGAGTCGATCGGGATGGTGCCGATCGGCATCGAGGGGGACTTGTTGCGCTCGGCGGGGACGTAGCCGCGGCCGATGCCGACGGTGAGCTCCGCGCGGAACGGGCCCTTCTTGTCGAGCGTGCAGACGAGGTGATCGGGGTTGAGGACCTTGAGGCCGTCGACCAGCTGCAGATCGCGCGCGTAGACCGGGCCCGGCCCCTCCTTGTCGATCATGACGGAGTACGAGAGCTTGCTGCCCTCGGCCGCGAGCACGACCTCCTTGAGGTTCAGGATGATGTCGGTCACGTCCTCGACGACGTCGGGGATCGAGGTGAACTCGTGCAGCGCCTTCTCGAAGCGGACGGCGGTGATCGCCGCGCCCTGCAGCGACGAGAGGAGCACGCGACGGATCGCGTTGCCGATGGTGATGCCGAAGCCACGCTCCAGCGGCTCACACGTGAACTTCCCGTAGAAGTCGGTGAGCGTATCCTCGTCCGTCTCGAGGGCCTTCGGACGGATCATCTCGTGCCAGTTGCGTGCGATGTGCGGCGATGCGGCGGCAGACATGTTCACTCTCGCTTTCCGGCTCCCTACCTGGATCCCATCTCGGGGGCCGTGGGCTTCGGCGTGGGCGCTGTGGGATTCGGCGCGCGACGCCTTGGGGTAGGTCTAGAGTCTAGAGTCGGGATGAAGGTCTAAGGTCTAAGGTCTAAGGTCCAAGGCTGTAAGGTCAGAGACAGGTCCGCGGTGACGAGCCGGCGATCCGTCTCAGTCACCGCGAGTGCAGCGTTTCGGGGGCTCTAGACTCTAGACTCTAGACTCTAGACCCGCCGAAGGCGGCGGGCGCCGCCGAAGGCGGCTATCAGCGAGAGTAGTACTCGACGACGTACTGCTCGCGGATGGCCGGCTCGTTGAGCTCCTCGCGGACGGGGAGGCCCTTCACGGTGCCGGAGAAGTTCTTCTTGTCGACCTCGAGCCAGCTGAGCTGCGGGCGGGCCTCGCTCGCGGCGAGGGCCGTCTCGATGCGCTTCTGGGCGCGCGCGCTCTCGCGGATCGCGATGATGTCGCCGACCTTCACCTGGTAGCTCGGGACGTTCACGCGACGGCCGTTCACCAGCACGTGCTTGTGGAGCACGATCTGGCGCGCCTCGTTGCGCGAGCCGCCGAAGCCCATGCGGTGGACGACGTTGTCGAGGCGACGCTCGAGCACGCCGAGCAGGTTCTCGCCGGTGCGGCCCTTCGAGCGATCGGCCATCGCGAAGTACTTGCGGTACTGGCGCTCGAGGATGCCGTAGATGCGGCGAACCTTCTGCTTCTCGCGGAGGCGGATGCCGTACTCGGAGAGCTTGACGCGCTTGTCACCGTGCTGCCCCGGCGGCTTCGGCCGACGGGTGACCGAGCACTTCTCGGAGTAGCAGCGGTCGGCCTTGAGGTAGAGCTTCATCCCCTCACGGCGGCAGAGCTTGCAAACAGCACCGATGTAACGAGCCATCTTAGTCCTCAGTCGAAGTCGTCAGTCGTCAGTCTTCAGTCGTCAGTCGAGAGTGGTCGTCGTCGCCTCGTCGCCTCTCGTCTTGCTGACGACTGACGACTGACGACTGACGACTTGGATCAAACGCGGCGGCGCTTCGGGGGACGGCAGCCGTTGTGCGGGATCGGGGTGACGTCACGGATCAGCGTGACCTTGAACCCCGCGGTCTGCAGCGCGCGGAGCGCGCTCTCGCGGCCGGCGCCGGGGCCCTTGACGAAGACGGCGACCGAGCGGACGCCGTGCTCCTGCGCCTTGCGCGCGGCCTCTTCGGCGGCGAGCTGCGCGGCGAACGGCGTCGACTTGCGCGAGCCCTTGAAGCCACGCGAGCCGGCCGACGACCAGGAGATGGCGTTGCCGTTGACGTCGGTGATCGTGACGATCGTGTTGTTGAAGGTCGACTGGATGTGCGCGATCCCGGTCGAGATGTTCTTGCGAACCTTCTTCTTCTGCTTGCCAGCCGCGCCGGCCTTCTGTGCGGTCGCCATCTTTGTCTAGTCCTCAGTCTTCAGAGTCGTCAGTCGTCAGTCGTCAGTCGTCAGTCGCAGTCTCTCGAGTCGTGCTGACGACCGATGACTGATGACTGATGACTCTCTTACGCCTTGCCGGCGGGACGCGGCGCGGCCGCGCGGGTGAGGCCCTTGCGCGGACCCTTGCGGGTGCGGGCGTTGGTGTGGGTCCGCTGGCCGTGGACCGGGAGCCCCTTGCGGTGACGGAGGCCGCGGTAGCAGCCGAGGTCCATCAGGCGCTTGATGTTCATCTGGATCTCGCGCCGGAGGTCGCCTTCGACCTTGTACTCGGCCTCGAGGAGGTCGCGGATCTTCTTCACGTCCGCGTCGGTCAGCTCCTCGGTGAGCTTGTTCTCGGGGATCCCCGTCTTCAGGCAGATCTCCTTCGCCTTGGCGGGGCCGATGCCGAAGAGGTAGCGGAGGGAAATGGTGACGTGCTTGCGACGCGGAAGGTCGACGCCTGCGATGCGGGCCATGGCTACTCCTCAGTTCCCTCTCAGCAACCCTGACGCTGCTTGTGCTTCGGGTTCTCGCAGATCACACGCACGACACCGCGTCGGCGGACGACCTTGCACTTCGCACAGATTCGCTTGACGGAAGGACGGACCTTCATGGCGTGCTCCGATTTCGGGTCTAGGGTCGAAGGTCAAGAGTCTGGAGTCGGAGACGAGAGCGCCCAGATGACGCTGCGCCGACCTTGCTCACCGAACCGCTCGTTCCTTCGACCCTCACTTTCTCTACGAGAACTCTTTGGTTTTCTGTCTTCGGAGGCTCTGGACTCTAGACTCTAGACTCTGGACCTCTTCGGACCTCTTCACGCGGTGGCAGGCGATCTCCTGCCGGTAATCTTGGCTCGGGTCGGATCCAGCGGGCTGACGACCACCGAGACCCTGTCTCCGGGAGCGACCTTGATGAGCGTCCTTCGCGCCTCCGTGGAGAGCCCGGCCACGACCGTACGGCCGTCATCGAGCTTCACGCGGAACAGGGCGTTCGGGAGTGCTTCTTCGATCGATCCTCCGAGGCTCGTATCCGCCACCTTGCTCAGCTCGCACCGAGCGCGGTGAGGACGCGTTTCGTGACTTCGTCCATCTCGCCGACACCGTCGACGCGACGGAGAAGACCGCGCTGCTCGTAGTAGGGAATGAGCGGTGCGGTCTGGTCGTGGTACGCCTTGAGGCGCGCACGGACCGTTTCCTCCCGATCGTCGTCCCGAAGAACCAGGTCGGCGTCAGGGGGGGGCGGATTGTACTCGAGGTGATAGATTTGTCCAGACCGACGGTCGGTGCGGCGCCCACAGACGCGGCGGACCAGGAGGTCGTCGGCGACTTCGATCAGGACGACCCCGTCGAGCTTCAGCCCGAGACGGGCGAGCGTCGCATCGAGAGACTCGGCCTGGGCGACCGTGCGGGGGAAGCCGTCGAAGAGGAAACCCTTGGCCGCGTCGGGCTGGGTCAGGCGGTCCTCGACCATGCCGATGACGACCTCGTCGGGGACGAGCGCGCCGGCGTTCATGAACTTCGCCGCCTCGAGCCCGAGCTTCGTGCCCTGCGCCTTGTGGGCGCGGAGCATGTCGCCGGTCGAGATCTGCGGGATGCCGTACTGCTGGCAGATGAACTTCGCCTGGGTGCCCTTCCCTGCGCCGGGCGGCCCGATCAAGATGGTGCGCATCTTCAGGTCTCCTCGCTCTGCAGGTCGCGGCGACCGCGGATCTTGGTCGCGCGCGCGCCCGACAGGCCCTCGTAGTTGCGCGTGATCAGGTGGCTCTCGACCTGCTGCACCGTGTCGAGCGCGACGCCGACGACGATCATGATCGAGGTGCCGCCGAAGTAGAACGGCACGCGGAAGTACTGCTGCACGATCGTCGGGATGACGCAGACCGCGGCGACGTACAGCGAGCCGCCGAGCGTGATGCGCGTCAGGACGCGATCGATGTACTCCGCCGTCTTCTTGCCCGGCCGGATGCCCGGGATGAACGCCTGCTGCTTCTTGAGGTTGTCGGCGACGTCGATCGGCTGGAACGTGACGGCCGTGTAGAAGTAGCAGAAGAAGATGATCAGCCCGACGTAGAGCGCGTTGAAGACCCAGTCGCCGGGCTGCACCATCTGCTGCAGCTTGTTCGCGCCCGGGATGTTCAGGTTCGCGAGCGTGCTCGGGAACATGAGCAGCGAGCTCGCGAAGATCGGCGGGATGGTGCCGGCCGTGTTCACGCGCAGCGGCAGGTGCGCCTGCTGACCGCCGTAGATGCGGCGACCGACCTGGCGACGCGAGTACTGGATGGGGATCTTCCGCTGGCCGCGCTCGAAGAAGACGATCGTCGCGACGGTCAGCAGGATGATCGTGCTGACCGCGAACATCGTCAGCGGCTGGAGGTTGCCCTCGTTCGTCTGGATGTACGTGTTCAGCGCGCCGGGGATGTCGGTGACGATGCCGACGAAGATGACGAGCGAGATGCCGTTGCCGATGCCGCGCTCGGTGATCTGCTCGCCGATCCACATGACGAACGCGGTGCCGGTCGTCAGCGTGAGCACCGTGAGCATGCGGAAGCCCCAGCCCGGGTGCCCGACGACGTTGCCGGTGAGCCCCGCGCCGAACGGCACGTTGGTGAGGCTCTCGAGGTACATCGCGATGCCGAACGCCTGGAAGGCGGACAGCAGGATCGTGCCGTAGCGCGTGTACTGGTTGATCTTGCGCTGCCCCTGCTCGCCCTCCTTCTTCAGCTCCTCGATCGGCTTGAAGACCATGCCGAGGAGCTGGAGGATGATCGACGCGCTGATGTACGGCATGATGCCGAGCGCGAAGATCGAGAGCTTCTCGAGCGCGCCGCCCGAGAACAGGTTCACCACGCCGAGGATGCCGCCACCGCTCGCAGCTACGTGCCCCTGCAGAAGGTCGGCGAGCTTCCCGATGTTCTGGAGGGCAGCGAGGGCCATGTTGGGTGCGGATGCGACGGATCAGGCCGGGGTGCCAGCCTGATCCGACGATTCCTCTTTCAGGCGGTCGCCTCGGCCGCCTTCGGCGGCTCGATGACTACGGCCGAGCCACCGGCCTTCTCGATCTTCTCCTTGGCGGACTTGGAGAAGCCGTGGGCGCGGATGGTCAGCTTCTTGGTGAGGTCGCCGACGCCGAGGACCTTGAGGCGGTCGGGACGGCCCTTGATCAGCCCGCGCTCGCGCAGGATCTCGAGGTCGAGCGTCGCGCCGGCGTCGAAGCCGTCGAGGTCGCCGACGTTGATCTCCGCGACGAAGGCCGCGAACGGGTTCTTGAAGCCGCGCTTCGGCAGGCGACGCGCGAGCGGGGTCTGCCCGCCTTCGAAGTAGAGGCGCCCGGCGAGGCCGGTGGAGCGGGCCTTCTGGCCCTTCTGGCCGCGTCCCGAGGTCTTCCCGAGGCCGGAGCCGACGCCACGACCCACGCGGGTCTTCTTGGTGTTCGCGCCCTTGGGGGCGGCGATCTTGCTAAGACGGTCAGCCATCGGTCTCCTCCACTTGGACGAGGTGGATGACCTTCTTGATCATCCCGCGGAACGACGGCGTGTTGTCGACGACGACCGAGTGATGGACGCCGCGCAGGCCGAGGCCGGCCACCGTCAGACGCTGGTCATGGGGGCGGTGCGAGAGGCCCTTCACCTGCGTGACCTTGAGCTTCTTGGCCATCACTCGCCTCCCGAGCTGTCGGCGCCGGCGTGCGACATCAGGCCCGCGGCCTTCTGCTCCTCGCCAGCGTGGTGGGTGGTGGTCGAGACCTCTTCGGCGCTCATGCCGCGACGGGTCGCGATGGTCGCCGGATCGCGGAGATCCTTGAGCGCCTTGATCGTCGCGCGGACGACGTTGTGCGCGTTCGAGGTGCCGAGGCACTTCGAGAGGATGTCCTGGATGCCGGCCGACTCGACGACCGCGCGGACCGCGCCGCCGGCGATGACGCCCGTTCCGGGCGAGGCCGGACGGAGCAGCACCTTGCCGGCGCCGAAGTGACCGAACGCCTCGTGCGGGATCGTCACGCCGTTGAGCGGCACCTTGAACAGGTTCTTGCGAGCCTGGTCGTTGCCCTTGCGGATCGCCTCGGGGACCTCGTTGGCCTTGCCGAGACCGACGCCCACGTGACCGCTCTCGTCGCCGACGACCACGAGGGCCGAGAACGAGAAGCGACGGCCGCCTTTGACGACCTTCGCGACGCGGTTGATGTGAACGACGCGCTCCTTGAGTTTTTCTTCGTCGATGTGATCAGCGAACGCCATGGGAGGCTCCAATCAGAACTGCAGACCGGCCTTGCGCGCGGCGTCGGCCAGGGCCTTGATGCGGCCGTGGTAGATGAACCCGTTGCGATCGAAGGCGACCTTGTCGATCCCCTTCTTCTTGCAAAGCTCGCCGATCAGCTTGCCGACGGCCTTCGCCTCTTCGGTCTTGTTCTTCCCTTCGAGCTGGCCGTCGAGCTCCTTGGAGAGCGTCGAGGCGTGCGCGAGGGTGATGCCCTTGGTGTCGTCGACCACCTGGGCGTAGATGTGCTTCGCGGAGCGGAACACCGAGAGACGCAGACGCTCCGGGGTGCCACTGATCTTCTTGCGGATGCGGAGCTTGCGACGCTCACGCCCTTGAATTTCGAGAGCCATGGCTCACTTGCCCTTTCCGCCGCTCTTGCCGGCCTTCTGGCGGACCTTCTCGCCCTTGTAGCGGACGCCCTTGCCGCCGTACGGCTCCGGCGGACGGATATCGCGGATCTTCGACGCGAGCTGACCCATCAGCTCCTTGTCGTTACCCGTGAGCACCAGGAGGGTGCCCTTGCTCTCCGGCGGGACCACCGCCGTGACGCCCTTGGGGAGCGCCATCGAGACGGGGTGCGAGAAGCCGAGCGAGAAGTTCAGGGTCGTGCCCTTGACCTCGACGCGGTAGCCGGTGCCGACCAGCTCGAGCTCCTTGACCACGCCCTCGGCCGCGCCCTTCGCCATCGAGGCGAACAACGCACGCGCGAGGCCCTGGTAGCGGGCGCCGTCGCTGCCGCCGACCGTGGGGACGATCGAGACCTTCGCGCCCTCGATCACCACCTTGACGTTCGGGGGGACCGGACGGGTGAGCGTGCCCTTGGGGCCGGTCACCTCGAACTTGTCGCCCGCGACCTTGGCGCTGACGCCCTTGGGGAGATCGATCGGGCGCTTGCCCGTGCGCGACTGACGAATGGCTTCGCCCTTCGTCTCCTTCACGTTGCTCACCGCGGCAGCCATCACCACACCTCGCACAGGAGCTCGCCGCCGATCCCGAGCTTGCGGGCCTTGCGGTCGGACATGATCCCGGACGACGTGCTCAGCACGGCGATGCCGTAGCCGTTGCGCACGCGGGGGATCTGGTCGTGACGAACGTAGATTCGGCGGCCGGCGCGCGACACGCGGCGCGCGCCGTCGATCGCGCTGTGGCGGTCGCGGCCGTAGCGGAGGACGATGGTGAGGGTCTTCTTCGGACCCTCGCTCTCGCGCACGTCGTCGATGTAGCCCTCCTCCTTGAGGAGATGCGCGATGGAGACGCGCACCTTGGAGGACGGCATCTCGGTGCGCTCGTGACGCGCGAGGGCCGCGTTGCGCAGCCGCGCCAGCATGTCCGCGATCGGATCGGTCAGGTTCATGAGTCTTCCTTGACAGCGGGGTCGCTCGAGCGATTCCCCTTGGGTCCCGTTGAAGCCCCGCCGGCGGCCGCAGCAAGCTGCGCGTTCCGGCGGGCGGCACGTCCGTTTGCGCGGCCCGCCTGCGGCGGATCCGCGACCAGTTACCAGCTCGCCTTCAGCACGCCCGGGATGTCGCCGCGGAGGGCGTACAGGCGCAGGCAGATGCGGCACAGCTCGAATTTGCGGTAGTAGCCGCGCGCGCGCCCGCAGACCTTGCAGCGGTTGCGGTGGCGGCAGGCGAACTTCTGGGCGCGATTCAGCTTCGCGAAATCAGCAGCGGTAGCCATCGTTACTCCTGATCAATGCCGGAACGGCATTCCGAACGCGGCGAGGAGCGCGCGCCCTTCTTCGTCGGTCTTCGCCGTGGTGACGAAGCTGATGTTCATGCCCTTGATCTTCTCGACCTTGTCGTAGTCGATCTCGGGGAAGACGATCTGCTCCTTCATGCCCAGCGAGTAGTTGCCGCGCCCGTCGAACGCGCGCGGGCTGATGCCCTTGAAGTCGCGCACGCGCGGCAGCGCGAGGTTGACCAGGCGATCGAGGAACTCCCACATGCGGTCCTGGCGGAGCGTCACCATCGCGCCGATGGAGAGGCCGGCGCGGAGCTTGAAGTTCGCGATCGCCTTCTTGCTCTTGGTGACCACCGGCTTCTGGCCGGTGAGCAGGATGAGCTCGGCGACGGCGCTCTCGATGATCTTCGGGTTCGCGACGGCTTCGCCCAGACCCATGTTGATCACGATCTTCTGCAGGCGGGGGACCTGCATCACGTTCGTGTAGTTGAACTGCTTGAGGAGCGCGGGCGCGATCTCCTTCGCGTACCGCACCTTGAGGCGCGGGGGCTCGGGGGCGGACGCGGTGGCGTGGTAGCCCTCCGGAGCCGTGGGCGCGCCGGCCGCAGCGGGACCTGCCGCCTTGCCCTTCGCGCCGCCCTTCTCCTTCTTGACGCCGCCGCCGACGGGCTTGCCGCCCTCGGCCTTCGGCTTCGCCTCGGCCTTCGGCTTCGCTTCCTTGGCCTTGCCTTCGGCTTTCTTGTCTTCCTTGGTCGCCATCGTCGTCTCAGCTCCGTCCTCGAATGCAGCTCGCGCTCTCGCTCACTGGTCCACGAGGCGTTCGAATCACTTCTTCTCGCCCTCGCGCTTCACCTTGCGCGTCGGCTTGCCCGTCGCCGGATCGACCGGCATGACCTTGCTGGCGTGGAGGGGCGCTTCCTTCTGGAAGCGCTTGCCCTCGGGCGCGCGCTGCGTCGGGCGCTGGTGCTTGGTGACCATGTTGATCCCCTGCACCACGACCTTCATCTCCTCCGGGAGGACCTGGAGGACGGTGCCGGTCTTGCCCTTGTCGCGACCGCTGATGACGGCGACGGTGTCGCCCTTCTTGATACGCGCGGGCATCACACCACCTCCGGCGCGAGGGAGATGATCTTCATGAACTTGCGACCACGGAGCTCGCGCGCGACCGGCCCGAAGATACGGGTGCCGACCGGCTCGCCTTCCTTGTTGATGAGGACGGCGGAGTTCGTGTCGAACTTGATGTAGGACCCGTCGGCGCGCATGTACTCGCGCTTGGTGCGGACGACGACGGCCTTCGCGACGTCGCCCTTCTTCACCTTCTGGCCGGGACCGGCTTCTTTGATCGCGACGACGATGATGTCGCCGAGACCGGCGTAGCGGCGGCGCGAGCCACCGAGGACCTTGATGCACTGGACGGACTTGGCGCCGGAGTTGTCGGCGACGTCCAGCATGGTGCGCATCTGGATCATGGGCTTGGCTCCTTACTCGACCTTGGCGGCTTCGATCAGCCGGCTGACGATCCAGCGCTTCTGGCTCGAGAGCGGACGGTGCTCGCGAATCTCGACCTTGTCGCCAGTCTTGAACTGGTTCTTCTCGTCGTGCGCCTTGAAGCGCTCGCGGCTCTTCAGGTACTTGCCGTACACCGGGTCGCGGCGGAGCGTGACGACCTCGACGACGACCGTCTTGTCCATCTTGTCGCTGCGGACGACGCCCTGGAACGCGCGACGGCGGCCGCGCGGCAGGTTCGACTTCGGCGTCGGACCACGCTTCTCGGCCTTCGCGCCGGTCGCCTCGGCGACAGCGGCGACGGCGCCCTTCGCCGTCTCGACCGGGTGCTTCACGGCCTCGGCGACGGCCTTCGCCGCCGTCTTCGCCGCGCCGGCGACCTTCGCCGCGGCACCCTTCTTCTCGGTGGGCTTGCCGCCCTTCTTCTCAGCCATGATTACTTCGCCTCCGAGACAGAAGCTGCCAGAGCCTGCTGGACCTGCTGTGCGAGCGCGTCGAGCTCACGACGACGCAGCTCGGACTTCACGCGCGCGATGTCGCGACGCTTCTTGGGGATCGACGCCGTGTCGTCGAGCTGGTTCGTGTAGTTCTGGAGGCGGGCCTGGAACAGCTCACCCGCGAGGGACTTCTCGAGCTCGACGAGCTCGGCGTCGCTCTTCTCCGTCAGTTCGTTGGACTTCATTGCAGGTCTCCGCGCACGAGGAACTTGCAGGGGATCGGGAGCTTGTGGGCCGCGAGGCGGAACGCCTCCTTGGCCTCCTCGGGGGTCACGCCCTGGAGCTCGTACATGACGCGCCCGGGCAGGACGACCGCGCACCACTCCTCGGGGTTGCCCTTGCCATGACCCATGCGGGTCTCGGCCGGCTTCTTCGAGATGGGCTTGTCGGGGAAGATGCGGATGAACAGCTTGCCCGCGCGCTTGACGTGCCGCTGGATCGCCATACGGGCAGCTTCGATCTGCCGCGAGGTGATCTTGCCCGGGCCGAGAGCCTGGAGCGCGAAGTCACCGAAGGAGACGTCGCTGCCGGACCAGGCAAGGCCCTTGGTGTTGCCCTTCTGGACCTTGCGGTACTTGACCTTCTTGGGGGAGAGCATGGCTTCCTCTGACTCTCTTCGTTCTCAGCCGCCCTGGGACGGGTTCTGCGCCTGCCCCTGCGGGCGGCGGTTGCGCTTGGGGAGGATCTCACCCTTGAAGATCCAGACCTTGACGCCGATGATGCCGTACGTCGTCTTCGCCTCGCCGAGGCCGAACTCGATGTCGGCGCGCAGCGTGTGCAGGGGGACGCGGCCTTCGCGGTAGTTCTCGACGCGGCTCATCTCGCTGCCGCCGAGGCGACCCGAGCAGCGCACGCGGATACCCTTCGCGCCGAACTTCACCGCGGTGGAGACCGCCTTCTTCATCGCGCGACGGAACGCGACGCGACGCTCGAGCTGCGTGGCGATGGACTCGGCCACGAGCTGCGCGTTCGTCTCCGCCTTGCGGATCTCCTGCACGTCGATGAAGACCTCGTTGTCGGTGAACGACTGCACGCCGGGGAACTTCGTCTCGCCCTTGGCGGCGGTGCCGAGGTTGCCGGTGCGGAGGGTCTCGATCGACTTGCCGCCCTTGCCGATGACCATGCCCGGACGCGCGGTGAAGATGATCACCTTCGCCTTGTTGGCGGCGCGCTCGACCTCGATGCCGGCGATGTTGGCGTTGAAGAGGTAGTCCTTGATCGCCCGCTTGATGCGGATGTCTTCATGGAGCCACTTCGCGTACGCCTTGTCCTCGTACCACTTCGAGGACCAGGTCTTGATGATGCCCAGGCGGAACCCGGTCGGATGAACTTTCTGACCCACGGTGGCTCTCCTGTTACTCGCGCGTGTCGAGGATGACGGTGATGTGGCTGACGCCCTTCTGGATCCTCGTCGCGCGACCCATCGCGCGGGGACGCCAGCGACGCATGTGGCTGTTCGGGCCCTTGTCGACCGTTGCGGCCGCGACGTAGAGCGCGTCGACGTCGACCGTGGGGTTCTGCACCCGCGCGTTCGCAATCGCGGACTCGATCAGCTTCTTCACCCAAGGCGCTCCGGCCTTGGTGGTGAACGCGAGCTCCTGCAGCGCCTGCGCCGCATTCTTCCCGCGCACGAGGTTCACGATCATCCGCGCCTTGCGCGGGCTGATGCGCGCAAATCTCGCCATCGCCTTGGTGGCCATCGAGAACGGTCTCCGTATGCGTCGCCCCGTGGATGCGGGGCTCTGCGTCAAGAACCGGAGTCGCAGGATCGCGGGCTCCGGGCCCGGCTTCCTCGTACGCACTCGGCACCCGGGATGGGTGCACGGCGCGCCGTTAGGACCGCCGGAAGTGCCTCCGCCGTTAGCCGCGGAAGAGACACCGGTTACCCGATCCGGTTGGGTCGGCTCGGGGGGCGCGCACTGTAGCAGCGGCGTGTTGCTTGTCCAGCCCTTCTTGCCCGAGTGCGGCCTCGGGGCCTCGCCGAGGCCTCCTGTCCGCTGCTCAGGCAACGGAAATCATTGGCGATTTTACGGTCCGAGACTTGCTGGGTCCCGCGGCGGAGGTCCTCTTCATGCGCTGGGTCGGCCCGCTCGTCACGTGCGTCGCGTTCTCGCTGTCCGTCTCGGTCGCCGGCTGCGGCAGGAAGGAGTCGGCGCGCGAGAGCGCGGCCGAGGAGGCGCCCCTCGCGTCTTCGTCGCTCGTCGAGGTGTTCGAGCGCGGCAGCATCGCGTGGAACGTCGACGAGACCGGCAAGGTGCTGGCGTTCGTGCACGACGAGTCCGGCGGCGACGCCAGCAAGAAGGCGAAGGGCACGATCGAGTGGACCGAGGACGGCCAGACGCGCAGCGCGAAGCTCGCGTTCGACGCGAAGGCCGACGCGCTCGTCGCCGACGGCCCGCCGCCCGTGAACGATCTGAACGAGATCCGCTACGCGCTCGTCTACGAGGACGAGCCGGTGAAGGGCACGCTGCACCTGCCGCGCGCGGGCACCGCGGCGATCAACGCGGAGGCCGAGGCCTCGGCGAAGATCGACGTGAGCGCCGCGGTCCCGCCGCACGGCGGCGTGGTGCAGGTGGTCGGCGAGGACCGCGTCGAGATCGTCGCCGACGACGACTCCGACGAGGTGCGCGTCTATCTGCTCGACGCGTCGTGGCAGCCGGTGGTCGTCGTCGATCGCTCGATCACGATCGCCGTCGGCGGCGCGTCGCCGGAGGTGATCGTGCTCACCTCGGCCGAGGGCGGCGCGTACTTCGTCGGCCACTGGCGCGTCGTCGGTCAGCCGCCGCGCGTGACGGTGATGGTGAAGCACGCGGGCAAGTCGCACGTGGCGATCGTCGGCTGGCGGCCGGGCGTGAAGCTCGCGGTGAACGGCGGGCCGAAGGTGAAGGTGAAGGTGAAGGCGGTCGCCTGGGGGCCGGGGGTGCACGTGAAGGGCGGACCGACGATGGTGAAGGTGAAGGCTGGGAAGGGCGGGCCTTCGATGGTGAAGGTGAACCCGAACGGGAAGGTGAAGGTGAAGATCAAGTAGGCGAAGCGAACGCGGAAGCGGACGCCGCGGTGTGGCCCGCCCCGGAGCTCATGGTCGGGGGGGATGGTTACCAGCTCGCGGTCCGAGGCGATGGGCTGACTGCGTGTGTCGGCGTTTCACTTCGGCGTTGGTTCGTTCCGACCCCGGCTCGGATCGACCGCGAGCGGCGGCGGGTTGAACGGGTCCGGCGGCGCCGGGACGCCTGGCATCGCGAGCGGCTCGGTCCACCGCGGCGGGTTCGCGGGATCGGCCATCGCCGAGGGGGCCACGACCGCCGTCGTGGGCACCGGCGTGGGCGTCGCGTCGGCTGCGTTCGGAGCGACGGGGCCGCCGACCGTGACCGTGACCGTGGCGGTCGGCGCGAGATCGGTCATCGAGCCGCCGCTCGCCGCGGGCGGGGCGGCGGGCGGCTTCATCACCTCGCGGACGCCGA
Organism: Deltaproteobacteria bacterium; assembly: GCA_016182965.1. Lineage (GTDB taxonomy): Bacteria > Myxococcota_A > Polyangia > Polyangiales > JADJMO01 > JALHOE01. The sequence goes on along the minus strand of JACPFM010000039.1, from coordinate 30,371 downwards.
TGACGGCGCCGATGCACGCCAACGCCGCGCCGACCACGAGGAGCCTGGACCACCTCACCGCGAGATCATCCCTCGTAAGGAGGAGCCGTCAGAACAGCCGGCCGAACAACGACTGGACCGAGGCTCCGCCGTACCTTGCGATGCCCTCGAGCTGGCCGCCGACCATGTTGGCCTTCTCCAGCCCGAAGAGGTTGAAGCCGGCGTAGAAGTACCCCGGGCCGACGCCCAGACCGCCGATCGTGTGGGTGTCGCGCGCGACGCTGCCGAGCCACCCGGACGCGTCGTGCACCACCGCGTGGATGCGGACTCCCGGGATCCAGCCGGTGGTCGGATCGAGCACCTGCGCGAGCACGCCATTGCCGGGACCGACGAGGCCGCCCGTCGGGTTGAGCGCGATGGCCTCGAGCGCGGAGATCTTCTGGCCCGTGATGATCTCGACCGCACGCCCGTAGCGCAGCTGGCTCACGGTGAGCTCGGTGCGGCCACTCATCACATCGTCGTAGGCCGCCTTGAGCGCCGCGTTCTCCGGCTTGGCGAGCTGATCGAGGCGTGCGTTCCGAGTGGACTCGACCTTCGCGAGGTCGGCCTCGCTCAGCTTCGCGTTGCGCGCCGCCTCGTCGATCGACTCATCGACGCGCGAGTAGCCGTGGACGATGCTCTGGGCCGCGTACGCCCAGCCGATGGCCTGCTTGAGGCCGGGGCTCAGCGGGCTCACCGGCGAGGTGAGCGCCGCGATGCTGCCGCCCCAGACCGCCGCCGACGTCGAGCCGGCGCCGGCGCCGAGGAACCCGGCCCCGAACGCGCCGCCCGACGCCGCGCCGAGCAGCACGCTGCCGACGCTCATCAGGGTCGGATCGTTGGCGAAGTAGCCGACCGTCGTCGTCGCCGCGCCAATCACCGACATCACGAACAGCGTGCCGGTGAACTGCGTCGCTGCGCCGACGCTGATCGCCGTGACCGCGGCGGCGACCACCGGTACGTGACCGCTCGGGTCCGCGTTCACGATCGGGTTGCCGTAGGCGAACGCGTAACGATCGAACGCCTGGGTGTTGTTCACGTCGGGCACCAGCGTGTCGGCCGACACGAACCGCCCGAGGAGCGCGTCGTAGAAGCGCGCCCGCATGAACGTGAGACCGCTGTCGACCTCCAGCTCGTGACCGCCGAAGGTGCGGGTGTTGCCGGTGGCGCCGGTCGCGCCGACGATCGCGCCGTACGCCGCGTAGTCGTAGCGCTGGACGGCCTGCCCCTGCGCGTCGGTGATCAGGCGGGTCGAGCCGAGCTGATCGGCGTGGTACCAGCGCTTCATCCCACCCTGGTTCTTCGCGATCAGCAGCTCGCCGGCGTAGACGTTGTTGGTCCATGCCGAGCCGGTCTGCTCGGCGAGGCGCGAGAAGTACCGCGTCGTGCCGCTGGTCGACGAGGAGCGCGAGACCCGCTGGCCGGCGTGGTCGTAGGCATAGGTGACGCTCTTGCCGCTCGCCGCGACACCGATCAGCTGGTCATCGGCGTCCCAGCTCAGGGCGCGGCCGGCGCCGGTGAGCTGGTTGCCGTTGGCATCGTAGCCATAGGCGTAGTCGCCCGCGGCGGTGACCGCGTGCACGTGGCTCGGATCGTCGTACGCGTACGCGCCGAGCGAGGACGTCGATGTGATCCGGCCGATCGCGTCGTAGGTGAACGACTGCGTCTGCGAGCCGGCCACCGTCGTCAGACGCCCGAGGCCGTCGTAGGCGAACTGCAGGTTCGACAGCGCGTTCGTGCTCGAGGTCGTCGAGGTGATGCGCGCCGCGGCGTCGTAGCCGTAGCTCATCGCGTAGAGCGTCCCGAGCGGGCCGACCACGCTGGAGGTCGACAGCCAGGTGCGCGTCGGGCTGTAGCCGTAGCTCGCCGTGGTGCCGTTCGCGTAGGCGATCGAGGTGATCTGGCCGCGCCCGTTGTAGGCGATCGCTCCTACGTAACCGGGGATCGAGGTGACCCGACCCGCCGCGTCGTAGCCGTAGGTGACGACCTCGCCGTTCGGGTAGGTGATCGCCGAGGGCCGACCCATCAAGTCGTATCCGTACGAGGTGGTCGCGCAGGTCCCGCCGATGCACTTCGTCGTCGAGGTGACGTTCCCGGCGCTGTCGTAGCTGCGCGACTCGCTGCCGGAGGAGTCGAAGACCGTCGTGAAGCGACCCTTCGACGCGCCGTGGCCCGGCTCGTCGTAGGACCACGTGGTGACCACACCGTCGGCGCGCGTGCGCTGGCGCGGGCGACCACCGAGGTCGTAGGACGTGGTGGTGACCTGCCCCTTGCCGTCCTTGCGCCAGACGAGCTGGCCGGCCGCGTCGTACTGGTAGCTGCTGCAGCCCGTGTCCGGATCGCAGCCGGAGAGCTTGCGCCCGAGCGAGTCCCAGGTCGCGGTGGTTACGTTGCCGAGGCCGTCGGTCACCTTGGTGAGGTTGCCGAGCAGGTCCCGCTCGTACGTCGTGAAGACGTAGGTCGAACCGTTCTTGTCGCGGACCGTCTTGGTCGCGCCGTACGCGTCGGTCCATACCACGCGCTCGTTGCCGAGCTCGTCGTAGGTCGCGGTGTACCCGATGCCGTAGACGATCGAGCCGGAGGTGCCGTCGGGGTTGGTCACCGTTCGCAGGCGCCCGAGGCCGTCGTAGGCCATCGTCTGGAACTGCGGCGTCTCGCCCGCGCCGTACCACTGCGAGCGCTTCCACAGACGTGCGGATGCGTCGAGGAACTGCAGGTCCTGGGTCTGGCCGCCCTTCTTGGTCGTGCGCCACACGCGGCCCGCACCGTCCTCCCACGTCTCCGTCCACAGCCCGTCAGCGCTTCCGTCGCTGAGCGTGCGGCGCACGCGCTGGAGCGACGCGTTGCCCCAGTCGAGGTAGGCGAGGGTCTCGCTCGTGCCGTTCGCCTGCGTGGTCTTTACCGGACGCATGAGCGCGTCGTGGGTGTAGGTCGTGAGGTAGCCGTTCGCGTCGGTCTCCGATGCGATGACGTCGAACGCGCCGAGCCAGGTCTTGCTCGAACATTGCCCGAGCGCGTTGCAGCGCTGCAGCTCGCGCACGTGATCCAGCGGGTCGTAGGCCCACGTCCGCGTGCGTCCGAGCGCGTCAGTCTCCGAGGTCTGGTTGCCCCAGGCGTCGTAGCCGTAGGTGGTCCAGACGTAGCCGCCGGTCTGGCTGTTCCAGTGGGCGCGCGCGGTGACCTGCCCCTTGATCGGCGCCGCCGCATAGGTGGCGTTGCCGTCGTAGTGGTGGAGCGACTGCTTGAGGAGCGCGCCACCGGTGCCGATGCCCGCGTAGACGTTTTCGTACGCGGCGAGGCCGACGATGTACGCCGTCGTGTTCGGGACGGCCGCGCGCACCGTGGTCCGCTCGTCGCCGGCGACGTCATAGTCGCCCCACTCGTAGGTGGTCGATCCGTTGCCGTACTGGTCGTAGCCGACCTGCAGGAGCGTGCGGCGGCAGGTGGTGCCGAGGTTGCACTCGTACTCCCACCGATCGGTCATCAACGAGGTGTACGGCGCCGTTGCGCTCTCGGTGTACCCGAAGGTCGAGTACTTGAAGATCGCGCCCTGGGCGTTGCGGTAGTAGGTGACCTCGGGCTTCGAGATGCAGCCGACGTGCTGGTGATAGTAGGTCTCGGTGTAGTTGCCCGCCGCGTCGACCACCGACGTCACCTTGCGGAAGCCGAGATAGCGGCGCTCGACGTCCGACCACAGGCCGCCCGCATACGAGTAGCTGGTGGTCGAGGACGCGCCGCGGCCGTCCAACACCGTCGTCGAACGCACGGTCGGGAAGACCATGCCGGAGGGCAGGTAGGTGTTCGCCCAGGTCGACGACGGCGAGTACGAGACGTTGGTGGTGCCGCCGCGCCCGTTGCCGAGCGTGGTCAGCGCGTCGGTCGGCGTCGCCGAGGGGCGGAACGTGATGAACGACTGCGCGACGGAGATGCCGCCCCAGTAGCTGAGGAGATCGGCCTTGCCGTCGCCGTCGACGTCTCCGACCCAGGTGCGGTCGGCGTTCCAGTCGGAGTTCGAGCCCGTCGAACCGAAGCGTTTGCGGAACGAGCCGTCGCCGTTGGAGAGGAATGTGATGAACGACTGCGCGACGGAGATGCCGCCGTAGTAGCTGACGAGGTCCGTCTTTCCGTCGCCGTCGAAGTCGCCGAGGTACACGCGGCTCGCGTCCCAGTCCGAGTTCGAGCCGGTCGACGAGTAGCTCTTGCGGAAGGAGCCGTCGCCGTTGGAGAGGAACGTGATGAAAGACGCGGCGACGCCGTTGCCACCGTAGTAGCTGACCAGATCGGCTTTGCCGTCGCCGTTGAAGTCGCCGAGCCACGTGCGCGACGCGTCCCAGTCGCCGTTCGAGCCGGTGGACGAGTAGACCTTCCGGAAGCTGCCGTCGCCGTTGGAGAGGAACGCGATGAACGAGCGGGAGGCCCCGGCGCCGCCCCAGTAGCTTACGAGGTCCATCCGACCGTCGCCGTCGAGATCGCCCGACCATGTGCGCGCGGCGTCCCAGTCGGAGTTCGAGCCCGTCGACGAGTAGACCTTGCGGAAGGTGCCGTCGCCGTTGGAGAGGAACGTGATGAACGACTGGGCGACGCCGATGCCGCCGTAGTAGCTGACCAGATCGGTCTTGCCGTCGCCGTTCACGTCGCCGACCCAGATGCGGTCGGCGTTCCAGTCGGAGTTCGAGCCGGTCGTCGAGAAGATCTTCTGGAACGTGCCGTCGCCGTTGGAGAGGAACGTGACGAACGAGCGGCTGACTCCGTTCCCGCCGTAGTAGCTGACCAGATCGGTCTTGCCGTCGCCGTTGAAGTCGCCGGACCACGTACGCGCCGCGTCCCAGTCGGCGTTGGAGCCGGTGGAGCCGTAGACCTTGCGGTAGGTCCCGTTGCCGTTGGAGAAGAAGCTGATGAACGACTGCGCGACCGCGATGCCGCCCCAGTAGCTCACGCGATCGGCCTTGCCGTCGCCGTCGAAGTCGCCCGACCAGGTGCGCGCGGCGTCCCAGTCCGAGTTGGAGCCGGTCGAGGCGTAGGACTTCGAGTACGCCCCCGGCGTGCTCCAGGAGAACCCGAAGGTCTGGGCGGGGAGGGCGCTGCCGCCGGTGACCGTCCAGGTGCCGTCGAGCGTCGCGTCGCTGCCGAACCGCTGGACGCTCGCGAGCGTCGAGCGCGCGCTGGTCGGGCTCACCGCGTAGGCCAGCTTGTAGCTGCGCGCGCGGGCGCCATGCGCGAGCACGTCGACGGTCTTCAGGCGGTAGGCGGTGCTGCCGAGGCCCGCGCCGGTGGCGAAGGTGAAGGCGTCGGGCCGCGGCTCCCAGTACAGGTTGATCGCATTGCCGTTGTACGTTACCGAGCTCGGGTAGCAGTCGTTGCCGCCGTCACACCAGAACCCGTACGAGATCGCGTTGCCGCGGGTGTCGACCGCAGAGGTCATCGCCCAGCGGAAGGTCCCTTTGCTCGTCGAGTGGACCGACGTGAAGCTGAGCCTGGTGCCGTCCTTGTCCCAGACCGTCCACGTGTTCGCCGCAGCGTCCCACTTGATCCGCTTGTAGCTCTGGATGCGGGTGCAGTGCGTGCCGCCGAGGTTGGTGCAGGGGATCAGCTCCTGGCCGTCGAGGAGGAAGGTGTCGGAAGCGTCGTACCGCGGCGCGCCCTTGCCTGGCGACGCGCGCTCGACGGTCGCGAAGCCCGAGAGCGACCAGCCGACGCCCGCGCGGCCATTGCCGAGCTGCGAGTTGTAATGCAACGCGAGGCGCGGCTCGAACCCGTGGTAGCTCGGCACGTCGATCTCGACCGCGGCGCCGAACGAGCCGAAGAACGGATCGACCGGCCCGTTGCCCGAGCCTTCGTCGGCGCGCGCCGACGCGGGGCGCGCGATCGTGACCAGCGCGCCGGCGAAGACGCCCACCAGCAGACCCGCGCTCCCCCACCACCCTCGACCGCGAATGAGCTTGGCCACGTGCTCCTCCTGCGTCGAGAACACTACCGGCGCAGGGATTCCCCCGAACATCGACCAAGGTCGGTTTACGTTCTTAACTCCGGCACGGGGCGGCTCGCCAGGAAGCCGGGCCGTCCCCGGCGGGTTCCACGGGTCGGGACTCGTGCAGCGCGGCGAAGATCCTGCCTGTTTTCGAGCCCGCGGCACGGGGTCGCTGAGATTCCTCGACGTCCGCGGGCCGAGGCCCGCGGAGGCGCCGCGGGGAGCGAGCAGTTCGTCTACTGGAACGCGAGCGATCCGCGGCGCTGTCGCTCGCAGGACGAGCGACGAGGCCTTCGACAGCGGGAAGGCGTGGGAGCGCGGGCGGACCTCCCGACCTCGCCGTCGAGATCGTGAGCGACAGCGACGCCTCGGAGCTGCGCTGGGAAGAGGAGCTCGAGCGGTATCACGAGCTCGGCGCGCGCGAGTCGTGCGGTTCGACGCCGACGCGGCGGAGGGCGCGGCTCCCGCGCCGCTCGCGGGCTTCCCCTGCGGCCTGCGGCTCGCGAGCTCGCGAAGCATCGCTGAGCCCGTGCGGCGACGCCGCGCGTCGCAGCGCGCTGCATGGGACGAGCGTCGCGGCGCGCTGCATAGGGACGAGCGGAGCCGGTCTCCCGCTTGCACGACGCTACTGGGTCGCGCGAAGTGCGGCACTGGGAGGCAGCATGACCCGATCCAGACAGCTCCTTGCGGTGACGGGGGTCGCCGTGGCGATCATGTCACTCGGCGGTTGCGAGCGTCGCCGCGAACCGGTCGCGATCGAGCCCGCACCTCAGCCACCACCCACGGCGATCGGCGGAGGTCCGCTCGACACCGAAGCGGCGGTCGAGCGCATCGTCGAGGCGCGCTGCGTCCGTGAAGCCTCGTGCGGGCTCATCGGCACCAAATGGGCGAGCCACGAAGCGTGCGTCGAGGTCGCCTCGCGCGAGTACGCGGACGACCTCACCGAGGAAGATTGCCCGAACGGCGTCGACGGCAACGGGCTCTCGCAGTGCGAGGAGGCCACCCGCACGGCCGACTGCAACCTGGCCCTCGACGTCGTCGGCCGCGTCCCGGCGTGCCGCAAATCGACGCTCTGCAGCCGCTGACCCGGCGCCCCCCGCGTCCGCCCCCGCGTTCGCGTCCGCCTCCGCGTTCGCGTTCGCCTCCGCGTCCGCGTCCGCGTTCGCCTCCGCGTTCGCGTTCGCGTCCGCGTTCGCGTTCGCGTTCGCTTCCGCGTCTTCAGGACGCCCGGCGCTGCGGCCCCGCGAGCTCGTGATACTTCCCGTCGGCGACCCGGTTCTTCTCGTCGACCAGGACGACGATCGGCTTCCAGCCCTTCGCCTCCGCCGCGTCGACCTCGGCGAACGTCGCGATGATCACCTTGTCGCCGGGCTCCATCAGGTGCGCGGCGGCGCCGTTGATGCAGATGACGCCGCTGTTCGGCTCGCCCCGCAGCGCGTAGGTGATCAGGCGGGTGCCGCGCGTCACGTTCCAGATGTGCACCTGCTCGTGCTCGAGGATCTCGGCGGCCTCCATCAGCTCGCTGCTGATGGTGACGCTGCCCTCGTAGTGCAGATCGGCGTGGGTGACGGTCGCGCGGTGGATCTTCGACTTGAAGAGGTGGAGCCGGGTCGACATGGGTACCTCCGGTCCCGGCCCCGAAGGGTCCAGGCCTGCTGTGCGCCGAGAAAGTAGCGACTCGACGCACGAGGTCAAGCGCGCGCTCGCGGCCCGCGCTACCGTGCGGGCCGTGCAGCGCGGGGCGGTTCGTTCGGGTGACGCGGAGATCGCCTGGTCGTCGCTCGGCGACGGCTCCGAGGCGATCGTCTTGATCATCGGGCTCGGCGGCTGGAGCGGCGACTGGGGCACGATCTTCCCGGCGCAGCTCGCCGAGCGGTTCCGCGTGATCATGTTCGACAACCGCGGCACCGGCACCTCGAGCCGGGTCCCCGGTCCCTACACCCTGCCGCAGCTCGCCCGCGACGCCGCGGCGATCATCGACGGCGTCGCCGACGGGCGGGCGCACGTGCTCGGCATCTCGATGGGCGGGATGATCGCCCAGCACCTCGCCTTCGATCACCCGACGCGCCTCCGCAAGCTGCTGCTGCTCTCCACGCACTGCGGCGGCTCGCGCGCGGTGCTGCCGCGGCCGCACGTGCTACCGGCCTTGTTCCCCGAGCCGGGCATGGCGGCGGCCGACGTCGTGCGTCGGCGCTTCGGCGCGATCGCGGCGCCGGGTTGGGCCGAGAGGTTCCCCGAGCTCCTCGAGCAGCGCGTGCAGAGCGCGCTGCGTGCGCCGACGCCGCTCCGCACGTGGCGCGCGCAGGTCGACGCGATCCTCGGCGACGATCGCTACGAGCGGCTCGACGAAATCGAGGCGCCGACGCTGGTGGTGCACGGCGACGCCGACGCGCTCGTGCCCTACGGCAACGCCGAGACCCTCGCGCGGCGCATCCCCGGTGCGCGGCTGGTCACGCTCCGCGGGGTCGGCCACCTGCCGATGTTCGAGGCGCCCGAAGAGACGGCGCGCGTGGTGCGCGCGTTCCTCGAGGAGCGCTGAGGCGCCACACGTTCGGGGAGAACGCCTCAGGGAACGTAGATCGCTCCGTCGGTGACGAGCTCGGGCACGCCGCCGCCCGGTCTCGCCAGGCCGCCCCAGACGAGCGCGCCCTTCCCGGTCCACACGGTCGTCGCCAGACCGCGCACGCTCGGAGCACCCGTCGTCGCGAGCGGGCCCCAAGCGTTCTTGCTCAGGTCGAGAGCGCCGCCGGAAGCGACGAACTCGAAGGCGTCGGTCTTTTCCTTTGCGCCCGACCAGACCGCCAGCGTGTCGTTGGCGACCCACGCTTGGAAAGCGACGCGTGGTAGCAGCGCGGCGGCGTCGGGACTCGAGACGACCGACCACACGGGCGACGCGCCGAGGGTCACGCGCGCGCCCGACCACACCGGCGACGTACCTGCGATCCCGCCGAAGAACACGAAGTCACCCGTCGTCGTGAGCCCTGCCGCCATCGGCGGCTCGCGCGCGGGCACCGGCGCTGCGGGCAGTGCGCGCCAGGTGTTGGCGACCGGATCGTAGAGGGCGCCGTCGACGAGGCCGCCATCGACGCCCTTACCACCGAAGACCAGGACCTCCTTGCCGGTCCACAGCACCACCGGATCGAAGCGCGCTGCGATCGGCGCCGCGGGGAGCTTGGTCCACGTGTCCGGCATCGTACGCGCGAGGAGCGCGCCGTCCGCGAGGGCCTTGGTGCCGTCGGTGGTCCCGCCCCAGATGAACAGCTTCTTCACGGTCGGGATCCAGACGGCGCCCGACAGCATGCGGCCGGCGAGCGGAGCGGCCGGTGCGTCGATCCACGTCTTCTTGACGGCGTCGTAGGCGACACAGTCTGCAAGGAGGGTCGACCCGTCCATTCCGCCGTACACGTACAACTGAGCGCCGGTCCACGCCGCCGCATGCGACCTTCGAGCGGCGATGGCAGGCGGGATGAGCTCCCAAGCGTTCTTCGCTAGGCTGTAGATCGCGCCGTCCCGCCGTGCGGCGTCTCCGGCGTCGAACTGCTTGCCGCCCCCGAAGATGATCAGCTCTCCGCCTGTCCACACCGCGGAGTGTCCGAGGCGGGACTCGAACCCGGAGGGTGCAGTCGCGATCGGGCTCCAGCCCTTCGGCATCGCGCAGACGTCAGGCGCCCACGCACAGGAGGACGAGCAGGTCCTCGATTTCTTCTCGAGCGCGCCCGGGCAGCCGCCGGCGACGCTCTCGAAGGCACCCGGTGCGCACACGCCCTCGCCGGTGCAGGCGCTCCATTCGCCCCATGTCTCGGGCGAGACGCACACGCGCGTTCGCTTGCCGCACTTGCCGCACGGCTCGGTCGCCGCGCCCGTGCACGACGGCGGCTCCACGCGGGAATCCGTCGCGTCGCCGATGGCGTCACCGACTTCGTCGGCGACGGCGTCGGCGGGAGCGATGTCGAAGGGCGCCGGGGAACAGGCGCAGGTGAAGACGAAGGGGAGCGCATGGCGCAGGCGCATGGGGATCTCCGCGAAGGGCGGCCTCGGGTGCTCGAGAGTCGACGCCCCATGTCGACACGAACCCTTCGCCGGTTGCGTATGAACCGACCGCCGACGGCGCGCAACCTCGTCGGCGCCCCCCAGTGCCCATGAGGAGCACCGTGAAGCTGGGGGCGACGTCTCAGGAGCTGCTCGCCAGCCCGATCGCCCACGTCGAGCCGACGGACATGCTGACCCGAACGTCGCGGCCTGCGACCTTCTGCGTCGCAGGCGCCGTGAAGAACGAGACCGAGCCCGCGAGAGAAGACCCCGGTCTCGGTCGTGTGGTGATGCCTCGGCCCACGCTCGTCCGGGTCCGTGGCCGCCGAGGAGGCGTGCGAAGGCGAGCCTCCTCGAGCGCAGAAGCGCTGCTCGTCACGGGCAGGTGACGCTCGCGCCGTCGCAGCGCCAGGCGAGCACCGGCATCGCGGTCGGCCAAGGTGACTCCGCGTTCGTCGTGGGGATGCGGAACACCTTGGGGAACTCCAGGCCCGGGAACGAAAGCGGGTCGTCGGCGGGCGTCGTGCTCGATCCGACCGGCGTCAGGCCGATGAACGACTGCGGCGCGACCTTCCCGCCGACGTACCAGAAGCACGCGCTCACCGCGCCGGCGCCGTCGGCGATGAACGCAGGGCCGGCGGCGCCGAAGCTCGCGACCAGCGGCGACATGGCGATGGCGCGCTGGATGGTCGAGCCCGTCGAGGCGACGCCGACGAGCCCGCCGATCCGCTTGGCCGAGGCCGACACCGTGCCGCTCGAGAGCGCGTCGGAGATCATGCCGCCGTCGAGCGCTCCGACCAGCCCGCCGAGCGCGTCCACGATCGTACCTTTGCCGGTGACGGAGCCCCGCGCGTAGGAGCGCGCGACCGATCCGCGACTGCGCCCCACCAGACCGCCGATCTCGAGGGCGCCCGTGACCGCGCCGAGGGCGGCGCTCTCGGTGATCGATCCGTGAAGCGCGCCGACGAGCCCACCCACCTGGTTCGCGCCCTCGACGGTGGCCGAGGACGACGCGCGCGCGATCGTGCCCGACGCGGAGCCGACGAGGCCGCCGACGCGCTCCGCGTTCGGCGCGCGCGCGACGCCGCTGACACGCACGCGCTCGAGCGAGCCGGCGTTGTGACCCGCGAGGATCCCGACGTCGATCTTGCACGTCGGGCAGTCGACCTTCGCGTCGACCAGCTTCAGGTCGCGCACGACCGCGCAGGCGCCGAGCCGACCGAAGAAGCCGGTGACGGTGGCGTCCTCCGGGCCGACGATGCGCGCGCCGACGATGGCGTGGCCGCGGCCGTCGAACACGCCCGAGAACTCGGGCTCGCCGACCCCGCCGATCGGCCGGTGCACCGTCGGGTCGGCGAACGTCAGATCCGTTCGAAGCTCGAAATGCGCGGCCAGGTGCGCGCCGACGCGCGCGAGCTGGGCCTGCGAGCAGACGAGGAACGGATCGCCGGGCACCCCGCGGCCGCCGCCGAACTCCGTCACGGCGCCCGGATCGCAGGTCTTGGTGCTCGGAGCGAACGAGGCCCGCGTGCACGTGCACGCTCCAGCGGCGGGCGTCTCGCAGCCGTTCGATGCGTCACCGTCGCAGTCGGCGAACCCCGCGTCGCAGGCGATCGCGCAGCTGCCCATCACGCAGGTCGCGCGCGCCATGCTCGCGGTCGCGCACACCTTCCCGCAGGCGCCGCAGTTGCCCGGATCGATGGACAGATCGCGACACGCGCCGCCGCACGCGACCGCGCCGCCGGCGCAGACGAGGGTGCAGACCCCGGCGCGACACGACTCGCCCGGCTTGCACGCGTGCCCGCACCCGCCGCAGTGCGCCGGATCGTTGCCCACGTCGCGGCACACCGAGGAGCACGAGACGAACCCCGCCGGGCACGCCGCGCCGCACGTCCCGTCGACGCACGCCTCTCCCGGCGCGCACGCGTTCCCGCAGGCGCCGCAGTGCGCGGCGTCGGAGGAGAGGCTCCGGCAGGCGCCCGCGCACGCGACGAGCCCCCCGCCGCACGAGGCGTGGCACGCGCCGGACTCGCAGACCTCGGCCGCGCCACAGACCTTGCCGCACGCGCCGCAGTGGTCGTGATCGACCTGGAGCGCGCGGCAGCTGCCGCTGCAGGGCGTCAGTCCGGCAGGGCACCCGGCGGTGCACGCGCCGCCGATGCAGCTCTCGCCGGCGCGGCAGGCGTTGCCGCACGCGCCGCAGTGGCGCGCGTCCGCCACGAGATCGACGCAGGCGCCGCCGCAGCGCGAGAGGCCCGGATCGCACGCTTTCACGCACCGCCCGACGCTGCAGACGCTCGCGGCGTCGCATCGGCGATCGCACGCCCCGCAATGGGCCGGATCGCTCGCGAGATCGCGGCAGCCTCCGCCGCAGGCGACGCGACCGGCCGCGCAGGTCGCGGCGCAGGCGCCCCCGTCGCAGACCTCGTCGGCCTGGCACGACAGCCCGCATCCGCCGCAGCTCGCGCGGTCGTTCCGCAGATCGCGACACCCCTTGCCGCACGCGGTCAGCCCGGCCCCGCAGGCGCCTTCGCACGCGCCCGCGCTGCAGAACGCTCCGACCGCGCACGAGGCGCCGCACGCGCCGCAGTTGGCCGGATCGACGTCGGTGCGCACGCAGCGACCGCCGCAGAGAGTGGTGGGCGGAGCGCACGTCGTCGCGGCGGCGTCCGTGCCGGCGTCGGTCTCGGCGGCCGGGCCTCCGTCGGCTTCGGCCGCGCCGCCGCCGCACGCGGCGAGCGTCGCGACCATCGCGAGCGAGACGAGCCGGGCGATCACGTGCAGCTCCCGGAGACGCAGCTCTTGCCCGTCGGGCAGACGTTCCCGCACGTGCCGCAGTTGTTCGGGTCGACGGCGAGATCACGGCACGCGCTGCCGCACAGGCTGGTCCCGCTGCCGCAGACGATCTGGCAGGAGCCGGCGGTGCACGATCGACCGGCCGTGCATACGTTGCCGCAGGCGCCGCAGTGCAGCGGGTCGACCTGGAGATCGTGGCAGCCGCCCGAGCACTCGACGAGCGGCGCGGAGCAGCTCGCGACGCAGGCGCCGCCCGAGCACACCTGGCCGGTCGCGCACGTCGTGCCGCAGGCGCCGCAGTTCGATCGATCGCTCGCGAGCACGCGGCACGAGCCCCCGCAGTCGACCATCCCGCTCGGACACGAGAGCGCGCAGGCGCCGCGATCGCAGACCTCGCCGACGGCGCACGCCTTGTCGCAGCCGCCGCAGTGGGAGCGATCGCGCGCGGGATCGACGCACACCGGCGAGGCGTCGGAGCCGCACGCGATCAGCCCGGCGCCGCACGTCCCGCCGTCGGTGATTCGCACGCGGCAGACGCGATCGACGCATGCCTTGCCGCCCTCGCAGTCACGGTCGCCGAGGCACTCGTGATCGCAGACGTCGCGCCGGCACACGAGCGGGTCCGGACACTGCGACGTGTACTCGCAGGGCAGGCCGAACCCTCGCGGCGCGTCGCTGCCGGCGTCCGACCGCGTCGACGGTTCGAGCGTGCCGTCCTTCAGCTCTCGCGGATCGGCGCAGGTCGCCACGACGCACACCTGATCGACGAGGCAGTCGCGATCGGTCTTGCATGCGTCGCGACACTGGTCGTCGACACCGCAGACCTGACCGGCGGCGCAGTCGGCGTTCGTCTGGCAGTCGCGCTCGTCGGGGAGCTGGCAGACCGAGTGGGGCTTCTCGCCCGCCACGCAGCGCGCGCCGCTCGGGCAGTCGCGGCTCGACGTGCACTGCTCGTGGCAGGTGCGGAACGCGCAGATCAGCGGCGCGTTGCAGTCGCTGTTCAACGTGCAGCCTTGCGAGACGAGCGCCTTGCGCGGATCGTCGGCGGGGGTGCAGGCGGTCAGCACCGCCGCCGCGAACGTGACCGCGGCGAGGGCGCCGAGGCGAATGTGGGAACGCATCGAAGCGGCGGAGCCAAGCACGGGACGCTCCTCGGATCCACCCCGGTTCGGCGCGCGTTCGACACATCGGGGGCGTGCTGCTAGGGAGAGCGCGCGATGCGGGCGCGCGCCGATCTGTCCGTAGGCACGGTCCTCGGCGGCCGTTTCCGCGTCGAGCGGATCCTCGGAGCGGGCACCATGGGCACCGTCTTCGAGGTCGAGCACCTGCTCACCAAGCACCGCCGCGCCCTCAAGCTGCTCCACCAAGAGCTGCGCTCCCACGCCGAGACGTGGGAGCGATTCCAGCGCGAGGCCTCGATCGCGGCACGCATCGACAGCCCCTACGTGGCCGAGGTGTTCGACGCGGGGTCGCTCGAGGGCGGCGAGGCCTACGTGCTGATGGAGCTGCTCGAGGGCCAGAGCCTCGCCGCGCGGCTCGCGGGAGATCGAGCGCTGCCCGTGCACGAGATCGCCGCGATCGTTCGCGAAGCGGCGCTCGGTCTGCACGCGGCGCACATGGCCGGAATCGTTCACCGCGACGTGAAGCCCGCGAACCTGTTCGTCTGCCGTGGCGGGCGGGTGAAGGTGCTCGACTTCGGGATCTGTCGCTTCGATCCGGACCTCACGCAGCTCGCCGCCCGGACGCGCGATCCGTCCACGCTCGGAACGCCGGCGTTCATGGCTCCCGAGCAGGTTCGTGGCGCGCCTGAGCTCGACGGGCGCGTCGACGTGTGGGCGCTCGGCGTGATCCTCTACCTGGGCGCGACCGGCCATCGCCCCTTTCGCGCGAGCACGCTCACCGAGCTGGCGATCGCGATCGACCGCGGGCGCCGCGTACCCCTCGCGGAGGTGGCGCCGCGGCTCCCGGCTCCGTTCGCGGCGGTGATCGATCGAGCGATGGCGCTCGATCGCGAGGACCGATTTGCGACCGCGGCCGCGCTCGCCGAGGCGCTGTCGCCCTTCGTCGAGGTGGACGACCCGCCTGCCGACACGAACGACGCGCAGGCGACGCTCGATCCACTCGCGTCTCCCGTGACGCTCGATCCCCGCGACCTCGTCACGGCGGATCCGGAGCCGCCCACGGCCGATCCGAGGCCGCCGCGGATCACGGCGAGCCCACCGCCGCGCCACGAGCGCGGTCGTTCGAGCGCGCCATGGGCCGTCGCGATCGCGGTCGTCGCGGCCGGCGGGGCCGCGGCGCTCGTCGCTCGGGGGCGTGGCGGACCGAGCGAGACGCCGGCGCTCACCTCGAGCACTCCGTCGCCGTCGGGCGCGCGGCCGATCGTCACGAGCCCGCCCACTCCGCCGAGCGCGAGCGCGAACACCAGCGCGACCGCGATCGCGACGCCGGCGACGAGCGCGTTCGGCAAGCCGCCTTCGGCCCCGACGTCGCTGCCCCTGCACCGCGAGAATCCCTACCGATGACGCGCGGCGCTCTCTTGGTCGCGATCGCGATCGGCCTCACCGCGCACGCGCGGCACGCGCGCGCGTCCGTCACGCCGGCGGCGAAGAAGGAGGCCAAGGAGCGCTTCGATCGGGGCCTGCGCCTCTTCGACGAGGGCGACAAGGCCGGCGCGCTCGCGGAGCTCGAGAGGGCGTACGCGCTCGTTCCGAGCCCGGTGGTCCTCTACGATCTCGCGCTCGTGCACGCGTCGATGGGGCACGCGGTCGAGGCAGCCGATGCCCTCGAGCGCGTGCTGAAGGACCCTGCCGGCCTCAGCTCGAAGGAGATCGCGCACGCCAGGAAGACGTTCGCCGAGCAGTCCGCGCGCGTCGGGACGATCGTGGTCACCTGCGACGTCGAGGGGGCGGTGGTCGAGCTCGACAACCTCGAGGTGGCGAAGACGCCGGTGGCGAAGCCGCTCCGGGTCACGGCGGGGACCCATGTCGTCGCGGTGTCCGCGACCGGGCGCATCCCTTCGCGCAAGGCGATCACCGTGGCGGGAGGCGCCGCGGACACCGCGCGGTTCGAGCTCGCGCCGCTGGCCGTCGCGCCCGCGCAGCTCGCGGTCCACACGCGGCTGCTCGACGTCGAGGTGCTCGCCAACGGGGTCCTCCTCGGCACCACGCCCTTCGCCGCGACCGTCGCCCTCGCGCCCGGGGCGTACGAGATCGAGCTGCGACGCCGCGGCCATCGCACGGCGACGATCACCATCACGCTCGCCGCCGGCGGCAGCGGCACCGTCACCGCGGAGCCCGAGGAAGATCCCGCCGCGATCGGCGCGATCGGCGGCGGCCTCGAGGTCACCGCGTCGGAGCCGGGCGCGACGCTGGTCGTCGACGAGCGAGGGCGCGGCGCCGCCGGCGGCGTCACCCGCCTCGCACCAGGGCTCCACCGACTTCGCGTCGAGCGGGCGGGCTTCTACGCCTTCGAGCGCGACGTCTTGATCGAGACCGGCGCGATCACGCGCGTGCGCGCGACCCTCGAGCCCACGTCGGAGACCCGCTTCGCCTTCGAGCGGAGCGCGCGCACGCAGCGAACGATCGGGCTCGCGCTCGTCGGCTCCGGGGTGCTCGTCTCCGGGCTCGGCGCGGGGTTCCTGGTCTGGAACGCCGGCCGCAAGGCGACGGCGGACGAGGAGTACGAGCGGATCCTCTTCGACAGCGAGCCGGGCGCGGGACGCCGCTGCGATCCGAGGAGCGCAGCCCCCGCGTCGTGCCGGGTCGAGCTCGACGCGAAGTACGACGCGTATCGCACCGTGCGCGGGCGCGACCTGTACGGATGGATCGGCGTCGGCGTCGGCGCCGCAGCGGCGACGTTCGGCGCGATCGTGCTCTTGCGGGCCGACTCTCCGTCCAAGTACGAGCGCGCGACGGCGTTGCTGCCGAGCGGATGGATCACGATGGGCGGCGGCGGGCTGACGTTGACCGGCGCGTTCTGATCACGCGTCGTCGACGCCGAGCTCGGTGAGGCGCAGACGCATGCCGCGCGCCGAGATGCGGAGCGCTTGCGCCGCCGCCTCGACGTTGCCCGCGGCCCGATAGGCGGCGAGGATCTCGTCGTCGGGGACGTCCTTGGGCCGACGGACGCCGAGCTCGCGCAGCCAGCGGTCGAGCGTCGTGCGCGAGACGCCGAGGGCGCGCGCGGCCTGGTGCTGCACGTGATCGTTCGACTCGAGCACGCGCAGGAGCTCGTCGAGATCGGGCCGTGCGCGCGGCCTCTCGCCGCCCTCGGGCGGCACGGACGTCCGCGTGCCCGGCGCGCGGAGGCTCTCGCGCGGCGGAAACGGGCCGGGCAGGCGGAACGAGCCCGCCTCGGCGCTCGACGCAGCGAGCGCGCCCACGTGTCGCTCGAGCTCGCGCACGTTGCGCGGCCACGGGTATCGGAGCAGCTCGAGCACGTGAGCGAGCGGGATCGGGGGCGGCTCGACGTCCGCGGCCCGCAGCATGGCGGGCAAGACCCGACCGCCGGCCGCGCGCACCTGCGCCTCGAAGAAGCGCGCGAAGATCAGCGGCGCGTCGACGACGCGCGCCCGCAGCGGCGGGACCAGGATCTCGGGCGCCTCGATGCGGCCGAAGAGATCGGCGCGGAAGCGACCCTCCTCGACCTCCTGCGCGAGGTCGCGGTTGGTGGCGCACACGACGCGCGCGTCGAAGGGGATCTCGGTCGACTCGCCGAGCGGGCGCACCGCGCGCTCCTGCAACGCGCGGAGCAGCTTGGCCTGCATCGGAAGCGGCAGCTCGCCGATCTCGTCGAGGAAGATCGTGCCGGCCCCCGCCGCCCGGAAGAGCCCGGCCTTGGCGGTCGTCGCGCCGCTGAAGGCGCCGCGCGCGTGACCGAACAGCTCGGACTCGACGAGGTTCTCCGGCAGGGCGGCGCAGTTCACGGCGACGAACGGCGCGCCCTTCCGGCGCGAGGCCTCGTGGAGCGCACGGGCGACCAGCTCCTTGCCGACGCCCGTCTCGCCGCGGACGAGCACGGTCGACGCGGCGTCGGCGAGGGAGCGGATCGCGCGCCGCAGCTCGATCGCCGCGGCGCTACGGCCGACGATGCCGAGGTCGTCGCCGTCGTCGGGCGCGTGCGCGAGCCGCAAGAGGATGCGATCGCCGATCGCCACGAGCGAGCCAGGCTCGACGCTGGTGGACGGCGAGCGCGGCTCGCCGCCGGGACCGAAGAACGAGAGCGGACGTCGCGCGGATGGATCGGCCAGCACCACGAACGCGCCCGAGCGATACGCGACGGAGAGCTGCCTGCGGCTGACGCAGGGATCGTTCAGCGGCGCGGCTCCGCGGGCCGAGGAGAACGACGGACCGTCGCGGCCGATGATCACCTCGCGCTCGCCGACCGTCAGCGAGTCGCCGACCCGCCGCAGATCCGAGTGGAACAGGATCTCGATGCGCGGCTTCGCCCCTTCGCCGAGGACGAGGCGCGTCGAACGCGGCGCGCGCGGGTCGAGGGTCTCGTCCTGGGGCTCCGGGGGCATTCGCGCGAGGATCGGTACCACGGTGGACGGTCGTTGTGCTGTTCGCTCTACGTCCGCTCCCGGAGCTCGGGCGAGCCGGTCCTTCGTCCCATCGGTCCAAGGCAGCGCCGAGCGCGTGCTACGCTGCGCGCCGCCGATGCGAAGAACGACCATGCTGCCCCTGGTGATCGCGTGCGCGATCGTCCCCGTCACGGGGGTCGTCCGCGCCGACGCGCCGACGACGCAGGCGCCGCAAGCGCTCCGCGATCGCGCCGCCAAGCTCGAGGCCGACGCCGCGGCCGATCGCGCGACCGCCGAGAAGGGTCGCAAGACCGCGGTGCTGGCGCGCAAGACGGCGACCGAAAAGGCGGCGGCCGCGGCGAAGCTCCGCGCGCAGCTCGCGACCATCGGCGATCCGAAGGCGAAGGCGAAGGCGCAGGCCGACGCCGACGCGCTCGACAAAGAGGCGGCGAGGAACGAGGACGACGCGGTGCAGGCCGAGGCCGCGGCCGCGACGCTCGAGCGCCGTGCGAAGAAGCTCGAGAACGAGGCCAAACGTCTGCGCAAGCAGGCGGCGGCGCTCGACGCCTCCAAGTAGCCGATCCGGTCGGGGTCCGGTGACGCGATCCCGCGCTCGCCAACCTCGAGCGCCTGCTCACCCGCGACAGCTGGGCGTCGCCTTCGTGATCGCTCGAAGCGATCGCGCGAGCGCGCCGATCAGGTCGAGAACGGCACGAAGAACCCGTCCTGCGAGACGCCACCGTCGGCGCCGCCGGTGCCCGTGCCCGTGCCCGTGCCCGGCGTGTCTCCGCCCGCGCCGGTCGGGCCGCCGCCGCCTCCCGGTGTGACCGGCGTCGTCGCGCCGGTGCCTCCACCCGGCGTGACCGGCGTGGTCGAGCCGCCGGACGTGCCCGAACCGGCGCCGGTGCCACCCGCGCCCGCACCGGTCCCGGAAGCTCCGCCGATCGGCGTGTTGGTGCCCGGGCCCGGCGGTGCGCCACCGTTCGGCTCGGGCGGTTCGCCCTCCGTGGCCGTGCTGCCACCGCCGCCGCCGCCGGTGCCTCCGCCGACGCCGTTGACGCCCGGGGCTCCTCTGCAGCCCGGCCCCTCGCACTGCGGCGCCGCGGCCGGGTGCTCGGGATCGTTGCCACACCCGATCGCGAGGGCGAACGACAAGGGGAGGATCATGGCGACTGCGAGGCGGGCCATGCTCGACCTCAGAGCAAGAACGTGGCCGCTCGCGCCCTGTATCGCTCAACGCGGCCGTGGCGCGAGCATGCAGCGACCACCGACGCAGCGAGCGTCGAGCGGGGGCGCGGCGCAGTCGAGGATCGGGCAATCGCGCATCGGCTTGGCCTTCGCGCACGCGGCGACGAACGCCTCGGCCGACGCCTTCGAGGCGGCCGCCTGCGATCCGCACGCGACGCAGCAGCGCAGAGGCCCGTCGACGTAGACGTCGACCGTCACGCAGTCGTCGTGCTTCCCGCAGCGATCGTCGAGCGCGACCTGACCGGAGCCCGGGGAGGCGACCGGCGCGGCATCGGCGCTCACGTCCGCCGTGGCTGCGACCGGCGGTGACGCATCGGGCGCTGGGGTGGGCGCGCGCCGGCACGCGCCGGCCAGAAGGAGCGGGGTCGTCATCAGCGTCCGGAGCCGCACGCCGCGAAGGTACCGCGCCGGGACGTCCGTGCCGAACCTTCAGCGCCGTGGGACGCGGCGGCGCAGCCAGTCGATCGCTCGCAGCAGGAGCTGAGATCGGGATCGATCGGGCGGCCCCGTCGCGGTCACGCGCGGCGGTCATCGCCGCGCATGGGCCGTGCAACGTCCCGAGCCCGATGCGCGCTCGCTCGCTCGTGTTCGCGGTGGCGTTGGCCGTGTTCGCGCTGCCCTCGAGCATCGGCTGTGTCTCCGGAGGCCGCCCCGGCCCGGACGTGTACGGCTACCGGGTCGCCGCCGCGCGCGTCGATCCGGTCGTGCTCGACCGGGCGCCGCGCGTGTACTACCGCGGCGCGTGGGCGCGCTTCGTCGACGGAACCTGGTACTACCCGACCGAATCGGGCTGGGTCGCGTTCGTCGAGGTGCCGCCCGAGCTGCAGCGGCAACACGACGCGATGCACACCGAGCAGCCGCCGACGCAGGCGCTCATGCCGCGCGGTCCGACGACGCAGCAGTTCCCGATCGGGGGCGGCCCGGTCGCGCCACCGCCGCCGCGCGTGCGGTGAGGCGTCGTTGGAGCCCCCGGACGGAAGCGACCTCGATACCGGGTAGTGCTCAGTCCGGGCGAGTCCTTCGTCGCGGCGACGGAGCCGGTCGCACGCCGGCGTCACGCGCGCGCTGCACCATCGTGCGCATCGCGCGGCGCAGGTCGGTGCGCACCTGTTCCGGCTCGCCGAGCGCGACGAGCACGTCGGCGACCGCCTCCAGCGTGGAGACGTACTCGCGACGCGGCTCCTTGCGGATGCGGCCGTAGATCGACGGCTCGCGCGGGTTGAGCACCACGCGCCCGAGCTTCAGGAGCCAGGGGTTGCGCCACCAGAGCGTCTTCGCCTGGCTCCACGTGCCGTCGAGCACGACGATGCCTTCGAGTCCCCGGCGAGCCGAGGCGCGCTCTCCCTGCGCGTCCTCGTCGCGGAGGCGGCCCTTTTTGTCGAGCAGCAGCACCGGCTGGGATAGCACCTCCGGCGGGAGGTCCTCGGCGATCTTCGTCGGGTAGATCACCGCCCACCGCGCGTTCTCCGCCTCGGGCTCCTCCAGCGCCTGCGCGAGCGAGGCCCAGCTCAGCCCGACGCGCACCTTGCACTTCGGGAGCGCGCGCGCGAGCAGCGGCACCGTCCCGAGATCGGTGTCGCCCTCCTGCGGGTGCTGCAGCACGAGGACGCGGTGCTCGGTGGCGAGCGGCGTGATTCGGTCGCAGACGCAGATCGCCCGAGGCTTCTGGCATTCGGGGCAGCGGTCGGTGGCGGCGGTCATCGGGTCGAAGGTCGAAGGTACGAGACTCCGCCGGCGGGGCGGACAAAAAGCCGAAGGGACGCGTGGTGCGCGTCCCTTCGAGCCGCGTCGCTCGCCGCGAGTCGGCGAGCCGCGTGAACGCGCTACTTCTTGCCCTTCACCTTGGCCTTCTTGTCGCCCGAGTGACCGTGGAAGGTGCGGGTCGGCGCGAACTCGCCGAGCTTGTGACCGACCATGTTCTCTGTGACGAAGACGGGCACGAACTTGCGGCCGTTGTGGACCGCGCAGGGCAGACCGACCGCCTCGGGGACGATAGTGGAGCGACGATACCAGGTCTTGACGACCTTCTTGTTCTTGCACTTGTTCGTCTCCTCGATCTTCTCGAGGAGGTGGCCGTCGATGAAGGGACCCTTCTTGATGGAACGGGGCATTCGGAGCTCCTTGAGACCGAAGCGTCATGTGGCGCTGCGGTCGTACCAGCGCGTCGCTGGCGAGTTGCAGAAAAACAGTCGTCAGTCGTCAGTCATCAGTCATCAGTCTCGAGAGTGTCGTCAAACCGAGAAGGGAGCTGAGTCTCTTCTCGGCTGACGACTGACGACTGACGACTGACGGCTCTCAGGAGTGGCCCTTGCCGCGCTTCTTCACGATCATCGGATCGGTGCGCTTGTTCTTGCGGGTCTTCAGGCCCTTGGCGAGCTGACCCCACGGCGAGCACGGGTGACGACCGCCCGACGAACGACCCTCGCCACCACCCATCGGGTGATCGACCGGGTTCATGGTGACGCCGCGGTTGTGCGGACGGCGACCGAGCCAGCGCGCGCGCCCGGCCTTGCCGAGCGAGATGTGCATGTGGTCGACGTTCGACACCTGGCCGATGGTCGCGCGGCAGTCCTGGTGGACCTTGCGGATCTCGCCCGAGGGCAGACGGATCTGGGCGTAGTCGCCGTCCTTGGCCATCACCTGCGCGGCGACGCCGGCGGAGCGCGCGAGCTGGGCGCCCTTGCCGATCTTCATCTCGACCGCGTGCACCGCGGTGCCGAGCGGGATGTACCGCAGCGGCATCGAGTTGCCCGGCTTGATGTCGGCGTTGCGCGACGAGACGATCTTGTCGCCCACCTTGAGCCCGTCGGGCGCGAGGATGTAGCGCTTCTCGCCGTCGGCGTAGCTCAGGAGCGCGATGCGCCCCGTGCGGTTGGGATCGTACTCGAGCGCGGCGACCGTGGCGGGGATGCCGATCTTGTCGCGGCGGAAGTCGATCAGGCGGAAGCGGCGCTTGTGACCGCCGCCACGGAACCGCATGGTGATGCGGCCGTAGTGGTTGCGGCCGCCGGTCGAGGACTTCGACTCGGTGAGGGCGCGCTCCGGCTTCTTCTTGGAGATCTCGCTGAAGTCGTAGTCGTTGTAGTAACGACGCGACGGCGAGGTCGGCTTGTAGGATTTGACGGCCATTGGGACTACTCCTCGGTCCCCTGGAAGAACTTGATCGAGTCACCCGCCTTGAGGGTCACGATCGCCTTCTTCCAGTTCTGGGTCTTCGCCACGCCACGGCCCATGCGGCGCATCTTGCCGCGGATGACGAGCGTGTTGACGTCGGTGACCGTCACCTTGAAGAGCGACTGCACCGCGTTGCGGATTTCGATCTTGTTCGCGCGCCGATCGACCTCGAACGCGAACTGATTCTGATCTTCCTGCTGGAGACGCGACTTCTCCGTCAGGATGATCGGACGCTTGATGACTTGCTCGGGGCTCATGGTGAAACCTCAGCGGAGGCAGCGGGCTTCGAGGGCCTTGGCCGCGTCCTGCGAGAGCACGAGGTGGTCGTGCCGCAGGATGTCGTAGACGTTCACGCCCTCGGGGGGCAGCACGGTGGCGGTCTCGAGGTTGCGCGCGGAGAGACGCAGGTTGTCGTTCTCCTTCGCATCGACGAGGAGCACGCCCGAATCGACCTTCAGCGCCTTGAGCGCGGCGACGAGGCCCTTGGTGCGGATCTCGTCGAGCTTCATCGCGTCGACGATGACCAGCCGGCCCTCCTTCGCGAGGAGCGAGAGCGCGCT
This sequence comes from Deltaproteobacteria bacterium, assembly GCA_016182965.1. Taxonomy (GTDB): domain Bacteria; phylum Myxococcota_A; class Polyangia; order Polyangiales; family JADJMO01; genus JALHOE01. Next base: position 7,054 of record JACPFM010000039.1, on the reverse strand, counting down.
CTTGAGCGCGCCGACGCGGACCTGGCGCGGCGGACGGTAGGACCAGTCACGCGGCGTCGGCGGGAGGGCCCGACCGCCGCCACGGTAGATCGGCGCACGGATGGAGCCGTGACGCGCGTTGCCGGTGCCCTTCTGCTTGTAGAGCTTCTTGGACGAACCGGCGACCTCGGAGCGGGTCTTCGCCGACTGGGTTCCGGCGCGCCGGCTGGCGAGCTGCGCCTTCACCACTTCGTAGAAGAGCTGCTCTTTGACCTCGGCGCCGAAGACCTGATCGGCGAGCTCGATCTCCCCGGTCTTCTCGCGCTTCAGATTGAAGACGTCGAACTTCATGGTTTCACCACTGTTTTGGGGTCGGGCCGCCAGTCAGTCATCAGTCTTCGGTCATCAGTCATCAGTTTGAGGTTGATGCTGGTGACAGGGTGTCTGGGCTGACGACTGACGACTGACGACTGAAGACTAGGACTTGATCTCGACGTCGACGCCGGCCGACAGGTCGAGCTTCATCAGCGCGTCGAGGGTCTGCTGGGTCGGCTCGAGGATGTCGAGCAGACGCTTGTGGGTCCGGATCTCGAACTGCTCACGCGACTTCTTGTCGACGTGCGGTCCGCGGAGGACCGTGTAGCGCGAGATGTGCGTCGGCAGCGGGATGGGACCCGCGACCTTCGCGCCGGTGCGCTTGGCCGTCTCGACGATGTCGCTGGTCGACTTGTCGAGGAGCTGGTGGTCGAACGCCTTGAGGCGGATGCGAATCTTCGAAGTCATGACTGCTCCAGAGGCGCCTCTCAAGCGCCTTTCACCTTGGCAACGATCTCTTCCTGCACCTGCGCGGGAACCTGCGAATAGTGCGAGAACTGCATGGTGTACGTCGCACGGCCCTGCGTCTTGCTTCGCAGGTCGGTCGAGTACCCGAACATCATGGCGAGGGGCACCTCGGCGTCGATCACCTGGGTGTTCGCGCGCTGGTTCATGCCCTTGATGTGACCGCGACGCGCGTTGAGGTCGCCGATGACGTCGCCCATGTACATCTCGGGGACGACGACCTCGACCTTCATGATCGGCTCGAGGAGGTGCAGGCCGGAGCGCTTGGCGCCCTCTTGCAGCGCCATCGAGCCGGCGATCTCGAACGCCGCGGCGGACGAGTCGACCTCATGGTAGCTGCCGTCGAACAGCTGCACCTTGACGTCGATCACGGGATAGCCCGCGAGGACGCCGCGATCGAGCGCGTCCTTCATGCCCTTCTCGATCGCGGGGATGAACTCCCTCGGGATGACGCCGCCGACGATGTCGTTCTCGAACACGAAGCCCGAACCACGCTCGCCCGGCTCGATGTGGATCTTCACGTGACCGTACTGGCCACGGCCGCCGGACTGCTTGGCGTACTTCATGTCGATGTTCTCGACACGCTTGTTGATCGACTCGCGGTAGGCGACCTCGGGGCGGCCCACGTTGCACTCGACCTTGAACTCGCGGCGGAGGCGGTCGACGATGATCTCGAGGTGCAGCTCGCCCATGCCGGCGATGATGGTCTGCCCCGTCTCCTCGTCGGTGTACGCGCGGAAGCTCGGATCCTCGTAGGCGAGCTTGCCGAGGGCGGTGCCCAGCTTCTCGAGGTCGACCTTCGTCTTCGGCTCGATGGCGACGCTGATGACCGGCTCGGGGAAGGTCATCTTCTCGAGGATGACCGGCGAGTCCTCGCTGCAAAGCGTGTCGCCGGTGCGCGTGTCGCGCAGGCCGACGGCCGCGTAGATGTTGCCGGCGTACGCCTCTTTCAGCTCGTCGCGCTTGTTGGCGTGCATCTGGAGGATGCGGCCGAGGCGCTCGCGCTTCCCGCGCGTGGAGTTGAGCACCATCGTGCCCGAGTCGATGTGGCCGGAGTAGACGCGGAAGAACGTCAGGTTGCCGTGCGGGTCGTTGATGATCTTGAACGCGAGCGCCGAGAAGGGCGCGGCGTCGTCGGCCTTGCGCTCGACCAGGTGATCGCCGCCGCGCGAGGCGTCGATGCCCTTGATCGCCGGCAGGTCCATCGGCGAGGGCAGGAACTCGACGACCGCGTCGAGGAGCATCTGCACGCCCTTGTTCTTGAAGGCGGTGCCGCAGACGACGGGGACGAGCTTGAAGGCGATGGTGCCGGCGCGGAGCGCGCGCTTGATCTCGACCTCGGTGACCTTGTCGAGATCGCCGGCGAGGAACTTCTCCATGATCGCCTCGTCGAGGTCGGCGCAGGCTTCGATCATGATTTCGCGCTTCTTCTGACAGATGTCGCGCAGGTCCTCGGGGATCTCGGTCCACGCGAACTTCTGGCCCTTCGACTCGTCGTCGAAGATCGCCGCCTTCATCGTGATGAGGTCGACGATGCCCTTGTGGTGCTCTTCCTCGCCCACCGGCCACTGGATGGCGACGGCGTTGGTGCCGAGGCGCTCCTTCATCGAGTCGACGCACATCTGGAAGGAGGCGCCGACCTTGTCCATCTTGTTGATGAACGCGATGCGGGGGACGCGGTAACGATCGGCCTGACGCCACACCGTCTCGGACTGCGGCTCGACGCCGTTGCCGCCGTCGAACACCGCGACCGCGCCGTCGAGGACGCGGAGGGAGCGCTCGACCTCGATGGTGAAGTCGACGTGTCCGGGCGTGTCGATGATGTTGATCTTGTGGCGGATGCCGCCGTAGGGACCCGCCGCCGGCTGCCACGAGCACGTCGTCGCGGCCGAGGTGATCGTGATGCCGCGCTCCTGCTCCTGGACCATGTAATCCATGGTCGCGGCACCCTCGTGGACCTCGCCGATCTTGTAGTTGACGCCGGTGTAATAGAGGATGCGCTCGGTCGTCGTCGTCTTGCCGGCATCGATGTGCGCCATGATGCCGATGTTGCGGTGGCGCTCGAGGGGGATGTCGCGGGGCATCGTTCGCTTCCTGGTAGTGTCGAGGGTCTGTATTCGAGGGCTCGAGAAGAAAGACGAAGACCCTCCCTCGACTTTCACCGCTCCATTTGCGGTTACTTCGCGTCGACGGGAGGGTCCGAGGGAAGCTTCGGTGATCCAGCGTGGGATCACGGTCGAGCGGCCTCACTCGGTCCTATGTGGTCGTCGTCATTGCCTCGATGCAAATCCTGTGGAGGAGGGTTCAGCCGTCGCGAGAGAGGTCCAGAGCCGTGCGGCTCCAGACCTCTCGGAACATCACCAGCGGTAGTGCGCGAAGGCCTTGTTCGCCTCCGCCATCTTGTGCGTATCGTCGCGCTTCTTGACGCTGTTGCCGCGCATGGCGGCGGCGTCGACGAGCTCACCGGCCAGGCGCTCGCGCATCGTCTTCTCGCCGCGGTCGCGCGAGTACTGGACGAGCCAGCGCATCGCCAGGGCGACGCGGCGCTCGGGACGGACCTCGACGGGGACCTGGTAGGTCGCGCCGCCGACGCGCCGGCTCTTCACTTCGAGCTTCGGCTTGACGTTGTCCATCGCCTTCTTGAAGACCTCGAGCGGGTCTTCCTTGTAGCGCGCCTTCACGATCTCGAAGGCGCCGTACACGATGCCCTCGGCCACGGCCTTCTTGCCGTCGACCATCACCGTGTTCATGAACTTGGCGACGAGCTTGTCCTTGTACTTCGGATCGGGGTTGATCCTGCGCTTCGGTACTTCGCGGCGACGGGGCATCGGAATCCTCTGACTGAAACGAGAGCTTGGAAAGGTGCGGAGAAGCCGGCGATCAGGACTTCGGCTTCTTGACGCCGTACTTGGAGCGCTTGCGGTTGCGGTTCGCCTTGTTGGTCGAGCTCGGGCCGATGGCGCCCGACGCGTCGAGGGTGCCACGGACGACGTGGTAGCGAACGCCCGGCAGGTCCTTCACGCGACCGCCGCGGATGAGCACCACGGAGTGCTCCTGGAGGTTGTGCCCCTCGCCCGGGATGTATGAGGTGACTTCCATGCCGTTGGTGAGGCGGACGCGGCATTCCTTCCTGAGCGCCGAGTTCGGCTTCTTCGGCGTCGTCGTGTACACGCGGACGCAGACGCCACGCTTCTGCGGGCAGGACTTCAGCGCGGGAGAGGCGGTCTTGTTCTTGATGACCGCGCGTCCGGAGTGGACGAGCTGATTGATCGTCGGCATGGGTTCTCGGTCTTCTCGGAGGCGACTCGAAAGGTAGACCCCCGGGGAACGGGGGGGGCGCGCAGTCTACTGGCGGCGGGATTCATGTCAAGCGGCAGTTGGGTCGGGCACCCGAGGGCGCGCGAAACCCCCGGCAGGCGGGCTGGATCGTGGAACCCGGGACCGCCGAGGCAGCATCCGATCCCCCATGTCCGCCGGCTGCGATCGCGAGCGCCCCCCTTCCCAAAGCCGGGCTGGCGACGCACGTTCGACTGCACCCCGGCCGGTATCCCCCGCCCCGGGCAACCCGGCCCCGCGCATGATGTCGGCAGTCCACCCCATCGGCCCCGTGCCCAACCTCGACAAGCTCGGCGAATGGTCGCTGGTGCTCAAGTCCCAGGAAATCCAGCACGGCGTCAGCTCGCGTCCCGATGGGTACTACTTCACCGTCGAGGACCGCGACGTGCGGCGCACGGTCGAAGCCCTCCGCGCCTACGAAGAGGAGAACGAGGACTTCCGCCCGCGAGCCCGGGTCCGCGAGCGGCTGCCGTTCGCGAGCTCGCTCGCCGCGCCGCTGATCGCGGCCGCCGTCACGTTTTTCTTCGTGATCACCGGTCCGGTCGCGCTACGGAGCGGCTGGTTCGCGGCCGGCACCGCCGACGCGCAGCGCCTCCTGCACGGTGAGCCGTGGCGCGCGATCACGGCGCTCACGCTGCACGCCGATCTGGCGCACGTGCTCGGCAACGCGCTCGCCGGCACGGTCTTCCTCGGTTTCCTCTTCCGTCGCCTCGGCGTCGGGCGAGGCGCCTTCCTCGTGCTCGTCGCCGGCGCGCTCGCCAACGTGGCGAACGCGGCGGTCCACGCCGCCCTCCACCAGCCGCATCGATCGATCGGCGCCTCGACCGCCGTCTTCGCCGCGGTCGGCGTGCTCGCCGCCACCCAGCTCACCATCAACCACCACGCCGGCGTGCGCCGGTGGACCGATCGCGTCGGCCCGGTGGTCGGCGGCGTCGCGCTCCTCGGCATGCTCGGATCGAGCGCGCACTCCGATCTGTGGGCGCACCTCCTCGGCCTGGTGGTCGGCGCGCTGCTCGGCGTCGCGGTGCTCGCGCCCAAGCGCGCGCGCACGCCGCTCGGGCGCGCCGGTCAGCTCGTCCTCGGCACGCTCTCTTTCGCGCTGGTCGTTGCGGCGTGGGTCGTGGCCGCAATGCGCACCCCCGCCTGGTGACCGACGGCGCCTCCAGCGAGCGCGCACGCGGCGCGCGACGACTCCGCGGGCTCGCGACGAAGGTCGGCCCGTACCTGCTGACGGCGATCGTCGTCGCGGCGATCCTGCGCAGATACTCGCTCGGCGAGATCGTCGGCGCGATGGCGCGCGGCCACGCGTGGGCGCTGTTCCCCATCGCCCTGGCGTTCGCGATCATCCACATGCTGATCGTGTCGGCGTGGGACACCGTCGTCCTCACCTCCGTGCTCGGCGGGCCGCGCTACTACGACGTCGCGCGCGTGAAGTCCGGCTGTGCGGTGCTGCAGTCGATCGGCTACCTCTTCAACCAGGGCGCCTACGGCACGTGGATCGCGCGCTCGACCGGCAGCGGGGTGCGGGTGGCCGTCGGCTTGATCCTCTTCACCGCCGGCTCCGATCTCGCGGCGGGCTCGCTCGTGGCGACGGTCACGATCGCGCTCGGTCGCGTGCCGGTCGGCGATCTCCTGCGGTTCGGCGCGCCGACGCTGTTCGCGTCGGTGATGCTGCTCCTGCTCGGGCAGCCGCGCGAGCCGTTCGCCGAGACGACGCTGGCCGAGCGCCCGGGCGTGTTGCGCGTGTTCCGCGCCGTTCCGCGCGGTCGCGGCGCGGTGCAGCTCTTCGGGCGCATCCTCAACGTCGTCGCGATCATCCTGGCCGTGTGGGTGGCGGCGAACGCCTTCGGCATGCCGCTCCCGCTGCGCGCGGCGTTCATGTACGTGCCGATCATCATGCTGGTCGGCTCGCTGCCGGTGAACGTGCTCGGCTTCGGGCCTGTGCAGGGCGCGTGGCTCCTCTTCACCGAGTGGGTGCCCGGCCCGCAGATCCTCGCCTTCTCGATCGTGTGGAACGTCGCCCTGCTCGTGGCGAACCTGGTGCGCGGCGGCGCGTTCGTGCCGCGCATCCTGCGCGAGGTCGCCGCGGGCACGCAGCCGCAATCGGCGCGCGTGGTCTGAGCCGGAGGCGGTACACTGCGCGCGATGTCCTCGTCCGACCACCCGACCGATTTCAAGGGCTCCATCACCGAGGCGGCGCGCGAGGCGATCGAGCGCGCGATCCCCGGCGCGAAGGCGCAGGTCGAGGGCGGCGGCGGGCATTATCGGGTGACGGTGATCTCGAGCGCGTTCGAGGGGAAGAGCACGTTGCAGAAGCACCGGATGGTGCTGAACGCGCTGGCGCCGATGATGAGCGGGGACATGGCGCCGGTGCATGCGGTGGATTCGATCGACGCTCGCACGGCCTGAGGACGCGAAGGCGAACGCGGACGCGAACGCGAACGCGAACGCGAACGCGAACGCGAACGCGAACGCGAACGCGCAGGCGAACGCGGACGCGGACGCGGACGCGGAGGCGGACGCGGACGCACTTTTGCTTCGCTCGGCGTGCGGGATTGTACCCCGGTGCTCGGCGCCGTCGAGGCCGCAGCGGCGCTCCGCGCCGTGCTCGCTGCGCTCGCAGCCTCGACTGCGCCTGCGCTCCGGGGTGCGGGGGGACCACGCCGAGTTCGGCAAGGGCGCATCGGGCGCTCGCGCGGCTCGGCGCGGAAAGGGCTCTCCATGTTGCGCGTCTATCAGGTCGCTCTCGATGTCGTTCGCAGGCTCCAGCCGTATGTCGCGCAGATTCGGCGGCGGCAGCCGTCGCTCGCCGATCAGCTCGATCGGGCGGGCGACACCACCGTGCTGGGCATCGCCGAGGGGTCGCGGTCTCTCGGGAAGATTCGCGGGCAGCACTACT